>CAVPKE010000007.1:0-145489 GCA_963705615.1 uncultured beta proteobacterium | reverse complement strand
ACACAAGCGGTTAGATGATCCTGTCATCTAGCCGCTTTGTGTTTGATCAGAGTGGGATCTCCGCACAGCGCGTTCAACCGCCCGACATAGCGCCGAGACTGCGCGGCCATGCGATCGATCATCACTCAGATGCGATACCGCGACAACGGGGCGAAGGGGACAGGCGATAGGCACCGATGGGCCACCCGAGTGGCCCGAACGGGCCATGCGGCCTGCGCACACTCGCGTTGGCAATTGCGAGAGCGCAGGCTCGCGCTCCGGGGATCAGCCCGCGGACGAGTTGGAACGGTGGTGCGTCGGAACGGTGGACCCGATGCGGAGGCCGCTCACAGTCGCGTGTGACCTATGATTCTGCCGGATTTCTGGTTGGCGTCGGAATTTGCTTGCCAGCGTGCCGCTCTGAGTGACGACATAGCTTCCTTGCAGCCGTCCATAGAGATCGCGTTCCTGCCCAATCTGTTGAATCGCTCTACGTGTACGCGCTCGAGGAGGTTATCGCGTACGCGCGATGGCCGCCTCGAAGCCCGGTTCCCGCAGGAGAGCGTTGGTTGCTATCGTCAGAGCGTCGCTCAAGCTTTCATAGTAGTTCTCAGCCCGATAGGAGAAGCCGGCCCGGATCGAGGTCCCGCCGGTCGTACCCTCCCACAGGGTCTTGCCGGTGGGATCGGTGACTACGATGTCGATACGCACCTCGCCCGAATATTTGCTCGTCTCGGTAACGAAGAACCGCTGAATGTCGCCCTTGATGATCGCGCTTTCGCCGTTGTCTACCACGGTCATGCCGGCAGCGGCTGAGCAGCGTCTTGAAATGGTCCGTGACGAACGCCGCCACATCATCGCTGGTCGTCGCTGGCTTGGGCGTCGGATCCTCACGGTTCTCCCCGATCAGCTTTGGATTCTCTCGCGAGTCGGTCATCGGCGCCACTCTGATCTTGGCCTTGAAAAAGTCGACCGGAGCTGCGCCCGGCGCGGCGCTGTGTTCCCTCTCGGGCTTCCACACCAACGGGATGTTGTTGGGGGAGGCGGCGCAGCCGACGAGGAATGCGAGTGCGAAAAACAGGCGCTTGCTCATAGCGTGTATTCCTCCCTGGCTGTGGAGCCTGACTGGCGCAAGTGTTGCTCGACAACGGGGCATGGCTTCGCGTTCGCAAATGGCCGCCGTCTCACACCGGCCACGAGGAGGGAGCGTCAAAGCCAGTAGAGCTTGGATCATGGGATCGCCTCACCCGCGCGCAATAGGGTCAACTGGGGGATGGTACGCTTAACCGCTCCAGCGGTCTTCCGATCGCTCGTCGCGATGTATCCGCGCCGCCGAGTAATCGCGATCCCGCGTGCATCTCGCGAGAGTCGGAGCCTGCTAGGCAGCGGCGGTGCGAGAGATGCGGGGCTCGCCGCTAGGGATTGTGATGTTCGAAGTCATGCCCGCACGATTGCCGCTGCGTTGTTCTGACAGGCAGCGTGCGAGCCAGAAGCAGTCGGTCAGCGCCGCCGCCCAAATTGCCCGGAAGCGAACATTCGTGGCCAACCGAAGCCATGAGCTAGCAAGCACGGGCATCACCTCCCCTCTACGTTCTTGCAAAGCCATAGAACGTTTCGTTGCCGAGCGGCGCCTGGACGATAGCGCCGTAGCCAGTACACGGCGTAGGGCGCACGGAGAAAAGACCCGGAGGAAACATTCTCACGAAGCCCTCGGCCTGATCGCCAGGTACTCGGAGAAGATGCCCGCTTCCACGTGACGCTTGACGTCCTCGAGCCCGGCAGCTTCCAGGGTCGCGACCACCCGCGCCGGCGGCACGCAGGTCTCGATCGTGTCCCAGTAGTAGCGCATGAGTTTCGGCGTGTCGGCATTGCGTGCCACGAACCACGACAACGCCGGTATCACGCCGCGCATGTAGGTCTTGAGCACCAGCATGCGCAGACGCGTCTCCGGGCGCGTGATCTCGAGCACGCAGGCGATGCCGCCGGGCTTCAACACGCGGTGGAACTCGCGGAACGCCGCCGAGAGATCGCCGATGTGGCGCAGCGCATAGCCCATGCTAACGAAGTCCGCGCAACCATCCGGAAGCGGAATCGCCTCCGCCGATCCTTCGATCAGCGTCACGCCTTCGGGCACGCGGGCATTGGCCAGCATGCCGGGACTCGGGTCCACACCCGTCACCAGTGACGCCGAGCCGACGATCCGCGCGGCCTCGCGCGCCACCATCCCCGTGCCCACGCCGACGTCGACCACGCGCATCCCCGGCGCGAGCCCTGCACGCACCAGCGCCTGGCGCCGGTACCAGGAGCCCGAGCCCAGGGCCATCAAGCGCTCGACGCGATCGTAGTCGGACGCGGAACTGTCGAAGATCGCGCGCACCCAATCGCGGCGGCGATGTTCGCCATCGTAATACTGCGTGAGCGGTGGATGCGGCGCGTGCACCACGGCCTCTTCGCCCTGCGGCGGACGCGCGGGGTCAGACATCGGGACCCATCGGACGGCTGCCGCGCAACTCGTCTTCGAAATACGCTTCCAGCGTCGCGCTGAAAGCTCTTGCGTCGCCGTCCACCATGAAGCGACGACCCAGACGCACTTGGTAGCGGACCGGAAACCGAGGCCTGCGCCACCATCGCCAGCCCTTGCCCAGGAACGGGCAGTCGGTCTCGATGAACACGGTCTGCACCGGCACGCCTGCCCGCTGGGCGATCAGTGCGAAGCCGGGCTTGAACTGGTTGACGGGATCCCGCACGATCAGCACCTCGCACGGCATCACTTCGTCGGTCATGGACTGCCTCTCGAGCGATGCCGACCCAATGCCGGCTGCGGCTGGCCGGACCGCCGGGAAACCCTCTGATAAGCCAAATTGCATCTGCCTCGCATTCTAGTTCTTTCTCGACGGCGGATCGAGCCGTCCGGCGCGGTACGTCCCCCGGCCCTTTGTTACACTGCGACCGATGTCCCCATCAGCTCCCCACCCGCAACCGCGTGCGCCCCGTTCCGTCTCGAGGCCCTTCGGCCACGCGAGCTCAGCGCCGCGATCACCAGCAACGCTGCGCGGCAGGGTCCTCTTCCCACGGAACCTGTCCCCGTGAAACGGGCCCTCGTGACCGGTGCGAGCAGCGCCGTGGGCGCGGCCATCTGCCGCGCACTCGCCGCCGACGGGCTGCACGTGATCGCGCATGCGCATCGCAATGCCGACACCGCCGAGCGCCTCGTCGCGGACATCGTCGCGGCGGGCGGCTCTGCGCAGTCCGTGCGATTCGACGTGGCCGACGCCCGGGCCGCGCGGAACGCGATCGAGACGCTGCTCGCCGAGGCGCACGTGCAGGTGCTCGTGAACAACGCCGGCCTGCACATCGACGCGCCACTGGCGGGCATGACCGGGCCCCAGTGGGCGAGCGTGGTCGACGTCAATCTGAATGGCTTCTTCAACGTGACCCAGCCGTTGCTGCTGCCGATGATCCGCACGCGCTGGGGCCGCATCATCAGCATCTCGTCGGTGAGCGCGCTGATCGGTAACCGGGGGCAGGCAAACTACGCCGCGGCGAAGGCCGGCCTGCACGGCGCGACACGCTCGCTTGCGCTCGAGGTGGCGACGCGGGGCATCACCGCCAACGTGGTCGCGCCGGGCGTGATCGACGCCGGCAGCACGGCCGACGCCTTCCCCGACGAGCGCGTGAAGGCGCTGGTGCCGATGCAGCGGGCGGGCACCCCCGACGACGTGGCCGGCCTCGTGAGCTTCCTCGCCTCGGAGCGCGCGGGCTACATCACCGGCCAGATCATCGCCGTTTCTGGGGGGCTGGCGTGAGTACGGCTGGGCGCAGGCGCTGATGCCCAACGCCTCCCACACCGACACTCAGGCCGCGCTTGCGCGGGTCCTGCCGGCGGAGTTGGTCGGCCTGTTCGACGACGGCTTCATCCAGTCCAGCGAACGTCTGGAGGAGTACGTGTTCCGCCTGGCGGTCGCGGTGTTTCGCGCGACGGGCCTCGAGCAAGCATGCGGCGAACCGGCGAACGTGGACGAGGCCGTGGCGCGCGCCGGCCTCGCGCCCGAGGCCGCACGGGTGCCGGCATCGTGGTTCTTGCGCATGCTGGCCACGCGGGGGCGCCTGGAGCAGATCGGCGACGGCCGCTTCCGGACGATCCCTGCGCTACCGGTGCTCGACGCGGAAGAATTGGTGCGCGAGCAGGCCGGGCACGACGCGCGCTGCCTGCCTTCGTACCGGATCGCGGCGCTCGCCGCGGCTGAATACCCCGCCGTCCTGCGGGGCGCGGTCTCGGGTGAGGACGCGCTGTTCGAGCCCGATCACATCGATGCCTGGATCGAGTACTTCTCCAACGCCAACCCGCTATACGCCATCGCCAACGCCGTGGGCGCCCTCGCCGCCGAGCGCGCGTTGCCCGGCCGCGCGGCCACCGTGCTCGAACTCGGCGGCGGCCTGGGCAGCGGCGCCAAGGCGTTGCTCACGCGACTCGAATCGCTCGGCCCGGCAGACCGGCTCGCGGCCTATCGTTTCACCGAGATCGTGCCGGCTTTCCTGCGACGCGCGAAGAGGGCGCTGTCAGCACGATTTCCTGACGCGCCGCTCACGTTTGCGTGGCTGGACCAGGATCAGCCGTTCGCGAAGGCCGGCGTCGCGGCCGGCTCCTATGCGCTGGTCTACGCCGTCAACGCCCTGCACGTTGCGCGCGATCTCGCCGCGACGCTGGTCGAAGTCCGCGACGCGCTCGCACCCGGCGGGGCGCTCGTGATCTCGGAGTGCGTGCGACCGTTCGCCGGTCGTCCGTTGCACTTGGAGTTCGTGTTCAACCTGCTCAGTGCCTTCCAGGCGCCGACGCTGGTCCCAACCTGGCGCCCGAACGGCGGTTTCCTGACCCCCGAACAATGGACTGCGGCGCTGGAGGCGAACGGCTTCTGCGACGTGACGATCTTTCCGGACATCGCCGCCCTGCGCGATGCCTTTCCGTCGTTCGTGGTGGCGGCGATCACGGCACGCCGCGCGTGAACAGCACGCTCGACATCGCGGTCGCAGACACATGGTTCGAAGGCCATTTCCCCGGCAACCCGATCCTGCCCGGCGTCGCGCAACTGGCGCTCGTGGTCGAGGCGCTGGCGCGGGAACGCGGCACCGCGCTGGCCCTCGGCGGCATACCGTTCGTGCGCCTGCGGCAACTGGTCCGTCCGGGTGAACGGCTGCGTCTCGCGACCGAAGCACGGGCGAACGACACGCTGCGCGTCGCGCTTACGCGCGATGGTGCGCCGGTCATGAACGGCGAGCTGCGGTTCGGCCTGCACACGGCCGACCGTCCGGCCGCACCCGCCTTGCCGGTGCTGGCAGACGCGCCACCCGTGGAAGCGTTGCTCCCGCACCAGCCGCCGATGCGTTTCGTCACTGGTGTGCTCGGTGCATCCGCGGACGGCCTCGCCTGTTCGGCGCGCGTCCCGTCGAACTGCCCGCTCGTCGCGGGCGGGCTTGCCCCGGCCCTGGCGGCCATCGAAGCCGCCGCGCAGACGGGCGCGCTCTGGGAAGCCGGGCGCCGGTGGCGCGACGGCCCCGGGGCCGGCCCGCGCGCGGGCTACCTGGTCGGCCTTCGTGACGTGTCGCTGTTCGCCACGCACGTTCCGGCCGACACGGCGCTCACGGCGACCGTGACGCTCGAAGCGCTCGGGCCACCGCTCGCGCATTACGCGATGCAGGTCGACCTGGGCGAGCGCTGCATCCTGCACGGTACGCTCGCCGCCTTTATGGCTTAGGGCGTAAGCCCGGCGCGGTACCTTGTCTGCGCTTGGGCTCGTCGCTACACTCAGAGCGCTCCGACGGCTCGGGAAACGCCCGAATCGAGCGGAATCCGGATGATTCCATCCGGCATGGACCAACCGCACCCGCCCCGATGCCCGCCCGACCACCCACTTGCCCGCCGCCGATGACCGATTCCCGGAGCACTATGCCATGACGACCACGACGTTGCAGACTGCAGAGGAAACCCGGCTCGCGACGCTGATCGTGGAGGCGCTCAACCTCGAGATCGCGCCCGCCGAGGTCGATGCGGCTGCGCCGCTGTACCGCGACGGGCTCGGCCTGGACTCCATCGACATCCTGGAAGTCGCACTGGTGATCTCGAAGACCTATGGCGTCCAGCTGAAAGCCGACGACGCCGACAACGTGCGCATCTTCGGCTCGCTCCGCAGCCTGAGCGAGCACGTCCAGAAGCATCGGACGAAGTGACCGGCGCGCCGGCGCCATTGATCGCAGCCGCAATTGCCGCCACGGCACGTCGATCCCCCGCGATGTCGAACCCGGTCGAGGTTCATCTCCCAATGTTCGCCCACTCGAGCCCCGAGGCGACGCTCGCGTTCACCCGAGCCCTGCCGCGCAATGCCAGCGGCAAGATCCCGCGCGAAGCCCTGCTCGCGCTGGCGGTCCAGTTGCAGGCAGCGCGCACCGCGCGATGAACCCCCGCGCCCAGGAATGGGCCTCGCGCCCGGAACGCGGCAACGTCCTTGCGCTGCGATTCATCGTGTGGGTGGCGCTGCGGCTCGGCCGCACGCCGGCGCGAGCACTGCTCTACCCGATCTGCGCCTACTTCCTGCTGTTTTCCGTCGCGTCGCGGCGCGCTTCGCGCGACTGGCTCACGCGCGTGCTCGGCCGCCCACCGAGCCTGCGGGAGCAGTTCCAGCACTACCACGTGTTCGCTTCGACCATCCTCGATCGCGTGTTCCTGCTGAATGACCGCTTCGATCTGTTCGACATCGACATCGTCGGCGCGGACGCGGTGCGGGAAGCCCAGCTCGCCGGCAGGGGCTGCTTCCTGCTGGGCGCCCATTTTGGCAGCTTCGAGGTGACGCGGGCGGTCGGGCGGATGCAGTCCGGGCCCAAGGTGAACCTGCTGATGTACGAAGCCAACGCCCAGCGCATCGGCGCGATCATCCGGTCGATCAATCCCGCGCTCGGCATGAAGATCATCGGGCTCGGCGGGATCGATTCGATGCTGCAGGTGCGCGCGTGCCTCGATGCCGGCGAATTCGTCGGCATTCTCGCTGATCGCCGCCTAGGCGACGAAGACAGCCTGACCGTTCCCTTCCTCGGTGCACCCGCGCGCTTTCCCACCGGCCCGTTCCGCCTCGCGGCGATCCTGCGCCGTCCCATCGTGCTCATGTTCGGCATCTACCGCGGCGGCAACCGCTACGAGGTGTGCTTCGAGCCCCTGGCCCTTGGCGGAGGCGGCGTCACGCAGCTCGCGGCGCACTATGCCGAGCGTCTCGAATATCACGCCCGGCGCGCGCCGTTCAACTGGTTCAATTTCCATGATTTCTGGAAGTAGGCGCCGCTTCCTGTCCGGCGGCGCGACCGACCGCACCGCGCTTTCGCTCGCGCTCGCGAATGCCACCACCGTCATCGGCTTCGGCATGCTCGCCTTCTCCAGTGTGCCGGTGCTCTCGGCAATCGGACTGACGGTCGGAATCGCCTTCTTGAGCCTCGCGTTCGCCGCTGCGTTGGCGCCGCGCGAGGTCGCAATGGCGTGATCGATTCGATCGCCGACAGCGCGGGCGATCCGCGCAGCCGCATCCTGCTCGTGCTGCTGCCGCCCGCCTACGGCACCGCACGACACTTCATCGACCACGGTTTCGTCGCAGAGATCCGCAGCCGTGGCCTGCCCGTGGACGTGATCGCGGCCGACGCCGGCGCAGACTACTACCTCGGGCACACGATCGTGAAGAGACTGCGCTCGGATGTGATCGCACCCGCGCGCGCTCGCGGCTACCGGCGGCTTTGGCTCGGCGGCATCTCGCTCGGCGGCTTCGGGAGCCTGTTGTATCGCGAAGAGCACGGGAACGAGGTCGATGGATTGCTGCTGCTCGCGCCCTACCTGGGGTCGCGGCCCGAGGTGAACGAAGTGCTGCGCGCCGGTGGCTTCGCACGGTGGGCGCCGACGCCCTTCGCCCCGGACGATCGCGAACGCAGGCTGCTCGCCTGGCTGAGGGGTTTCCTCGCCGACCCCGATCGCGCACGGACCATCCACGCGGCCTTCGGCACGGAAGACCGCTTCGCGGCGTCTATCGAGCTCCTTGCCGATGCGCTGCCCGCCGAGCGCGTCGTGCGCATGCCAGGCGGCCACGACTGGGCGACCTGGGCGGCACTGTGGAGCGCGATGCTCGACCGTAAGCCCTTCGAGTAGGGCCGATCCGGCGGGTCGCGCGGAGACCCTCTGCTAGAATGCGCTGGCGTTGACCGCGGTCCGCGCGAACGACGCCCACGATTCGGTGCCCGATTGTCCTGCCTGCCTTGAAACCCCTCGCGCTGACTGCTTATTCGCTCGTCACCTGTCTGGGTGCGGGCCGCGCGGCGAATCTCGATGCGGTGCGCGCGCAGCGTTCGGGGCTCGCACCCTGCGCGTTCGAAACGGTGCAGCTCGACACGTACGTGGGCGAAGTCGCCCTCGTGGACGAGACACGCGTGCTGGACCGGTTGCGCGATTACAACTGCCGCAACAATCGCCTCGCGCAGCTCGGCCTGAACACCGATGGCCTGTCCGAAGCGGTTCGGGCCGCACGCGAGCGCTACGGCGCCGATCGCATCGGGGTGTTCCTTGCGACCAGCACCTCCGGGATCCTTCAGACCGAACTCGCCTACCGCAAGCGGAACGAGGCGGGCCGGCTGCCGCCCGATTTCCACTATACCGAGACGCACAACACCTTCTCGCTCGCGGATTACGTGCGCCACGCGTTGGGCCTGTCCGGACCCGCGGTGGTGGTCTCGGCCGCCTGCGCGTCGAGCGCCAAGGTGTTCGGCAATGCCGCGCGCGCAATCGCGGCCGACCTGTGCGATGCGGCACTGGTGGGCGGCGTCGATTCGCTGTGCCTCACCACCCTGTACGGCTTCCATTCCCTCGGCCTCATGTCGCCGCGGCCGTGCCGACCCTACGACGCGGCGCGCGACGGCATCTCGCTGTCGGAGGCGGCGGGTTTCGTGCTGCTGGAGCAGCCCGACCGTGCGTCATCGACGGCGCGCGTGCATCTGCTCGGCGTGGGCGAAAGCAGCGACGCCCATCACATGTCCACCCCTCATCCGCAGGGACTCGGCGCACGCATGGCGATGGAGCGTGCGCTGGCATCGGCCGGCGCCAGCGCCGGCGACGTGGGTTATCTCAACCTGCACGGCACGGCGAGCAAGACCAACGACAGCTGCGAGGACGCCGCCGTGATGGCCGTATTCGGTGCTGCAACGCCGTGCAGTTCCACCAAAGGGCTCACCGGCCACGCGCTCGGGGCCTCCAGCGTGATCGAGGCGATCATCACTTCGTTCGCGCTCGAAGAGGGCTTCCTGCCTGCGGGCGCGAACACCGAGGCGCTTGACCCTGCATTGCACGTCGACTACCTGCTGGCGCCGCGCCCGGCGACTCTGCGTCGCGCGATGAGCAACTCCTTCGGCTTCGGCGGCGCCAACTGCACGCTGCTGTTCGGGCTCACCGGCTGATGCGTGCCTGGGTCGAGGGCATTGGCGTGATGGGTCCCGGCCTGCGCGGCTGGCCGATGAGCCGCACAGTGCTTGCCGGTGCCGAAGCCTATCGCGCCGAGCCGGTGACGATCCCGGCCAGTGACTGGCTGCCTCCCACGGAGCGGCGCCGCACCGGCACAAGCGTGCGCCTGGCGCTGGCCGTGGGCCGCGAAGCTTGCGAGCACGGGCAGCACGACCCGCGCACGCTCGCGACCGTGTTCACCTCTTCGAGCGGCGACGGCGACAACCTGCACGCGATTTGCGAGACGCTGGCCTCCGATCAGCGCGAACTGTCGCCGACGCGTTTCCACAATTCGGTGCATAACGCGCCCGCCGGCTACTGGGGTGTCGCTACCGGCGCCATGGAAAGCTCGACGACCCTGTGCGCCCACGACGCCAGTTTTTCCGCGGGACTGCTCGAGGCGCTCGCCTGGGTTGAGGTCGAACGACAGCCGGTGCTGCTGGTCGCCTACGACACGCCCGACCCGGAACCGCTGAACGCCTTCCGGCCCATCCCCGCCGTCTTCGGCGTGGCTTTCGTGCTCACGCCCGATCGCACCGGGCGCAGCATCGCAACGCTCAATGCGCGCCTCGCCGAGACGAGTAATGTCGCAGCCTTGCCTGCCGGCCTCGAAAACCTGTGTCATGGCGTGCCGGCTGCGCGCAGCCTGCCCCTCCTATGCGCCATCGCGCGGGGCACGCCGGCCGAGGTCTCCATCGAGTATCTCGACGGCCGCAGCGTCCGCGTGACGCTCGCGCCGCACTGAGTTTCGCGCCGGGCACAGCCGACGACGGCTGGAATGCGGTGTCGACCTTGCGCCGGTCAACAGTATCGGCCGGTTTCAGTCGATCGAGATCAAGGACGCTCTGACACAAACCACTCACCCCATCCCTGTCAATTTAGAAATGAGCCATTAGGCCGAAGAGCCTATCGGGGGCTTATCCCGGGTTCAAACCGTTCTTGAAGATTTCTTCCACGCCTTGAGTCAACCGATGGATTGAACTAATCGCATGTTCGCTCAAGGCCCGTCGGATGAGCTGTGCTCCGGAAAAACTCTATCCGTGCGTTCCTGACGAAGCCACGCGAGGGAGCACGAGATCCTGGAATCCCGATCCTGTTGTGCGCCTCAGGCAGCAACGTAGCCAAAACGTAACTCGCTAAGGCTGCGCGAGGCGCTCTGACGCGTTGTGTGGCTACGTTTGGAAGGGTGCGGGCGTGGCAGAGTATTGATTAGTAAAGAACCCTAGATCGTAGATCGGGCTACGAATCTCGTCCTCCACCTCCATATACTGCGTGAACCTCTAAGGCCCGCCCAAAAAATTGGGACACCGGTTGGGGTGCCCCACGAATCGTCTTAAGCGGACGTTAGTATTGTTTTGTGCTGAAGATTACGGCGCCCACGTTCGCATTTTGAGAACGGTATCGGTATCTGCACGCGCCTTGTCCAATAGTTGAGCGGAATAAGGCGCCCCGTTTCCGCCCGGGAGATTACCTAGGCGCTGAGGTGCGTCCGGGATCTTCTTTGCGACTCCCATCATGCCCCCACTGGGTATGCCCTATTAGCCATGTTTTTTTGTGCGGTGGGACATCGGCGCCGTGGATCGTATACCTCCCTGGGACGCTCAGTGCGATATCGAACATGAGGCTTGATCCAAATCAATTGACGTGACGAACGAGCTAGGTAGATTGAAGCGACATCCGGAGACGCGCTTCGCGAGCAGAAAGGGCGCCAAGTGGTTCTTTCAATGAACAGCGGCGCGCGGGAGTCTACGCTCAGTTCTATTGAGACTTACCAACCGAGTAGGAGTGAACGATGAAGAATGTATTTAGAGGAAGTTGGGTGCTCGTGGGTATCTTGATACTGGCCTTGGCGGGTTGCGCCGGTGCTGGGGAAAAAACAGGAACGTACGTCGATGATTCGTGGATCACAACGAAAGTAAAGTCGGACCTGCTTGCCGCCAAGGACGTCAGTTCCACCCATATCAGTGTCACCACCACCAATGGCGTAGTAACGTTGACTGGCACGGCCGCGACCACGCAAGAATCGAATAAAGCCGCCGAGATTGCGCGTGATGTCGCAGGCGTGAAAGACGTCAAGAACGATATTCGCGTTCAGTAGTGCCGAGTGATGAATGGAAGGTCAGTGGTTCCATCTGCGCATCGAGTCGTACCATCGGCGTCTGTCGCCATAGGTGCGAGGCTGGGGCGAGTCCCTTGGAGTCGTTTTCATTACTGCTCTCGTTGCGAAAAGGAGAAGCGTGATGGCAAGTATGTTATTGGGTGGTTGCTCGGTGTACCAGTGGTCGTGTTGGTGATCATCTATCTCTTCATCCACTGGTAGTCAGATCAATGGGGATCAACTCTGATTTTCGTCAGCGTTTTGGATAAAGGAGACAGCCATGGAAGCAGCTGGAAAAGTTACGTCAAGTCCCAGTGATGGGAGCCGCACCCTAGCACGAACCGTCGATCAAGCCAGCTCGGGGGCACATGATGTGATAGACAAAGTCTCCGATGCCGCACATCCAGCAGTGGAGCGCCTTGCGTCAGGTGCGCACCAAGCAGTCGACAAGATCGCCGACGTGGCCGGCCAGGCGGCGGAGACTCTCGGCGTGAAGGGAGAGCAATTGAAGAATGCTCAGGTGCAAGCAATGGAGCAGTGCCGCGGTTACGTGCGCGACCACCCTGTGCTGTCGCTGGGCATAGCCGTAGCTGCTGGCTTTCTGTTGAGCCGACTGCTGAGCTCGCGCTAGACGATCTGGCGCATGGAACCAGCGAACGCGCTAGACCGGAAGGGTGAATCTGCCGCAACCGGCAGCGCCCCACCGGGCGATTCTGGGTTGCTGGAAGAGGTCAAGTCGCTGTGGCAGGAGTTGCGCGGGCTGGCGCACGATGAATTGACGCTCGCAGCGCTGGAGACGAGGCTGGCCGGTAAGAGCCTAGTGACCATGATTGCGGCCGGGGTGATGGTTGCGGTCTTACTGGTCAGCGTTCCCTCAACGCGTTGCAGCGGGCGGGTTGGACAGGCAAGTTTTCAGGCAGTCGGGCTTGCTAAATGGTCGGCTCTGGTCCCGCTCAAAGGGCTCTGCGTTGTCGCAGAGGTCCCTGCACTGCCGCCTCCACCACTTTGTATCAGATATCCTCGCCTGTTCCCGGGCCATGCGGTCAAGCTCTGGATTGGCCGCTAAGCCGACCTGGAAGGTCGTGGTATGGCGCACCGTGCGACTATTCCCATCTCGCTTCGCAAGGGGCCCTTGGAGCTTCTCCCCCCGCCGGCCGATCACCTCCCGTACCGCTGAGGGCTGATCTGCAGCTGCGGCAAGGCCGACCTCCAGATTGTAGAGACCCGGGTTGAGATCATCGCCTCTTTGCGAGAGGGGGGCTACTGCGAAACTGCCAGACTTCACCTCCGTCCAAGCCTGTTCCCGGTACCCACTCTCCTTGCGGCTGACGACCACGGCTAACTTGGTGCCGTTCGGCAAGTTGGTGACGCCTTTTATGGTGGGTCGCAAGGGTGTCTGCACCTCCGTGGACAGCACAACTTCGATGGCATAGGAAAGACTGGTTGCCATAGCAAAAACCGCCGCAAGGAATGCGCGCATTTTGTCTTCCCGAATCCAGTCGGTCATCGCGCCCAGAGAACGGGAGCAGATCTGCCAGCCTGATTGCTTCGGTGGACCTGACGGCGCCGACTCTAAGGACATGAAACGAGTAATTCTCCAGACGTACCCCGCAGACCGGGTGATTGGATTGTTGATCGCACGCTGCGTCATGCCACCGTTCGAACGGGCCAGAGGTCTGATGACTAGGAATCGCCAAGCCCGCAGCGCCGGCATTGGGATAGGGTCATAGGGCCATCCCCACGCGGGCGCGAGTTGTATGCTGATCTGTCCGCGAACTGTAGGCGTTTGGCCATGTCCGTTGCCCAGCGCAGCTGGGACCAACCCCCCAGTAGGATGGTGCCAACAAGCAATGAAACGCGCCTTCTGATCGTGTTCACTGGCTCAGTAACCGGTCGACTTCGTTACCGTACACCAGGAACGATCCTTGGACGTAGTCACACCTGCGCCCCAGACGATCCTCAAGCAGTGCCCGCACCGGCGGGAGGAGAGAGGCCTCAATCGTGATGACGTAGACCATTTGCTTGCCGCCAGGCATTAGCTGCACGTCCACAAAGGCGTTCGGCCTGTGACTGTGGAAAACAAGGTGCGCTTTGATAGCTGCCTTCACAGCAGCCGCGCTTATAAGGTCATTCATCCCGCCATTGTGCCGGCATTTCGTAAGAGTAGATGAGAGGAAACTCGCTCGCGCGGATGTTTCACAGTGCGGCAACATCAATTGGCAAAGGTTGGCGCTACACGCGTGGAGAGTGTAGCTTCGTACCAGTGACTCGAAAGTGAGCCCGCGCTAACGTGAGCTAACAACAAGGGAGATCCGAGAATGGACATCATCGAATCGGATCAATGGCTGTTGCTCGCTGCCGCCGCGACCGGGATCACGCTTCTGTTAAGCGTTCTCGTGATCGCTGTTCGCACTAGAAGAGAACTAGATGCACTGAGGCGCTCTGTCCAAACAGTCCAGAGCAACCTCACCGAGGTCGTTCGGATTGCGGATCGCACGTTTGTCGGGCTCCGGGAACTGTCGGGCGTTGGTCTTCATTTCCGACAGATCAAGAGAGATCAGGACCGTCTCTCGGAGAAGCTCAAGATGATTTCGAGCGCGATGGAGACACTTGGGGGGCTGCTGCAACTTCGAGAAGACACCCAGAAATGGCAGGACGAGGAGATCAAGGAAATCGCCGACACCTCCAGAGCACTACAAGATTGGAGTTCGAGAATGACCGCCGTCTACTCTGACGCGGGCCACCTGTTCGAATCCGAACCTATCCGTGAACTCATCGACGGGTTCGGGCCGCAACCTACGTCGTATACGGCTAAGCCTCCCGGTAGGGGGAATGGCGCAGGCGATCGATGACCCCGGGGGGTCGAACTAGGAACTGGCGGAAAGCGCAACCGTTCAGGCGGCAGCGCGCCGATCGCCGGTCCTGGTCCCGACCTTAATGCGGCGCGGACCGGCGCCGGTCCGGATGCGCTCAACGAAAAGCCGAACCGCCCGGTCGATTTCCTCTGCGCTACAGGCCTGCAGCAACCGCTCCGGGAAGCCCACGTCGTAGTTGATCGTACCGTGCACGATGACGAACCGATGCATCCCGCCGCCACGTGCGTACTCGACCTGTGCACCCGGGATGGCGGCGCCGAGTCGCTCTAGGATCAAGCACGCCTTGAGATCTATCGTATCCATGTCCCTGCGCTTCACACTGTTGAGACAATAAAGACCGGAACCGTGACCCGCCCCTCTCTGCGAAGCAGCAGGAACCGCTCCTGCGGCAACAAGTCTGACGTTCTCTCCCTGGTAGGTTCACGCAACACTCCTGACACCATTCTTGGCGCCGCCTCGTGGCAGGGACTAGAGTTGGGGTCTCTATGGACGAGTCCCTCACTCGCCACGCAGTAGCCGCTACGCTCCTCGCCCACGCCTCTCACGGTGCGTTTCCCTGTTCCAATTAGCCCTGCGCGCCTCTTTGTCGCCCTCAGTCTGCCGCAGGAAAGGCCATGGGGCGGCACCGAAGTAGATCGCACGCTGCTCAAATTTCTGCTGTCTTTTCCCGAGGGTGAACGCGGCTTTGAGCAGGCCATGGCGTTGCTCGATGCGGATATCTCCCGCAGCCGGTTCAACTCTGAACGAGCCGAGCAAGTCTTCCTATTCCTGATAGATACCGTTGTCGCAAGATACGCTCGGCAAATGGGGCTCGACCCCAACCGCGTATTGCCGAGCTCCATCCGCCTTTGGTCAGCCAAGCAGATGGCAGAGGACTATATAAAGTCGAGAGGGGATATCCGCGATCAGCGGCCGCCTAGGCGTGGCTTGCCGGCGCTTCTGCTTGGGAAGTGAGGTGAATGCGTCTGCTCTCGCAGCTTTCAAGCTCGACAAAGAAGGCTCGAGCTATTGGCCCTGAAGCAGCAGCCTTTCATTCTGAGCAATCTTGCGCCTTGCGGCGTGCGTAGGGCTGTCCCTACGCCACTGCCACAAATCCTGGTCAGAGTCCCGTGAGCATGCACAACGTCACCTCGTCGAACAACGTTGCTGCGCGATCACGTCGAGCGTTCCCGAGCAATGCGCTACGAAACTCGCCTTTGTCGGTCTTCCCGACGCAGGCATCGCCAGCCGTCCCGATTGTGCTTACGTTGCACGGTGCTAGCCAGTTGACGCCGTTGTTGACATCGTACTCGGTGCGCAACAGACCGACTTTGCCAACCTGACGACGAACACAGTAACTAGGGAAATGGCACGAAGACTTGCAGCACCAACGACACGGCGCCGAAGGCTATGGCGACGTCCCCTGACCTAACAGATCACGACGCGATCGCGTAAGGCAGGAGGCGGTCGAACTCCGTCTTCACCACTTGGTAGCACTCGCAGGCCCGCGCTTCCAATCGTGGCCGATCTAGCACGGTGATGTGGCCCCGGCTGTAGTGAATCAACCCGGCGCTCTGCAGCTTGCCCGCCGCTTCCGTGACGCCCTCGCGGCGCACGCCGAGCATATTGGCAATCAACTCCTGGGTCATGGTCAGCTCGTTGGAGGACAAGCGGTCCAGGCTTAACAGCAGCCAGCGACACAGTTGCTGGTCCACCGAATGATGCCGATTGCACACCGCCGTCTGCGACATCTGCGTCAGCAGGGCCTGGGTGTAGCGCAGCAACACGTGCTGCAGCTCCCCGGCGCGGTTGAACTCCTCCTTCAGCAGCTGCCCCTTGAGCCGATAGGCGTAGCCCGCGCTCTGCACCACCGCCCGATTGGGCATGGTCTCCCCGCCCATGAACAGGGCGATACCGATGATGCCCTCCTTCCCGACGACGGCGATCTCCGCTGACGAACCATCGGCCATAACGTAGAGCAGAGAAACAATGGAGTCGGTCGGGAAATAGACGTGCTCTAGCTCATCGCCGGACTCGTACAGGACCTCACCGAGCGGCAAGGGGACCAGTTCCAGATGGGGATACAGGCGCTCGGACTCGGGGGCGGGCAGGGCGGCTAGAAGATGATTCTGGCGGGGACTATGAGGTCCAGGCATGAGACCTCCCATCATCAAAGATCGTAGAGCCTCAATGATCGGGTAGGCGCGGTGCCACCCACACTTCAGTATAAACCATCCGCCAGGCGATATGTGTGCTACCGAACATAGCGCGCTGGCCACCCGCAAGTGCCTGTTCTTATGGCGCGCTACAAGGAGATCTTTCCGGCGCCGTCTAAGAGTGATGCCATCGACACACGGCGCACCATCCAGATCCGGGGCATTGGTAGTCGACCCTTTCAGCGGCTCGGGCAACACTCTCTAACTGGATGCTCCGCCACCTACCTGGTGCGCATGGGTTGGGATTCGAGCAAGATCCCATAGTGTTCCAGCTTACGTCTCGGAATCTAGCGACGCTCAATCTGTCGATCGAGGTATGTAACCGCGACTATAGGGCGGGGCTGTCTAATCTGACCGTAACACCGGATCAATTGGTGATTGCGTTCATCGCGCCACCGTGGGGCGATGCCTTGAACAAGAGCACCGGCCTGGATCTACGCTACACGACGCCGCCCATCACAGAGATCGTTGACTTCCTCATCGGTATCGTTGGGAAAAACCCGCTACTTTGCGCGATTCAGGTCTACGAGACTCTCAATCCGGCCTCGCTGGTAGAGTTGACATCGCGCTTTTCCTGGTCGGCACAACGGATGTATGGCCTAAATGCGCCCGGTCAGAATCACGGCCTATTGATGGGCACCCGTGGATGGGTGCCCTAGGCAGACAGTCGCTTACCGGGCCAGGAGCGGTCATTGACCGGAGGCACAGAATTTCTGTCGCATTTCCTGCTTAGCGATAAGACCTGCGGTAGGTTCCACGAACTATTCCCACCGCTCCTTGAACCGATCCAGACCTTTGAGGACAAGAAGGCACGGATGGCAAAGTACGCCAAGGGCGAGGGCTAGCTCATCTTCATCTACCCGGATATGCAGCGACATCTTGTGCGTGCTGCCAAGATGCCGCGCCGCCAGCATGACGGTGGCAGGACCAAACTCAATTGGTTCTACTTCGGGGCGGCGTCCGTCCTTAGGCCCTTAGTCATCCTCGCGACTACATTTGCTGCGCCAGTCCGACAGGATCACCCGCATATTAAACAGACATTATTCAGCCCAGCGTTTACGCGCTGATGCGGAACGGAAGTGGTTGAAGAAGTTGAGGTGGCTGATGGGACTCGACGCCAGTAAGCATGTGGTCCCCTGCCAACTGATGCCTCCGCACGTCCGGATCTGCGCTGTGTTTCCGCGGTCTTGGCGTGGTTGCTCCTCAATTAGCGGCGCGCATGGCGACCGCTGCGCATCCATGCATTTCGGTTACGTGGGTGCGCTCCCAAGTCGCCCTCCACGTAACGAACACGCTTGCCGATAATTCGGGTTGCCCTTTCTCGTACAGGATGTCTTCCTTCTCTCGCGTCGCCTTGGGATAGTCGCGCATCATCAGCCGTGTGATGCAGGTGCAATAACGGGGTATGGAAGGGTCTTCCGGGCGTGCGCTGAAGTCGATAAGACACAGCGCGTTGTTGACTGCGTAGTGTTGCTCGTCTGTGAGCGGCGTTGCGTCGGCTAGTGCTGCAGTGCCGAGTAACGTCAACGCGAAAAGTGGGATGCTTGCTCTGGTCATGGTCACTCCGACGTGTGAGTTGCATTTCGATAAGCCGTTGCAAGTTTCGAGCCGCCTCATCGTTTGCCGTGAATGGATCGGGGTTCGGCCCGCAACGTGGTCGAGCACGTGCTGCGCGTGCGCTGGCAATCTCGCAAGTGTTTCGCTGGCCGAGCTGGGCGAAGATGTTGCTCAGTTGGCGGCGCGGCTGCTGTTTAACAATCTCGCGCACTTCTGCCAGTAGCGCTCGGCTGTGGCGGCAGGAGTGGGGACGTTGAGTGGGCTGGGTGCGCCGCCGGCGGAGCTGGTGCCACTTGGCTTCGCGCCGCCGGTTCGGGGCGACACGATATGGGCTCCAGTCATGCTTGGGGTGGAATCTACTGGCCAATCCACTGGCAAATCGGGGGATTTCAGGGGACCGGAGGGGACCCCTGCCCTACACTCTCAGAGGAGAGCTCTTACTGGCGCGGGGCCCGCAGAGGGTTCGAATCCCTCGCTTTCTTAGCTTCACGCGGTTGTGCAGACTTGACTTGTCGGTGGGCGCGAGACACGAGACCAACAAGTTCATGAGCGTCCTACAGCATGTGACGAATTTGTGCCGTAGATGGGTCATAAAGGGTGGTGTGGATCAATCACTTAATGGTCTGAGGGATCTACCGAAGCGGACTCTTAATCTCCTAGTCGTCCGGCTTGGAAGAGAAATTTTATTCAGTCCAACTCGGAGGCAGAATGCCGGGGACGACGGTGAGTCTGTCCTGATAAAAAATTGAACCGACATTAAGGGCGAATTGGTGGACTCTGGGCGCGTTTATACCGACATCGGGCAATTGAACCGACACTGGTGTCGGCTAATTCAAAGTTACGCCGCACAAGCTCGAGTGCCCGGCAGGGGAAGAAGAGGTCCATGAGACACACGCGCGTCATCGTCACTCACTACGGCGGGCCCGACGCACTTCGGGTGGTTGAAGAAGAGTGCCCCGAGCCGAAGAATGGTGAAGTGCGGGTGCGAGTGCTGGCCGCAGGCGTCTCCCTCCCCGACCTACTGATGCGCGAGGGCGTTCATCCCGAAACGCGCCCGGTGCCGTTCACGCCGGGGTGGGATCTGATTGGCGTGGTGGATCGGCTCGGCGCCGGTACCTCTGGAATCGAACCAGGCCAGATAGTTGCCGCGCTGCCGATCAGCGGTGCGTACGCGGAGTTCGTCTGCCTGCCGCAACGTGAACTGGTTCCGGTGCCATCTGGGTTGGACGCCGCCGAGGCTGTCAGCCTCGTGCTGAACTACGTCACGGCGTACCAGATGCTGCATCGCTCCGCCAAGGTCAGACCGGGCCAGCGCGCGTTGATTCACGGCGCGGCAGGCGGGGTCGGCTCGGCGCTATTGCAGCTTGGGCGCCTCGCCGGGCTGGAGATGTACGGTACTTGTTCATCGCGAGGGGCGTCGGCCGTTTCCGACCTGGGCGCTATCCCGATTGATTACCAGCATCTCGACTTCGTGAAAGAAATTCGCCGCCTGACGAGCGAGGGCGTAGACGTTGTCTTTGACGGCATCGGTGGCACCCATATGTGGCGTTCCCGCAAGGCTCTCCGTCCTGGCGGGAGGGTAGTGGCCTATGGCCTTACTTCCTCGCTACGCGGGGGACGATTGGCTCCAGGTCGTCGTCATCGCTATCGTGGAATCGCCATCTTCGGGTTGTACATTGCTGGCGGCTGGCTTCTCCCGGGCCGGAAACGGGTGGTCCCCTACAGCATCCAGTGGCTTAAACGGCTGAGACCGGCATTGTTTCGACAGGATTTGATCGCCCTGCTTGACCTCCTTAAACAGCAGAAGATCAAGCCGCTAATCGCGCAGCGATTTCCGCTTGTCGAGGCAAGACACGCGCACGAGTTGCTCGGGAAGGGAGGCGTGACAGGCAAGATCGTCCTCGTGCGCAACGGGTCATCGCTTGAATCAGGAGCGGCGTAACTCACGCCCTGAGGTAGTCCGTCAAGTGTTCTGTCAGCGGGTGTGAACTCAGTTCATCAGCGGCGAGCCACGGCGTTTTAGGGCATTCAGGTAGGTGACCTCATCGTAGGGCGTTCGATTCTGCCAGCAGCGATAGATGATGCGGAGAGGAGAGCACCAATGCGAGTTGGCATTCTGGGTTCGGGGTTGATGGGCGCCAAGCTCGGAACGATTTTCGCGCGAGCCGGACACGACGTGGTATTCAGCTACGCCCGCAGCGAGCAGAAGCTCAAGAAGCTCGCACGCGAGGCGAAGGGCAAGGCGCAGCCCGGAACGCCGCGTGAGGGAGCGCAGGACGCGGACGCGGTATTGCTGGCCGTGCACTGGTCGCGGATAGACGATGTGCTGAATCAGACAGGCGATTTGTCCGGCAAGGTGATCGTAACATGCTCTCTCCCGATGAATGATGACAACACCGAGCTCGTCGTCGCGCATACCTCGTCGGGCGCAGAGGAACTTGCAAAGAGAATTCCGAAGGCTCGCGTCGTGGCGGCATTCAACACCGTGCCGAGCGAAGTGCTCTTCGACGTGTACGATGGCAGGCGCAGGGCGCGCCGACCCAGCCTGGTGTACTGCGGCGACGACCGGCGCGGCAAAGAGCTGGCCGCCGGCCTGATACGCGACGTGGGTTTCGATCCGGTGGATGCCGGTCCTCTGCGGATCGCTCGATATATCGAGCCGTTCGCACTACTCGTCGCCCAGCTCGCGTACGAGGGAAAGGGCGGCCCGGAGCTGGCGTACCGGTTCGAGCGGTTTGGTTAGCTACGGAAGGACCGCTATGGGTCGATAGCACCCCTGACGGTCCGCTTTGCGGCACGCCTCTAAAATTCCGCGCTCGTAGGAGGCCCGACAAGTCGGCCTTGGCTACTTCGTGCAGAAATCGAAGCACACGTCGTTGGATCGGTTGGTGAACTGCTTACACCTAGCAAAGCACGTGTCAAAGTTCCTGCCACTTGCCTCTGGCGCGCCGGTCTGAAGCGCGGCAGGACACCCGACTTTGGATGCCCTTGACTCCAGGGTGGCGAGATCCTGCATGGCGGTCCCGTATCCGCCAAGCCCTCGCTGCCTCGCGATCTCACCACGGAGCCAGCAGCATTCCTGCTGCTTCTCTCCCTCAGTTACCGGCAGCGGTCTGTTCATTACTTGCTCCGCGTACGTCGGTCCTTTCTTCTCGGTGGTACCACAACCGCCTCCTAAAGCGCCGAGGCACACAAGAACCAAAGCCGCAGCCGTCAACTGCCCTTCACCGCGTGTCCAACTGCGGATAGTCTGTCTAATCATTTCACAGGCCCTCAATTCGCTCGAGTGAACGCGACGCCGGGTCAAGCCAGCTGACTGCGCAGCGGGATCACCTCATCTGCCTGTACCCCGCGCCTAGCGCTTCACGAAGCGCAGGGTCATGCGGTCGCTCTCGCCGATCACCAGGTACTTCTCTTTGTCCTGCTCGTCCAGCCGAAGCACGGGTGGCAAGGTCCAGACGCCCTTCGGATAATCTTTGGTGTCCTTGGGGTTGGCTTCACCTGCACAAGCCACCAGTCGAAGGCACGTCGCCAGAGTGGCGCGGGCGCTCCCGAGGCAGCGGGAACGGACGACGTCATGGCTTCCCTCCGGCGATCGCGGGCGTAACGGATCAAATTTACCACTAACTCCCTCCGATCGCTCCCTCCGGAGGGCGCGGAGGCGAGCGAAAGCTACATAAGCTGCATTGAGTGGCGGCTTCCGGGCAGTGGGAACGTCAGCAGCGGGTGGATATAGGTTAATCCGACGCCGCTTCAACCGAATGCGGTCGTTACGCTCGTGTGCGTGGGTTCGAATCCTGCCGGGCGCGCCACAAACTCAACGGCTTGGAGAGATCCAAGCCTTTTCATTTTCGGCCGTGCTATGTGGGCGCCATGACTTTCGGTGACTAGTCGATTGCTTACCGGCAGGCGCCCTAAGCTGCGGCCGCAGTGGTTGATCGGTCTGCCCGACCGTCAGGTTCAGAATGGGTTTAGATTCGCGCCCACCTCACCTCGCATCAACGCATCGAACATTGAGCGCAGCGCGGCGCGCTCAGCATCGATCGACGCAAATATCGCGGCTTCACGGCAGTCTTCATCTGCGGCCGATGTCACCGCGAGCTGGTGCAATCGGGACGCAGTTGGCCCCACGACGAGGATCGGGCCTCCTGAGTCCCCGGAGCAGACATTCACGCGGGCACCATTCAGGTACTTCGACAGCATGATGATCTCGCTTCCCCCGGTGATGGTACCTTCGTCGAGCCTGGAATTACCCAGCAGCTCGGCAAAACGCAGCGAAAGCCGATCCATCGATCGAGATGCTCCCACAGCTCCATAGCCGGCGATGAGTTTGGTCGATGTGTGGCTGTCGCGGAAGCCGCGCGGAACGGGCGCAACCACATCGTAGCCTTCGGGGATGGATCGATGCAGGAGAACGAGGGCCAGATCTTTGGAGATAGCGAGGATGTCGATCTCGGTCCTGGCATGTTCGGGACGGTGAGCTCCGGGTGTGGGGGCCCGGTCTCGTACATTTTTGAGAAACCCGGGATGGATGATCACGTCGAGCGCCTGCCGTCGCGATGCCGCCCGGTCGAACAAGACGGTAATTCGGCGCGGCTCGTCACGTACATTCAGCACGCAATGCCCCGCAGTCAGCACGACACGGGGGTGCACGATGGTCGCTGAACACAGGGAGACGCCTTTTCCGCTAGCGTCGGTATTGATCAGCGCGACCGTCACAGCGGATACTGCATGGGCGAACGCGACTTGCTGTTGCGTGAAACGCGAACCTGGCCGAGCGGCCAGGATCTCATCGACGAGCACGCCTCCGCTCATCGCTGGAGTGGAAGGCGACTGTACAGCGAGTACGCCGACCAAAATGGATGTGATCGCTCGACGACGCAAAGTGGCGGACATCGTGTCTCCTTGCAAAAGTACACCATCGCGGCGTGGATGTCATGCTGCAGGGCGGCGCAACGCCTTGGCCGCGCACGGTCCAAGGGTTAGGTGCGCCAACTAGCGGAGGAAGGTGACTATGGCCACAAGGGCCTTCTTGCGCTCAGTGACCAGCATGAAATGGCCTGCATCGGGGAAATGGCACGATCGTCGCTCGAAAGCGGCCGTTCAAGGGAGCAGAAGGGCCTCTTGCCAGTGCCCAGATTCATCCTGTCTGGCGCGCCAGCTTTTCGGTTTCACACACAGCGGTTACATGGCTGGACAAAAGGCAAACTCGGCCGGCATTTCTGCGTCTGCCAGCTCAAGGACAGGAAGCTCTCGGCCAACAGCATCGAGAGGACCGCAATCGCCAGGACCAACAGCGCAGGGTGAGTAGTCGCGATCGGACACTAGAATGCGTGCATCGCACGTGGGTTATTACGCCTGAGGGCCGCGCCAGCCATCTCGGCGACATGCTCGACTGTAAGAAATGCGAAGATGGTCTCCCCCCGGACTTTCCGGTGTGACGCATTTCGCCTTGGCGGAGGATCTATTGCTAGACTCGTCAAGAAAACGTGGAGGTCGATGGCTAACGGCGCGATCGACACGGACCATGAACGTTAGCGATTGCATCAATGGATTGTTCTAATGAACGAAGGAGGATTTATGCAAACGCGATTCAAGATGTTTTTGGCCGCGGCCACACTCTCTTTGTGTGGGGTGGCGCGGGCCGATATTACCGTTCAAATGAGCATTGTTGACGAGAATGGCATCGGGAAGTCGGTTGGCCAAGTAGTCGTGAGCGAAACACCATATGGTGTCGTATTCAACCCCTCGCTTGCTGGGCTTCCGCCAGGGTTACACGGCTTCCATGTACACGAAAACCCCAGTTGCGAGCCCAAGGAAAAAGACGGAAAGATGGTGGCTGCATTGGCCGCGGGAGGGCATTACGATCCGACTGCAAGCAAGCGCCATGGCCTGCCTTGGGGTGATGGGCATCTCGGTGATTTGCCCGCGCTATACGTAGACGGCATGGGTAATGCAAATTATCCAGTATTGGCACCCAGGCTTAAGATTACCGATGTAGAAGGTCGCTCTTTGATGGTTCATGCCGGAGGTGACAACCACGCAGATCATCCAGCGCCCCTCGGTGGAGGCGGCGCGCGGTTGGTTTGTGGGGTTATTCAGTAGTTCCGTAGCAAACGAATCCTGCCGGGCGCGCCACTCACAAACAACGGCTTAGGTGATCGGGACCCAAGCCGTTCTTCTTCGCCTGTGGGCACTTTTTGGGCTGCGGGCAGGAGCAACGCCATCCGTGTGGTAGCGAACATACGGGACGCTTCAATGCGAGTATGCTGATTCTTCGGTGCGGTTTCAGAGGGCCGGGAAGATGGACCGACACGAACGTTTCGCGGTCATCTCCTCGTCTGTGCAGTACGAGCTCAGCTCGGGTCATCGTCGTCCCCCGCCGTTGCATCGTCCTAACGCGCTGACGTCGCTATCCGGACAGTCCAGACTGCGGCGTTTCGTCACTGATATGCAGCGCCGAGCACTTGAGGTTCGACGATGAACATTCAATAGGAGCTTTTATGATGAACGTAATAGTGTGGCTGGTGGTGGGTGGTGTAATCGGTTGGCTGGCCAGCCTGCTCATGAAAACCGATAACCAGCAGGGGATTTTGCTGAACGTGGTAGTGGGGATCGTGGGCGCGGTGGTCGCCGGTTGGGTGATCTCACCATTGGTAGGGGTGGGAACGATCAATCAGGGTAACTTCAGCCTGTCATCGCTGGTGGTGTCATTCGCAGGCGCGTCAATCCTGCTCGCCGTAGTCAATTTATTTCGTCGCGGCGCTGTGCGCTAGGCATTACAGACATTACAGCCGACGTTAGCGCAGGACAACGAGTGCCTTCGAGGGCAGGGCTGTTCCAGCCGCCAAAACCGCCGTTCAGGCGGTAGCGGCCGGAAGGCTGCTCACGTGGCGCGCTCCCGTCAGACGGACTGCCCGGCGACGAAACCCGACGCCCACGCCCACTGAAAGTTGAACCCGCCAAGGTGGCCGGTGACGTCCACCACCTTGCCGATGAAGTACAGCCCCGGCACTCGCTTCGCCTCCATGGTAATAGGCCAAGAGCGGTCGTTCGAATTCCGGCGGCGCCGACTCTTGCGGGATAGATAATCTAACGGCGGTAGTCGGAATGGCGATAGTGGTACCGTCCGGGGTCATGCCAGCCATGATAGTGTCCATCGGGGACGATCACGCATCCCGCGAGCGATAGCAAGGCCAGTACACTGATAACAAAGTTCCGCATGATGGTTTGCCTCCTTCGACGATAGGATAGATCGCGATAGCTGAACGAAGGCGGAACCAAACGCGAAACTCAGATGTAACCGGTGGGACCGTGTTCAACCGACAGGGCTGGTGGTGTAGGACGCGGCGAGGTCGCTCACATTGCCTCTGCATCCGGCAGGAAGAGGACCCACTTGGTCGGGCTGGGTTGGGCCCGCCCACCCAGCACAGGGTCTAGGATATCCGCGAGAGCTTTGGCCGCATACTGAGGTGAACCGAAGGCCTCGTTGAACTCTCCAGGAGCCCGCCATGAACGTCCGCCTGAGCGACTTCCCTTTCCGCCTCGCGTTTTCCTCAATCCTGGCGGTGATGCTGGCAGGACTGTTCCCGCTGGAGCTGGCCTGCCGGCTGCGCAAGCGGGTGGAATAGCGGCAGCACCTCGCACCCCGGCGCTCCCGCGTCCCCCTTGACGGCACCCACCCGGTCGAGGAAAGTACTCATTCCATCCGCATCGAGCCGATTCGCGACGCGCGTGGCTGGCAATCCCGCCGAAGTGTCGCAAGGAGCAAGCCCATGACAGTGAAGCAGTTCGAGCCCAAGTTCATGAAGATCAGCGTCCTCACCGCGGCCCTGCAGGAGCTGACGCCGCGCGAGATTCGCGACAAGGATCCCGATCGCGCGATCGAAGAATGGCTGCAGTTCGCGCGCGAGGTCGGCGCCGACAACATCGAGCTCTCGGCCGCCCTGCACCCGACCGAGAGCGACATCCCGGCCGACGCGATGCTCGATCCGGTCGCCAACACGCTGGACCTGCGCCAGCCGTTCGACAAGAAGCGCGCACAGCGCGTGTTCACAGCGATGAGGGAGACCGGTGTCGGCCTCTCCGACCTGGGTTACTTCGACAACATGCTCCACGACGACCCGGCACTGCGCAAGAAGAAGTTCGACTTCATGACGCGGGTGTTCGACGCCGCAGTCGTGCTCGACAAACCTGCCGTGGTGGGATTCGTCGGCCGCAACCAGAAGCTGCAGATGGACCAGAACCTGCAGATGTTCGAGGAAGTGTTCATCCCGCTGCTCAAGGAGGCGAAGGCGCGCGGCATCGAGTACCGCGTCGAGCAGTGTCCGATGCCCGGCTGGACGACGCTCGACAACTTCCACAATAACATCGCTTACGCGCCGGGCCCGTGGATCGCGCTGGCCCGCATCTGCGAGAAGCACGGCGTCGCCGACAATTTCCGCATCCACTACGATCCCTCGCACGCCATCCTGATGGGCCAGGACACGCGCTCGATCTTCCAGTACCTGAAAGACGAAGGCTACGACCATCTGATCGGCGGCTTTCACGTAAAGGGCCAGGTCATCGACGCCAAGGGCATCGCTGCCTGGGGCTACGGTGGCCAGACGGTGGAGCGCGGTGACTGGGTCAACGGCAAGCCCTCGCCCAAGCCCGCCGATCAGCTCAACGCCTGGAAGAAGCAGGTCGTCCTGTGCGAGCACGAGTTGCCCGGCACGGCCAGGCACGATCCGCTGGGTTACCTGCAGAACCGCACCGTCGACTGGCTCGACCATCAGCTCGCCGCGCGCGAGCTGCTGAAGCTCGACGTGGCCAACACCTACCTGGTGGTCGAGCACGAGTATCCGAAGGCGCGCATCCAGGACAAGGAAAAGCTGAAGCCCATCCTGGCCGGTTCGATCGCATTCACGCGCAAGATCGACGAGGCGGCAGCCTGCATGTACGCGCTCCAGCACGAGGTGCTGAAGGCCCAGGGGATACCGATCCAGGGGCGCGGCCGCCAGGCCTATTCGACGTAGCTCCCTGCCCGCTCGCCGACAGCCACACCGCACCAGAGGCACAACATGGCCAAGAAGAAATTGAACGTCGCAATGATCGGGTACGACTTCATGGGTCGCGCCCATTCCAATGCCTGGCGGCAGGTGGCGCGCTTCATGCGGGATGTCCCCTTCGAGCCCGTCATGAAAGTCGTCGCCGGCCGTACCGAGGCGAAGGTGAAGGAGGCTGCAGAGCGCCTGGGCTGGGAGGAGTACGCGACGCGGTGGGAGGACGTCATCGTGCGCAAGGACATCGACATCATCGACATCTGCACGCCCGGCGACTCGCACATGCCCATCGCCATCGCGGCGGCGGAGGCGAAGAAGAACATCCTGTGCGAGAAACCGCTCGCCAACACCCTGGCCGATGCCGAGAAGATGTGGAGCGCCGCAACCAAGGCCGGCGTGATCCACATGCTCTGCCACAACTACCGCCGCTGCCCGGCGGTGGCGCTGGCCAAGCAGCTCATCGACGCCGGACAGCTCGGGACGATCTACCACTACCGCGGCACCTACCTGCAGGACTGGATCGTCGATCCGGCGTTCCCGCGCGTCTGGCGCCTGGTGAAATCCCGCGCGGGCTCGGGATCGCTCGGCGACATCCTCTCGCACACGATGGATCTGTCGCGCTACCTGGTCGGCGAGCCGGTCGAGGTAAACGGCCTGCTCGAGACTTTCATTACCGAGCGGCCGTTGCTCGACAACCCGGCGAAGAAAGGCCCGGTGGACGTCGATGACGCGGCGTTATCGCTCGTGCGCTACGACAACGGCGCGGTCGGCTACCTGGAGGGCACGCGCTTCGCCACCGGCCGCAAGAACTACAACCGCTTCGAGATCAACGGCGCCAAAGGCAGTATCGTCTGGGACCTCGAGCAGTTGAACGAGCTGCAGCTCTACGTGGAAGAAGGGCCCAACAGCGGCTTCCGCACCATCTCGGTCACCGACGGCAAGCACCCGTACGTGGGCGCGTGGTGGCCGCCGGGGCACATCATCGGCTACGAGCACTCGTTCACGCACACCGTGTACGACTTTCTGCGCGCGATCGCAGAGCAGAAGCTGCCCTCGCCCAGCTTCGAGGACGGCTACAAGAACCAGCGTGTGCTCGATGCCATCGAGCGGTCGGCGCGGGATGGGAAGTGGGTGAAGATCGGGTAGTGGAGCGGATGCCGGCACTCCGTCGTCCATGACACCGTTGCAAGGGATCTCAACGGTGGGAGCGCACATTGCAACTACGTTCAAGGACGACATACTGTCGGGGATATCGACGTTCGAATGCCGTTCCAGGTGACGATTAAATGGTTCGAGTTCCTGTCCTTTGTCGCAGTCGCGCAGGTATCATTCGCAGCGCACTGGCCGTTCGATGCGCGACATTGATTCTGGAAAAAGCGATGAAGGAAGGAGACTGATCATGTGCGACACACTTGAACATCCTCGGGATCGCAGCGGTTCAGGCCGCCGGAATTTTCTCAAGGCGACGGGCGCCGCGAGCGTGCTCGGGCTTGTCGGCGGCGGTCTCTTTACCGGGGCGGCCCGCGCCGATGCACTGACCAAAGTGCAGCGCGACGAGATGACGCCAGAGCAGATCATCGAGGTAATGAGGAAGGGGAACGAGCGCTTTCGGAAAGGCGAAAGAAAAGACCGCAACTACCTAAGAGAACAGAGGGCGAGCGCCAAGGGACAGTATCCCGCGGCGGTGCTTCTCACCTGCATTGATTCACGCGCGCCGGCCGAAGTGATCATGGACCTCGGCATCGGTGATGTCTTCAATTGTCGGGTGGCGGGCAACGTCGAAAACGAGGACATCCTCGGCAGCATGGAGTTCGCTTGTAAACTGGCCGGTGCCAAGGTCGTGCTGGTGATGGGGCACACCGCATGTGGCGCGATCAAAGGCGCCATCGACAACGCCGAGTTGGGCAATCTCACCGGGCTGCTGGCCAAGATCAAACCCGCGGTGCAGGCGACGAGCTACTCCGGTGAGCGCTCGGCGAAGAACTACTCTTTCGTGGACGCCGTGGCGCGCAAGAACGTCGAGATGACGGTGGCCGACATCCGGAAGGATAGCCCCGTGCTCATGGAGCTGGAAGCCAATGGCACGATCAAGATCACCGGGGCGATGTACAACCTGGAGACCGGCGCGGTGGAGTTCTTTGCCTGAAGCTCTGATCGCGGCAAAGGAATAGCACCATCCCGTATGCCGAGGCTGTTGGCTCAAAGGGCAATCCAACGGCCGCCACCTCCTGTGCGATTCTCTTGCCGACGTTGCGGAGATCGAGGCCGTGCGTAGTCATCTCCTGGCAAGAAATCCGGATCTGCCGACACTTGAGACTGCTTGCACCATGCGGGCGATGGCGATCTATGGAAGAGCAAGGAGCTCCTCCTGACCCAGACACGAGCTGGACACGAGTGCTGAGCGCTATCCCAAGACCGATTAAACGACCAGGCGAAGGACGAGGCAACCAGGAATGACCTGGTTAATGCAGTTCCCTTAGCCGTCTTGTGAGCATCTGATGACTTCTTCGGTTCGAGCCGCCATCAAGTGGCTCAACAGTGGCGGGGTTGTGCTGGGGCTCGCGATTTCGGTCTATACGATCTACTCGTTCGTAGACGCTCGGATTACCCAGAATCGCCAGCAATACGCTTTGCTAAAGCAGATCGACCACGAGTCGAAATATTTCATCACGCTGGCCCAGGCGCTGAAGGCGCGAGCACAGCAAGTTGAAAAGCTGTACGCCGACTCGCTCAAGCAACCAAGCTTTCCGGAGCCGGCACAGGACAAGGACAGTCTGCCGGAGGATGCGGAGCGAGTCAGCCGTTGGCTTGCCGCCCGTGCCAACCACCTCGCGGAGTACCGAATTCCGCATTGAGATCGACAAGGTGGGGGCAATTCGCTAGATCGCAGGCAGGCGGATGCGCTGTTCGATCTGCTGGCGGCTCAAAGGATCTACGTACAGGTCCTCCGAACACGAACAGTGGATCTAGAGGCCTTTCCTCGACGTCCGGGTGTGCTGAAGCGCTTCGTTGGAGTCGCTGTGCTCAACACGGAGCCGATGGCAGAGAAGTTAGCCACTTTTGCGGCCAGTCTAGGAATTCCGACACCAGCTCAGAAAGCGGGTTCCGCCGAAACGCCCGAGCCGGACAGCAGCAGACCAATCCAATAGAGATCCTGCCGCGCGGGCCGGGCAGGCGCTCCGCCGTCCGGGCAGCGGTTAGGCGAGTTGGGGGCGCACGCGCTCGGCGAAGAGCGCGATCTGCTCGTCGAAGTCGACGCCGTCGGGGGCCAGGAACTCGAGCACCAGATGCTCGACGCCGGCGGTACCCAGCTCGCCGATCCGGTCCACCAGCGCAGCGGGCTCCCCCGCCAGCACGCTGCCGCCGTGGACGGAGGTCGGGACAGGCCGGCCCGCCCGCAACACGCAAGCGGCGTTGCGCAGAGTCACCGCGGGTGGCACCGCGCGGCCGCGCAACTCGCAGAGCCGCCCGATCTCGGCGCGGCCGGCGTGCAGCTCCTCCACGGAGCGGTTGATCGGATGCCAGGCGGCGCCGATCTCGGCGGCGCGGCGCAGCGAGGCGCGGGCATGACCGCCGACCCAGATCGGCGGATGGGGCTTTTGCACCGGCTTGGGCTCGAAGTGCAACTCGCTGAACTGCGTGTACTTGCCGGCGAACGACGGCGCAGGACTCGTCCACAACTCCCGCATGGCGGCCAGGTACTCGTCCGTCATAGGGCCGCGCTCGGCGAACGGAACGCCGAGCATGGCGCTCTCTTCCGCCACCCAGCCCGCACCGATGCCGAGCACGACGCGCCCGCCGCTCAGCGCATCGAGCGAGGAGACCATCTTGGCGGTGACCACCGGATTGCGGTAGGGGACGATCAGCACGGTGGTGCCCAGCCGCACCCGGCTCGTCGCCCCCGCCACCACCGCCAGCGTGATGAGCGGATCGTAGATGCCCGCGCCGAAACGATCCACGTACGCGTTCGGCACCACCACGTGATCGCTGACCCAGACCGAATCGTAGCCGAGCTGCTCTGCCTGCACCGCGGTGCGACGGATGATCTCCGGCGTGGCGAGGTGCCGGCAGTTGGGGATCCAGATGCCGAATTGCATCATCGGTTCAGGTAGCGGAGCGGCAGCCCGGGGCGCGGCCACTCGAACGAAACCAGCGTGCCGCCCATGGAGAGCGTCGCGTAGGCGGTGCGCAGCTCCCGGCCCCCGAAGCAGACGTTGGTGACCATCATATCGGGCAGCATATACCGATCCACGCGGCTCCCGTCGGGCCAGATGTCGCTCACCGCTCCCGTGATGAGCGTGGCTACGCAAACGTGGCCCTCGCCGTCCACCGCGAGCGAGTCGAACATCTGGTAGCCGCCAAGCCCCGCGATCACCGTGCCCTTCTCGCCCCGGTACGGGCCATTGGCGGATTCGATCCGGCCCGGCCCGGAGAGCTGGAAGGACCAGCAGCGCGCCGTCGGCGTCTCGACCACGTAGAGCGTGCGCTCGTCCGGGGAAAGCCCGATGCCGTTCGGGCGCTCGAGCGGGAAGATCGCCTCTTCGATCGAGGAGCCGTCCGCTCTGGCGTAGTAGACCGCGCCGCGGTCGGCGTCGCGCTCGCGCGTCTTGCCGATGTCGGTGAACCAGAACCCGCCCGCGTCGTCGAACACGAGGTCGTTGGGCCCGCGCAGCCGCCGGCCGTCGCAGCGGTCGTACAGCGTCTCGAAGCGGCCGGTCTCCGGATCTACGATCTGGATACTGCCGCCGGTGTAGTCGTCGGCCTGGAGCACGGGGAAGAGCTTGCCCGGCCGTTCCACGAATTTGAACCCGCCGTTGTTGGTGACGTAGATCTTGCCCCCCGGCCCCATCGCGGCGCCGTTGGGTCCCCCGCCGAGCGTGGCGATCACGTGGATCTTACCCTCGGGGGTGACGCGCGACAGGGTGCGCCGCTCGATCTCGACTACGATCACGGAGCCGTCCGGCATCGCAACCGGACCCTCGGGGAAGCGCAGCCCCGAGGCGATCTGCTTGAGTGCGGGCCGGTAGGTCTCGCCCGTCACGTGTAGACCTCGCGCACGGGTCGAGCGCAGCCATGGGGCGCCGCGAGCAGCTGGTCGGCCTGCGTGGCAGAGAGGTCGAAGATCGGCCGTGCGACACGCGCGTTGCGATATCGGCCGCCCCGTAGCATGGTGATCATGTCAGGTCTCCCGGTCGATGGGATGGAAATATAGCAGCAGGTTGACGTGAGTGCGCTGCGAGCGAGCTTCATCGGAACTTGGCGATGGGCCGCGGTACACTATGCCCGACCCTTTCCCGACACGAACCCGATGACCCCCCGCATCATCACCGTCGACGTGCACGGCAGCCCGATGGAAGTGTTTCTGTTCGACCCGAAGGGCGCGGAGCCACATCCGGGGCTGGTGCTCTGCCAGCACATCCCGGTCGGCCACACCGGGATCGAGAACGATACGGTCACGCTGGGGACCGCCGAGCGCTACTGCGAGAACGGCTACGCGGTCGCCGTGCCGTTCATCTTCCACTGGTGGCCCAAGAGCGGCGACATCGAGATGAAGCGCGCGCAGTTTCGCGACGACTGGACGCGGCTCGACCTCGACGCCGCCTTCGACCTGCTCGCCGCGCAGCCGGGCGTGGACCGGGACCGCATCGCGATCGCCGGGCACTGCTGGGGCGGGCGCGTGGCCTGGCTCGGCGCCGCCACCAACCCGCGCTACCGGGCCTGCGCGATCTTCTATGGCGGCCGCGTGCGCCTCGTGATGGGCGAAGGCAACCCGCCCGCGATCGATCTCGCGCCCACGATCCGCTGCCCGGTGATCGGCTTCTTCGGCAACGAGGACACCAACCCCTCCCCCGAGGATGTTGACGCCTACGCCGCCGCGCTCGCAAGCGCGGGCGTCGAGCACGTCTTCCACCGCTATGACGGCGCCGGGCACGCCTTCCAGTCCTTCAACAACCCCGAGCGCTACCGGCCTGAGGCAGCCGAGGACGCGTGGAAGAAGGTGCTCGCCTTCTTCGCGGAGAAGCTGAAGAAGCAGTAGCCGCAGCGCCGCTGCGCGGCCGCAGGCGTGGGCGCCGGACTACTCGGTGCCTTCCACCAACCGCATGTCGCGCTCGACCGCGCCCTTGCCGAGCGCGCGCAGCGCTTCCTGGTAGGCGGGGCTCTCGTATGCGGCGATCCATTGCTGCGGTGCCCGTTAGAGCGCGTGATGCCTTAGAGGAGCTTTGCATACCGGGTTGCCTTCTCGGTTCGCGGGCAGGCAATGCCCGCTACAGGCGTCTCGTCAATGCGGTTTTCTGAAGCTCAGGTACCAGGCCTGCCCGTTATACAACTCGCGATACTCAACTTGCTCCATTCCCGCCGGGATCAATCCCGTGGGGGGAACGATCGGCCGGCGCTGGTGCCTGAACCAGGCATTGATGCCGGGAATGTGCTCCAGCGCGCGCGCGACCTTTTCGGTTTCATCCATGATGACGATTTTCGAGCCGTTCCTGGCGACGCGAATCATCTCGCGAATGGCCCGCTCCTGGTCGCTGAAAAAATTGATCCCCCCCATCTGGTAAACGATGTCGAAAGTCTCGTCCTTGAAAGGCAAGTGCTCGGCCTGGCCCAGGAACAGCTCGGCGGTCACGCCCAACTTGCGCATTTTCTTCTGGCAGATTCCCAACATTCCCGCCGAAAGATCGAGGCCGTAAAAATCGCAGTGCCGCGGGAGAAACGGCAGATCGGAGCCCGTGCCGACCGAGGTGGCGAGCAGGCGGTCGCTCCCGTTGATTTCGAGCTTCTCGATGAATTCCTTGCGCAGCTTGTACTCGGAAACACCCAGGATATACAGCCCGACCCTACTCAACAGGTCGTAGAACGGGGCCCAATCGTCATAGATCCTGCGAAACCTGCTGTTGATGCCGGTAATCTGGTGAGGTTCGACAAAAACCGGGATGCCATTGCGAATCGGAAACCTGAATCCGAGCTCATGATTAACGAGGAACTGTCTGATTTCGCCGTCCACCGATAACTCGGTAGCGAGCTCGAGCGGCGCGTGTTCCAATGGGCTGCACACGATATCCAGGGTCTTGGGGTTCATGTTGCGTCGTCGGTCCCTGAACGTTTGCTGGAGTGGCGCGGATCACCACGGTGGCCTATTCTAGTCAACAACGGTCCCGGAGTTGACGCCGCGGCGCCGCCCAGTCACTCGCCTACCGAGCTGGTGTTGGCAACCTCTAGCTAGTCCGCTCGCGCAAGATATGTTCTCGCCCGTTGCGATTCAGACACAAACTCCTCCGAGTCGGGTACATCCAAAGAATCAGATCAGCGGCACTTCCCAGTAGATGATGGCACGCCACTGTGTGGTCTCGCCACCGCCGCCCGCATTCCATTCCCAGTTGCGCTGTGGTAGCAGCCGTGGCTGGCGAGCGTGTGGCGCGCTCCCGTCAGACGGACTGCCCGGCGACGAAACCCGACGCCCACGCCCACTGAAAGTTGAACCCGCCAAGGTGGCCGGTGACGTCCACCACCTCGCCGATGAAGTACAGCCCCGGCACTCGCTTCGCCTCCATGGTCTTCGAGGACAGCTCGTCGGTGTCGACGCCGCCCAGCGTCACCTCGGCTTTCGCATAGCCGCTCGTGCCGCAGGGCTTGACCTGCCAATCATGGAGCGCCTCGGCGAGCGCCCGAAGCGCGTTGTCGCTCATCTGATCGATCGGTTGCATTGCGCCCATCGCCTCGCACCACTGCTGTGCGAAGCGGCGCGGCAGAGCTTCGGAAAGCACTGTTGCCGGCAGCGCGCGGCTGCGCCGGTTCGCGAAGAGGATTGCCTCCCCCGAGCGCTCTGGCAACAGGTCGATGTGGATCGGCTCGCCGGGCGTCCAGTACGAGGAGATCTGCAGGATCGCCGGACCCGAGAGGCCGCGATGAGTGAAGAGCAGGTTCTCGCGGAAGCACCCGCCGTGACAGCTGACCAGCGCATCCACCGATACACCGGATAGATCGCCATAGCGCGCGAGCTCCTGCGCATCGAAGGCCAACGGCACGAGCCCCGGGCGCGGCGCCACAATCGCCAGCCCGAACTGCTCCGCCAACCTGTAGCCGAACGGGCTGGCACCGAGCTTCGGCACCGAAAGCCCGCCGGTTGCGATCACGAGCGAGGCGCTACGAAACTCGCCCTTGTCCGTCTTTACCACGAACCTATCTCCGGTCTTCTCGGTCGCGCTGACATCGCACGGCATTTGCCACTCGACGCCATTGGCATCGCATTCCGCACGCAACATGTCGATGATGCTCTGCGAGCTCTCGTCGCAGAAGAGCTGGCCGAGCTTCTTTTCGTGATAGGCAATGCCGTGCTTCTCCACCAGCGCGATAAAGTCGCGTGGCGTGTAACGGGCGAGCGCAGAGCGGCAGAAGTCCGGGTTTCGCGAGAGAAAGTTCTCGGGTCTGCAGTGGATGTTGGTGAAGTTGCAGCGCCCGCCGCCCGAGATGCGGATCTTCTCGCCGAGCTTTGGCGCGTGCTCGATCAGCACAGCACGGCGCCCGCGCTGCCCCGCGATCGCGGCGCACATCATTCCGGCCGCGCCGGCGCCGATGACGATGACGTCGAGGTCCAATTCCGCAAAAAAAATGATGGGGCGGAGCCAGCCGCGATTATGGCAGCCCCGCGCCTCGATGTGCCGAGGAAGGAGGCCTGGATGGGGTGATGTCGGCCAGCACCCCCTAGACCCGCTCGAGCGCTTCTTCGTAGAATGGTGGATCAGCGACAAGAAGGCTGCCGCGCGTATCGCTTAGCCTAGCATACGGCCGCATATCATCCATTTCGTGGATTGCAGAGATGAGCAAAGCGGCGTGGCCATCGCGACGATGTGGCCTTGCCCCGTTGCAAGAAAGCGTTGTAGAGGAGGAGAGCCATGAAGAGCACTCTTGCGGAAATACTGGCGTCGCCGCGTTTTCCGCCCACCGTGGTGTCGTTCACGACGGCGGTGATGCGCGGGCTGCTGGTTCTGTTGATGGTGCTGGTGTGGCCCTGGCCGGTCGCGGCGGCCCCGGTCGCAGTGCGCTTCGCTGAGGGGGTCACCCACGGCTTCCTCCTGCTGCGCACGGTCGACGGCGGCCTAATTGCGTCGGGCGATCTTCTCCAGGTTGGCCGGGGCGGAAAAGTCGAGAGCCGCATGGTGTTCCGCTTCAAGGATGGGTCCCTGTTCGACGAGACGGTCGTGTTCACTCAGCAACGCGTCTTTGCCATGCAGAGCTATCACCTGGTGCAGCGCGGACCGGCGTTCGGCGAAGACACCGAGATCTCGCTGCAGCGAGCCTCCGGGAAGTACTACGTAAAAACCAAGTCCCACAAGGACGGACGGGAGGAGGCGATCGATGGCACCCTCGAGCTGCCCGCCGACGTCTACAACGGCATAGTCATCACTGTTGTGAAGAACCTCCTTAAGGGAGCCACCGCGACCGTCCACCTGGTGGCTTTCACGCCCAAGCCCCTGCTGATCGAACTGAAGATCGAACCAGTGGGCGAGCACAAGATGATGGTCGGTCAACTCACGAAAACGGCGACCCATTACGTGCTCAAGCCCCATCCGGGGCCCTGGCTCGAGCTCTTCGCCAGGCTGCTCGGCCGCATGCCATCGGACTACCACGTCTGGGTCGTTAGCGAGGGAGCGCCAACGTTCGCGAGATTCGAGGGGCCGCTGAACCCGACGGGGGCGGTCTGGCGCATCGAGCTGACCAGTCCCTATTGGCCCGAGTAGGTTGCTGTCAATCTGAAGAACATGCACTGAGAGGCTTCCCACAATCTGTGTATTTGCGACTCAACTGCATGTGGCGGAACATTCAACATCTCAGACGGCCACATTGATTCCACGGTCGATACTATTCGTGCTGTTCGAGGCGCCGCTCAATGCACTGCGAGCCTCTTCGTGGCCACTAGGGCTTTCTTCGGCAACGTGAGTTCTAGCACGCCGTCGTTGCAGTTGGCTTGGGGGGTCGCTTCGTCGACCTCCTGACCGAGCGCGAACGCGCGCTGGATCTTGCCGTAATAGCGCTCGGCGCGAAGCACCGTCCCGCCGTTCTTGACGTCTTTTTCCTGAATTACGCGTCGCTCGAGATTGCTACTGCCCGTCGTACACGACCTTCCTCAGAGGCCGGAAACAAAGCGGAGGAATCCTGACGCAGTGAGGGAAACCCCAACTGATGCGTTCGGGGATGAAATCCGAGACAAATGTAAGGAAGTGATCATGAGCAACCAAACCCGTGCCAGCCACCGAGCAACGCTTGCTCGACGGTGGCCCGACCTGGGTCGACCGAATGAATGGACACAACGGAATACAGTATGAACCAACACTCTCCGGCCTTTTGGAGTCTCTCTGCTACCGAGTTGCTGCAGCAACTTCAAACGGCGCAAGAAGGATTGACTGGCAAGGAAGCCAGACAGCGCCTCGCACGCTATGGCTCTAATCGCCTGAAGCCGCCGAAGCGCTCGGATGTGTTGACTCTCCTCCTGGCTCAATTCAAGAGTCCGCTGATCCTCATTCTTCTCTTGGCAACGGCACTTTCATTCTTCCTGCGTGATCCAGTTGACGCGTTCATTATTCTTACCATTGTGGTCGTAAGCGGTCTTCTGGGGTTTTGGCAGGAGCGCAGTGCAACCAACGCCGTGGAGAAGCTGCTTGCCATCGTGCAAATCAAAGCTGCCGTGCTTCGTGATGGAGGCCGTAAAGATATTCCGGTCGAAGAGATTGTGCCCGGAGATATCGTCATCCTGAGCGCCGGCGATGTAGTCCCCGGAGATGCTGCGGTTCAGGAATCCAAAGATCTTTTCGTCGATGAAGCCATGCTGACCGGGGAGACTTTTCCGGTAGAAAAGGCGGTGGCTGTGTTGCCGGCAGATACACCGCTGGGTCAGCGAACAAATGCTCTCTGGATGGGGACCCATGTGGTGAGCGGCAGCGCCAAGGCGCTTGTAGTGGGCACAGGCAAGGAGACCGAGTTCGGCAAGGTATCCGAGCGTTTGAAACTCCGGCCGCAGGAAACGGACTTTGAACGCGGCATACGGCAATTTGGCTATTTCCTCATGGAAGTTACTCTGGTGCTGGTGGTCGCCATCTTTGCCATCAACGTCTACTTGGCACGGCCGGTCCTGGACTCCTTCCTCTTTTCCTTGGCACTGGCTGTTGGGCTGACCCCGCAATTGTTGCCGGCGATCATCAGCATCAACCTGGCTCATGGCGCCAAACGGATGGCTCAAGCGAAGGTCATTGTCAAACGGCTTGCTTCGATTGAAAACTTCGGCAGCATGAACGTGATCTGCTCCGATAAAACCGGCACCCTCACCGAAGGGATCGTACGCTTACAATCCGCACTCGATGTGGAAGGCGCTCCAAGCGATAAAGTCCTTTTTCACGCTTATCTCAATGCTTTTTACGAGACAGGCTTTACAAACCCGATTGATGAAGCCATCCGCACGCATCGTTCCTTCGACCTGTCCGCCTACCGCAAGGCGGACGAGATTCCTTATGATTTTCTGCGGAAGCGATTGAGTATCCTGATTGCCCATGAGAAGACGTATCTGATGGTGACCAAAGGCGCTCTGGCGAATGTGCTCAGCGTCTGTTCAACGGCGGAAACTTCAGCGGGAACCATCGTCGATATCGCCACAGTGCGGGACCGAATCCAGCAGCATTTCGAGGAGTTCAGTCAGTCAGGGCTTTCGTACGCTGGGCGTTGCCTATAGGAACCTGGGAACGGAGTCGCGCATCAGCAAAGAGCACGAAGCAGGCATGACGTTCTTAGGCTTCCTTGTTCTGTTTGATCCGCCCAAGCCCAATATCATCGAGACGATTGCCGCTCTGAAAAACCTTGGGGTCTCATTGAAGATCATCACAGGAGATAACCACCTGGTCGCGGCCAACGTCAGCCAGCAGATGGGACTATCGAAGACGAAGATCGTCACGGGTCCAGACCTCCGCCAGCTGAGCGACGAGGCGCTGCTCAGACGCGTGGTGGACGTGGACGTCTTCGCTGAGATCGAACCCAATCAGAAAGAGCGAATCATCCTCGCCCTCAGGAAGGCTGGAAATGTCGTGGGATATATGGGAGACGGCATCAATGATGCCTCGGCGCTCCATGCCGCCGATGTTGGCATTTCCGTCGAGAGCGGGGTAGATGTTTGCAAAGAGGCGGCGGATATCGTCTTGCTCGAAAAAGACCTGGGGGTTCTCGTGCAGGGTGTGCGTGAAGGGCGGACGACCTTTGCTAACACGCTGAAGTATGTGTTCATGGCCACCAGCGCGAATTTCGGAAATATGTTCAGCATGGCCGGAGTCTCACTCTTCCTGCCGTTTCTCCCGTTGCTGCCCAAGCAGATTTTGCTCACCAATCTACTAACGGATTTTCCGGAGATGACGATTGCGACCGACAGGGTGGACAACGAAATGATTGACTATCCTCGACGCTGGAACATCCAGGCCATTCGCAAGTTTATGATTACCTTCGGCCTGGTGAGTTCGGTGTTTGACTACCTCACCTTTGGCGTGCTTCTGCTCATCCTTCATGCGAGTCAGGATCAATTCAGAACCGGCTGGTTTCTGGAGTCCGTTATTTCAGCCTCGCTGATTGTGCTGGTGATAAGAAGTCGGAAACCTTCTTTCAAGAGCAGACCGTCGAAGTACCTGCTCATGGCAACTCTCTTGGTCGTTGTCGTGACGCTGCTCTTACCGCTCACTGCGCTTGGGACGATTCTTGGTTTGCACCCACTGCCCATTTCGTTCCTCTTGCTCATTGGGATCATTGTCATGGCGCTACATCATCTCGGCAGAGATAGCGAAACGGATTTTCTACAGCAAGGTGAAAATGTGAAGGGACTCGATAGGCGTGCTGTCCAAGAAAGCGAAAAATTGGCGATTCGCCGCCGCAGCCTTGGCGCTGCGCACTAGCGAGTTGAGCGCGAGCACCCCGCCGGAAGGTCCACTTTTCTAGAGCACGACAGGCAGTAACGGGTCGCGCCGCGCCCTTCGCCCGACGCCCGGTGTGCGCGGCGAGCTCACAGCGCTCAGCATGCCGGCGCGCGCTCGCGTTTTGAGCGACCCGAACGCCTTCGACGAGATTTTTGGACACAACGGGGTGAAGACTGCTTCTGTTCTCGAACGAGGGGCGACGGACAGGTTAGAGCGGTTGCCATCGAGAGTGGTTCATCGGGCGCGCGCTAATGCCGTGCGTGCATTGGTGCTAGCCTGCGGCTCCCCGCAACCCGGCGAGGGGCACGGCATTTTGTAGAAAAGCTCGTTCAGATAGGTCGCGACGTCACTGATCTCTGTGGAGCTCCAGTCCTGCCCTGCGTTCTTCTGCATGCGTGTCACCTGATAGAGCAGGTCCGCCCACGACGCGACGATATGCTTGTCGCGCCAGTGTGCTTGCGTTGTATGACAGGCGATGCAGTAAGTCTCGTAAAGAAGCCTCCCGCGTTGCACATCCGCAGCCGCGACAGCGGCCTCGGGCTTTTCAGGTTTCTCAAGGGCCACGTAGGACCCTAGGCTAAAACCCATGAGCGGAGTTAACGCGATTGCGACCAGAAGCTTCCGCGAAGACAACCGGACGAACTTGCCGAGACGGGCGAACATCGTCAATGGAGAAGGAGAATTCGCGGAGTCGTCTGTTGCCGCACAACCGTTCTGTGCACTACAGCACATAATACTCGGGAACGTACACTGTACCACAGGATCGCGGCCAGCTATTCGTCCTTACCCAGCCGGATGGCCAGAATGGCGACCGAGTTCAGCGGCGAGCGGTTGCAGTTACTCAAGGGGACGATCTCACGCCTCGCCCGGGCGCATCGACAGGAGGGGCGCTCACGGGGTGAAGTCCTCACCGCCGCAGCGTTTGTCGGGCGAGGTTACGGGTTCGCGATCCGATCCTGATTCAAACGGCGTAAAGTATCGGCGCAACGGTGCGCACGGCGGGACGGCAGCCGAGAGGCGTCTTTTGCGCGATAGCCAGGGATCATCCCATAAGAAATCTCGCGCTCATGACTGTGAGCCGGCTCGTTATCGGTCGGGGTGCCTTCGTGAACGCGAACGAGTAACCTGAAACCCGTGGCGGTCGGAGTCGCGGTGGTGGCGTACCGTCTCCGCACCCCGCGGCACATATCGAATTGCAGGAAGAATCCATGCATACCATTTTCAGCACGCCGGAGATATTCCTGATCGCCATCGGGATCATCTTCACCGTTCCGTATCTGATCTGGCGCGTGGGCAAGACCGACTACTACGCCCCGCTCGTGGTCGTGCAGATCATCACCGGAATCCTGCTGGGCCCCGGCATCCTGGGAAGAATTTTCCCGGATTACTACGCCTTTGTCTTTCCCCAGCCAGTCGTCCAAGCGTTGAACGGCATCGCCTGGTGGGCGGTGATGATTTTCGTGTGGATCGCCGGCATCGAGCTGGATCTGAAGAAGGCCTGGGCGCATCGCAGGGAGAGCACCATCACCGCCGGGCTCGCCCTCGCCACGCCGCTGCTGTTGGGCAGCATCGTGGCCGCGGGCATGTTGATGCGCGACGGCTGGGCCGGTCCCAAAGCGATGCCCTGGCAATTCGTCCTCGGAGTGGGCATGGCCTGTGCGGTCACCGCGCTTCCCATCCTGATTCTGCTCATGGACAAGCTGGACATCCTGCGGCAAGCCATCGGGCAGCGCATCTTGCGCTATGCGAGCCTGGATGATATCGCCATCTGGGCCGTGCTGGCCCTCATCCTGATGGACTGGCAGCGCGTGAGCATGCAGGGCGCGTTTCTGTTCGCCTTCGCAGTTTTCAGTTACGGCTTCCGCAAACTGATGGTTCGGCTGCCGGAGAGGGACCGCTGGTACGTGGGGCTGATCTGGCTCGCCGCGTGCGCCTTCGGCGCAGATTGGTCCGGGCTGCATTTCATGGTCGGAGCCTTCCTCGCGGGGGCCGTCATGGATAGCGACTGGTTCGACCAGAAGCAGATGGACTTGCTGCGTCACCATGTGCTGTTGGTCGTGATGCCGGGTTTTTTCCTGAGCACGGGCTTGAGAACCAATTGGAGCGTGGGCGGTGAGGCGGTACTCATCGCCGCAGCCGTATTGCTCTTCGCTTCGGTGGCGGGCAAGTTGCTCGGCGTTCAGATCGCGGGCAAGATCCTCAAATGGGAGCCGGGCGAGGCTTCGATCATTGGTTGGCTGCTGCAGACGAAGGCGCTCATCATGATCATCTTCGCCAACATCCTCCTGGACAAAGGCGTCATCACCAGCGAGACGTTCACGGCACTGCTGCTGATGGCCGTTGCGAGCACCATGCTTACGGTGCCCGTGGTGTCTCCGAAACTGGAGCGCATGAAGGGCATCGTTACGCAGGCCGCCTAAAAGAAAGACAGCCTGTTTTCCCTTCTTGCCTTCGAGGTCTGCAAGAAAGGACCGGCGCCGTGTGCAATTGAGTCCGGCTACGCGGCCGGGTCGATGCGAAAGACGGGGTAGTCCCCTGCGATCGCTTCGAAGGCGGAGACCGGCGCGTCGTGCGGGACCGGGAAGTGGAGGCGGCCACTCGTGGCGACTTGGCAGTAGGCCTTGAGGATTGGCGCTCGCTCCTCGGGCGGGATTTCGGTGAGCATGACCGGGCGCGATCGGCCCCGCTTGATGAACGCTTCTCCGCCCGCCGCGCGGACGTTTCGCACCCACTCCGAACCGTCCCCGAGCATCGAGACGAGATAGCGCTCGCCCTGGTGCCTGGCGACGACGAGGACGTTTGTGCGGAGGCGACCGCTGCTCCGGCCTTTCACCTGCAACGTGAGCAAGATTCGCGGCATCAGGCCAAGCCCGGATAGCCAGGCCCAGGCCCCGTTCACAATCTTCCCCAGGCGGGTCGGGCGCCAGTCTCGGTAGAAGAGGCGCAGGTAACCGCTTCGTTCGGCCGGATCTCCGCCCGGCGCCCTCACGATGTGGCCTTGCGCAGCGAAATGTGGAGCTTCGACGCGGCGAGACCCTCTGTGCGTTCCTTCAGGGTCAGCAGCCAGCGCCCCCAATACCCGCAGCGCATCGTCGCGCGCGGAGCACACCTTCTGTCCTACTGCGCGGCCTGCTCGACCAATGCCTTGATGCCGGCGATGTTTGGCAGCAGCGCCTCGGGCAGCCCATGTCGGCTCTTGAGGTATTCGGGCGCGTTGTAGGACACCCACACCCGTCCGCCTCCGTCCTGCCAGGCCAAGGCCTTGAGCGGCAGGTCGATCGCCACGCTCGGCGCGGCAAGCATCAATGGCGTGCCTGCCTTGGGACTGCCGAAGATCAACATCTGGGTCGGTGGCATAGCTAACCCCGCCCTGGTGGCATCGCCACTGAAGTCGATCCGGGCGAACACCGTCAGCCCCTTCGACCTGGCCAGAGATTCCAGGCGGTCGATAGTTTCTGAAACGGAGTGGCTACTGGCCACGTTCACCACGCCATTATCCGCACTCGCATCGGGGCTGATCGCGGCCGCAGCCATCAGAATCCAGGGTAGCAGCTTCATGAGGAGCCTCGTGTGTGAATGATTTGGGGGCAGACATTTACCAACGATTGGAGCGCAATCATTGAGCAGCCGTTCATTGCGCAAGGTAGATTGCAAGGATGACCCCGCACGATGCGATAGCCAGCGCGAAGGTGATCGTCACAGAGGGCCGATGCCGAGCGGGCAGATCCTCTGTAGGCAAAGTCGAAATGAATGCACGATATTGGACGACGGCCACAACGATGGCCGCGGTTCCCAGAAGCGTTAGAAGAATACCGAGAATGGTAGAAGTGCCGGGTGAAGAATCTGGCGAGGTCGATGAGGCGAGCTGACCGGACAGCACCCTCAGAAACAGACCGAACCGTGCGACGACAAAGCCGAGCGCAATCACTGTGATACCCGTGCGAACCCAGGCAAGGAGGGTTCTTTCAGCGGCGAAGAAGACGCGCGGATCAGGCATTGCTGTTGGGCCATCGATGATCGTTCAGTCTAGCTTTCCGATGCTTTACGACTCGCTAGCGGTCCGCGTACCGCTTGGCCGCAGCGAGGTCTCTGCGAAGCTCCTCCGCCGTGCGGCGCGGACCGTAGCCGGGCGTATCGCGCTGGATGCGCCATCCTTCCTTCAGCGGACCCGCATCCACTGTGTCGAACCCGAACTGGTCGAGCAGACGGGTGACCGTGGCCTTGGCATCTTGGTCGTCGCCGGCGATGACCAACGCGCGACGATTCTTCGTGCCAGCCGGCTGCCCGTCGGTGGTGAGCGCCGCGGCGTAGATATGGTTGAAGGCCTTGACGACCTTCGAGCTCGGCAAGTGCGCCTGCAGGAGCTCGGAGGTCGTGGTTGACTCATTGTCGAGCTCGGCGATATGGCCGTCACGTTGCGGGTAGTAGTTGTTCGTGTCGATCACGATCTTGGCCGCCAGGGGCTCGACAGGAACGGCCCGGTAGTTCTTCAGAGGCACCGTGACCACGACGACATCCCCAGCTCTCGCTGCGTCGACGGCCGTCGCCGCGCGGGCTCTCGGTCCGAGCTCCGCGACGAGCGCTGACAAGGTCTGTGGCCCGCGCGAATTGCTGATCACGACGTTGTAGTTGTTTGCCACCGCGAGTCGGGCGATCTGGCTTCCAATGTGCCCGGCGCCGATAAGACCGATGGTCTTTATGACGGGTTCTTTCATTGTAGTTCTCCTTTCATCTAGCTTGCTGAACTCGCGACGCGGCCGAGCCTGTATTCGCGGATTGCTGCAGCTGCACGGGTCGGCCTCGGGCTCCATTCTCGACGGCAATGATGGTCAGGTAACGACGGTCGCCGATGGTCGGGGTGTCCGGATCGACGATCTGGCGGAGGGGCCCGACGGCGTTGACGATCTGCGCACCGGCCGGGTTCGTCAAGAACCGGGCAATGAGCTCAATCTCGCCGGTACCGTCCGGGTTCGAAGCGAGCGCGAGCGCGTAGGGTTTAACGGGCTCGAGACCGACGACCGCAGCCTGCAGCACTTGCGTCAGCCCCTGGTCGAACAACGATACCGTCGTGGGGTTCGGCTGTCCAGGCGCAGCCAGCGTCAAATGTGCCGCAAGGCCGGCACGACCAAGCGGTTCGAGGCCCGCAAGACCGGCTGTCTCGGTCGGCGCTGCCTCCGTGAAGAGAACCATGATCCAGCGCAGAGTTGCGTCCCTTCACCCTCAGCACCAAGAGAGCTGACCGGGAGCGCCTTCGAGCAGTTCGCGGATGTTCGCCTCAATGATGCGATAGCCGACGTTGCCGCTTAGCCGCTGGCGGCCCTCGTTGAACACCAGAGTGGGGCTGGCCTGAATGCCGTGAGTGCGGGCCAGGTCCAAGTCGCCGCACAGCGCGGCGTGCGCGACCCCGCCGTCTAGGATCTTCTCGACCTTGGCGACAGGCAGTCGGAGCTTCTCGGCAGTCGCGAGCAGAGTCTCGCGCCGCGCAACATCTGCCCCCTCCATGAAAAAGGCTTCGCGCACTGCCCGGGCGGCGCTGGACTGCGCACCGGGGGGCACGCTGCCGTCGGATTCGAGCACCCTGACGGCACACAAGAATAGGTGGCTGGGCATCGAGGAATGAGGTGTGGTGCGAACCCAGACCTGGGGATCGACTGCGACGTGGCCGAACTTGCCGCACACGCTCCTGACATGCTCGCTATACCCCTGTACACCGCCGCGCTCCTTCCACGACGCCTCGATCTTCTTGGGTACATCCCCGAAGACCTGAAAGTAGCGATATTCCAGCTCCACGGACCCGGCAAAGTTCTTCAGCAGCTCGTCGATGCGGATTTGCGAGACGTACGCCCAGACGCAAAGTGCATCCGAAAAATGCATGATCCGAATCGGTTCCAGCAGATCTCTCCTCTAAATCGCCGGCTCGCATCGGCATGCGCTGGCACTTCTGGAGCCATTCAGCCCGGTGGCTTCGAGGGGCGCAAGCCTGCTGCTCCACGACACTCACGATATTCCTATCGGGTGGGACAGAGTTGATCTAGGTCAATCGATCTGAGGTAGGGTCGAACCGGCGCTATACATCTCCAACGGGTCGCCCCAGGCTGAGGGGTCAACCCCTGTGTCCCCTGCCGCACTCGGAATCAGGAGTCGCTCGCCAGCCGGGCAAACAGCCGCTTCATGCCATTGACGCGCCCGAGATAGGCGCGCACGTCGTGATCACCGCATCGCTGTCCGGGGGTCAATCGGAAGCCGCGCTTGGCGTAGGTTTCGCCCGCCCCGGCGCCGCACAGGTGAATCACGGCAGCGAGGTCTTGCTTGTGCTGCAGCGTGGGGGTGGCAATTCGCTGACGCTTGAGCGTTGCCGCGACGCCACGATCCAGGAGCGTCGCCGTGAGCTCGACAGCGTGGCTGGGCACGACGCGGGCGTAGAGACTATCGAACCAACAGAAGCCGAGCACGCGCGTGAAATCGCCCTCTGGGACGGTTGGTTCATACAGGCAGTCGGGCTTCGTCTGGGCGAACGTCGCATCGGTAATCTGGTACATGCCGACCGCGCTGGAAGCTGGTCGGTACAGTTCGAAGGGGTGCGATGTCAGATGCCATTGCCAGTACGTCTGCGCGAGGGGGTTGCCCGCGCTCTCGACTTGGGCAAGTGCGGCCAGAAGCTCAGGGGCGATCACGGCGGTGGCGTACTTGCGGAAGTGTGGCTCATATTCGCGCCACGTCTCCGAGGGCGTCTTGGTGAGCGTGCTGCTCACCGGAAAGAGCAACTCGGTCGGTTTGTGGACCGCGTGGTAAACCCAGTTGGCGGCGGCCCACAGCCCCCACAGAGACGATCGCGCCGACGGCGAACTGCAGCACGAGCGGTGCCGCCCACAGTGCCCGAAACATACGCGAGCGCACGCGCGGGTGAAGACGCGGGAAGCGGCGCCGCCGCATCACGCGGGACTTGGTTCTCACGGTGCGGGATGAACGGGACATGAACACGGCGGGTTATGGAGCATTGCGTGTACCCGAACAACGTTGACGGGCACGCCGACTCGTACAGACCGCCTCAAGGCCTTTCACCGGGTGAAATGAGATGACACCTTAGCGCGGAGCCCTGATCAGTGCAATTCCTCCCAGATTGGTCAGAATCGGATCGTGGGTGCTACCTCCAGTGCTACGTGTAAGTCAGAAGTAACTCAAAAGTAAGTCCGCCTGCAGTATCGTGCTGAGGCCGGCCAAGCAACCGACTCTAGCAGACCGCGGCCCGTTTTCCGTCCCTGGCGACTTAAGGTGCGCGAGGTCGCTGTTGGCAGATGTTCGTGCTCGGCCCGCGAGGGCGCACCACACGCTTCGCCTCGCAGTTGATCGGCGAGCGCGAAGTGGTGCGTATCAGCGAGTTTCGGACCCGTAACCGGTCTAACCAGCGAGCTGAGAATGCCATGCTCAATCGATACTCGGCCTGTTTCGTTTTGTGTTTGAGTTCGTTCTCTGCCGCGGCGCAAAGCCTAGACTCAAAGGCGCGTACTGGATTCTGGGGCGGAATAGATGCTGGCATCGGAGTGCTGAAGCGGTCTTATTCTGTGACCAGCAGCACCACCGAAAGCAAATTCGCGCTTGCACTCAGCGGAGGATATGCGTGGGATCCCCGACTGCTTCTGGGTGTGGAATTGGGTGGATGGACACTCCAAGGATCCAACCTGTGGGATTCGTCCCAAGGCGAGGCGATAGAAACGATTTTTGGCACTGCTCGATACTATCCGATCCGCGATTCCCCTCTATTTGTGAGAGGTGGCGGTGGCCTCGTCAAGTATTGGACCAATCAGCCCGGCGCAAATGGCGCCAGCGGCTGGGGAGGGGTGTTAGGTGTTGGCTACGACGTGTACGCCAACGGATGGATGCGCCTCGCGCCCTCGATCGAGTATTCGTTCGGTAGTTTCAACGGCGCGACGTCCCCGCCGGGCATCACTCAGGACCAGCGCTATCAGGCGATTACTCTCACCTTCGGTATAACCTTCCGCTGAACTCTAGCGGAACCGGAGCGCGTCAATCTGGCCGCTGCAACGAGGTTCTCCGAGTGCCCCGAATGGGCGCACTTGCCCTTCGGCGGGCGGCTGGCGTGCTCGGGCTGCTGGGTTACGCACTCGCCCCAACGGATCGCCGATGAACTAGCTTGGATCCTTTGTCTTGATCAGAGCCTTCAAGGCGGCGAAGGGTTGGTGCGTAGCCGGCGCGGGTCCAGTGGCGCCGGGTAACTCCGGGTCCCGGCCTTGCTCGGTAAGGAAGCGCTGGTGCTCATTCTCGTGACAGTAGGTGCATAGGAGCTCCCAGTTGCTCCCATCGGGCGGGTTGTTGTCGTGGTTCTGGTCGCGGTGATGGACCTCCAGCAGCTGCAAGTTGGCGTGGGTGAACTCGCGGCCACAGCGCCCGCATATCCACGGGTACATCTTGAGTGCCTGCTCGCGGTAGCCCTTGGCGCGCTCTTCGCGCGCGCGCCGCGCCTCGGCGACGACGCGGTCGAGGCGAGCGTGGTCGGGCCCAGTCTTTCGTTCGGGCATGGTGGCTCTCCCGGGTTTGCGCTTGTGTGACCTACCATATCAGAAACTAGAGTCCTATTGCAGAGATAGCCTCTACAGTCATGCCGCTGGGAGGCGGCATCCAGAGCCTCTCAGTAAGACCGCAGAGCGATTCCCCAACGGCCGGCAATCCGCGTCACAAACCAAATGTTTTCGTGCTCCGAGAGTACGCGTCCGTCGGCGGCTTGCCGCGTGTAACGAACTCGGAAGTGGACCTTATCTGGACTCACAAGGACGGGCTGCTTCTCCTCATAAACCGTTTTTGCCCATCCGTCCCGAATCAGGTTGTCGAAGAAATCATCTGGCAACTGCCCGGGCTCTTCCCAAACGAGACGCTCTGACCCCGAAAACATGATGTGCGGGAAATGTAGATGCGCGTCCATTCCAGCACGATCTCTGGCATTGAAGCAGGCCGTGAAACTATCAAGACACGCCTCGGCCGCGCGAATCATCTCGGCGGCGGATTCGCCGCTGGCGGTCGGCTTGAACAACTTTGCGTAATCGCTCATGAATGAAGGCTACCGCCGCGCCTGCATGAGCGCAGCTAAATGCAGCATGACGAAGATGGGCACAAGGTAGGCTGGGATGAGCACGAGCGGCAACTGTGCCATCGGGGCGGTGGTGACCTCCCCAGGGACACCAGCGGCGAGCGCCGAACTGAGCGCCCCGGTGCCAACCGCCACGACGAGGTCCAGTAGCCCGAGCAGATTCCACACCACGAAGGTCTTGCTGGCCGCGAAGCGTGGGCTGCCGGATGAGGGCAACGAGTAGCCAAGGCGCGGTGGCCCCGATCGCCATATCGCCAAGCCCCGCGGGCCAGGCAAAGCTGCCAGGCAACACCCCGTGCGCGTACAGGGCCAGGAACCCCAGCCCCGCAAACCTCCACCCTTGTATTCCCAGCATGAGACGAACGTCAGCCGCCAGAACGAATTCGCGGAACGGACGCGACAGCCAGAACCCGGCAAGAAACAAGAGAATAGGCGTGGTGACTCCGATCGCGATCGGGAAGGGCAGCGTCCCGGGCCGTGTGACGAAGGCTCCGGTTGCGCCTAGAACCATGATGAGCGCAAACCAGGCGGCAAGCACGATTGCAACGACCAACTTCGTGCTTGCCAAGACCGGCATGCTCGGCTGTGCGGAACCCGACAATGTGGCGTTTGGCATGATATCTCCTTCTAGTAGTGACTTGCACTTTGCAAGCTACTAGCCAACGTAGCATAATGTCTTGCATTATGCAAGTGACTCCTCCGATCGGCACCAGCGACGAATGGAAGCGGACATAAAGAAGCCGGACGGTTTTCGACGATCCCGCTGCGCTATTGCAAACACGCTCGACCTGGTCGGCGACAAATGGTCGTTGCTCGTCATTAGGGACATGCTCCACGGCAAACACACCTATGGGGAGCTGCTGGATTCGCCCGAACGAATCCCGACCAACATCCTCGCCGATCGCCTGAAGCGCCTTGAGGACGCGGGGATCATCGCCAGCTCCCCGTACCAGGAGCGTCCGATACGTTACGCCTATACGCTGACCGACAAGGGAGCGGCCCTGGGAGAAGTTCTGCTCGCGTTGGTGCGATGGGGCAAGAGACACATACCGGGCACTCGTACTTTGAAAGGATTACCGTCGGGTGCCGCGCGGGGAAGGCAAACCCGCCGCTCGACTCGAACGCGCGCAAAGACGACGCGCACCGACTAGGGGTGTCGCGGACCGGCACGATGAGGGCGCATATGGACATTGCCCTCCTGCCTGAAAAAGCCTACGGGGCATTCAATGCCCGCGACCTCGTGACAGCGCTGGCCGTGATGCATCGTGCAGTCGATTGGCCCAGGCAGCAGACGGTCGCACCTCACTGCCCAAGAGGATCTTTCCCTCATGCAGTCATCTCCCAGCTAATATACGGCTGAGGACGACGCTAGACCCATGCCGGATTTGCCAGATGAGCCAGAGCCCTCGGACAATGGCTTCCGGAAAATGCTGCACTCTTGCTTTGGTTCAGCGTTTGCACCAAGTTGTGTTCAATTTCACGGAGGAAAGAAATGAACGTCGGGACAGATGCAACTTACATGAGTACAAGGGCCGCGACTTTCGCTGTGTATGAGCGAGAGCGAGATTTATCGCTAAAGCGCAAGGAGCGCGATGAGTACAAAGAAGGGGAATTCGAGCGGGTGAGAGACGCACAGCGGGCTGAGTACGCGGCTGCGATGGGGCGCGCGTATGCGGAGTTTCAGGCGAGAGAAGCACGTCAGGCGGCGGCCGCAGCAACCTAGTCGTCGGCTGGTTATTGAGACGGGGCCGGTGGGGAGAAGCTTAGGGCGAGTAGAAGAGATGGGGGTGAAGACCAAGCAGGCCATCATGACCCTGCTGATTCTCGCAGTGTGGCCCGGACTCGCACTGCCCGGGGCAGAGGAGGAAGCGGTCAAGGACGTTCTCAAAGCCTATGAGGAGGCTTGGAGCCGGCACGATGGGGAGGCGGTGGCCAGTTTTTATTTTGAGCCGGCGATGCGCGTCGGCAAAGGTGGTCCCCTCGTACGCGCAACCCGGGGAGAGCAGAGGGCCTTCTTCGAGGGTTTTCTGCGCGCCTTGGTAGAGCGCGGCTATGCCCGAAGCGCTTGGGAAGAACTCGAGGTGCGCCTGCTCGACCCGCAGACGGCGCTCGCGAGTGGCATCACCGTTCGCTACCGAAGCGACGGGACAGTGCTCGAGCGTCTCGCCGTGACCTATGGCCTGAGGGAATCGGCCGAGGGCTGGAAGATATTCATGTCGGCCACCCACTCCCCGGATAGCGTGCTGCGGTTTCGCTGAACGTCCGCCCAGACCGCCTGGCGATGGAAAGCAGTTGCGGCTCCGGGCGGAGCTTGTTCTGAAATCCACTCCATATATGTATCGCAATCCGATTGCGTGGAGGGGCGTCTGCACATGAACCCCGATGCATCTAAGGCCCGGGGTGAGCGAGCGGGCAGCGCAGGCGAAGTATTCGTCACGTTCTTGAAGCTCGGACTGACGTCCTTCGGGGGGCCCATCGCTCATCTCGCGTACTTCCGGCACGAGGTGGTCACCAGACGCAAGTGGCTGGACGACGACCACTTCAGCCAACTACTTGCCCTTTGCCAGTTCCTGCCCGGACCGGCAAGCAGCAAGCTTGGGTTCAGCCTGGGGCTGCTACGCGCCGGCTGGCCCGGCGCGCTCGCAGCCTTCCTGACTTTCACCCTGCCGTCTGCGTTCTTGCTGTTCGCCTTCGCTGCCCTCTTGCCGCAGATGTCCGGGACGGTTGGCCAGGCTGCCATCCACGGCCTGAAGCTCGTGGCGCTTGCGGTTGTTGCCCAAGGCGTGCTCGGCATGACGCGTCAGCTGTGCCCCGACCCCCAGCGCGCCACGATTGCCACGATTGCCGCCGCCGTCATCCTCGCCTCAGAAATAGCCTGGCTGCAGCTCGTCGTCATCGGGCTCGGTGGTGTTGCGGGACTGGCTTTCTGCCGCGGTGTGCAGCCCGTCCCCGGGGTCAGATTTGAGCTGCGGTATGGTGCATCGCTTGGGTTGATGCTCCTTGCGGTGTTCGCTGCGCTGCTGTTCGGACTCCCGCTGCTAGCGCAGGCTCAAGATGGGCTTATCATCGTTGCGAACGCTTTCTTCCGCGCGGGGGCATTGGTGTTTGGCGGCGGCCACGTAGTTCTGCCGCTGCTCCAGGAGAGCGTGGTCAAGCCTGGCTGGATTTCCCTCGATGATTTCCTGGCGGGTTACGGCGCGGCGCAGGCAGTCCCCGGACCGATGTTCACCCTGGCAGCCTATCTGGGAGCCCGTTTGCCAGGCAGCATGGGTGGCCTCCTCGGTGCTTCCATTGCGCTATGCGCAATCTTCCTGCCGGGGTTCCTCCTCATCGCCGGCATCCTGCCGCTGTGGAGGACAGTCGCAGGGCGACAACTCGCCGCGCGCGCCATCGCAGGAGTGAACGCTGCGGTAGTCGGGCTTTTGGCAGCGGCCCTTTACAACCCGGTATGGACCAGCGCGGTACGAGGCCCGGTTGACCTCGCCATCGCGCTCGTCGGCTTCACGCTGCTGGTCGCGTGGCGCGTGTCGGCCCTGCTGATAGTCGTCTGGTGTGTCGTCGCAGCCATCGGCGTTTCATTTCTGTGACGGAGCAGACCGTGCGCGTCCTCGTATTCCGCTCAAGGTACAGCTGCTGGACGACGATAACTCGCTGGCTGGGTTGGCAGATCAGCTAGAGCCCTCAGAGTGGAGTTCCGAAACGAGCTCCAACCGCCGCTGCGAAGGGCGTCCCTCACGCAAAATGTTTAGACCGCAATGGTGATCAAGGGAAAGCCCGCGGGCATATGGATTCTTGCGCTGTGGTCTTTGGCTCATACCATTCCGGCCATCTTAATCTCCGCGGACGCCAGTGGCATGAAGAGCTTCATCGTCTGGGTCGTGGTGGTTGCCGAGCTGACTATCGCGGGAGGGCTGCTGATACCGTGGCGGCCTGCCCGATACGCGCTTATCGCACAAGTCACCTGCCATGTATTCGTCTCCGCGCTCGTCGTCTGGTCGTTCGTATTCGTTGCGTTCGCCTGGGGAATGCACGCAAGCGACGCGCCGATCGTGGCATCGGCAACCGGGTACCTGCTCTTTGCGTGCTGCGCTTTCATGTACCTCTTTCATCCTGGGATACAAGAGTACTTCGCGGGGATGTTAAGTAGGCACGCAGTCTAACCGGGTGCCGGAAGAGCGAGTGCTCCAAGGCCGTCGATCAGATCGGCCTAGAGCAGCGACAGGCCTCTTGCCGAGGCGGCCTCGAAAAACCGCGAAATTCGCCCTATCCCGGTCAGTGATGATTCGGCCCGGCACGCGCCGGGACGTCTGTTCTGGTCAATACCGACTTGTAGCCCGTTAGCAGCGCTCTAGATTGCTGGGGCCGGGCCGGTTGAAACCTGGCCACGATCGTTCGCGCCCCAGGCGGGGGACATCAATGCGGGGCTCTTGCGTAATGCGAATCGTTTCTACTATGATTCGCGATAGCAGCTGGCGACTGAAACAGCTGCCCTGCTCCAAACCGCCAAATATCGGGGAGAACTCGAATGACAAAACTTGATTCAGCGGCCAAGCGACCGGCCCGTGTGTGGCTCGTCGCCGCAGTCGCAAAGGTTTGCGTGCTTTGCGGACTGCTGACCGGTACGCCGGCACTCGCAGATGAACGGTTCTTCACCTACATTCAGGACGCGGACGTAATTCCCAAAGGCGGCTGGGAGTTCGAGCAATGGGTCACTTTCGGCAAAGGGTATCCGGAGGGTGATCATCAGTTCGATCAGTACCTCTGGGATTTCCGCGAGGAAATGGAATACGGCTTCACCGACAAGTTGAGTGGCTCCATGTACCTGAACTTCCAGCAGGAGCAGATCGTCGCGCAGGAACCGGGACTGCCGGATTCGAGCAAGTTCTCGTTCAAGGGCGTGTCCGCCGAGGTGAAGTATCAACTGCTCAATCCGAACACCAAGCCGATCGGCATTGCGCTGTATTTCGAACCCACCTACAGCGGCAACGAAGCGGAACTGGAATACAAGCTGATCTTCTCGAAGAACATCGGCGACAAGTGGGTGCTGGCCGCCAATGCCATCTTCGAGCAGGAATGGGAGAAGGAGGACGGCCAGACGCAGAAGGAGTCGGTGCTGGAGTTCACGTTCGGTGCCGCCTACCGCTTCACGCCGAACTGGTCGGTCGGACTCGAAGCGCGCCATCACTCGGTCTATCAGGGTTCGACTTTGAACGACTACCTCGCCTCGGCCTGGTTTCTCGGCCCGAACATTCACTACGGCGCGTCCAAATGGTGGGCGACGTTTACGCTGTTGCCGCAAATCTCGGGGAATCCCAGCGATGGACGCATCAACACCACGGAGCATCAGATTTTTGAGGCGCGGCTGATTTTCGGCATCAACTTCTGACGCGTCAGATCAGGATCCCGGACACGCACAGCCGGCACGCGATCTGATGCCCTGCATCGATCGACCCGCGACCTTTGGGTTGACGATATTCTATTGAGGCTTGCGGAATTGGCTAACAAAGGTTCGTCGTCCCGGCGAAAGCCGGGACCCAGGCGCATTTGGCTAACGGCGCTGGATGTGGGGTTGTGGGGCAAATCCTAATGGCTTTCGGAAGGCGCAACTCTGAATGGCGAGTCAAGGTCGGGACTGAAGAGACGACGGCGGTCCTCGAGCCTGCTGCCACGCCCACGAGAGGGGCTCTCTTTGTCTGCGCTCACGGAGCCGGTGGTCACATGGCCGATCGCGGCATGCTCGCCCTGGCGGAGCTTTTCCGCAGCCGGGGAATGGATATCGTTCGTTTCAACTTCCTGTACCGGGAGAAAGGAGCCAGTCGGCCGGACGCGATGCCTCGCCTCAAGGAATGCATCTCCGCGGTCGCGTCGCACGCTCGCCAGGAGGTCCAGCCGGAACTCCTGATCATCGGGGGACGGTCTATGGGAGGGCGAGCGGCCTCGATGCTTGCGGCCGACGGGTTTCCCTGCGATGGGCTCCTTCTGCTCGCCTATCCGCTCCATCCGGCAGGCCAGCCGGAGAAGCTGCGCGACGCGCACCTCGCGCAGATCAAGATTCCCGTTCTTTGCTTGAACGGCACGCGCGACACTCTTTGCAGGCGCGACCTGATGGAAAGAGTCCTCACTGGCCTGAGCGACGCGTGGACGATGCACTGGTTGGAAGCGGCCGACCATGCTTTCCACGTGCTCAAGACGTCGGGGAGATCGGACAGCGACGTTTTGGACGAGATCGGAGACGTCAGCGGGGCTTGGGAATCCGCGTTGGTCCGGAGGACCGGGTGATACGTCAAAGATCCGACTGCGGACTATAATAGCGGTCCGCGAATACCGGCAAACTACTGAGGCGGTTCACAGCCAAGCGGTCGGATGTTCGCCACAGGAGATGCGTCGGCCCAAACGGCGCCGGGCACCCGTCATTGATCTGGCACCACGCAAGTAATACCGGAGGACCATCATGGCTCTACGTATAGGCGACGAAGCCCCGAACTTCACAGCAGAATCCACCCAGGGCACGATCGATTTTCACCGGTGGATCGGGGACGGGTGGGTGATTCTGTTCTCTCACCCCAAGGACTTCACCCCGGTGTGCACCACCGAACTCGGTTACATGGCAGGCCTCAAACCGGAGTTCGATAAGCGCAACACAAAGATCATCGGTCTGAGCGTCGACCCCGTCGGCGATCACAAGCGGTGGGCGAAGGACATCGAGGAGACACAAGGGCACGCAGTGAACTACCCGCTGATCGGTGATTCCGATCTGAAGGTGGCCAAGCTCTACGATATGATCCATCCCAACGCCAGCGGAGACCAAAAACGCACTGCGGCGGACAACGCCACGGTGCGCTCGGTATTCATCATCGGGCCGGACAAGAAGATCAAGGCGATGCTCACCTACCCGATGAGCACCGGGCGTAACTTCGACGAAGTATTGCGTCTGCTCGATTCGATCCAGCTGACTGCGAAGCACAAGGTGGCCACGCCCGTGAACTGGAAGCAAGGTCAGGACGTCATCATCGTCCCCTCTGTCTCCGACGAGGAGGCGAAGGCCAAGTACCCGGGCGGCTGGAAGGCGCCCAAGCCCTACATCCGGATCGTTTCCCAACCGAAATAGACCCGGTTTGTCTGAGTCCAGGAGAGGCGCCCTATTGCGCCTCTCTTTGCGAGCAGTTGACCGCGTGCGACCGGCGGCGGTCGGGCGTGGAGTAGGGTTATGACCTCGGGAACGACTCGCGTTGAGCCCCGCGATACTGGGCTCATTCCGATGGTGGTCGAGCAGAGCGGGCGCGGTGAACGCGCCTACGACATCTACTCGCGCCTGCTCAAGGAGCGTGTTGTGTTCCTGGTGGGGCCGGTCGAAGAGATGTCGGCCAACCTGATCGTCGCTCAGTTGCTGTTCCTGGAAGCGGACAACCCGGAAAAGGACATCTCCTTCTACATCAACTCACCGGGCGGGATGGTGTCGGCCGGACTGGCCATCTACGACACCATGCAGTTCATCAAACCCGACGTGAGCACGCTGTGCATCGGTCAGGCGGCCAGCATGGGAGCGCTGCTGCTATGCGCCGGGGCCAACGGCAAACGCTTCTGCCTGCCCAACTCGCGGGTGCTGATCCATCAGCCCATGGGGGGGTTTGAAGGCCAAGCCAGCGACGTCGAGATTCACGCCAGGGAGATCCTGTACCTGCGCGAGCGGCTCAACGAGATCATGGCCAAGCACACGGGACAGGACATCAAGACCATCGAACGCGATACCGACCGCGACAACTTCTTCGGTGCGGAGGAGGCGGTCAAGTATGGTTTGGTGGACAAAGTCTTGGTGAGCCGTGCTCAGGTCGGCGCTTGATTCTCCTGCGGCGCGCTCGAATCGCAAAGGTGCCTAGCACGCAACGCATTTCAGAGAGGAATCCATGAAGATCTCGATGTACCAACTTTCGGTCCCGACGTTCATCCGCATGCTGAACAATCTCGCTGCCGTCCTCGATAAGGGCGCGGCACATGCAGAAGCGAAGAAGATTGATCCGTCAGTGTTGATCAACGCTCGCCTGTATCCCGACATGCTGCCTTTGACGCGTCAGGTTCAGATCGCGGGGGACACCGCAAAGAGTGCAGCGGCGCGACTTGCCGGGCTGGAGCCGCCGAAATATGAAGATACGGAGACGACCTTCGCAGACCTGAAAGGCCGCATTCAAAAGACCATCTCCTACCTCAATACGTTCAAGCCAGAGCAGATCGACGGTTCCGAAGACAGAACTGTCACCTTGCAGATACGGGGCAATCCGGTAACGTTCCAAGGGATGCCGTATCTCCTCAATCAGGGTATTCCGAACTTCTACTTCCACGTCACGACTGCCTACGACATCCTACGGCACTGTGGGGTAGAGCTCGGAAAGGCGGATTACCTCGGTACTCGCTAGCGCGTTCCTTCGATTAGACTTCCGCCGGTTGCAATCGGAACCAACCCAGCTCATACCCTTCGCCGCTCTCGCGCAGCTCTCTGGGCATGAGTCGATACGCGCGCTCGAAGGCATGCATGACTAGAGTCCGACCCATTGCGAATGTGCCGGGCGGCAGCATCAGCATCAGCTCTCCTCTGTAGGCGCTGCCCTCGCTGCTGCTGAGCAGGAGCAGCGCATTCAGTTCTTTGCGAGAAGCGTCCGAGGTCCGGTTATTCACATTCACCTTCACCACGCCCCGGGACAAGGATTCAATGCCCACGTACATGGTGCCCGCGGCGGGCCGGGACAGCCGGCGCACCAGACCGATTCCCCAACTGGCTCCTTCCTCCTCCCGGATCCCGAGCAAGGAGCCGATCTCGAGCCAGTCGCTCGCGGTTTCGGTGATGACGGCGCCGTAGCCGCCCTGGCTCTCGTTTTCCACACGCCAGGTTTCCACGTTCGAGTCGAAGTCTAGTTCCTGAGAATCGCCTGAAACCATGGTTAGAATGGAGGCGAAGTCGTGCACAACGCTGATGCGCGCCAGCGCGGCTTGGCGTTCGGTGGCGCGGGTGGGCGGAGTGGTATCCCAGTAGCGCACCAGATGATCCAATACATCGAGTATGGATCGCGCTTTGTGCATCCCTCCAGGGTTGATTTCGGGCGGCACCATGCCGCGCTCACTGATGGTCCCGATCATGCGATCCACCATGGTGGCAGCCTTGTCGGGACCGAAATACCGTATTCCGGGAGCGGCTGCCACGCGCTCGACCAGGCGCGCCGGCGCGTTCCCACTCGCCATGTCGACGTAGTAGTGGCACCCCCGCCTGGGCGCGCGTACAAGCGCGAAGAATTCCGCATAGTGCTCGATGAAGAACTCCACCAGATGCAGGTTCTCGGGCGGCAGAGTATCGGTTGCCGAGACCCCGAGCATCAGCGCCTGCAGGTATTCGAGCTGCACGCTGGAGAGCTCTTGCGCGTCAGGGTATACCTTCAAGTCGTCGGTGGCGAAATTGCTTTCCTCCGCATAGGTATAAAGCGCGCCGGCCAACTTCCACAACACCTGATCTACTGGCCCTTGCCGCAGCAGGCTCCACTTGAGCTCGAGCTTGAGCGCACGAATAGCGCGCGACACAATCACCGGTAACACCGGTCGTAGCGGATCGGATCCGCTCACGCGCGTGCGATACTGGTCCACCAGGTATTGATAAGTCGCGCCGAGCTCGCGGGAAAATTGGAAAGAGGTGTTCCAGATGCGCTGGGCCTGGAACTTCTGGTAGCGGCTGCCCAGAGCGATGAAATCCGCGGTGAGCTTGCGTTGCGGCGCTTTCGCGGTCACGTCGAACACATCCACCACTTCGAAGGCGCGTTGCGGCACGATGCCGTAGGCATCGCGCAATGCCTTCAGCCAGAAGGAGATCTCCTCCAGCATGCGAAACGGGTCGTCGCGCGGCAGCCGGCTGAGGAACTCCTCCGCGTGCCGGCGATCGACCATCGGATGGTCGCTTCTTTTCGACTTGTTCCAGTGCACGGGGCTGGGCTGGTTGGTCTGTAGGGGCTAGGGACGAGGGGCTCGTAGCATCGGGCAATCTACCAATGTTTCATCCGCCGAATACCGCAATCCTGGCGCAGTCGTCAGACGCAGCTACAAAATTCAGGCTCGACACCGGCACTCCCTGCACCTAGCAGGTGTTGTTCGGGCCTGTACACGTAGCCCTTGTGAATGACCGCGCATTTCCGCATGCAGCGTTGTCTTCCGGACGGCTTGGACGTTACGGATTGCACCTGGTACGTCGCGGTTGCGGGATGCTCTTGCGCCCGCTCCCGCTTGCTCATCCGGACGAGACCTACTGCCGCAACGAGCAAGAGCGCGATCGCACCCAGGATCAGCAGGTGTAGAAAATTCACTCGCATCGGAGGTTGTTTGCCTTCGTCATACGCGGGGTTCTCGCTCAAGGCTTGAACTGAATGGTCCACGAGCCGCAAGTCACCCGTGGGCGACTGGTAACCCATTGATTCTTCGTCTGGTGAAGCGTGTCTTAGCACCCCGCCATGGGAATGCAAGATGCGCGCCGAAATGGGCGCACAGATTAGCCAGAAGGGCCACAATCCCGCCCCCGAGTCCGACGCCCCGGGTAGAATCGAATGCAAATGGTGACCACGACAGTATTGCGCAGCGGATCCATCTCGGTGACTGACTACCGGTGCAGCGCCGGTCCGGCCGACAAGCCGTTTGTCGAGCTGCACCCGGGTTTCTCCGTCTCCTACGTGCGAAAAGGCAGTTTCGGTTATCGCTTCCAGGGGAAATCGTTCGAGCTGGTGGCCGGGTCGATCCTGGTTGGCCATCCGGGCGACGAGTTCATGTGTACGCACGACCACCACGTCTGCGGCGACGAATGTCTCTCCTTTCAGCTCGCGCCGGCGCTGGTCGAAACGATCGGCCAGGGGAGCAAGAACCGGCAGACCGAGATCTGGCGTGCCGGCTGTGTACCGCCGCTGCCCGAGCTGATGGTGGTTGGCGAGCTCGCGCAGGCGGCCGCCGAGGGGACCAGCGATATCAGCCTCGACGAGGCGGGAATGCTGCTCGCGGCCCGCTTCGTCACGGTCGTCTCCGGGCGTAAGCGTAAGCCGCCGGAAGCGCGGGCGTACGATCGCCGCCGCGCGGTTGAAGCGGCGCTCTGGTTGGACACGCACTCGCGCGAGCCCATCGATCTGGAAAGCGCCGCGAGGCATGCCGGGCTCAGTCCGTTTCACTTCCTGCGTCTCTTCGCAAAAGTCCTTGGCGTGACCCCGCACCAGTACTTGCTCCGCTCCCGGCTGCGCCACGCGGCGCGCCTGCTGACCGATGACGCCCGGTCGATCACCGACGTCGCCTTCGACGTCGGGTTCGCCGACCTCTCCAACTTCGTGCGCACGTTCCATCGCGCAGCCGGAGTCTCGCCTCGAGGCTTCCGTCGGGCGGCGAAAGGCGATCGCAAGATTTTCCAAGATCGGCTCGCCGCGCTGTCTCTATGATGATCTCTCCAACCGAAGGAGGTCATCATGTACGATCACATCGGGTTGAAGGTGAGCGATGTCGAGGCGAGCGTGCGCTTCTACCAGGCTGCGCTCGCAGCGCTCGGCCACGTGCTGTGCTCCCGCGATGAATCGGGCGCGGGCTTAGGGCCTCCTGGTGAGCCGGCTCTGTGGCTTTACCGCGCCAAGAGTTCGGGGAACCCCGGCGTGCACGTGGCGTTGCGCGCCCCCGATCGGGCTGCAGTGGATCGTTTCCACGCGGGCGGTCTCAAGGCTGGCGGCCGCGACAACGGCCGTCCCGGCGTGCGCGCGGATTACAGCCCCACTTACTACGCGGCGTTTCTGCTCGATCCAGACGGCAACAACGTCGAAGCGGTCTGTATGCGATAGCAACTCATCGGGCTCGGGTGACCGGGTTCTCCAGTCGACAGACGGATCGACGCAGAGCGCATTGAGTCCACGATCCGCGTTTTCCGAGATATTCTCGTGAGCTGACCGTATCGCGTAGCGCATGACCCGCCGATTTCTTTTTTTGGGGTTTGGTTTGCGAGGCGGCGGTTCACCCCTGTCGCCATTTGCGCTCGACGTCGTCCCAGGTCGCCAGCGGCTGAAGATCAGGAACCCACGCCAGCCCGGATTTGGCGTCCGACGATATCGCGTCGGTCGTGACGAGCACGTCGAGCAGCGCTGGTTGCTTGCTCAGCGCACGATCTATTGCAGCGGGCAGATCCTCGGCCTTTTCTACCCTCTCCGCATGCATCCCGAATGCGCGCGCCATGGCGGCATAATCCGCAAACTGGAGCCGGGTGCCGATCACGCGGCCGTAGGTGTTCGCTTGATCGTAGACCTCGATTTGCCAGGCCCCGTTGTTGGCTACCACGATGAGCAGCGGGACCCGATGCCGCACTGCCGTGTCCACCTCGATGGCGTTGAACCCGAACGAACCATCTCCCGTCGCCACGACGACCTGGCGCTCGGGCTGCGCCAAGCACGCGGCGATCCCGAACGGGACACCGACTCCCAGGCAGCCCAACGATCCGGGATCGAGATAGGTTCCGGCGCTCAAGCCGACGCGGGCGAAGCTCAGGAAATCGCCGCCGTCGGCGATCACCGTTGCATCGGCGGGCAACTTGTCCTGTAGCGCCGCCAGCAAACGGTTGGGATGCATGCGGCCGTCGCTCCCGGGCGCGGCAGCAGCCATCGACTTGCGCAGCTCGACGCGGCGCTCCACATGCCGGGCGCGCAACCCCTTGGCCCAGCTCTGATCAACTGCCGGCTCGCGTTTGCCGGCGGCTTCCACGATGGCGGCGAGCGCTGCGGCCGGGCTGGCGAGCATCTCGACGGCGCCGCGGCGGTTGTCGCGCAGCTCGGAGGGAGCGTCGGCGATTCGCACGAAGCGGGCTGCACCGAACACCGCCGGCGAACCGTAAGCGAGCTGGAAGTCGAGGCGGCGCCCTAGCGTCACCACGACGTCGGCTTCCCCCATGACCATGCCGCGCATTGCCGCCACCACAGACGGATGTTCGTCGGGTATCAGGCCCCGGCTCTCTCCCGTATCGAGATAGACACCGCCCAAACGGTCCAGGAAGCGCTCGAGCTCGGGCCCGACAGCGCGCGCTCCGCGGCCGCTGATCACCAGCGGCCGGCGCGCCGACCACAGCAGATCGACCGCCGCCGCGACGGCCGCTGGATCGGGTGGCAGCAGCGTCTGACCCCTGGGCCGGAAATGCTCTTCCAGCTGCAGTGCTTTCGGAACCTCACCGCGGAGCGTGTTGGCGGGAAAGTCGAGAAACACGGGCCCAGGATCGCCACCTTGACCGAAGGCGCGGCATACCGCCTCGTCGAGCTCCTGCAATACCAGCGCCGGTTCGCGCACGGTGCGGGCGTAGCGAGTGATGGGTCGCACAAACTCGATATGGACGATATCTTGCAGAGCGCCGCGATTCTCCTGCAGGGACGGCGGCAATCCGGAGAGCACGAGAACCGGAGCGCGAGCGACGTGGGCGTTGGCGATGCCGGTCATCGCATTCGTAACCCCAGGCCCGGCGGTGATCAGAGCCACGCCCAAGCTGCCGGTGATTTCGGCGTGCGCGTGTGCCATGTGCACAGCAGCGCGTTCGTCGCGGACATCGATGATGCGTATGCCTTCCTTGTCGACCTGCATCCAGATCGGCATGATGTGGCCGCCGCACAGGCCGAAGACGCGTTCCACACCGCGCGCCTTGAGAAAGCGGGCGATCACGGCGGCCGTGGAGTTCTCGGAAATGGTCAACACGCTCATTGTTCTACCTCTCGACTGCGCCAGACCACGTCAGAAGCGTAGCATTTCGGAGGGAACAGAAGAAGAGAGCAGGCGGAGCGACGAGCTCGATCTCACAGAAGTCAACAAACGCACGGCGGCGAACGGGCAGCCGACGAGAGAGTTGTCGGCTCGGCGTTCACCCGAAATCAACTCTAGCCCCAGGGCTCAGAGGCAGAGAACCATGCGGTGCTCGGATTCAGCGTGTCCGGCGTGCCATGAAAAAAAGGCCTGCATCGCTGCAGGCCGTCCATATTGGATCCCGTTTTCGCGGAGCCGAGTGCGCTGAGCGCCTGCGGCCTCTGCAACCCGGCCGGCGCCGGGTCGCTTTGCGTGCTAGGTGTCGGCTCAGAACAGGCTGGCCCCGCCGCAATTCGTGTTTCCCAGGTTGATGGCCCAGATCGACTGGCGTGCCGGCGACGACGCAAGTTGCGGCGGTCGGTCCGCCGGCGCCTCCGGGCCGAAGGTCGAGAACTGGAACCCACCGGCATCGGGCAGACCGTCGTCGACCTTGCGGTCGACCTCGGCCACGATCTCCACCGGCACCTGGCTGCCCGTCTTCAGGTTGTGCTTGGCGGGCTTGCCCGCGGTGGTGCCGTACACGTTGTCGTAGATCAGCTCAATGTAGACGCTGTAGGGGTTCTTCGGGTTGTTGCTGTCGATCGGTCGCGCTCGTGGTGCTGGTGGCCAGGGTGTAGCTGCCGTTGAGGAAGCCCGCTGCGGTCAGATGGTTCCAGGCCAGCAGCGTTTCGTAAGTGCCGGCGGCGTTGGGGCCTTCGATGCGTCCGTTGCCGTCGCCGGTGATGGTGACCCCGTTGATGTTGGTGCTGGCCGCGGCGTAGTCGCCGGGCAGCGCGCGGTAGCGGTCCTGGAAGCCGAAGAAGGCGGCCTTGATGCCGTCCTGCTGAGAGATCAGGTTGCGCACGCGCGCCCCGGTGATCAGTTCCTGTCCCTTGAGCACGCCACCGAGCAGCAGGCCGATGATCACCAGCACGATGGCAATTTCGATCAGCGTGAATCCCTTCGAGAGCGTTCCCATGATTTCCCTTCCTTTCTTGGTTCTGACACTGTGATCGCGACCTACTGCGTCGGTCGATCTTGGCTTCGCACCGTAAGCGACGCAGAAAGCTCGAGGCCAAAGCCCACTGGTCGAATTCAGAACTTGCTGTACGGTCCTAACGCGAGACGCGTGCCACAACGCTCCCCCACGGTGGCTCAACACCTTAGAACGCAATGTCAGACGAAAGTCAGCGATTCGGATGGTTTCGGTGCCGAACCCTCGGCAGCGCTGTCGAGTGTCCTACACCAGTAACGCCTGCTCGCGGGCGCTTTCAGGCGCCGCTCGAGGCTTCCCGCCCGGGTACCTCTCCCATGGGGGTCAGGGGAACCGCGCGTCGCCTTCCGGACAGGCTGCTCCAGCTTTGGGCTGTGTCTTGCTTGGGCTTCCGCATCGGGCTGGCATAGAGGGGCGCAGGTGATGTACCAGCGCCCGCACAGTACAATTACATCCGCCTGAGTTCGGGCGGGTGGTTGCCCGACCCGGTTAATCCGTCCTGGGTCTGTCAATGTGGCATCAGTACGTCGGAGCTGGATCAGCGGACGATGGATAGGACTAGCGTTTTCTCCAAGGCGGGCAAAGGCCTGCTGGAGATCAAGAGCAAATCCAACCGCCTGTCGAAGGATGAATTCCGCGTCCTGAACCTGGTGGACGGGAAGGCTACGCTCGCCGAGCTGGTCGAGAAGAGCCGAATCACCGAGATCGAGTTGCGCAAGATCCTACGGTTGCTGTCCGACGACGGCTTCATCAAAGAGCTCGGCAACACGTCCACCGTCGGCAACGTCACCGGCCCAGCATACTCGTCGGCGCAAGCCGGTACTGCCGAGGTTGACGACCTCGACTTTACCCAAGTTCTGGGGCCGTCCAAGTCGACAAAGCCGGGTGTCTCTCAAAGCGCGGCAGTGGCGCAGCGGGAGCGCGGGGAGGCTGAACGGAAGGCCGCGGAGGCCGCGGCGGCGAAGGGCCGTGAGGAAGCCGCGCGCCGTGCGAAGGAGGAAGCCGAGCAGCGCGCACGCGTGGAGAGCGAGAAGCGAGCGAAAGAAGAGGCCGACAAGCGCGCGAAAGACGAGGCCGACAAGCGCGCGAAAGACGAGGCCGAGCGCCGCGCCCGCGAGGAGGAGGCGAAACGCCGGGCCCGCGCCGAAGCCGAACGCGAGCAAAGGAGAAGAGGCGCAGCGCCGGAAGCTGGACGCGGAGGCGCGCGCAGCAGCGAAGCACCGTGCAAAAGAAGAGGCGCAGGGTCGTGCTCGCGAGAAGCTCGAAGCCGAAGCGCGCGCAAAGGAAGAGACGGAGCGCAAGGCCCGCGAAGAAGCCGAACGCCAGGCGAAGACCCGGGCTGAAGTGGCCCGGCTGGAGGCTGAGCTCCATCGCATACGTGAGGAGGAGCGTAAGCGCCAAGAGGAGGAAGAACGCAAGCAGCGGGAAGAGGAGGCGCGTAAACGCCAAGCCGAGGAGGAACGCAAGCGGCGCGAGGAAGAGGAACAGCGCCGTCGCGCGGACGAAGAGCGTCGCCGCGAAGAAGAGGCGCGTAAACGTCAAGCCGAGGAGGAACGCAAGCGGCGCGAGGAAGAGGAACAGCGCCGTCGCGCGGAGGAAGAACGCAAGCAGCGGGAAGAAGAGGCGCGTAAACGTCAAGCCGAGGAGGAGCGCAAGCGGCGCGAGGAAGAGGAACAGCGCCGTCGCGCGGAGGAAGAACGCAAGCAGCGGGAAGAAGAAGCGCGTAAACGTCAGGCCGAAGAGGAACGCAAGCGGCGCGAGGAAGAGGAACGGCGCCGTCGCGCGGACGAGGAGCGCCGCCGCGAAGAGGAGGAGCGTAAGCGCCGGGAGGATGAGAAGGTCGCACGCGAGGCGCAGGAGCAGCGCTCTGCCGCTTCGGTGACGGGGCTCGACTTCACCGCCACGCCGGCGGAGGCCCCGGCGGCGCCATTCGATCTCAACGTTGAGCCGGAGGTGCCAAAGCGCGCGAACCCGGAGGTCGCCAAGGGCACGCTCAGCAAGCAAGAGGCGGTTCGCAAGGCCCTCGAAGAGCAGGCGCGGCGTTCCCGTCTCGAAGAAGAGGCGCGCGCGGCCATGGCCCGCGCGGAGCAGGAGGCGCGAGAGAAGGCAGACCGCGAAGCGCGCGCGCTGGCCGAGGCTTTGGAGCGTGCGCGCCGCGAGGCAGAGCAGCGCGCGCGCGAGGAAGCGATCCGCCGCCTGCAGGAGGATAAGGAACGGCAGGCGCTCGCCCAGCGCAAACCGAAATAGGATCAGGCCAGCACGCGCATCTCCGAGGCCGGCCAGGCGGCCCGCAGATATTTCCCATGCGGATGCGGTCTAACTGAAAGACCTTCAAACGGGGGCTGCTCAATGCGCGCTTGTCGCCATGAAGCGTCGCAACCTCACCGCTCAGGAGAGGCGTTCTACCTGCTGGTTTACCGCTATCTGTTCTTCGACTGGTTGTTCCGCGATGTCAACGCAGGCAGTCCCCTGGAGCGTGCTGCGGCGTGGCGGTTCAACCGGGAGATGCGGCGCTACCTCCCGATCTACTTGCGGCGCTGGATGATCCTGGTCACCTCCAGCTATGCTCTGGGTGCGCTGTTCGAGAACTGGCTGTCTCTGGGTAATGCCGCAGCGTTGTTCTATTGCGTGACCTGCCTTTCGCTCGCGATGTCGATGTTGATTGTGCGCTCGTGGCTCGGCCTCAGGTACGGTTAGGGAAACTCGTCGCCCAACGTCCCTCGCATCAAACGACCCGTTCGCTCTGCAGGAATCTCACTGTACCTCGAAGTAAGCGCATGAGTTTCTGAATTTCCGTGCGTCGAAATCTCCACCCCGGAGACGTCGAATCGGCGCTGCTGAAGTGAATCGCGGCAGCACTTCCTGTGACGGCTGAGATCGCGTGAACGCGGAGCGCCCTCGGCTGCTCTGAGATCCGAGCCTGTCGCCTCGAACCAACAAGCGTTGTCGTCTCACAGCAGCGTGGAGGGCAACACCACCAGAGCTGGTAGCCAGTCGCCGAACGGAATTATAATGACAGCGTCAGATGGTAGAGCTTGCGTAACTTGCAAACGGGTCGCGTGGCCCAATAGTCCTCCGCTCAGCTTGTGATCCTTTCGCCTGCCGCAACCATGAGCGCAATCCGCGATCACAATGAGACAGCCCACAGGAATGTGATCTGTTGCCTGCTGGCTCTGGAGATCGCCGAGTACGACTCGAAGCCGGTCTTCGAGCAGATCCGCTCAACGCAAGATCTTCGGAAGCTGCTCTTTGATGCCACGGCGCACGCCTGTTCAGACGATGTCGTATCGATTGTGCGAGAAGACGGGGCGTTACTAAGCTTTCTCGCCGATCCCGAGGAGTGCTTTACAACCGCGCTCACGATTCTCGAGGGCGCCTTGACGCAAGATTGCCACCGTGATTTGTCGCTGCGTATCGGTATCAACCTCGGCACGGTACAGATCGCCGAGGACGAGTTCGGGCATCCGTATGTGAGCGGGGAAGGAAGACGGGACGCGGATCGAGTCATGCACCACGGACCGCCCCGGCAGATTTCCGTCGCGCGCCCCTTCTTCGAGCTCCTGTCACGAGCGTCGCCCGAGCTGTCCGGATTACTCGAATATCAGGGTGTCTTTTCCGACACCGTCGGCCCTCCGCTTTGCCTGTACCGATTGCCGCCGCCACAAAACGGCGGACCACAGAGTCTCTCGGATCGGCCTCCCACGACTGCCATACCTTCGGTCGTGATCGAAGCTCCTGTGCAGTCAACGCTTGCGCCGCAGGCGGTACATGGTCAGACGCCAGTCAACGGGCGCAACTGGTTGCATCGCTCGTGGCTGCGCAGTGCGCTCTTCCCGCTGCTGGCCGGCGCCCTGCTGCTGATTACCCCAACGCGCTTTCGTGTGGATCCGCCTGACCTCGTGCCTGCTGCGCCGCTCGCTACAGGTACGCGACAGGAGGCGCTACCCGCACCTGGTGTCTCTTCATTCGCGTCCGGCGTCGCAGAGGGAATGACTGGCCCGGCAGCGGCGCCGTCGGCATCGCTCGCCAGCGCGCCCGGAACGCCGCTCTTGATCCCGTCATCGCCCCGTGAACCGGGGACTGGGACCGCGCTGGCTGGACGCCACAGCGATCAGAGCTCACGCGTCGCATCCAAGCATGTCGCCGCACCCGGCAAGCGACTGACGCAGAAATCAAAGGTCTCAGCGAAAGATGCGACCACGCTGGGCTCAGCTCAGCGACCCAAACCCGCGTGGCTTATCTTGGCGGTCAAGCCTTGGGGAGAAGTTTACGTCGACGGCAGGAAGATCGGTATTACGCCACCGCTCAAGAGGTTTGAAGTCCCGCCCGGGCGGCGTCAGATCACGGTTACAAACAGCTCGTTGCCGAGCTACCAGATGCAAGTCACGTTGGATCCGGAGGAACAGGTTACGGTGGCGCATGATTTCGCCTGCGTCCCGGAGCGGGAGAAGGCTTGCCGGGAAGACCTGGGCAAGGGGCTCGTGCTCAACTCGCGCTTCGGATTGGAAACGGCGCAAGCAGGACGTTAGCTCCAAGGACAACGTGCCGTCACGCTACGCCAGGCTGGACTCGGTCCTGCAACAGAAGCTGCACACCTGGAAGCTTTCGCCGACGGAGAAGCGCTCGAAGCTCTGGGACTTATGCTCCTATTGGGGCGTGGTGATCGTCAGAGCCGAGAATTCCATTCAGGCGCGTGAACTTGCAGCCAGCGCCTTCTGCCAAGACGGAGCAAGAGCGTTCGAGCGACTGGTTGAGAGTCCTTGGCTAAGCGCCACACTGGCCCGGTGCGAGGTCTCCTTCGACCCGCGATTCGATGCGATCGACACACCCGGCGTTGTCGATCCTCGCAGCGAGTGATCAGCCGCGCCGCTTGGTATCCGTCTTCCAGCGGCGATGCATCCACCACCACTGCTCCGGGTGGCGCAGAATCAAGCGTTCGAGCATCGCGTTGTAGGCGCGTGTGTTGCGGCGGATCTCCTCGTCGTAGTCCTCGCACTCGATCGGCGTGAGCGGTTCCTCGAAGCGCAGCACGTGATGCCCGTCGGGCTCGCGCCAGGTCGCTGCGGGAACCACCGGTGCGCCGGTGGCGCGCGCCATGATCGCGAGGCTGCGGAACGTGCCGGCCGGATGTCCGAAGAACTCGACCTGGATGCCGTCGCGGCCCGCCGCGTACTGGTCGAACGGGAACAGGATGAGATCGCCGGCTTCCAGCCGCTCGATGAACAGATCGAGCGACCCCTGCTTGGGCAGGGAACCGAAGCCCAGCCGGCGTGAGCGACCGTAGACGAAGTTCTCGAGCCAGCGCGGTTTGAACGGACGGCGGACGAAATGGAAGCGGCCGTGCGCCTCCGGGAAGCTCATGATGCCGGCCGCGGTTGCCACCTCGAAGTTGCCGAAATGACCGGTGAGCAAGAGCACGCCCTTGCCTTGCGCGTGCGCGGCGCGCAGCACCTGCTCGTTCTCCACGCGGGCGAGCCGCGCCCGCCGCGAGCGCGACATCATCGGAAAACTCAGGAACTCGACGATCAGCCGCCAGATGTGCGCGTAGTGGGCCTGCGCGAGCCGCGTGATCTGCTCCTTGGTGAGGGTGTCGCCGAACACACGCTGCAGGTTGTCGAGCACCACTCGACGGCGATACGGCAGCAGGCGGTAGACGAGCTTGCCGGACAGCGGGACCGCGATGCGGCATCGGTTCGCGCGAGCGCGACAGCCGCCGCGCTTGCGCGGTCGTGGCTGAGCGAGAGAGAGATGCGCCCGACGCGATGCCGGTTGAGCACATCCGAGGCCGACGGGGCTTGCAGACGACTTGCGGTGCCCCATAGTTGTCGCGAGTGACGGAAAAGTCTGCTGCCCCGATCGTCCCGAGCGCCGTCTCGCGCGGGAACAGCTTGAGACAGGCCTCCTTCGCAGCGAAGCGCGCCGCGAGGCTGGCCGCGCGTCCCGGGCCCTCGCCGCTGTCGCGCAGCTCTTCGCGGAGAGAAGATCTTGAGCAGATCCTCCGGGGGCGTCTCGCGCAGCAGGCGTTCGATGCGCGCGATCTCGACCGTGTCGATCCCGCAGCGCGTGGCCGACTGCGCAGCTTCGGTCATCCTGCCTAAGCTTGCGCGGCGGCGCGCACCAGCAGCGCGGCGTTGGTCCCTCCGAACCCGCGCGAGACGATCAGCGCCACGTCGCTGCGCGGTGCGCGCGGCGCCGCAGACGCAGGCAGCTGCGCGAAGCGCGGGGTCCAACTCGCGCAGCGTCGCGATGCCGGGAACGGTGCGCGCCCGCAAGCGCCCACAGCGCCTGCACCGTCTCGATGATGCCGGAGGCAGCGATGAGATGGCCGAATGCCCACTTGAAGCCGGTGACCGGCGGCGCGCTCGGGCCGAACACCTGCATCATCGCGGCGGCTTCGGATGCATCCGACTGGCGTGTCCCGTTCGCGTGCGCGACGATCATGCCGACGTCCGCCGGCCGCAGACCGCGCGTCGTCGAGCGCGGCGCGAATTGCATCGGCCAGCCCGGCGCCGTCCTCGCGGATGGCGAGCAGGCCCTGCGCGTCGTGGCGCAGCCGCTGCCCAGGACCTCGCCGAGCGACCGTCGCGCCGCGGCCGGCAGCCGACGCCTCGGTCTCGAGCACCAGAGCAGCGCCGCCTTCGCCGAACAAGCTGCCGTCACGCTGTGCGTCGAAGGATCGGATCGTACTCCTGCGCGAGCAGGCCGACGCGGTGACAGTAGAGGATCGCCTGCGGCTCGATCGGCGCATCGTGACCGACTGCCACGGCGCGGTCGGCCTCGCCCTGTCGCAGGCCTTCCATCGCCTCCACGATCGCCAGCATGCCGCTGACGCTGTGGTTGGTGATGCAGGCGTTCGGGCCCTTCAGGCCGTGCCGGATGCCGACGTGGCACAGCACGTTGTTCGGCAGCGTCTGCAGCAGCCACATCGGATTCACGGTGTCGCCGAGCTCGGCTCCGAACCTCTGTGAGATCGCCGTCGGCTGCGGTGAGCAGCGGGAAGTAGTCGTACTGGCTCTGATAGCTCCCGCCGCCGGAGCCGACATATACGCCGGTGCGGTCGCTGAACGTCGCGGCCGCCGCTTCGTCCAGCGTCTCGCGATACGCCGCGATGCCGGACGCTTCGATCGCCTGATCGGCGGCGTACAGCCCGAACACGTCGGAGCGGCGAATAAACTTCTGGATCTTGCGATCCTTGCAGCAGCGCGACCGGATCGAGGTCGACGATCTCGCCGCCGATGCGGCGCGGCCACTCCGTGGTGTCCCATTGCCGGATCGGGGACAGGGCCGAGCGACCGGCGCGCAGCGCCTCCCAGATCTGCGCGGGATGCTTGCCGGCCGCGCACAGGGCGCCGGCACCGGTCACGACGATTTTTGGCCTGCTTGCCATCGCGCTAAGCCGCACCCGCGCGCCCGTCCACCTCCTCGGGGTGGCGGAAGACCAGACAGCTGTTCGAGCCGCCGAAGCCGAACGAGTTGGACATGGCCACGCGCACCCGGCGCCTGCGCGGCTCGTCGCGAACGATGTCGAGGTCGCAGTCCGGATCGACCTCTCTCAAGTTTGCGTTGACCGGCAGGACGCCGTGCTGGATGGTCAGCGCGCAAACCGCAGCTTCGACCGCGCCGGCCGCGGCGATCAGATGCCCCATGACGCTCTTCGTCGAGCTCACCGCGACCTGCTGCGTCTTCGGGCCGAACACGGCACGCACGGCCGCGCACTCGCTGCGGTCGTTCATCGGCGTCGAGGTGCCGTGCGCGTTCAGATAATCCACGTCGTCGAGCGACGCGCCCGGCGTCGCCCAGCGCCTGCACGCATCGACTGGATCGGGCCGTCGCCCGACGGGTGCGAGTCGGTGATGCGGTAGCTGCTGAGCGAATTGCCGTCGCCCGCGAGCTCCGCGTAGATGCGAGCGCCGCGCCGCCGCGCCGACTCCCACTCTTCGAGCACCAGGAATCCCGCGCCCTCGCCGAGCACGAAGCCGTTGCGGGTGATGTCGAACGGACGGCTGGCGCGCTCGGGCGTGTCGTTGTCCGGGGACACCGCGTTCAGCAGGCAGAAGCCGGACAGACCGATCGGCGTGATCATCGAATCGAAGCCGCCGGCCAGCACCCAATCGGCGCTGCCGCGCCGGATGAGCTTCATCGCGGTGCCGAGCGCCTGTCCACCCGAGGCGCAGGCGGTGTGGACCGAGGTGGCGTAGCCGCGAATGCCGTAGCGGCGCAGCAGCAGCGACAGCCCGGCGGGCGTCTGGCTGCGGCAGAAGACCATCGGGTCGAGCGCTACTTCGTCTTCCAGTAAGCGGCGGGCATCGAGCTCTCCCGCGGCTGCGCTGTGGCGATGCAGTCGAACCAGGTCCGCGAACTCCATTCCCATCATGCCGGTTCCCACGGTGCAGCCCCAGCGTGCTGCCCGTCTCTTCGGTAGGTCGGATCCCAGCGTCGCGGATCGCCTCATCGGCCGCCGCCAGCGCGAAGCGATGGGATCGGTTGGCGAACTTGAGCAGCTTGCGATCCCCCGCGCGGCGTCGTCGAAGTCCTTGACCTCCGCGGCGATCCGCACGGGGAAGCCGCTGGCGTCGAAGCGGGTGATGGTCGCAGATGCGGCTGCGTCCTCGGAGCAGCGTGTTCCCAGCGTCGTCTCGACGTCGTTGCCCGCCGGAGTGACCAGCCCAAGACCGGTGATTGCGACGCGCCGCTTGCCGTTCGTCATTTGCTACTCCGCTGCAGCGATCTCGAGCTTCCCGCTCGCGATCGATTTGCCGTTCACGCGCACACCCGTGGTCGCTGTCGCCTTGTCCGGCTCGCTCGGTGGCGCAAAGTCGATGCGAAGCTCCAGAACCTCACCCGGCGAGATGAACGAGCGCATCTTCATGTCGGGGACGCGCGTGGCGGCGAGCTGCGCGCCCGACGGCCAACACTGCCAGTCGGCGGCGAACTTCAAAGCCAACCCGATCTGGGCATCGAGCAGCAGAGTTGCTGGAAACACCGGCCGGCGCGGAAAGTGGTCGCTGAAGAAGTGCGCTTCCTTCGGCACGCGCAGGATCGCCCGCACTCGTTCCTCGGCGAGCTCGCTCGACGATCTCGATGTCGTGCTCGGGCACGCCCGCGAAGCGCCCGCTCGGCGCGCCCGGCCCGCACAGCAGCTCGAAGCGCTCGCGGACCGCCTCCGGCGCGTCGAACTCCTCCATCGGCAGCATCGGCCCCACGCTGTGGTCGAGCTCCATCACCCGCACGCCATCGGCATCCGCCCAGCCGCTGTAGCTCGACCGCATCCGGCTCGCAGGTCTCGATCACGACCTCGAGGTCGAGCCTCTGGCCCGGCTGCACCTCGGGTCCGAACCGAATCTCCGCCGCCAGCCCGGCGACGGGCCGCACCGGAAGTCGAGGTAGGCCATCGCATTCCAGGCGGCAAGCTGGCCGACCGCCTCCGCGGTCAGCGCCGATGGGAAGCGAGACAAGGTGCGAGGGCACCAGGAAGCGGCCTTTCGCGCGCTTGGCCGGCATCCAGCTCCGTGATCCGATCGACGAAGGAGAATGCGCTGAAATGCCCGGACATCGGCCCTCGCGCGCCGCCGCGCCCTCGAGTATCTGCTCAGCCCGCTGTGGCTGCGGTCCGCTGAGCGCGGACGACCAGCTTGCAGAAAGTCTCTGCCGTGAACAGGCGAGGGATGTCGGCCACCTTCATCGGCGTGACGAAACGGTCGGCCGGGACCTCGCTCAAGAAGCTGCGCAGGCGCTGCATCCCGACGTCGGTCACGATGCCCTTCTGCTCGAACTCGCGCCTCGGGCAGATCGCCGCGGGCGTCCTCGATGATCTTGCCGCGCGGGATCTTGAGCTTGAAGGCGCGCTCCAAGCGGAAGACGAGATCGAGAAAGTCGATCGACTCGGCGTCCAGCCCCTCGATCAGCGACACATCCAGCTTGACCTGATCCACGTCGCACCCGAGCGCATCGGCGATCGTCTTCGCCACCGTCGGGTAGACCGCTTGGATCTCTTCTTTCCTGGTTTCATCCTGACTCATTCATCTCACTCCATCTTGAAGCCACCATCGACATTTAACACCTGGCCCGTGATGTAATCCGCGAGCCCGGAGGCGAGGAACCACACCGCGTACGCTACTTCCTGCGGCGAGCCGAACCGGCGCAGCAGGATGCGCGACTTCACCTCATCCCCGGCGCGGTCCCGGACCGCCTGCGACATCTCCGTCTCGATCACCCCCGGCGCCACCGCGTTCACCGTGATCCGGCGCGGCGCCAGCTCGACCGCCAGACGCTCGCGTGAACGCGTTGATCGCTCCCTTGCTGGCGGCATAGTTGGTCTGGCCGCGCCCGCCCTTTTCGCCCGAGACCGAGCTGATGTTGATGACCTTGCCGGCCCGCCGGGAGATCATGTGCGGTACCACGGCGCGCGTCACGTTGAACACCCCTACGACGTTGGTGTCCAGCACCGTCTGCACGTCTTCGGCCGAGAACAAACCCAAAAGGTTATCACGGACTGACCCCGGCGTTATTGATCAGCACGTCGATGCGACCAGCAGCGCTCGACGATCCGCTCCACCGCTTCGGCGCACGCCTCGAAGTCGCAGACGTCCACCTGCTCGGCGGAGATCTTGCGCCCGGCGCTACGCCCTGCGTCCACAACCTCGGCCGCAGCCGCGCTGTTGTCCCGGAACAGGAACGTGACGTCCGCTGCCTCCTGTGCGAACAGCTCGACCAACGCGCGGCCGATGCCGCGGCTGCCGCCCGTGATCAGCACGCTCTTTCCGGCGATGCCCGCGTCCAGGGCCATGGCGTTCGCGTCGGCTAGCCCGAGATGCGGAACCCGCCGTCCACGAACAGCGTGTGGCCGGTGATCATGCGCGCCTCGGGCAGGCACAGCAGGTACACCGCGCCGGCCACATCGTCAGGCGTGAGCGTCGGACCAAGCGGCGTGCGCTGCGCGAAGTTCGATAGCAGCTGCTCGCGGTTCGGGAAGTAGCTCAGCGCATCGGTATCGACCACGCCGGCGCTCACCGTATTCACGCGGATGCCGCGCGGGCCGAGCTCTTGCGCCAGCGTGCGCGCCAGCGACTCGAGCGCCGCCTTGGAGGCGCCGATGAAGCCGTAGCCGGGCATCGCACGCTCCGCGCCGAGGCTCGACAGCGCGATGATGCCGCCGCCCGCAGGCATCATCGGCACGGCACGCTGCGCGAGCAGGTTGAGCGCCAGCGCGTTGGTCTCCAGGCACCAGCGCCAGTGCTTGAGCGACATTTCGAGCGCGGGCTTGAGCACGCCGCTCGCCGCGTTGCTGACCACGATGTCGAGCCGGTCGAAGTGACCGCGCAGTTCCTCGAACAGTTCATCCACGCTCTCCGGGATACCTACGCTCGCCTTGATCGGGAAGGCGCGCCGGCCCAGCGCGCGGATCTCGCGCGCACAGCGCTTCAGCCTCTTCGTGGCTGTTGTAGTAGTTCGCGGCGATGTCGCAGCCGGCCGTTGCGAGCTTGCGGGCGATGGCACGGCCGATGCCGCGGCTGGCGCCCGTCACGAGCGCGACCTTTCCGGCTAACGGCTCGGGCATCGGGCAGATGCTGACGACAGATTCCCGGCGCGGCCGCGCTCGGATGCGTTCGGGGAGCCGAGAAGCTTGGGGGCTGAAGCGGTGCCGGGTGATCTCATGAGGACGCGCGTCATCGCGCCCGCTATTGTACCCGCACGGCCGACCAGAGTCCGCGCGACTCCACCCAGAGCCCGGGACAGCGGCGAGCGGTCATCAGACCGCGGCGATGGAGTGCGCCAGGTTGCCCACCACCCAAATGGTGGCGATGCCGGCGGCGATGAGCGACACCTGCTGTACCGTAGCGCCCAGCTCCCGCCGCTGGTGCAGTCCGGGGATGAGGTCGGCAACCGAGACATAGATCATGCTGGCCGCGGCGATCCCCAACAGCAGCGGCACCCACTGGTGCACGGACTGCAGGCCGTAATAGGCGAGCACTCCGCCGATGAACATGGCGATGCTGGAGAGGATGTTGAAGACGAATGCCTGGAGCTTGCTGTAGCCCGAGTGCAGCAGGACCAGGAAATCGCCGACCTCCTGTGGGACCTCGTGGGTGATGATCGCCAGCGCGGTGATGATCCCCAGCTCGACGCTCACCAGAAATGCCCCGGCGATGATCACGCCATCGACGCAGTTGTGGAAGGTATCGCCCACGATCACCATCGTGGCGATGCGGCCGTGGTCGCTGTGGTCGTGCTGTGCCTCATCCGGCCCTTCGTGGCGATGGCGCCACAGCATGAGCTTCTCCAGCACGAAGAACAGCAGGATGCCGATGAGCACGGTAGCGCTCACGCGCTCGGCGCTGGGGGACAGCTCGAAGGCGTGTGGCAGGATCTCGAGAAAGGCCGCTCCGAGCAGAGTGCCGATCGCATAGCTGATCAGCATGGACACCTGCGCCGGCCGCGCGCGCAGTGCAAAGGCTGCAGCGGCGAGCACGCTGAGGACGCCGCCTACCAGCGTCGCGGCGATGATCCAGACAAGGATCGGCATAGCGGTCTGCGAAACGCGAGGGTCTCTACTGTAGCAGAGCCGTCAAGCGCCATCGCGCGAACCGGCCGGCGGGAGCAGTTCCGTGCGAGCACTTGTCAAATCCGTGCGCGCGCCGCACACTGCTCGGTCCAGCCCAGTGCAAACGCCATGAGGGGGTTCGCACGAGGACCGCGGAGGAGAAATGGCGCAGGCCGATGGGAGTGGCGATCGGTGGACGCGCCGACGGCGGGTGCGAATCGCCGTCGCGGTGGCGGCGGCTGGGGCCGTCGCAGCGATGGCGCTGCTGTGCTCCTACGCGGTGGACACCGGTGAGTACGCGCTCGTCACCGAGTTCGGCAAACCGGTACAGGTTGTCACGACGCCTGGGCTGCGGCTTCAAGCTCCCGTACCAGAGCGTGCGCACCTTCGACAGCCGCCTGTTCGCCTACACCCCGCCGTCGACCGAGTTTCTGACGCTTGAGAAGACCCCGGTTGTTGCCGCGAGCACCATCCTCTGGCGCATCAGGCGATCCCAAGAAGTTCTTTCAGACCGTCTTCGACCGGGCCGGCGCGGAGTCCAGGCTGGGTGACGTCCTGTTTGCCGAGCTGGGCGCCGCCATCGGGCGCAGCCCGCTGAACGCCTTCGTCTCGACCGAGCCGGGCGCCTACCGGGCGGACGCGATCCTCACGGAAGTGGCAAGCAAGTGCCGCGAGGTCGCGCTGCGCGACTACGGCATCGAAGTGATCGACGTGCTGCTCAGACGCTTCGATTTTCCGCAAGCAGAACCGGCTGCCCCTGTATGCGCCGGATGAAGTCGGAGCGCGGACGCATCAGCATGAAGTACCGCTCCGAGGGAGAGGAGGAGGGGCTCAAGGTCCGGGCCGTGGCGGACCAGGAAAAGAGCCGCATCTTGTCCGAGGCGCTCAAGCTCGCCCAGCAGCACCGCGGCGAAGGCGAGGGCAAGGCGGCGCAAGATCTACGCCGAGGCGCTGGCCAAGGGCCCCGAGTTCTATCGGTTCGTGCGCACGATGGAAGCGTCGCGCAACCTCGTCCCGAAAGGCACGACATTGGTGCTGCCGGCGGACTCCGAGCTGTTCGGCCTGCTGTACGACAGCAACCACTACGAACACGGTGCCGCGACCAAGAGAGTCTCCCAACAAACGAAGAAAGGAGTGAGCCATGAAATGAGCGCAGAGGCGATCGTCAGTGTCGTGACCCAGTAGAGTTGGACCAATCAACGGATCAGGGAGGTAGCTATGCGTAAGGACCAAGACAGGCTGGCATTGGCGGCATCCGGTCTATTTCCGGTTGCACTCGCCTTCGCTCTGAGCGGGCCGGCGCTTGCGGCGGAGTTCAAGTACGACCCGGGGACAACGTCAAGTTCACCTATTGCTACGCGCATCCGCCGGTACTGCACATCAAGCCCGGCGACTCGGTGGTAACGAGCACCCGGGACGCCTCCAACGACGTGTTCTCCGTCAACGACAAGACGCTGATGTCGAAGCTCGATCTGACCAAGGTCAACCCGCAGACCGGGCCGTTCTACATCGACGGCGCCGAGCCCGGCGACACGCTCGTGGTCCATCTCGACAAGATCGACTTCAACCGCGACTGGGGATGGGGCGGCTCGATTCCCTACTTCGGGGCGCTCGCGCCCGAGTACAAGACGATGATGATCACGCCGCCGGCGCCCGATAAGTTGTTCATCTGGCGCATCGACAGGAGCCGGCGCGTGGGCACGCTCGATCTGCCCAACAGCAAGATCGGCAAGATCGAAGTCCCGCTGCGGCCCTTCTTCGGCACCATCGGCACCGCGCCAGCGGGCAAGGAGTGCATCAGCTCGCTGGTTCCCGGCCCGCACGGCGCGAACATGGACTTCAACGAGGTGATCGAAGGCGTCACCATGTACTTTCCGGTGAACGAGAAGGGCGCGCTGTTCATGCTCGGCGACGGCCACGCGGCGCAAGGTGACGGAGAGATCGACGGCGCGGCCATCGAGACCTCGTTCAACGTGCGCTTCACCGTGAACCTGATCAAGGGCAAGCGGATCGGCTGGCCGCGGCTGATCAACGACAAGGTGATCATGTCGATCGGCAGCACCCGGCCCCTGATCGACGCGCTGCGGCTCGCCTGCGCCGACCTGATCAACTGGCTGGTCGAGGACTACGGCTACGACAAGCTCGACGCGCTGCAGCTGCTGGGTCAGACCGCGGAGATCGAGATCGCCAACGTGGTCGATCCGCAGTATTCGGTGGCGTGCATCCTGGACAAGAAGTACCTGCCCAAGTAAGGCGTGGAGACATTTGAGGAGGTCACCGGCTGGCGGAGCTTGTACCGTCAGCCGGTGACGAAGACGAGACGCATCGATGGTTGACTTCCTTTTCCGAGTGCTGTGGGAAACCTGGAACATCCTGAAGGAGGCGTCTGTCTTCCTGCTGTTCGGCTTCGTCCTGGCGGGAATGCTAGCCGTGCTAGTACCCGCGAAGCTGCTATCGAAGCTGTTTGGCACCGGCAAGGTCAAGTCGGTGCTGTGGGCGTCCGCGATCGGGGCGCCGTTGCCGCTGTGTTCCTGTGGCGTGCTACCGACTGCATTGCAGCTGAAACGGCAAGGCGCCACCCCGGGCGCAACGGTAGCGTTCCTCATCGCCACACCCGAGACCGGGGTCGATTCCATCAGCCTGAGCTACGCCCTGATGGACCCGATCATCACCGTGTTCCGTCCGATCGCCGGCGTGATCACCGCCATCGCCGCCGGGCTCGCGACCAATTTTCTGGGCGACAGGGAGCCGACGCGTAGCATCCGCAGGCCAAGCGGGCGCTGCTTCCGTCGACGCAGCGCCGGAGCGAAGCCACGAGCACCCAGGGCATGCGCACGGCGACGAGCACGAGCAGCACGTCGCGCCGCAGATGGAGCGCGGGCAAAATCGCGGCGGTTCGCCGCATCGTATGGGGCGTCTACGACTCCGCATTCCATCGATTGATGGACGACACCAGCTACTGGCTGGTGCTCGGTATCATGCTCTCGGGAATCGTGGCCGCCGCCTTGCCGGCGACCTTCTTCGAGCAGAATCTGGGTGGCGGCCTGGCGTCGATGCTCGTGATGCTGTTGATCGGCATCCCCATCTATACCTGCGCCTCGGCTTCCACCCCGCTCGCCGCGGCTCTGGTCCTGAAGGGTCTGAACCCGGGGGCCGCGCTCGTCTTTCTCCTGTCTGGCCCCGCCACCAATCTCGGCAGCTTGGTGGTGCTGTTCAAGTTCCTGGGCGCCCGCATCATGGCCATCTATCTGGCCGCGATCGTCGTCGTGACGCTGGCTGGCCGGCTATGCGCTCAACTGGGTGTACCGCGCCTGGGGCATCGATCCGCGCGCGACCTTCGGTACGGCCACCGCTTTCATCCCGGAGTCGGTCAAAGTCGCGGGCGCGTTGCTGCTGATCGCGCTGCTGCTGCTCAGCATGCGTCGCACTCATGTGCCGGGCGAATGGATCTGGCTGCGGGACCGGTTCAGCGCTGTGACCGGAGTGCGGCTGACCGCGAAGGGGCTGGCGCTGTGGACGTGCGCGACCGTGGCCGTCGCCTACATCGGCAGCGGACTGTTCGCAGTGCAGCCGGGAGAAGTCGGCGTGCGGATGCGATTCGGTGCGATCGTCTCCCCGGCGCTCGGCCCGGGGCTGCACTACCGGTTGCCGTGGCCGTTCGAGGCGCACCGCATCATCCAGAAGGATCGCGTGCAGCGGATCGAGTTCGGCTTCCCGGGCAAGTCAACCAAGACCGTCCCGGCGCGCGACCCCGATCGCGCGCGCCTGACCGCGGGTGGATTCAGGATGCCGGAGGCCATCAACACTACGGGAACGTGGTTCCAGAAGGAGTCGGCCCCCGAGGAGCCGTTCCTGCTCACCGGCGACGGCAACCTCATCGACCTGCGCTGGGCAGTGCAGTACCGCGTCAAGGACGCCGTGGAATTCGCATTCAACGTCGCCGAGCCAGATGCGTTCGTGCGCGGCGTGAGCCTTGCCGCGCTGCGCGGTGTGGTGGCCCGCAGCGGCATCGATGCGATCTACACCTCGGAGCGCAGCGACGTCGAGCGGCAAGTCGCAACGCGACTCCAGGCGATGCTCGACACACGCGCAGACCGGGGTCGAGATCCTGTCGTTCCAGTCTGCTCTACGTGCATCCGCCGACGAGGTCCACGACGCGTTCCGCGACGTCGCCAGCGCGCAGGAAGACAAGCTGCGCACGATCAATCGGGCCAACATCTTCGCGGTGGAGACGGTGAACCAGGCCAAAGGCGAGGCGGCAGCCATGGTCGAACAGGCGCTTGCCTTCCGGGACGCAGCAGATCCTGCATGCGCAGGGCGACGCGGCCAGCTTTCTGCTCCGGCTCGAGCGCGTACCGGCGCGCCCCCGAGCTGACGCAGTTCCGCTTGCAGGTCGAGACCATCGAAGCGACGCTGCCGGGCTTGCAGAAGTTCGTCCGGCCCGGCGCGGGCGACATCAAAGACTTCGACATGTGGCTGTTGCAGCCGGTCGGGGTGACCAGAGGCAAGTAGGTGGAACGACGCATCGGTCGGCGACCCGCCCGCCCACGCTCCACGGCTGCGCGTGGCGCTAGTACTCAGCGCGACGGCACTGGCGCTGTGGGTGCTTGGCGGAAGCCTGTTCACCGTGGACGTCACCGAGTACGCCCTGGTCACGCGCTTCGGTGACGTGGTCCGGGTCGTTACGGAGCCCGGGCTTTACATGAAGGCGCCGTTCGACCGCGTCGTGCGGCTGGACAAACGCCTGACGTTCTCGCGCCCCGCGCCGGCCGAATATCTCACCGTGGACAAGAGAAACGTCGTGGTCGAGAGCCTGGCAACGTGGCGCATCGCCGATCCCGAGCGCTTTCTCGCGACGCTGGCCACGCGCTCGAATGCCGACGTGCGGCTGGCGGACGTCGTGCTCGGGGAGATCGGATCGGTCCTCGGCACGCAGCCGGCCACCTCCTTGATCGCTCCGGACGGCAATGCGCAGCGGTTCCAGACGATCGTGTCCGAGATCCGCGAACGCGTGGCGGACTTTGCACGCAGCGCGTACGGCATCGAGATCCTCGACGTAGAGCTCCTGCATCTGACGCTGCCGGACCAGAACCGCGAGCACGTGTTCGAACGGATGAAAGCCGAGAGAGGCAAGATGGCCAAGGAGTACCGCACCGCAGGCGAGCTGCAGGCAAGGAAGATCGTCGCGGAGGCCGACAGGGAGAAGACCCACATCGAGGCGGAGGCCTACGCGCAGGCGCAACGCCTCAAGGCCGAGGGCGATGCGGAAGCCTCGCGCATCTACGCGGCTGCCTTCAGCCAAAACCCGGCCTTCTACAAGTTCCTGCGCACGCTGCAGGCCTACGAGAAGTTCCTGGACGAGAACACCACGCTGTTTCTTCCCGGCGACGCGCGAGGTGCTGCGCATGCTCAGTCCGCAGCCGCGTCCGCATGCCGCCGCCCCATTGGAGCAGGGCTCGACGCAGGCAAAGCCCAAGCCGCCCAACTCCCGCGCCCTGTCCATCGCGCGCCCCGGCCGGCTGGGTGCGGGATCAGCGCCGTCCGAGGACGTCCCGCACAAGCCGGAGTCCGCGCGATGACGTTGCCCCCGCATCAGGTTGAACCTGCAGAGCGGCACGGGGCCGGCTTCAACGTGTTGTCCGGTGCGCTGCCGGGCAGGCCGCGTCACTGGATTGGGCTGCTCGCTGTCGTTTTGCTGGGCACCTACTTCGCCACTGGCTTCTACGTCGTGAATGCCGACGAGCACGCAGTGGTGCGTCGGTTCGGGGCCGTTGAGGCTCGGGTCGGACCCGGCATGCACTACCGCCTGCCTTGGCCTGTGGACCGCGTCGACGTACTCAAGACGACCAGCGTGATGAAGACGGGCGTGGGATTCGACTTGCCAGAGAACGACTCGCAGGCGGTCACGGGCGTCGAGGTCCTGACCGGCGACACCAACATCCTCAGCGTGGCCCTGGTGGTCCAGTACGTGATTCGCAACCCCGCCGAGTTCTTGTTCCAGATCGAGCAGCCGCAGACGCTGGTCGCGAACGCTAGCGCGAGAGCGTGCTGACGGAAACGGTGGTCGGCATGCCGATCGACGAGGTGTTGACCACCGGTCGGCTTGCCATCCAGGGGCGGGTGAAGCTCAAGACCCAGGAGATCCTGGATCGCTACCGCAGCGGTATCCAGATCTCCTCGGTCAGCATCATGAGCATCACGCTGGACCGCGCGGTCGCGCAGGCCTTTCAGGACGTCGCCGACGCCATGGCGGACCGCGAAAAGGCGCAGAACGAGGCGCGCGCCTACGCCAACGATCAGATCCCGAGCGCGCGGGGCGAGGCCAACCAGACGGTGAGCGAGGCGCAGAACTACAAGCAGCAGCGCATCGCCGAAGCCATCGGCGACACGACCCGTTTCCTGGCGGTGCTGAAGGAGTATCAGAAAGCGCCGGATGTCACCCGCTCGCGGATCTACCTGGACGCCATGGAGAAGATCCTGCCCAGAGTGAAGCTCTACGTCATCGATTCACAGGGCGGACGCGTCCCGGTCAACCTCCGGGTAACCACGCCCTAGGGGACTTGGGTGCGCAGCGTGCCTTCGACACAAGTCACCGCGTGCCCGCCGAGCCAGATCGTCTCGTCGTCGCCGAATCGCACTTCGACTCGGCCGTCGCGACCGACGCAAGAACCCTGACCCGCGATATAAGTCGATCGCGTGATCAGCCGCTCGCGCCTGACGAGCGCCGCTACGCAGCCGTTGCCGCTCCCGCACACTGGGTCTTCGGGCACGCCTTCGGCCGGCGCGAACGAGCGCACTTCGATCTCCGGCTGCGTTCCCGGCGAAGCCAACCCAAAGACCGTAACACCCACGATGCCGGGCGGAGTCAGCGCGTGGATCCGAGCTTGATCGGGCCGTAGCCCGCGTACCAGGCTGGCGTCCGCGAGCTGCAGCGTGATCCACGCCACCCCCACATCGATGATGGCGCTGGCACGCACGCTGTCTGCTCCGAGCCCCAGCGCAGCAGCCAGGTCGCTCAGACGCGGAGCTACGAGGTCGCGCAGCGCCGGCGTTGGCAACGCGAGAAACAGGCGTTCGCCGTCGATGCTGAGGGTCACCAGCCCCCTCCCGCATTCCTGAATGAGCCGCCCGGCGGAGCTTCGGCTTCAACCCTTTGCGCAATACCGCATGCGCGGAGCCGATGGTCGGATGACCTGCGAACTGCAGCTCGCTCCTGGGGCGTGAAGATGCGCAGACGGTAGTCCGCACGCGGGCTTGCAGGGGTGCAGACAAAGGTGGTTTCCGACAGGTTGGTCCAGCGCGCGATGGCCTGCATCTGATCGCTGGACAGCCGGTCGGCGTCGAGGACGACTGCAACCGGGTTGCCCTTGAACGGGACGGCCGAAAAAACATCGACCTGCTGAAACGGGAAGCTGGACCGCTCAATTCGTGGACCCGTCGATCGTCCACTCACCGTCGGCAGCTTTGCATAGATGGTATTCGCCTTGAGCACTCAGGCCTTGAGCGCGGTTGACGATGCGCGTCTCGCGGCAGGTCATGCCGTTAACCTCGCGTGTATGCAGAGGCGTGACTTCACCGTTGCTGCCGCTGGAAGCGTTATTCCAGCTCGCCGTGGCGCCGTCGGCGTTTTCGTTCAAGGCCTTGTACAGGGTGTCCTTGAACATGCTCCAGTCCTTGTCGGTGAAATAGGCGAGCGGGGCGTCGCGCAGGAAGCTGGTGTTGAACGCCCACACCGCAGCGGGCAGGACCAGGGCTGACAGGCAAAGCGCCGCGAATGTCCTTTTTTTGCTTGACATGTAGTTGACTCCGGCTGTGGGCCCGGCGGTGATCCGGATCGAGGTCCTGGCCACGCGACGCGGTGCGTCGATTGTAGCACCCGGCGCTCGCGGGTCTTGCGTGCCGATTCTCGCTCGGATCAGCGGCAATCGAACTCGAGCAGCCAGGTGTCCTGGCCATCGCCCCGGTGTCCCAGCGTAATCCGGCCGTGGGAGTACAAGATCAGCTCTTCGCGCCGCAGGGCGATCTCGCTCCTCGTCGGCGATCTTGACGAAAGTGCCGTTGACGCTCTGATCGACCAGCACGAACTTCTCGAGTCGAGTCTCGATGCGGGCGTGCCGGCGCGAAGCTTTCGGATCCAGGATGACGACGTCGCATCCCGCGTCGCGCCCGAGCAGCAGCGCGGGACGATCCCGGCTCTCCAGGCAAAGCTCGTGGCCCGCGTACTTCAGCATCAGCCGCGTCGAGCGTTCGAACCCGCCGGTACGCGTTCCCGAGGCAGTGGTCGCCTCCTCGCTATCCTGCCAGACGAACTCGTACATTCTGAGGTCCTGCTGTTTGCCCTTGACCGGGAAGCGACCGAGGGGACGCACGCCGTCGCGCAGCGGGGCGGACAGATGAGCTACGGTCTGCTCGGTGGTGATCACCTGGCCCGCCTCCGCGAATGCGGCGGCGCGGGCGGCGACGTTGACGCAATCGCCGAACAGGTCGCCGGCGTCTTCGATGACGGGGCCGAAGTGGCAGCCCACGCGTATGGCAAGCGCCGGCTGATCGAGCCCCTCTTGCCGGGCAACCCACTCCTGCATGATGCGCGCGGCGTCCAGCGCCGAGTCTGCCGAGTCGAACAGGCACATCAACTCGTCGCCGACCCGCTGGATCACCCGGCCCGAGGCGTCTTCAACGTGCAGCCGCAGCATCTCGAGGCAGCGCATGACCCGCTTGGATGCCCGCTCATCGCCGAGCATCTCGTACAGCTGAGTGCTGCCGCAGATATCGACGAACAGGACGGCGCGGGATTCGTAAGACGAGGGCATGGCGGTCTGTTGACGGCAAACCGATTGATCGTGCGAGAGCACGCGATCCAAATATAGTCGGAAACTTCGTTTCGAGTATACACAATGGCGCCGTCGAGGACATGTGACGCAGATCACGCAAACCCTTGTTTGACAGGGTTTCCCCGGCGAGCCTAGTATTGCTCCGGTATGCTGACGGTAAGCTGTCCACGTTGCAGTTGGAAGCGGTCGTTGCGGCTTACCGCCGGCAACTGCTTGATCCTGGCGTGCCTGTTGTTCCCGGTTGCAGCCGCAGCAGTCGAGTTGATCGGGGCAGTGACCCTGCTGGAGGGCAGTGCGTCGCTGCTGCGGGGCGTCTCGCGCTATACGCTGTCAGAGGGCGTCAGGCTGGAGCCGGGCGATATTCTCGAACTAGGCGACAAGGCGCTGTCGCAGATCGAGTTCACCGACGGCACCATCGTCGACCTCGCCCCGCAGAGCCGCTTTCTGGTGCTGGCCTATCCTGCCAGATCGCCGGGAGGCGGCGAGCTGTTCCTGCTGCGAGGGTGGATGAAGGTTTCAACCTCGCGGCAGCCGACCCGCGTCATCGGCCGCTACAGCAGTCCCCTGGTAGAGTTGAGCACTGCCGACGCGACGGCTGTGGTACAGGTGTCGGGCTCGGAGGCATCGGTGTACATGGAAAGCGGCGAGGCGCGTGTCGCACAGGTGTCGAGCTCCGGCAAGACGGGCGACGCCACCCGGATCAAGGGCTCACAGTTCTTCAGCTGCAAGCAGGAGCAGCGGGGCGCGGTAGCGGCGCGTCCCTCACAGGCATTCCTGGCCGCGCTTCCGCGCAGCTTCATGGACACCCTGCCTTCCCGCCTGGCCAAGTTCAAGGAGCGCAATATCGCGCCCAAGCGCTCGGGCGACTTCACCTATGCCGAGGTGCAGGATTGGGTGAACAGCGTGCCCGCGGTGCGCAGGGCGATGGTGAGCCACTGGCACTCCAAGCTCGGCGATCCGGCGTTCCGCAGCGCGATCGCGGCCGGACTCAAGGACCATCCCGAATGGGACCGACTGATCAATCCCGAGAAGTACGAGCATCCGCCGCTGTCCGACAAGAGCGGCCAGCCGCAGGTTTCGGAGACCAGATGACGCCGGCCAGCGCCGGCAAGGGAGCATGGCAATGAAGCTGGTGGTCAAGTTCAACCTCGTCTTCATCGGCGTATTCCTGGCTGGCCTGGTCGTGGCCGGCGCGGTGTCCTATACGCTGCTGCAGAACAACGCCCGCGACGAGATCGTGCAGAACGCGCGCATCATGATGGAAGCGGCGCTGTCCACGCGCAGCTACACCAGCACCCAGATCAAGCCGCTGCTCGAAACCCAGATGAAGTATGTGTTCCTGCCGCAGTCGGTCCCGGCCTACGCCGCCACCGAGTACTTCAACGACCTGCGCCAGAAGTACCCGGAGTACAGCTACAAGGAGGCCACGCTGAACCCGACCAACCCGCGCGACCGCGCCACCGACTGGGAGGCCGACTTGGTAGGCAAGTTCCGGCAGGACTCCGCGCAGAAGGAGGTGCTGGGCGAACGCGAAACTCCGACCGGCCGGGTGCTGTACCTGGCGCGCCCGATCCAGGTCAAGAGCGAGTCCTGCCTGTCCTGCCACAGCACGGTGGACGCCGCGCCCAGGACCATGCTCGACCACTATGGCAACGCCAACGGTTTCGGCTGGAAGCTCAACGAAATCGTCGGTGCCCAGATCATGTCGGTGCCCACTGCAGTGCCGATCCAGCGTGCCAACGAAGCCTTCAAGGTGTTCATGCTCTCGCTCACCGGGATCTTCGCGTTCATCTTCATCGCGCTGAACCTGATGCTTCAGCACATCGTCATCCGGCCCGTGACGCAGCTGTCCAAGCTTGCCGACCAGGTCAGCCTGGGCGAGCAGGACGTGCCCGAGTTCAGCGTCCGCAGCCACGACGAGATCGGCGTGCTCGCCGAGTCCTTCGGCCGCCTGCGCAAGAGCCTGAGCAAGGCGATGAAGATGCTGGAAGACTGACCCCAGCCAACCACGCACACCCTGTCTCGCGGCCGCTACCGATGCCTCTGCCGGAACGCCTAGGCAAGTATTCCATCGTTGAGGTGCTCGGCAAGGGCGCGATGGGGGTCGTCTACAAGGGCTTCGACCCCCATATCCGCCGCACCGTCGCGCTGAAGGTCATCCGCAAGGAGAATATCGACGACGACCAGTCGGCGACGCTGATTGCGCGCTTCAAGAACGAGGCGCAAGCCGCCGGCCGGCTGACTCATCCGGGCATCGTCGCGGTTTACGAGTATGGCGAAGACGAAGCGGTGGCCTACATCGCCATGGAGTACGTGCAGGGCAAGGGGCTGCGCGAGTATTTCCAGCGCGGCACGCGCTTCGGCCTGGGCGACGTGGTCAGCATCATGACCCAGATCCTCGAAGCCCTGGACTATGCGCACGAGCAGGGCGTGATACACCGCGACATCAAGCCCGCCAACATCATCATCATGAGCAACGGGAGGCTCAAGATCGCCGACTTCGGGATCGCCCATCTGGATTCCTCCAAGCTCACGCACCTCGGCACGATCATGGGCACGCCGGGCTACATGGCGCCCGAGCAGTACGGCGGCGCCGCGATAGACCAGCGCGCCGACATCTTCTCCGCCGGCGTCGTGCTCTATCAGCTGCTCACCGGGGTCAAGCCGTTCACCGGCACGACCGAGACGGTCGCCTACAAGAGCTGCTACGAGCCGCATGTGGACCCGTCGAAGATTGCTCCCGAGCTCGCATCGACGCGCTTCGATGCGGTGCTGTCCAAGGCGCTGGCGAAGAAGCCCGAGGAGCGATACCGCGGCGCCCAGGAGCTGCGCGGGGCGATCATGGACGCCTACTCCGCGCCGGTGAGTCCGGTCGTATCGGAAGAAACCATCATCGACGCGGCCACCCCGCCGCCCGCCCACGGCGGTGCCGGCCGCCCGTCACAGACCGACTCCGCTCCCGGCGTGAGCACGGTTCCGCCCGCCGGGTGGGATGCCGAGGTGCTCAAGCAGATCGAGCAGCAGCTCATGCACTACCTCGGGCCTGTGGCGAAGGTCATCGTCCGGCGCGGCGCCAAGAACACCACGGAGCTCGATACGTTGTACGCCTTGCTGGCGGAAAGTTTGAGCAGCGCAGCGGAGAAGAACAAGTTCCTGGCCGGCCGGCAGCAGCTGTCCGGCGCCGCCCTGCGCAGCCGGAAAAGGCCGAAAAAGCGCCGGACCAGGACGAAGGCGCCTCACAGCCGCCGACCCCCCAGGATATCGAGAACACCTCACGCCGGCTGGCGCCGTACCTCGGCCCGATCGCCCGGATCGTGGTGAAAAAGGCCGCGGCCGTAGCCACGAGCCGGCGGCAGTTCCACCTACTGCTCGCCGAGCAGCTGAGCAGCGAAGACGACAAGGAGAGCTTTCTGAAGGCTGTGGGGGAGCGTTAGGGGTCTCTGGGTCTCTGGCCCACCTCCTGCTTCCTCCGGCCACGGTTGCGCGCTCGCGCAGCCAGCACGAGAGAGATCGAACGCCCGCCATGCATCTTACTTCGAGCCGCCAAGCGACTCTGCTGTTGCTGCTGATCACTGTGTGCGCTGCCGCTCGCGGCGAGGAAGCCGCTCAGGCGCCCGGCGTTGCGCTGACGGTGCTGGAGACCGACCCGGCTACCGACGCGCGCTTGCACTACAAGGAGCCGTTCTACCTCCGCTTCCAGGTCCACAGCGGCACGCCTGTGCGGGTGCTCGCCGAAGCCTATTACCAGGGCCAGGAGGTGCCGGTCGCGACTATCCGCGAGCGCGAGCTGCGCTTGGACGGCGGCACCGACGCGACGCTGATCTTCCACTGGCCGGAGCAGCCGACCCCGGTGGACGAGATCCGTCTGGTCGCGCGGCGCATCGGCCAGCGCCAACCCGCGACGACCCTCTCCGTCCCGGTCAACCTCGTCTGGGGCAGCGAACCTGCGCGGGCGGCGCGCGCGGTGCCGCAATGGGTGAGCGAGTTCGAAGCCGCACGCGAACGCGAACACGCGCTCGATCCCGACTACCAGGCCTACCGCAAGCGCATGTCCAAGACACCGACCGGATGGATCGCCGCTGCGTTGATCGGGTGTGTCGGCCTGGCGATCGTGGGCGTCGTGTGGGTGTTGCGGCGTCGACGCGCGACACGACCGGACCGGGCGGAGTGAGACGCCGCCGAGGGGCGGCGAAAGCGGCTTGTCGTACGAACAGCCCGGCGGGAAAAACTACGCGCGTCTGCCTCGTAGTCTCGCAATGAGCTGTTGACGCTACTGCCCCGTCTTCGACTCGTACGCCTGCTTGAAGCGGATGGTGCCCGCATGCAGCGGCACCTTGGATTGTGGACCGGACCTGCGTGTGGGGGCGGAGCCATCGTGCCAGCGGAAGCCTGAGAGTGCCGCCGCGATGCGCGCGGCCTTGTCGGTGGCGTAGTCCTCCAAGGCGACAAGCAGGTGGGGGCCAAAGGGGGCCACGGTGCGAAGCGGGACCGACCCATCGTGGACCAGGGTCCCGCTTCCCTGGAGCGCGTCGTTGGCCGCGTCGATGCTCATCATGGCCAGTTCCAGCTGCCGTGTCCGCAGCAGCTGCACGACTTCGCGAACGTTCTCGGCTTCCACGGCCATCGCTTCGCTCTCGGGCAGGCGCGCAGCCAGAAGCGTTGCTGCCGCGTTGGCCAGGCGAGAGGCCTCGGCGTCGCCGCGGGCAGCGACGATGAGCCAGTGCTTCGCCCTCAACGCACTCCACTGTCGGTAGGGCGAGTGGCCGGAAAGCAGGGTCGCGCTGACTATGGCGAGCGCGGCCTCGAGCAGGCTGCGGCGCTTCATGTTCTTCTGACGCCTGGGGCAAGAGACGCTCCGGTGGGCAACCCTCCCCGCGCGCCCAAGACCGGAACCGCGGTTCAGTATACCCCTCGGGCCGCGCGCAAGCGCGGCGTTGCGCCGGTGCTAAGCCGCAGCCTTGCTGACGAGAAACGCGCGCCAGCCGCCGAAGTGCGAGATCTCCTCGGCGCCGGCCACCGCCCAGGCTCTCGCACAGAAAACCCTGCACCCACTCGCCGTCATCGAGTTCGACGCGGCCGATGCCCAGCGGAGAGGGAATGCCCGCCACGAACGACCCGAATGCGGCGGCGGGCATTCTCCAGACCTCGACGTCGATGGCGTTGCCGTTGTCGGGCATCGCGAACCATGCCCGGCTTCGGTGGTGTCGTGCCGGGCAGCGCGAACAGCCGGTAGCGCGCGGTGGTGCGCGCGGCGCTCTCCAGGCGTGCGCCGCGCTCGGTCAATTGATGGTTGAGCGGCAGTCCCGACAGATGGGCCCCGACCACGGCCAGCGCACCTTGATCGCCGCCGGTGGTCGAGCGGGCCACGCGGGCGGTGGCAGCATCTTCATCCAGAGCGCCGAGCTTGAGCCCGGTGAGCTGATGGAAGCGCTGCGCCAGATCCGCGAGCATGAGGTCCCTGCCGGCTGGAGCGATCAGCGTGATGCCGAAGGGCAGGCCGTCGGGCCGCATCGAGGCCGGCACGGCGCAGGCGGCGAGGTCCATCAGGTTGACGAAATTGGTGTAGTGCCCGAGCCTGCGGTTGTTGGAAACGGTTCGGCCAGCACTTCCTCGATGGTGTAGATGGTCGGTGCGGTCGGCACCACCAGCACGTCGGCCCGGTCCCAGAGCCGCGCTGCGCGCTTTTTCAGCGCCTGCAGGCTGCGTCAGTCCGGAAAAGATCCGCGGCCGAGTACTTGGTTGCGCCGTCGATGATCTTGCGCACCACCGGGTGCATCTGGTCGGCATGGCGCTCGAAGAACGGCCGGATCGCCGCCATGCGCTCCGCCACCCAGGGTCCTTCGTAGAGCAACGCAGCGGCTTCCAGGAACACCGAGAAGTCGACTTCGACGGCTGCCCGCCGAGGCCTTGGAGCATGCGCGCGGCGTCGTCGAAGGCGTGCCTGGCGTGGTCGTCGCCATAGAACTCGAGCGGGCCGGGCAGCGCGAAAGTGAAACGCGGGCCGCAGGAAGCCGGCCACAGGTCAGCACGCGTGACTACGGGTCGGTTCCGGTCATAGCCACGCGCCGCATCGAACACCGCCACCGCGTCCGGGTACGGTCAGCGCGAACACCGAGACGCAGTCCAGCGACTGGCAGGCCGGTACCACGCCGCGCGCGCTGATCAGGCCGCGGCGTCGGTTTCAGGCCGACGATGTTGTTGAGTCCGGCCGGTACGCGGCCCGACCCCGCGGTGTCGGTGCCCAGAGCGAAGCTCACCAGGCCGCGCGCCACGACGACCGCCGAGCCCGAGCTCGAGCCACCGGAGATATACTCGGGCCGGAACGTGTTGGGCACCACGCCGAAGGGCGAGCGCGTGCCGACGAGCCCGGTGGCGAACTGGTCCAGGTTGGTCTTGCCGACCAGGATGGCGCCGGCCGTCTCCAGTTTCTCGACGGCTGTGGCGGAGCGCTGCGGCACGTACGAGAAAGCGGGGCAGGCCGCGGTGGTCGGCAGTCCCGGCCACGTCGATGTTGTCCTTGACCGCGTACGGGAATTCCATAGAGCGGCAGGCGGTCGAGGGCGCGCGGATCGGCGCGCGCCCGACTCTCCAGTTCCTTCGCCCGACGCATCAGGGTGACCTCGTCGACGCGATGGATCCACGCGCACGCGTAGTTGCCGTCGTCGCCGCGGGCGAGAAGCCCCTCGACGACTCCCGAGGGCGTGCGTTTTCCGCTCCGGTAATCGGCGAGAAGAGAAGCAATCGTCATCGACACCGCTTTCCCCTGCGCTGAAGCTTGTATACCATTCAGTATACATACGCGCATCAGGGAAAGCCAGCGCGCTGCGGGCTCAACAGGCGCCGGGGCCGCTTCGGGCCGTCGGGTTCACGGGGACAGGAGGGCAAGTCATGGAACAAAAGACAATGGAAGCGGAGCCTTACGAGCTGGAGTTCGACCCGAAGAAGACCGCTCTGCTGATCATCGACATGCAGCGCGACTTCGTGCTGCCCGGTGGATTCGGCGAGGCGCTGGGCAACGACGTGACGCCGCTGCAGGCCACCGTCGCGCCGACGCGGCGCGTGCTGGAGGCCGCGCGCAAGCGGGGAATGATGATCATCCACACCCGCGAAGGGCATCGGCCCGACCTGAACGACTGCCCGCCCAGCAAGCTCGTGCGGGGGCGGGGCAAGACGCGCATCGGCGATCCCGGACCGATGGGCCGCATCCTCGTGCGCGGGGAGGTCGGCCACGACATCGTGCCCGAGCTTTATCCCAAGCCGGGCGAGACCGTGATCGACAAGCCGGGCAAGGGCGCGTTCTATGCCACCGACCTCGAGCTGGTCTTGCGCAACCACGGGATCGAGACCCTGATCGTCTGCGGCGTGACCACCGAGGTGTGCGTCAACACCACGGTGCGCGAGGCGAACGACCGCGGCTTCGAGTGCGTCGTGCTGTCCGACTGCGTGGGCTCGTATTTCCCCGAGTTCCAGAAGGCCGCGCTGGCGATGATCAAGGCGCAGGGCGGCATCTTCGGCTGGGTGTCGGACTCCAAGCGCGCGCTGGCCGCGCTGGGAGTCTCTTGAGTCTTTCGCAATTGGCGAACGTCATCCCGGCGTCGTCACCCCGGAAGGTTTCAATCCGGGGCGGGATCCAGGTACCACTCATCCCTGCGCTCAGCATCGGTAGCCGCGCGCTGTACCGCTTTGTCAGGGGCGGCGTGCACAGCGTCTACCGGCAGGCGTGCAACGTCGAGCTCGACGACGGCGCGCTGGTGACGCTGCTCGGCCGTGAGCCGGGCAATCTTCCGCATGGCATTCGCTGCGTGCTGCCCGAGCCGGAAGACTTTCAGGTGTGGCTGCGTCCGGGCCAGACTGTCGCGGCCGACGGCGCGTCGCTCTACGTTCCCGAGGCCGGAGTCGCGATAGATCTCTCCGGCGCTGCGCACTGGCGTTGCGGGCTAGACGGTTGCGCCATCGACCCGGATGCGGAACCGAGCGTGCGAGCACTGCGCGCTGCGCGCTTGGTGCTGCAGCAGCAGACGCCTCGCAGCGGTTTTGCTCCGCTCCTGTTGCACGATGCGGTTCCGGGCTCGTCTATGGAGCGGGCGATGCAAAAGCGCCTCAGGCAGACGCTACCGGCACTGAGCCGCGCCAGCTCGAGCCTCGATTGTGTCGCGGCCGCGCAGGCGCTCGAGCAGCTCGCCGGCCTCGGCCCTGGGCTCACGCCTTCGGGCGACGATTTCATCGTCGGGTATCTGGCTGCGCTGCATGCCCGCTGCTCGCACGAGCTCCTCCTGCGGCCATTCCTGGGAGGGCTGATCGCCCCGATGACGCGGCTCGCCGCTGCGGCCAATCTGATCAGCCGACAGTTCATGGTCAATGCGCTGGCAGGCGAGTTCTCCGAGTCGCTGGCGCAGGTCGTGTTGGCTATAGCGACGCATGACGAACTGCGGCTGCAGGAGAGCGCAGCGCGGCTCGTACGCGTCGGCCACAGCTCCGGGGCCGATTCGCTGGTGGGTCTGCTCTTCGGACTGCGTCCCTGGCTCGTGGCTGCGGACGCGTCCTACCCCTGTCAGGTTGCCGCCGCTCTGACGTAGAGCGCAAGAGCGTGCCAATGGCCACCGCGTTCAAGGTCGTCCCCAAGGAGTACCGCGACTCCGTGTCGCTGATGCAGCTGTCCGCGCTCCTGGCCAAGCTTCCGGGCGTGGAGCAGGCCTCCGCGGTGATGGCCACGGAGAACAATCTGGCCTTGTTGACCGAGGCCGGCTTCGGCGTCAGCGCCACCGGCGCCAGCGCAGCCGACCTGCTGATCGTGGTGCGCGGAGAGCAATCCGCTCTCGCGGGCGCCATCGAGGAGGCGTTGAAGAACCTGACGCGCCAAGCGGACAGCGGAGCGGCGCAGGAATCCGCCGCGCCGAAACCCCGCAGCATCCAGATGGCGCTGGCCGAGGCGGGTACGGCCAGCATGGCGTTGATCTCCACGCCGGGCGAATACGCCGCGGCCGAAGCCATGAAGGCGTTGCACCTGGGGCTCAACGTCATGCTGTTCAGCGACAACGTGTCCGAGGATGAGGAGCTGCGCCTCAAGCGCGAGGCCAGCCAGCGGGATCTGATCGTCATGGGGCCGGACTGCGGCACCGCGATCATCAACGGCGTGCCTCTCGCGTTCGCCAACGTCGTCAAGCGCGGACCGATCGGTGCGGTCGGAGCGTCGGGCACGGGCTTGCAGCAGGTTACGGTGCTGGTCGACCGGCTGGGGCTGGGCGTGTCCCAGGCGATCGGGACCGGCGGGCGCGACCTGCACGCGAAGATCGGCGGCATCTCGATGTCGAAGGGCCTGAAGGATCTGGCCGCAGACCCGATGACCCGGGTCATCGTGCTCATCTCGAAACCGCCTGCGGCCGAGGTCGCCGAGCGCATCCTGAGCGAAGCGCGCAAGGCGGGCAAGCCGGTGGTGGTCAACTTCCTCGGCGCCGATCCGCGCAAGATCTCGGGCGGCGGCGTGCACGGCGCACGGACGTTGGAGGACGCTGCGCGCGCAGCCGTGGACATCGCGAGGGGCGAGCTCCCGCGCCAATCCTACGGCGATGTTCCACCGCCCCTCGTCGGGTTACCGCCGCTCGGTCCCGGTCAGCGCTACATCCGCGGTCTCTACAGCGGCGGCACCTTCTGCTACGAGGCGGCGCTGCTGCTCGACGAGCGCCTGGCCGACGTCTACTCGAACACGCCGGTGCGTGCGCAGGGCCAGCTGGAGGACCTCTGGCGCAGCCACCATCACACGCTGATCGATCTGGGCGACGACGTCTTCACGCGCGGCCGTCCGCATCCGATGATCGATTTCCGGCTGCGCAACGAGCGCATCGCCAAAGAGGCGGAAGACCCCGAGACCGCGGTGATCCTGCTCGACGTGGTGCTCGGCTACGGCAGCAATGCCAACCCGTCCGGCGAGCTAGTCCCCGCCTTGCGCCGTGCTCGGGAGATTGCGGCACGAGGGAACCGCAACCTGGCGTTCGTCGGATATGTCTGCGGCACCGAAGGCGACCCGCAAGGACTCGATCTGCAGAGCAACGCTTTGACGCAGGCAGGCATGGTGCTGACTCAGAGCAACGCGCAAGCGGTCAGGCTCGCCGCCAGCATGGTGTCGGGCCGCGCGCCGGGGCGCGGCTAACGAGGGAAGCAGCCCGATGAGCTATCAGCCACAGAGTGCGAAATCCGTGAGCACGCTGTTTCAGGAAGGCCAGACCATCCTCAACGTCGGGCTCGTGTCGTTCGCCGAGTCCATCGTGCAGGCCGGCGGAAAGGCGATACAAGTCGATTGGACGCCGCCGGCGGGCGGCGATCGCGCGGCGGGTTGGGCGCTGGCCGAGCTGGTGCAGCACCCGCGCGTGGAAAGCGCTAACCAGACGGCTTATTCGAACTATCTCGCCGCTCAGCCGATGCTGGTCGGGATCGGAGTTGCGCGCGCAGAGGTGCCGGGTTTGGCGCGAGCGCATGATCCTGCATGCGGGCCCGCCCATTCCCTGGAATGAAATGTGCGGACCGATGCAAGGCGCGGTGATCGGCGCGATCTTGTACGAAGGCTGGGCCGCGGACGCGGCGGCTGCACGCCGCCTCGCCGACAGCGGCGCCATTGCCTTCGAGCCGACGCACCACCACGCGGCGGTGGGCCCCATGGCCGGGCATCATCAGCCCATCGATGCCGGTGTGGATCGTCGAGAACGCGGCGGGCGGCAACCGCGCCTACTGCAACATGAACGAGGGGCTCGGCAAGGCGCTGCGCTTCGGCGCCAATTCACCGGAGGTGATCAAGCGCCTGCAGTGGATGGCCGGAGTCATGGCGCCGGCGCTCAGCGCCGCGCTCGCCAGGCTCGGGCCGCTGGAGCTGAAGCCGCTGATGGCGCAGGCGCTGCAGATGGGCGACGAGGTCCACAACCGCAACGCAGCCGCCTCCTCGCTGTTTCTGAAGAAGCTCGTGCCCGCGGCGCTGAGCTGCGGGTTCGACCAGACGGCAATGGCCGAAGCCATCACCTTCATTGCCGGCAACGATCACTTCTTCCTCAACCTGTCGATGGCCGCGTGCAAGGTCATGCTCGATGCGGCGCACGGCGTGTCCGAGCAGCAGCATGGTCACCGCCATGTCGCGCAACGGCGTGCGTTTCGGCATCCGACTGTCCGGAACCGGCGAGCGCTGGTTCGAAGCGCCGGCCCCGGTGGTGCACGGGCTGTACTTCCCCAGCTACGGCCCCGAGCATGCAGCCCCGGACATGGGCGACAGCTCGATCACCGAGACCGCCGGGCTGGGCGGTTTCGCCATGGCCACGGCTCCCGCGATCGTCCAGTTCGTCGGCGGCACCCCGCAGGACGCCATCGCCAACACGCGCGAAATGACGCACATCACGCTGGGGCGCAACAACGGATTCACGCTGCCGGCGATGAATTTCACGGCACCCCGCGGGGATCGACGCGCGCAAAGTGCTCGACACCAACATCGCGCCGATCATCAACACGGGCATCGCCCACCGCGAGGCGGGCGTGGGGCAGATCGGCGCCGGCATCACGCGCGCACCGCTCGAGTGCTTTACCCAGGCCATCGTCGCGCTGGCCGCGCGCGTTGGGACGCCGCGTGAACCGTAGCGGTTGACTCAACGATGACGAGACGTCTTTCCTCATCCCAACCCTCCCCCGCGTGCGGGGGAAGGAGAGGGAGGGGGCGGCCGCAGGAGGGGGCATGACGGATGCAAGCCGGACCGCGATCGTCGCGGTGGGAGGCAATTCACTCATCGTCGACGAACAGCATCAATCGATCCCCGACCAGTTCAACGCGGCGGCGAAGACCTCGCACTACGTCGCCGACATGGTCGAGGCGGGATGGACCGTGGTGCTCACACACGGCAACGGCCCGCAGGTCGGGCTTCATCCTGCGCCGCTCGGGCATCGCCAAGGGCGAAGTGCCCGAGGTGCCGGTGGACTACGCGGACGCGGACACTCAGGGCGCGATCGGCTACATGTTCCAGCGTTCGCTCTACAACGAGTTTCGCCGCCGCCGGCTCGCGCGCAAAGTGGTGGCGCTGGTCACGCAGGTGCTGGTAGATCCCAAGGACCCCGCGTTCCGCGACCCGATCAAGCCCATCGGCGCGCAGATGGAGGAGGCGAGGGCCAAGGAGCTCGCCGCGAGCCTTGGCTGGACGGTGAAGGAGGACGCCGGCCGCGGCTGGCGCAGAGTGGTGCCGTCGCCGCAGCCGAAGCGGATCATCGAGCTTGACGTGATCAAGTCGATGATCGAGATGGGCTACATCGTCGTGGCCTGCGGCGGGGGTGGCATCCCGGTGCTGGAAGACAAGAAAGGCGAGCTGCAGGGCCTGGAAGCGGTGATCGACAAGGACCTCGCGTCCAGCCTGCTCGCGCGCGACCTACAAGCCGAGCTGTTCGTCATCTCCACCGGAGTCGAGAAGGTGGCGATCAACTTCAACAAACCGGACCAGAAGTGGCTCGAGCACGTATCGCTTCCCGAGCTGCGCCGATACGTCGCCGAGGGACACTTCGCGAAGGGCAGCATGGCGCCCAAGATCGACGCGGTGATTTCCTTTCTCGAGGGCACGCCGCGCGGCCGCGCCATCATCACCGATCCGCCGAACCTCGGCCGCGCGCTGTCGGGCGCGGCCGGCACGCACATCACGGCTTGAGGTACTCCCCCGCGCTGAGCGCAGGGGAGTGTGCAGTGCGTGAGCTCAGCTCTTCGCGGACGACGGCGCGATCTGCCTCGACAGCGCGAGGCACACGAGCGCCGAACATCACGTAGCCTAGCGCCACCAGCGGCGACACCTGCCAGCCGAGCGCGGGTCCGTGAATCAGTCCGACCCACGACAGCGCGGCTCCGACGAAGGCCGTGACTGCGGCGTGCGTCAGCTTGCGATCGATGATGAACGCGGCCATCGCGCCCAGCACCATGCCCGCCAGAACCGAGCCGCCGCCCAGCAGCGCCATGCCCTGGTACACGACTCCCACCTGCCCCAGAGCGGCCAGGCCAACTTTGTCGGCGTTGGTCGCGGCCGCCCCGAGTGCACCGTCGATGTTGATCTTGGCCCACTCGGCGATGTTCGGGATGAGCGCGAGCACTACCGCGGGTGCATGATTCGACGGGCTCGCCTGGAACGCCTGAGCACCGATGACCAGGCCGATGTAGAGCAGGATCGGCAGGATTGCCACCAGCGGGATCACGTTCAGCAGCAAGGCGGTGAGCCCGAGGAAGCAGACCAGCGCGATGCACACTCCGGTGGCCAGCGAGTAGCCGATGCGGCCGCCCACCGACTTCCAGCCCGGATGGCCGATGTACACCGCGGGCGGGAACGGGCTGCCGAGCAGCGAGCCCACGATCGCCCCGGCGCCGTCGGCGAGCAGGATCTTGCGCAGGTTGTAGTTATCGCCCGCGGCCGAGGCGCTCTCCACGTTGTTCATGGCTTCCGTGAAGTTGTAGATCCCCAGCGGAATAGCGGTGGCGAGCAGCGGCCCGATACTCTTCAGGCCGGTGAACACGTCCCCTGAGAACCACGGCAGGTGCAGACCGAAAGTCTCGAAGGCTTTGCGCACGCCCTCGGCTTTCATGTAGTCGTTCCAGCCGAAGGCCGCGGCCGCCCAGCCGATGATGACGCCGACGATCACCGCCGCGAGTCCTCCCGGAAGGCCGCCCGGCAGCCGGATGTTAGCGGTCCAGGCGATGAGCACGATGGCGAAGCAGGCGAACCCGATCCAGGGAACCTCCCACATCTGGAACGCCGGGCGCATCGAGATGAACGCGATCGAGATTCCGGCCAGCGTCCCCAGCATGGCCGCGCGCGGCGTCATCTTGCGGATCCACGGCCCGACGAACGCGCCCAGCAGCACGATCACGCCGATGATGAAGCACCACGCCAGCCCCGCTTGCCAAGCCAGTATCGGATCCTTGGTCTGCAGATAGGTGGGCAGCATGATCACCAGCACCACGATGAACATGTGCGGCACACTCGGCCCGTACGGCATCGCCGTCACGGTGCGTCCGCCCTTCCCTCTTCGCGAGGTCCCAGGCGAGGTAGGCGTAAAACAGATTACCCAACGGCAGCGCGATCCCCATCGCCGGCAGCACCCGCCCGAACACCGTGTCGGCGGGAAGCTGAACCACGTACAAGCACAGCGTGGTCAGGACAATGACATTGAGAAGAACATTGGTGAACAGCCCGAAGAACCCGTTCCAGTCGCCCGGCACCCACCATCGCGGGGCTACAGCAGAGTTAGCAGTGGCCATGGTTACGTTTCCTCCCGTGCTTTTGTTGTACAGCGTTGTGCTCGCCCGCGGAGCCCACGCGGATGCAGCTTCGAGTTGGTCCATGCCAAGTCACTGGCATAGGCCAAGCCCTGCACTGCGCGCCGGGCCCCAACCGGCGAGGCGCCTAGCATGCACCTCCGCTGGCGCATCGTCTAGAGCGGTTGCGCGCGCTCGAACCCGGGCGGGCACGCCAGCAGCATACCGGGCGCGTGCAAAGGCGGTCCATGACATTCCGCGCTGCGGATGGTCGCTGAGCGTCGCTCAGCGCGCTCCGCGAATGGTGGATAAGCCTCTGGCGACAGACGTTTTTCGGGACGTGGAACGCTCCCTGCATTGGGGTGCGGAAACTATTGGGTGCGGAACCGACTGCACGATCGACGGTCCGAGGGCGAGAGGGCGAATCGCTGGGGGATCAGATGTCCGAGAGCATGGAACTCAAGGCAGGCACCTTGCTGGAGCTGCTGACGGCCATGCTGCCGCGTGCGGGCCTGGACTACGAACGCGCCGGTCCCCAGCACCGCTTCCTCATCGCCTTCGAGGGTCGCAACCACGTTATCCCGCTGTCCGATCGCTGGTTCGAAGCGCAGACCGAACAGTCCCTCGCGCAGGTTGCTCAGACCATAGTCACGCGCCTGCAAGCGACCGCCGAAGTGTACGAGAGCGCTTGAGTCCTTCGGGCTAGTCGCAAACCGCTACCAGGATGCTGCAGGGCGCGTGCTCCAGCAGCGAAATCCCCACCGAGCTCTTCCACCAGCGCGCGGCCAGCGAGCGGTGGCGCTTGTGTCCGACGACGATCAGGTTTGCCGGCAGTTCGGCAGCCATCCGGACGATCTCCTGAGTGGGGTCGCCGTAGGCCAGGTGCGGCGTGGCCCGGTAGCCGCGCTCGGCTAGCAGTTGCACGCCCTCCCGGGCGATCTCCTCGTATCGGTTCTTCTCTTCCTCCATCACCGCATCGGGCGCGAAGCCGTCGGAGAGAAAGGCGCCGGGGGGCATTGCCACCACGGCGAGCAGATGGATCTCCGCTTCTTTGAGGGCGACCGTCGCGGTGAACTCGAACAGGCCGGTCCGGCCCTCGCGCGTGCCGTCGTATGCAACCAGGACTTTGTCGATCATCGTCGGCTCCTCTGCATCCGAACCCGCGCCTGCATCCGAACCCGCACCGGTCCCGTAGAAGGATTCGGAGTCTCCGTGTGCGCGGCTTTACAGAGTAACGCTCCGGCCGGGGACTCTACAACCCATTCTACGAAAGGAGCTGCAACGATGAACAGGAATCGGAGACTGATGGGTGCCGCGCTGGCGACCGCTGCGGCAGCGCTGTTCGTGACCGGCGTGCCCACCATGGCTGCCGACGACGGCGGCACAGTGAAGGTGAAGTGTTACGGCGCCAACGCGTGCAAGGGCCAGGCGGAATGCAAGACCTCGATGAACTCTTGCAAGGGACACAACGCCTGCAAGGGCAAGGGCTTCGTGACCATGGATGAGAAGTCCTGCCTCGAGCGTTTCGGCCGCAGCTGACAGCGCGCCCGAAGTCGGCGGAGCCGGCGATTCGCGGCTCCGCCGTATCGATGTCAAGTGGGTGGGTCACCGCATCCTGCACCACTTGTCGCTCTACTTCATCCCGAAGTACTGCAAGTAGGCCTTCGTCCAATCCGGCGCGAAGAAGATCGCCTGCCCTTCCTTCAGCGTGATATCGCCCTTGCACACCTGCCGGCACACGCTCACCTCCAGCTGATCCTTAACCTTGTCGGTCCACTTGCCGTTCACCGGCTGGGGCCACAAGTTGTGCGGGTCGGTCGGGTGCCCTCCAGCACACAGCGGGATTCGGTTATCTTCGCGATAGTCCTGAGGCGTACCGGGCAGACCGAGCTCGCGCATCTGCCGCTTCTTGAGCTTTTCCGTGTAGGAGGACCGCGGGCGAATCGTCTTTGTCCATCCCGTCGCGCAGACCGTCGCCTGCAGATTCTCCTGCGTGACCCTCGGATCGATGGCGCCAGGGGTGCGCTCGTGGTTTGGGAGGTAGATCTGCGCCGGCGTGGAAGGTGAACAACCGACCAGCAGGGGAAGGAAGAGGAGCCAGACGCGCATGCTTCTTACGCCCCGCGAGCGGGGGAGGGATCTGCTGCCCGACGCGCGGCGTGCTCGCGCACGTAGTCGTCCACGCGGGTGCGCTCCGCCGCAGGCATATCGAGGCCGGCTTTGGTTCGCCGCCACAGGACGTCGTCGCCGGTCTGCGCCCATTCATGCCGGATGAGGTAGTCCACTTCGCGCTCGAACAGATGAGCGCCGAAGTGAATGCCCAAGTCGGCTTGGCTGCGCGCATCTCCTAGAACTGCGTCGGTTAGCGCGCCGTGCCGCTGCGCCAGCGCCTGCACCAGCGGCGGTGGCAGACCTGGATATCGCCCGCGCAGCTGATCGATGAGCCCGCCGAGACCTCCCGCTCCGAGGGCACCTCCGGGGAGCGGCTCGCCCGCGGTCCACGCGCCCCGGCGCGGCTCGAGCCAGGGCTGAAGCTTGGCCAAGGCCGCCTCCGCGAGACGGCGGTAGACCGTGAGCTTGCCTCCCAGGATGGACAGCACGATCGAGCCGTTCACCTCGTCGAGCGCCAGCGTGTAATCGCGCGTAATGGAGGCGGGATCCCGGTGGCGGTCATCGAACAGCGCGCGCACCCCCGCATAGCTCCAGACCACCTGCTCCGGCGCAACAGGTTTTCGCAGGTAGCGCGTGGCCGCCTTGCACAGATACTCGACCTCAGCTGGGCTGCTGGTCATTGGCGCCAGCGGCGAGTCCACTGCCAGATCGGTGGTTCCGATCACCGTATGGTTCGCTCCGAACGGGATCACGAACACGACGCGTCGGTCGTCGTTCTGCAGCAGATAGGCGTGATCGCCATCGTACAAGCGCTGCACGACGATGTGGCTGCCCTTGACCAGCCGCACGCGCGGGCGCACAGGAGCTGCCGATGTGGCGGACAACACGTCGTCGACCCAAGGGCCAGCCGCGTTGACCAGCATGCGGGCGCGAACATCCATCCAGCGTCCGTCGCTGCTTTGCAGGCGCGCGAGCCAGCTCCGGTGCTCGGGGCGCGCGGCCACGAAGCGCGTGCGCGGCAGGATGGTGGCGCCGTGGAGCAGGGCAGAGCGCAGGTTGAGGATCACTAGACGGGCGTCGTCCACCCAGCCGTCGGAGTAGACGAAGCCCCTGCGCAGCTCCGGCTTGAGCGCCTCGCCGTAGTGCGAGGCCTGCAGATCCACGCTGTGCGACGGCGGCAGACTGGAGCGGGCGCCCAGGTGGTCGTAGAGCAGCAGGCCGAGCCGGATCATCCACGCCGGTCGCAGCTCGCGCACGTGAGGCAAGACAAAGCGCAGCTGGCGCGTGATGTGTGGCGCGATTGCGAGCAGCGCCTCGCGCTCTCCGAGCGCGTCGCGCACCATGCGCAGCTCGCCGTGCTCCAGGTAACGCAGCCCGCCGTGGATCAGCTTGGTGCTGGCCGATGAGGTTGCGCCCGCGAAGTCGCCCCGCTCACACAGCGCCACCCGCAAGCCGCGGCCGGCGGCATCGCGCGCGATCCCGGCGCCGTTGATGCCGCCGCCGATGATCAGCAGGTCATAGGTTATGCCGGGCTCCATCAGCCTGTCCCACCACGCGCTTTCATGCGGCGGATTATGCCCAAACTGCCATGCGTACTACGCTGCGCCGCGATCCGTTGCACAATGCTCGACGTCTGCTCCCGCCGGATCGATCGACAGGGACACGGCACTGCGGCAGCAGACATGACCGGAAGCGAGGAATGGACAAGATCAGGGCCGGCTTCATCGGAGCAGGGCGCATATCGGACCTGCACGCCATCGAGTACCTGCAGAATCCGCGGGCGGAGATCGTCGCGGTGTGCGATGCGGACGCCGGGTATTGCGCGGCGTCAGGCGCAGCGCTGGGGCGTTTCGAACCGTTTCGTGTTTGCCGACTACTCGGATCTGCTGGCCTGCGACGAGGTGAACCTGGTCGAGATCCTCCTTCCGCACCATCTTCATCACCCGGCGACGTTGGCCGCGGTCAGGGCCGGCAAGCATGTGTCCGTGCAGAAGCCGATGGCGATCGATCTGGCGCAGGCCGACGAGATGATCGCGGAGGCCCGCCGCGCCGGCGTCGTGCTCCGCGTCTTCGAGAATTTTCTGTTCTATCCGCCGGTGATGAAGGCCAAAACGCTGATCGACTCGGGCGCGATCGGCGATCCGCTGACCATCCGCATCAAGAGCAACTTCGGCGTGAGCCGGACGGCGTGGACGATGCCCCCGGCAGCCCAGGCCTGGCGTCTGGACCCGGCGAAAAACGGCGGCGGGCCGATCATCGTTCGACGACGGCCACCACAAGTTTGCGCTGGCCTGGCACTTCATGGGCATGGCCGAGCAGGTGCACGCGTGGATCGACCGCACCGAGGTCGCGCCGGGCAAGGTGGTCGACAGCCCGGCTATCATCTCGTGGAAGTTCGCCGGCGGACGCTATGGCAACCTCGAAGCGGTCTACTCGCGCGAGCTGGAGATCGACACGGTGCACTACGCTCAGGACGACCGCCTGGAGATCACCGGCACCCGCGGCGTGCTCTGGATCACGCGCGGCCACGGCAAGATCTCCGACCAGCCGCCGCGTCATGCTGTACGCGGACGGCGAGATGCGCGGCTTCTCCAACCTCGCGAGCGGCTGGGAGAGCAGCTTCGTGGAGTCCACCCGGCACCACATCGATGCACTACTCGGCGGACGGCCGCCCGTGCTGACCGGTGAGCAGGGGCGCGAGATCCTGCGCTTCGCTCTGGCGGCGCAGGAGTCGGCGCGCCTCGGCCGCGCCGTCTCGCTGGCCTGACGGCAGCGCGAGCCGGCTCCCATCAGATCGAGCCGGACATGATCCGACGGCCTGCTGTGCTGTCCGGTGCTCAGTTTTTGGTCCCGAACAGTCGATCTCCGGCATCCCCCAGTCCGGGGACGATGTAGGCGTGCTCGTCCAGGTGATCGTCGAGAGCGCCGACGAACATCGGCACGTCGCGATGCCTCTCCTGGAACACCTGCACACCCTCGGGCGAGGCGACCAGCGCAAGGAACAAGATGTCCTTGGCCGCAACGCCGCGCTTCTTGAGCACCTCGACCGCGTGCGCGGCCGAGTAGCCGGTGCCGATCATCGGGTCGCACAAGATGAAGATGCGGCCCTCCACCTCGGGCAGCCGCACCACGTACTCCACCGGCCGGTGGCTCTCGTCGCGGTACAGGCCGATGTGTCCCACGCGCGCCGAGGGGATCAGCTCCAGCAGCCCGTCCGCCATGCCGATGCCGGCCCGCAGCACGGGCACGACGGTGAGCTTCTTCCCGGCGATGACCGGCGCCTGCATGGTGGTGAGCGGTGTTTCGATCGTGCGCGTGGTCAGCGGCAGATTGCGCGTCACCTCGTAGCCCATCAGCAGCGTGATCTCCCGCAGCAGCTGGCGGAAAGTGCGCGTGGAGGTGGTCTTGTCCCGCATGTGCGTGAGCTTGTGCTGGATCAGCGGATGATCGAGGATGAACAGGTTGGGGAAGCGAAGATCCTGTTTCATGGCACGCTCCACATGACGTTGCAGCCGCGCTTCTCTGCGCGGGTGAGCAAGTCGATCAGCGGGTAGGCTCGCTGCCGCAGCGAGACCTTCGGCTCCGGTTTGGCGTCGTCGGCGTTGCGCTCGGATTCGGGCAGGGGCGACTCGGGCTCGGCGGCGACGGCTGCCTTGAGGCGTGTGAGAGCGGCGGGGATATCTTGCGCCAGGATCGCGCTGGGCACCGTCCCGCTGTGGCCCATCATCTTGAGCAGCTTGACCGCGGGCTCCCCGAACATCGTGAAGCCGCCGACCTCACTGTCGAATCGTACAAGCATGGTGCGTCAGCCTACCGCAATTCGGCGGAGCAAAACAGTTCGAGTCAGGGCCGGTGTATGCTTGCAACCGGCGTTTCCGCCCACATGTTTCAGCGGTGCCTTCAAGACGATCTTCGGAGATATCCACAGCACTATGAAAAGCTTCAACATCGGTTCGCGGAGTTGGACGGCGCGCGCGATCGCGGTCGCGTTTGCGGTCTTCGTCGGTTTGGGCATGGTCGTGCAGGATGTCGAGGCCGCGCGGATGGGAGGCGGGAGGAGCTTCGGCCGCCAGTCGCCCAATGTGACGAGACAAGCGGCGCCGCCCTCTCGGGATGCGGCGACGCAGACCGCACCGGCCCAGCAGGCGGGTCAGAGACAGGCCCCGCCCCCCGCGGCGCAACCGCAACCGACCGGCAATCGGTGGTTCGGTCCAATCGCTGGCATAGCAGCGGGCCTGGGGATTGCCGCGCTTCTGTCCCATTTCGGTCTCGGTGGAGCCTTGGCCGACGCCTTGGGCAGCATGCTCGTAGTGGGGTTGCTGGTGCTCGCTGCCGTGTGGATCTGGCGTTTGCTGCGCGGCGCCAGTAACAGACCCGCGCTCCAGCGCACTGCGGAGCCGGCTTATGGCAGCGTGGGCAATGCGCCCGTGCGCACCTACGATTCGGCATCCGAAATGGCGCAACCAGGATCAGTGGCGGCGCTGGGATCGGCGGCGACGCCCGGGTCGGCAGCGGCGCTGGGTGCGACGGCGGAGCAATGGGGTGTGCCGGCCGGATTCGACACGCCCGCGTTCATCCGCAGCGCCAAGGTCAATTTCATCCGGTTGCAGGAGGCGTGGGACGCCAGGAACCTGGCTGACATCCGCGAGTTCACCACGCCTGAAGTCTTCGCCGAGCTCAGGATGCAGATCGACGAGAGCAAGGGCGCAGCCAACCGCACCGACGTCGTCGCGCTCGACGCCGATCTGCTGGGCATCGAGGAGAGTCCAACCGACTACCTGGCCAGCGTGAAATTCACCGGCACCATCCGGGAAAACGACCAGGCCAGCGGCGAGCCGGTCGAGGAAGTGTGGAATCTGGTCAAGCCGAAGAACGGCCGCAGCGGCTGGCTGCTGGCGGGCATCCAACAGATCCATTGACGTTGCGACGATGAAGATCGCCGTCGTCGGCGTCGGCGCCATGGGCTCCGTGTACGCCGGGCTGCTGGCTGCGGCGGGGCACGAGGTGTGGGCCAGCGACACCTGGGGCGAGCACATCGACGCGATACGGAAAAACGGCCTGCGCGTCGAAGGCGCTTCCGGCGATCGGACCGTGCGCTTGCACGCCACCACGCAACCCGCGGAGGCGGGCGTCTGCGAGCTCGTCATCATCGCGACCAAAGCGATGCATGTCGCGCAAGCCGCCGAGTCGGTCAAGCCGTTGCTCGGCCCACACAGCGTAGTGCTGTCCATCCAGAACGGCCTGGGCGGGCCGGATACCGCGGCGCGCGTACTGGGCCGCGAGCGCGTCGTGGTCGGCGTCGTGGGCGGGTTCGGTGCGTCGATGCGAGGGCCGGGCCATGCCCATCACAATGGCTGGGAGCTGGTGCGACTCGGCGAGCTGAGTGGGCCGGTAACCCCGCGCCTCGAGAAGATCGCCGAAGTGTGGCGCTCCGGTGGCTTCAAAGTGAAGTGCTTCGACGACATCGACCAGCTCGTGTGGGAGAAGCTGATCTGCAACGTCTGCTACTCGGGCACCTGCGCAGTGACCGAGCGCACGGTCATCGAAGTCATCGAAGATCCCGACGCGTGGCGGGTTGCCTCGGGCTGCGCGGTGGAAGCGTTCGAGGTCGCAAGAGCGCGCAAGGTCAAATTGGATTTTCGCGATCCGGTGGCGTACGTGCGCGAGTTCGGGATGAAGATCCCGAACGCTCGCCCTTCGATGCTGCTCGACCACATGGCCGGCCGCAGTTCGGAGATCGACGCCATCAACGGCGCCATCCCGCCCGCGGCAGCCGCGGTCGGATTGCCTGCTCCGTACAACGAGGTGATCAGCAGCCTGGTGCGCGCCAAGGAGCGGCGCATGGGCGTACGGCGCAGCTGAGTGCCTTCATGCCCCCAACCAAGACGCAATCACTTCGGAGGAGACCGACATGCTGAGAACACTGATCCACGCACTGCGCAGCTTTGCCACGACGCACATGGTGCCCGCGGACACCGCCGGAGCCCAGGACTGCAGTGGAACGATCACCGTCGAAGAAGCGCTGAAAGCGGAGGAGGCGCGGCTTGCTGCGCAGATGTCGGGCGATGTCGCCGCCATGCAGAGGCTGTTCGGCGACGACCTCGTGTACATCCATTCCAGCACGGCCGTAGACACCAAGGCCAGCTTCATCGAATCCATTCGCTCGGGCAATGTCAAGTACCGCAGCATGAAGCGCAGCGACGTGAAGGTGCGTACGTATGGATGCATCGCAATCGTCACGGGCAGCGCTAACTTCGAGGTGACGGCCCGAGGACAGGAGCTCTCGCTACACCTGCTGTATCACGCGGTCTGGGCGAAGCGCGCAGCCGGGGTGCAGTTCGTGTCCTGGCAAGCAACGCGCGTTATGCCGAAGTAGCCACGTTGGAGGCGATCCCGCCCTGGGCTGGATCGGAGGCTAAGGGGTACATGGTGGCGCAATCCGTCCCGCTCATCTGCCACCCTACGACCCCCTGCGAAGCGGTCAGCAACATCGACGTGCACGCGCTGCGCACGCAGGATGCGGCGCTCGAAATCCGATACACGGTCCGAGGTGACATCGGCCGTCTTGTGATTCCCGCTGAAGCCTCGCCGCGCCGCGCAGACAGGCTGTGGCAACACACCTGCTTCGAGGCGTTCGTCGCCAACCCCCTGTCGGTGGCGGGTGCCGGCTACTGCGAATTCAACTTCTCTCCGTCCAGGGAGTGGGCGATCTACCGTTTCAGCGCCTACCGCGAGGGGATGACGGCCGTCGAAACTGCACCACCGCCAGATATCTCTGTGCGCCGCGACGCCACTTATCTAACGCTGGAGACCGTCGTCGACCTCAATGCGGTGCCCGCGTTCGGAGACGGCCCGGGCCTGCGGCTCGCGCTGTCCGCCGTCATCGAGGACGCGGAGCATCGCTTGTCCTACTGGGCGATCGCGCACCCGCTCGGCAAGCCCGATTTCCATCATGCGGACGGCTTTGCATTGGAGTTGCCCGCGGGTATGGGGGCGAGGAAGCCCAAATGAAATTCGGCATCGAACGCCTGCTCGAGGAGCGCGCGCTGCGCAAGCCGCTCAAGGGCCGCCGCGTTGCGCTGCTCGCGCATCCCGCGTCGGTGACGCGCGATCTCACGCATTCGCTCGATGCGCTCGCGTCCCTCGACGATCTTCGCATCGTCGCGGCCTTCGGACCCCAGCATGGTCTGCGCGGAGACAAGCAGGACAACATGATCGAATCGCCGGACTTCCGCGACCCCGAGCACGGCATCCCGGTGTTCAGCCTGTACGGCACGGTGCGGCGTCCCACCGCCGCCATGATGGACAGCTTCGACGTGCTGCTGGTCGACCTGCAGGATCTGGGCTGCCGCATCTACACTTTCATCACCACGCTGCGCTACGTGCTGGAAGAAGCCGCGAAGGCGCACAAGACCGTGTGGGTGCTCGATCGGCCGAATCCAGTCGGCCGGCCCGTCGAAGGGCTGCGTCTGCGCGCAGGCTGGGAAAGCTTTGTAGGCGCCGGCGCTCTGCCGATGCGCCACGGTCTCACGATGGGCGAACTGGCGCACTGGTTTGTCACGACACTGCGGCCTCGATCTGGAGTACCGCATCATCGAGATGCAGGGTTGGCAGCCCCAGCTTGGACCCGGGTTCGGCTGGCCACTCGGGGAGCGGAGCTGGATCAACCCCAGTCCCAACGCGTCGAATTTGTGGATGGCGCGCTGCTATCCGGGCACCGTGATGTGTGAGGGCACCACGCTATCGGAGGGACGCGGCACTACGCGTCCGCTCGAGCTCTTCGGCGCGCCGGACCTGGACGTGCCCAAACTCATTACGCAGATGCATGCGCTCGCGCCGCAGTGGATGCGAGGCTGCCGCCTGCGGCCCTGCTGGTTCGAGCCCACATTCCACAAGCACGCCGGCAAGCTCTGCGCTGGCGTGCAGATCCATGTGGACGACGGAGCCTACGAGCACGACGCGTTTCGCCCGTGGCGCTTGCAGGCGCTCGCGTTCAAGGCGCTCACGCAGCTGCGCCCCGACTACGGGCTGTGGCGCGACTTCCCTTACGAGTACGAGCGAGACCGGCTGGCGATCGATCTCATCAACGGCAGCGAGCTGCTGCGCCGCTGGGTCGATGACCCCAGCGCCACAGCCGCCGATCTAGACGCACTGGCCGAACCAGACGAAAGGTCCTGGCGCGAAGAGCGCGACGCGATACTCCTGTATCGCTGAACGCGGGCCTGTTCCGCTTCTCTGCTTGCACCCCGTCCTGCGCATTCGTCATCGGCGCGAGAAAGGTAGCCTGGATGGAGCGCAGCGCAATCCAGGACAGCTTCCTGGATTCCACTACGCTTCATCCGGGCTAAGGGCTACGCTTGCCGAACGCCATTTGAACCAAGACGCGCTTTCGGGGCACCAACCGACGTAGGTCGCATGGGTGAGATTCCTCGCGAACGCGGCGCGGGAGCGAAGGTCGAAGTAACATGGCGGGAGTAAACGGGCCTGCAAGTAACACAGTGTGACAGCTGAAATTCTCCTGGGCCGACACGTGAGTAGAATGGCACATGTGGGCCACAGTCGGCGCGCGTAGTCAACGGCGCGCCAGACGAAGCGTTGAGCGAATATCGCGGCCCGCAAAGAACGCAAGACCGCGGAGTGCGGCGAGTCAGACCGCCGCGGGTGTTGTAGAGGAGACCTGGCCATGACACGACGTGTAGGCATTACCCTCTTTGTCCTGGCCGCTGTATTGAACTTCGACCGGGGTTTGGCGCAGACCAGCGACAATCCACTGCCCTCGGCATCCACGCCGGTCGCCTCGTCGCTCTCGCCGTCGTCTTTTCCGTGGCCCAATCAATTCGATGAAGGTGGGCAAGCCTTCACCGTTTATCCCCCGCAGCTCCAGCGCTGGCAAGCCGACCGGCTCGAGGGGCAGGCGGCTGTGGCGGTGCAGCCCGTGGGCGCGGACAGGCCGGTATTCGGGCTGGTGTGGCTGTCGGCGCGCACCGAGGTGGATAGCAGCGGCATGGTGAAGGTGCGGGACATCACCGCAAGCCGCGCCAGTTTTCCGACTGCGGCTGCGAATGCCGGCGCTTACCTGGATGCCATCCGCAGGCATCTGTCGGCTGTGACCTGGACGGTTGCCCGTGAGCGGCTCGAATCCGATCTCGCCATCGAGCACGCCAGCCGCGAGGTCCAGAGCCAGCCGCTGCGCAACGCTGCGCCTCGGATCGTCTATAGCGAGTCTCCCGCCATCCTCGTGCCGATCGACGGCACGCCGCAGCTCAAGGAGATGGCGGGGCTCGGCCTTCTGCGAGTAGTCAATACGCGTGCATTGATCCTGCAGGACAAAACTACCCGACGCTATTTCCTGTTCGTGGCCGGCCACTGGATGGAAGCGCCTCAAATCGAGGGGCCGTGGACCGAGGCGTATGTGCGCCCGTCGGCGCTCGATGAAGCGAAGCAGCAGGCGTTGGCGAGCGGGCAGGTGGACTTGGTGGAGGAGGGCGAATCTGCTGCCGGGCGCGTCCCGGTCGTGTACGTGACGACAAGCCCGGCCGAACTGGTGCAGACCGATGGGCCGCCCCAGTACTTGCCGATCCAGGGCACCAACCTGCTGTACGTGACCAACACGCCCAACAGTCTGTTTCTCGATCTGCAGACGCAGCGCTACTACCTGCTGCTCTCGGGTCGCTGGTACCGCACTGCTTCTCTGAGCCAAGGCAGCTGGGAGTACGTCCCTGGGGCCAGCCTGCCTGCCGACTTCGCGATGATCCCGCAAGACCACCCCACGGAGAGCGTCCGTGCATCCGTACCCGGAACGCCACAGGCGCAGGAAGCGGTAATCGCAAACAGCGTGCCGCAGGTGGCCACGGTCAAGCGCAGCGCCGCAACGCTGGAGATCACCTACGATGGGTCGCCGCAGTTCCGCCCGATCGAAGGGACGCCGCTGCAGTACGTGGTGAACTCGCCGGTGCCGGTGATCCAAGTGGACCAAGGGTCTTACTACGCGTTGGATAACAGCGTCTGGTTCGTCTCGAACTCTCCGTTCGGGCCGTGGACGGTAGCGACGTGGGTTCCCCCGGTGATTTATTCGATCCCGCGCAGCTCTCCGCTGCATTACGTAACGTACGTGCGCGTCTATGAGGCAACCCCGGAGGTCGTGTACGAGGGCTATTATCCCGGCTATGTCGGCTCGTACGTCGCGCCCGGCGCGACGGTGGTCTACGGCACGGGTTGGTATTACCAGCCATGGGTTGGCACGGTTTGGTACGGGCCGCCGGTCACGTGGGGTTTCGGCTTCAGCGTCTACGGCAGCTGGTGGAATCCGTGGCCCTGGGGGCCTTACTGGTCGGCCGGGTGGGGGTGGGGCTTCGGGTGGGGGTTCGGGTGGGGGTGGGGCTCGTATCCATGCTACCGGCCTTGGTGGGGACCGTGGATCGCGCCCGTGGTTGTCGCGCCTGTATTCGTACCGCACGGCGTGGCCGTGGCGGGACCGCACGTGCACGGAGTGGCTCCGATCCATACGGGGACCGTCAATCACACCCACGCTGCCAACGCGAACGTGAACCACATCTTCCAGCGCTGGGGCGGAAAGGTGGCCACCCCCATGGGTGCACCTGCGAGATTCGCAGCGACGGGCAATGGAACGCGTCCCACGGGGGCTTGGTCTCAACAAGCGAACTGGCGCGGCGCGGGGTCACCTCCTGTGCAAGGCGCGACGGGACCGCGCAACTTCGGGCCGCGCTCCGCGAACGAATCGCCGGGATTCTCCGGCGGACCTGCACGCCCTTCGGGTACAACTGCGGCAGCGGCCGGAGCAGTTGGCGCGGCTGCCGGCGCCAGACCGACACCGGGTGGCGCGCCGACGCCCAATCAAAATTTGCAGAGCTTCCGGCGCATGGACGGGCAATGGCAGCGCTTTGCCGGGAACGGCCGGTGGCAGAACATGAACGCACCCAACCCGACTGCCCCCGGCGGGATGACCCAGTCTCCACCCGTGGCACAGGGTAGTGGGCAAAGGCCTGGCACCGTGGGCGGAGCGCCTGTGGCACAGGGTGGTGGGCAAAGGCCTGGCGCCGTGGGCGGGGCGCCCGTTGTGGCCGTCCCCCTGCGCGGCCCGTCAAGATCGACTGCGAACCCATCCATGCCGCAGTCTGCGACGGGTGCACAGGGCAACCGCTGGTCCGCCCCGGCCGCCCCGCGCAGCGCGGCACCCATCCCTGCGGGACGCGCCGCGCAGATGGAAACGCGCTCCTTCGTCCCCGGCGGTGTTCGCTTCAGTCAAGGCGGGGGTGGCGGCCAAGTTGCACCGATCGGGCGCAGCGGCGGTGCGTGGGTTTCTGCTCCCAACCAGGGACAGGGAGCCATGGCCGGCGGAAGTAGTATGGGCGCCAGGCAGGCCCCGGCAGGCGGACAGGGTCGTGGTGGTGGTGGTTGGCGAGGTGGAGGAGGTGCTCGCATGGGCGGTCAGTCCGCGCGATGAGGGGTCGCTTTTCTTATTCCCAACAGGAGGTAAAGCATGAGCGCAGCATCCAGAACAACGCGTCCTATTTTGTCGGCTCTTTGTGCAACGGCGGTAATTTCCCTCGCAGCCTACTCGGCATTTGCGATGGGTGCAGACGTCAAGGTGATGTTGAGTGGTGACCAAGAGGTGCCGCCGGTAAAGACCGCCGGGTCAGGCAGCGGCACGATCTCGGTGGGGGCCGACAAGTCGGTGAGTGGAAGCGTCATGACGATGGGCGTGGCAGGAACGATGGCCCACATTCACGAAGCGCCTCCGGGCAAAAACGGTGGGGTCGCGGTCCCGCTGACCAAGAGCGGAGACAACACCTGGTCCGTTCCGGCTGGGGCCAAACTCAGCGATGCGCAGTACGAAGCGTTCAAGGCCGGCAATCTCTACGTGAACGTCCATAGCGACGCGAACAAGGGTGGCGAGATCCGCGGGCAGATCAAGCCGTAGTACGCACACAAGCAGGCTCGCTTCCCGACGGGGAAGTCCCGAGCCCGCGGCACCGACCCCGCCCGAGTGGCGGGGTTTTTTGTACGGCCGTCTTTGAGCGCGGTGCGAGGTCTCATCGAGACCTGTCTCATTCAATGAACCTGAAGTACGACGATCCCCTGCAGGACAACCGCACCCACGATCTCTTCGTCCAGCCCGAGTGCGGCACGATCTACACGACATCGACAAAGAAGAACGCCTCCACGGCCGCCTTGATCGCGGAGTGAACTCGCGCTGCACCAACCCCGAGCCGACCGCAAACCGGAGCGCACTTTTTCCGCCGTGCGCGGTCCGAATTTCCACTGAGGAGGAGGATTCTTTAAAGCTCCGGTAACAGGAGTCGATAAGAATTATCCCCACAAGCATAGCCCCGGTGCGCTGCGGTCCCACCGCCGCATCGTGACCAGGCTTCGCGCATCCGGCTCAACCATCCTTGGAGGAGCTACCATGCTTGCCGCCCCGATCCCCGCAAACGAGTCTGCTCGCTTGGACTCGCTGCGGCGCATGTTGTTGTCGTCCAGCCCCGACGAAGCATCGCTGGATCGCGTAATACGCGCCGCGCGCCGCATTTTCGGGACGCCGATTGCGCTGATATCGCTGGTAGACCAAGATCGCCTGTGGTTCAAGTCGTGCATCGGTCTCACCGTGCGAGAAACGCCGCGCGGCATCTCGTTCTGCGGCCACGCCATCCTCGAAGAGGAGCCGCTGATCGTCGAAGACACACTGTGCGACACCCGGTTTGCGGACAATCCTCTCGTCACCGCGGAGCCGATGATCCGGTTCTATGCGGGACGGGCCCTGCGCAACAGCGAGAACTTCCCAATCGGCGCCTTGTGCATCATGGACCGCGAGCCGCGCCGCCTGAGCCAGGAGGAGCGCCGGATACTGGATGACCTCGGCCAGTGGGCGGAAGCGATATTTGCCAGCACGGAACTGAGCGAGGCACAGCGCGCCTTGTCGGCGGAGCTCGACGAGGCAAAGCGAGAGAGCATGGTCGACCCGCAGCTCCAGATCTGGAACCGCTGGGCCATCGTCGATATCCTGGATCGGGAAGCCAAACGCGCTCAGCGCCATCACGACGCACTGTCGGTGCTGATGGTCGGCGTCGACCAGCTCGGGTCGATCGATAATCGCTATGGACGATCAACAGCGGATGCGCTCCTCAAGGAAGTGGCGCGGGCGACGCATGGCGCCCTCAGGCCCTACGATGCGATGGGGCGCTACAGCGCGGAGGAGTTTCTGGTTGTGCTGCCGGATACCGATCGCAACGCCGCCGCAGTGGTCGCGGAGCGTCTACGCGAGAAGGTCGAGGCCTGCACCGTGGCGGTCGGGTCCGACCGGGTCTCGTGCACGGTCAGTACCGGGGTCGCCTCGGTCGAACAGAACGCGGCCTCGTCGCCGATTGATATGCTGGTCGCATCCGCCGAGGACGCCCTGCTCCTGGCCAAGCGGGGAGGTTGCCCCAGAGTGAAGGATGACAGAGCGAAGGATGACAAAGACCTCGGTCAACTCTCCGCTCTCACGTCGCACCGACTCGGCGAGCCGGTCCCGGAATCCACCGACGATGACTGGCTCGACCCGATGGTCGCGGCGCAGCTGGCGCGTCTGCGTGCGTACGTCGTGGACGACTAGCCTGTCGTAACAGCGGCTGCGGGATTCGGGAGGACTACGCTGCGCTCTATCCAGAGCGCTTCACGGTCAGGGCGGGGGCGCTGCCGTGAACACCGCCTTCAGGTCCTTGACCGGCACGATGTCGCGGATCCAGGTGAACCCACCGGTCTCCTTCATCTCGCGCGCACCCCTGAGAAAGGCGCCGAGCGCGAGCCGCGACAGCGCGCCGCCGATGCTGATGCGCTTGGCGCCGGCCTCGGCGAGCTGTGCCAGCGTGATCGACGGATCGGCGGCGCCCATCAACACGTTGACCGGTTTGCTGACCGACGCGACTACCTTGCGAATAGTGGCGAGGTCGCGCAGCCCCGGCGCGTACAACGCGTCGGCGCCAGCCTTCTCGAATGCTTGCAGCCGCTTGATGGTGTCGTCCAGATCGATGCGGCCGTGGAGGAGATTCTCGGCGCGCGCCGTCAGCATGAAGGGGAAGGGCAGGGACCGCGCCATCTCGACGGCGGCGTGCACCCGCTCCACCGCGAGCTGGAAGTCGTAGATTGGATTGTTCGGGTCGCCGCTCGCGTCTTCGATCGAGCCACCCACGACGCCTGCCTCCGCCGCCAGTCGGATCATCTCGGCCGCAGCCCGGGGTTGGTGGGCGTAGCAGTTTTCCAGGTCGGCGTTGACCGGCAGGTCCGTCGCTTCGGCAATCGCGAAGCAGTTGTCCAGCACCTCCCTGGGGTCCACTGCACCAGTCCCGTCGACGCGCCCGAGTGTGTTCGCCAGCCCCATGCTCGTCGTCGCCAGGGCCTCGAAGCCGAGCGACGCGAGCAGTTTGGCGGTGCCCGCGTCCCACGGGTTCGGGATGATGAAAGCGCCCGGCCGCTCGTGCAGAGCCTTAAACGCCGCCGCCTTCTCCGCTTGTGTTCGCATAGAAACCTCACCCTCGCCGTAGTTCCTGGATTGTAGTCCCAGCGCGTGGCGGATGCACTTGTAGTATAATCTGGCCAGACTGGCCAGAAAAGAGAGGACCATGAATGATCGGTGGCAACTGCAGGAAGCCAAGAACCGACTGAGTGAGCTGGTGCGCAAGGCGCGCGAGGAAGGGCCACAGATCATTACCGTCCATGGCGAAGATGCGGCGGTCGTGGTCTCTGCTCGGCAGTATCGCAAGCTCCAGCGACGCAGAGGCTCATTGGTGGAGTTCTTTCGTAAGTCGCCATTGGTTGGCGTCGAGCTCGATCTGACCCGCAGTCGGGACACGGGAAGGCCGGTCGAGCTGTGAATTTCCTGCTCGACACCTCCGTCGTGTCCGAGTTGGTAAAGCCGTTACCAAATCCAGGCGTGCTCGAGTGGCTGGGGCAATGCGATGAGGACACCCTTTTTCTGAGCGTGCTAACCGTTGGAGAGCTCGAGAAGGGGATCGCGAAGCTGGCTGATTCGCGACGGCGATCCAGACTGGTGGGCTGGGTTCGCAAGGACCTGGTCTCGCGCTTCGGGGAGCGTCTGTTATCGGTTGACCTCGGCGTCGCCGCGCGATGGGGTTCCTTGGCGGGCGAATCGGAGCGTCGCGGGCGGCCGCTACCTGTAATGGACAGCCTCATCGCCGCCACGTGCCTGGTCCACGGCCTGATCGCGGCGACCCGCAACCGAGTCGACTTCGAGCGCTGTGGGATCGAGTGCTTCGATCCCTGGACGGGTGAGCGGACTTAATCCGGAGAGGGCCGGGGTGAGGGGGCGACCTACACCTTCTCGAAATCGATCCGCTCGCGCACCGGCAGCCCCTGCAGATAGCGGCGCAGGCAGTCCAGCGACATCTCCACCGCACCCAGACGCACCCACTCGCGGCCGCCGAGGATGCGGCTGCGCCGAGAGGTGACCTCCTGCTCGGTGGCGATCGCGATCAAGATCGTCGCCCCGAAGTCGATCCGATCGGGGCCCTCGTCCAGATCCATCAGCACCGCCAACGCGTGCGTGGCGCCTGTTCGATGCCGCGCCGCACGTGCCACGGTCTCAGCGGTCGCCACCGTGAGCTCGCCCGTGACAGGAGATTCATCCAGGCCGATATCCGCATACACCTCGGCCAGCTCCCGCGCCACGATGCCCCGGCGAAAGACGCTCTCCGCGCCCGGGAGCGGGGCGATGCGCGCGGCGATCGCGCCGCCGGTGAAGGTCTCCACGATCGCAAGCGAGGCCTGACGGCGGGAGAGCTCCTCCAGGACCACGCCCTCGAGCTTCTGATCGTCTTCGGCCAGGATGAAGTTGCCGAGCCGCTTGCGCACCTCTTGTTCCACCGGCGCCAGCTTGCGCCGGATATCTTCCATGTCGCTGCCGCGCACGACGAGCTTCGTCTCGAGCTGGGGGTAGTGAGCGCGGAAGCCGAGCTTCAGGCTCCCGTCGGGCACGAGCGCTTCCAGCCCCGCGAGCAAGCTGTCGACGTGCGATTCTCCCAGCCCGTAGGAGTGGAACCGCTTCAGGAAGCTCATCGTTGGCCGGCCGCTCTTCGCGAGCAGGCGCGGGATGATCTGCTCCTCGAGCATGCGATGCAGCTCGCGCGGCACGCCCGGCGTGAAGAAGAAGCGCGCTTTACCGATGTCGAGTGCGAACCCGCAGGCGGTGCCGATGGGATTGTCTAGCAACTCCGCGCCCGCCGGCAGCATGGCCTGCTTGCGGTTGTTGGGCGGCATCACGCGGCTGCGCTTGCGGAACAGCTCCTCCATCTTGGCGAACCACTCCGCGCTGAAGACGAGCTCCACGCCCGCGGCATGCGCCGCGACCTCCTGCGACAGATCGTCCACCGTGGGACCCAGCCCGCCGTTGACGATCACGGCATCGGCCCGCTCGGCCGCGAGCCGGAACGCTTGCAGCAGGGTCTCCCGATCGTCGCCGACCGTGGTACCCCACAGGACCTGAAGCCCGACGTCCCCGAGCTTCTGGCTGATGTAGCTGAAGTTGGTGTTGACGGTCTGGCCCGTCAGGACCTCGTCACCGGTGCAGATGATCTCGATGCGCATGGCGAGCGAGCCTAGCATGCGGGCGCAGGGGAGCGCAAAACCCTATCGCGCCATTCCTCGCGGCTCAAGGCAGGCGCTGCATGCGGTGATGTTCCTGAATCGGGCGCCCGGCTACACGTCGCCCCAATCGGGCCACCCGCGAGCGTGTCGATTTTCGGCGTGCCCGATCGTCTTAGGAGTATGGTGCGCCGATGAAGGCGCGAACGCGCTCATTCGAGCATGTCTAATCAAGGAGACGACCGATGCCCGCCTACATGCTGCTGCTTCACCAATCGCCGTCCAAATTCCGTGACTTATCGCCGGAGGACATCCAGCAGATCATCGCCCGGTACAAAGCCTGGCGCGAACAGCTGGTCCGCGAGAACAGGCTGCGGGGAGGTGAGAAGCTCAGCAACGACGGCGGGCGGCACCTGCGGCTTCAGGGCGGCCAGGTGTCCGTGACCGACGGTCCTTACAGCGAAGCGGCCGAGGTGCTCGGCGGTTACTTCGCCATCGAAGCAGCGAGCTACGACGAAGCCGTGGAGATCGCACGCACCTGTCCGCACCTCACGGGCAGTCAGTGGATCGAAGTGCGGCAGGTCGACTCCATACGTTAGGGACGAGCTGGGCGTTAGGGACGAGCCAGGCGCCATGAACGGCCCAGGTGTCATGAACGGTGAAGCGCAGACCGTCAACCAACTCGTGGACCATCTGTTTCGGCGCGAGGCCGGACGGATCGCCTCCAGGTTGACGCGCGTCTTCGGCGCGCATCGCCTCGACGTGGTGGAGGACTCGGTGCAGTACGCGTTGGTGCAAGCGTTGCAGCACTGGCCGTACGACGGTGTGCCGCTCAACCCGCACGCCTGGCTGATGCGGGTGGCATCCAACCGCGCACTCGACGTCGTGCGCGGCGAGAAGAAGTTGTACTCGTTCGACGCGGACGACCCTAACGACCAGGAGCATGAGATAACGGCTCTGGCCGTCGCGAGCGCGCAGGACAAGCTCAAGTTCGCCAAAGAAGTGGACGACGAGCAGCTCGCCTTGATGTTCGTCTGTTGCCATCCGGCGCTGCCCAGTCCTGCGAGCGTAGCGTTGACCCTCAAAGTCGTATGCGGATTCGGTGTGACCGAGATCGCCCGCGCCTTCTTGACCAACGACGCGGCCATTGCGCAGCGCCTGGTGCGCGCTAAGCGCCTCATCCGCGAACGGCGGATCGGCTTCGAAGTCCCCGGGCCGCAGGCCTTGCCCGAACGGCTGGATCCGGTGCTCGAGGTGCTGTATCTGTTCTTCACCGAAGGGTATGCGCCGACGGCCGGCGATCGCCTGATCAAGGAGGATCTCTGCGCCGAAGCGATACGGCTCACGCAGCTCCTCGCCGAGAATCCCGCGACGTCGCGCCCGGAAGTTCACGCCGTGCTCGCGCTGATGCTGTTCCAGGCCGCGCGCTTCGCTTCCCGCACCGACGCGGTCGGAGATCTGCTGCTGCTCGAGGAGCAGGACCGCACGCTCTGGAACCGCTCGATGATCTCGCTGGGTCTGACTGCATCTCGAGCGCGCCGGGGCTGGCGATCGGCTGACGCCCTACCATCTGCAGGCCGAGATCGCGGCGATCCACATCGGCACCGCGCATCCGGACGACACGTCCTGGCCTCGCATCCTGGAGCTCTACGATCTGCTGCGCGAGCTGCAGCCCACGGCCGTCGTGCAACTGAACCGCGCCATCGCGCTGGGCAAGGTCGAGGGGCCGGCCGCCGGATTGGCGGCGCTGCGCGGCATTGCACCGGACAGCCGTCTGGAGCGTTATCCGTTCCTGCCGGCGGCCGAAGGAGAGTTCTTGCGCTGTCTGGGCCGCTTCGACGAGGCGGCAGAGCGCTTCGAGCGTGCGCTCGAACTGGCGCGGACCGAGCCCGAGAGGCGCTTCATGGGGCGCAAGCTCGCGGACGCTCGGAGCGCCTCGCACGGAGCACACGCGGCGTCCGCAGCGGACGTCGCACACCATTCCTCGCGGGAGGCGCAGCGCTGATAGTCTCAGTGCGCGTCACCGACGGGGTGTTTCAACCTCACTTGAAGGAGACCATCATGGCGAATCCGTTTGTACACGTGGAACTCAACACCACCGACGTTGGCAAAGCGAAAGCCTTCTACACCAAGTTGTTCGACTGGAAGCTCGAAGAGATGCCGATGCCGGGCGGCAGCTACACTATGATCAAAGTAGGCGAGGGGACCGGCGGCGGGCTGATGAAGCACCCGGTGCCGAATGCGCCTTCCTCATGGCTGGCTTATGTGCTGGTGGACGACATCGCCGCCGCGACGCAGAAGGCCAAGTCGTTGGGCGCGACAGTCATGAAGGACGTCACCGAGGTGATGGGGGCCGGCTGGCTCAGCATCATCATCGACCCTACCGGTGCGGCGCTCGGGCTCTGGAAGCCGAAGTCGGCGCGATGATCCGCGCGCGCTGAATGAGGCGGCGGTGCCAACGGTCCGCTGGGTTCGGCTCAGTCGAAGCGAGAGGCGAACTCGGCGGGCGTCACGATCGGGTAGTTCTCTCTAAGGGCGAGCAGGTCGCTATCGCCGGTGACTAGCACCTCGGCTCGCGAAACAACCAGCGACGCGAGAATGGGGCTGTCTGCGGGATCCGCGATCACTTCCACTGCCGCCTCTCGTGTGTCGACCACCTCGGCCCGGAGAAGCAGCTGCCTGAGGAAGGCTTCGATCTTAGCGTCGTCCCAGCGCGTGATCTTTTGGATTTTGGGGTAGGTCAGTGTGCGCGCAATCTCGGAGAGCTGTGCATATGACACTACGAGATCGAAGCGGCCGGTGACCCAGGCTTCCACGATGCGCCCCGGAACGCTGGAAGGGTACATCAAGCCGGACAGCAAGACGTTCGTGTCCAGCACTGCCTTCATCGCCGCGCGACTTTCTTTTTCCTAGTCGCTCGTACCGCGTCATCGACCAACTTGGTACCGTCGGCTTCCGGGACATTCTCGAAGGCCTGGGCGAGTTCGGTGCGAAGACGATCGAATTCTTCATCCAGCTTGCGGATCTTGTCGAAGGTGTCGATATCGATGAGCGCCGCAACCGGCTTTCCGGCCTTGGTGATCAGTATTCGATCGCGCCGGTATTGCACCTCGTTGAGCAGCTCCCCGAGGTTCTGGCGCAATGTCATTGCTGTGCTCTCTTTGATCATGTCAATTACCTCAATTACTATGGTTATGCTAATTATAGCAGCTCGCCCTGCTTCCCTATGACCAGCTTCACCAAACTCCCCTGTGACGAAGCGGCCGTCCTCGCCGCGCCGGCCGCGGCCCCTTGCACGCCGGCCGCAGCGCCCTGGATCCTCGCCGCGACCATCCTCGCGTCGAGCATGGCCTTCATCGACGGCACCGTAGCCAACATCGCCCTGCCGGCGCTGCAGCGCGAGTTCAACGCCACGGTGTTCGATGCGCAATGGGTCATCGAGTCGTTCGCGCTCTTTCTGTCGGCGCTGCTGCTCGTAGGCGGGGCCGCGGGAGATCGCTTCGGGCGCAGGCGCGTGTTCGCGATCGGCGTGGCGCTCTTCACTGCCGCCTCGGTGTGGTGCGGCCTCGCCTCCAGCGTCCACGAGCTCATCGTCGCGCGCGCGGTGCAGGGCATCGGCGGCGCGCTGCTGGTGCCCGGCAGCCTCGCGATCATCAGCGCGTCGTTTGCCGAAGACGTTCGCGGCAAGGCCATCGGCACCTGGTCCGGCTACAGCGCGATCACCACTGCGCTGGGGCCGTTGCTCGGTGGCTATCTGATCGATCACCTGTCGTGGCGCTATGCCTTCCTCATCAATCTCCCCATTGGCGCCGCCGTCCTCGCCCTGACGTACTGGCGCGTGCCGGAAAGCCGCAACCCTGCTGCCACCGCAGGCTTGGACTGGGCCGGCGGCGTGCTGGCCTCGGTGGGGCTGGGCGGCGTGGTGTACGCGCTCATCGAGTCCTCCGTCAAAGGCTGGGGAGATCCCGCCATCGTGGGCGCGTCGCGCTGGGCGCTGTTGCACTGATCGCATTCATTTTCGTCGAGCGGCGCCATCCCGCACCGATGTTGCCGCTCCAACTCTTTCGATCGCGCAACTTCGCTGCGGCAAACGCCCTGACCTTGCTGCTCTACGCCGCGCTGGGCGGGAGTCTGTTCTTCCTGCCGCTGAACTTGATCCAGGTGCAGGGCTATTCGACGACGCAGGCCGGCGCCGCGTTCGTGCCGTTCGTCCTGTGTATGTTCTTCCTCTCGCGCTGGGCGGGCGGTCTGGTCAACCGCTACGGCGCGAAGCTACCGCTGGTCGTCGGGCCCACTCTCGCCGGAGTCGGTTTTCTGGTGCTGGCCGTGCCCGGCATCGGTGGCAGCTACTGGGTGACCTTCTTTCCCGGCGTGTTGATGCTGGGGCTCGGGATGGCGATCACGGTGGCCCCGCTGACTACCGTCGTCATGAGTTCGGTCGGGCCACAGTCTGCTGGTGCCGCCTCGGGCGTCAACAATGCCGTCTCGCGCGTCGCCGCACTGCTGGCTATCGCGCTGCTGGGCATCGTGATGGCCCACGTGTTCAATCGCGCTCTCGAGCAGAGACTCGGTTCGTTGTCCTTGCCCCCAGAGGCAGTGCAAGCCGTCGAGACGCCAACGCGACAAGCTCGCGGGGATCGAACTCCCGCCCGATATCGAGCCTCAGGCGCGCAACGCGCTCCAGCACGCGATCGGCGAGTCGTTCGTGAACGGGTATCGTGCGGTGATGATCCTCGGCGCCTTGCTGGCATTCGCGAGCGCGGGACTGGCGCTGGTGCGGATCGGGCGAACGGGACGCGCACAGTAGCGGGTTCTGCGCACAGGACGTCCTGCTCGCGCGAACCCCCCTGAAATCACACCTCGCGCACCCCCGCAGGAATCTCGTCGGACAATCGAGAGGGTAAGCGGAAGCGGGGGACACGCCGTTTCGCACCACGGCAAGCGGTGCCGGTGAACATCGGCGTGCCGCAGTCGGGCGCGTCGTCAATCTAAGCCTCCCTCTGTCGCTTGTGAAATTCAGCGTGGAGTGTTGCGAACCGTCAACTCGCCCCTGTGGCATGCAAGCTGCTGCGAGCAGCTGCAATGAAACCCGCCGACGTATACGGTCTGCTGCGTCTTCGATCGCCTTTCACGAAGAAGACACAAACAACCATAGAGCCCGTTGACACTTCGTCCACGGCGAGTTCGCTCGCCGGAAGCAAGCGAATGCTTTTGATCATTTCGCCCTTCTTGACAATCGTCGTAGTGCTGGTCTGGCTCGCTACTCTAAGCATCGACATCCTGGCTGCAGGGCGGGCGTACGTCGAAGGTGAAAGCCTGTGGTCGAAAAGCCAGAAGGAAGCTGTGTTCCACCTGTTGCGTTTTGCCGAGACCCGCTCCGAGTCCGACTTTCGCAACTACGAGAAAGCGATGAAGGTGCCGCTGGGCTTCCGCAAAGCGAGACTCGAACTTGAGAAGCCCCAGCCGAACTATGCGGTCGTGCGCGACGGCTTCCTCGCAGGTGGAACCCACCCGGATGACATCCCCGGCGTTATCAACCTGTACGAGCGCTTCAAGCACGTCAGCTACATGCAGAGCGTGCTGGAAATCTGGACAACGGGCGACGCATTCATCGCCAGGCTCGGGACAGCGGCCGACCAGCTCCACGTGTTGTACTCATCTGGCACCGCAGGACCCGCGGCACGCGAGGAAATTCTAAGCCGCATCATCCAGATCAACGAAGAACTCAGACCCTGGCAGTACCGGTTCTCGAACACGCTGGGTGACGCCACCCGCTGGATTCAATCCACCCTATTGGTCGTACTGCTTGCAGTGGCCGGCACTTTGGTTCCGGTCGGCGTGGTTCTTACGCAGCGCATGGTCAGTCGCGTCGACCGGGCCGAACGAGAGCTCGAAGGAGCTCAAGCTGCGGCAGGAATACGCTGCCAAGCTCGCCTACCATGCAAGCCATGATCCGCTGACGGGTCTGCTGAACCGCCTCGAGTTCGAGAATCGCCTCAAGCTGGCCTTGCAGACCGCCGACACTCAAGAGCCGACAGCACGTCGTGATGTACCTGGATCTCGACCAGTTCAAGATCGTCAACGACACCTGCGGGCATGCAGCCGGCGACCGGCTGCTGCGACAGGTGAGCACGTTGCTGAAGCAGCAGGTGCGCGACGGCGATTCCCTGGCCCGCCTGGGCGGTGACGAGTTCGGCGTGCTGCTGGAGAACTGTCCCATGCAGGACGCCGTCCGCATCGCCGACGAGCTGCGCCTGTGTATCGCCGATTTCCGCTTCGTGAACGACGACCGGTCGTTCAGCATCGGCGTAAGCATCGGCGTCGTCCAGGTTGCGGACGGCACGCTCAACCTCACCGAGGTGCTCAGCGCCGCGGACGCCGCCTGCTACATGGCGAAGGAGAAGGGTCGCAACCGAGTCCAGTACTACCGTCCGCACGACAGCGACGTATCCGTGCGCCGCGGCGAGATGGAATGGGCGTCTCGGCTGCAACGCGCCCTGCAGGAGGGACAGTTCGTGCTGTATGCGCAGCAGATCATGTCGGTTGCGGGGCAAGCTCCCAGGCCGAAAACCATCATGAGCTGCTGGTGCGCATGCTGGATGACCACGGCAGGATCATCCTTCCGATGGCTTTCATTCCGGCCGCTGAACGCTACAGCCTGATGTCCAGTATCGACCAGTGGGTGATCCAGCACGCCTTCGCCACGATCAATTCCCTCGGTAAGAGCGGTGGAACCTATGCGATAAACGTCTCCGGTACGTCGATCGCCGATGAACGTTTTCTCGAATTCGTACGCGAGCAGTTCAGGCACTACCGCATGCCGCCTCGCAGCATCTGCTTCGAGCTCACGGAGACGGCGGCGATCGCCAACTTCGACAAGGCCGCACGCTTCTTCGGCGAAATGAAATCGCTCGGTTGCATGTTCTCGCTCGATGACTTCGGTGCCGGGATGTCCTCGTTCGGGTACCTGAAGCACCTGCCCGTGGACTTCATCAAGATCGACGGCAGCTTCGTCAAGAACGTGGCCTACGACGATGTCGATCGCGCCACCGTGCAAGCCATCAACGACGTAGGTCATGTGATGGGCAAGAAGACGATCGGCGAGTTCGTGGACGGAGAAATGGGGCTGGCCGCGCTGCGCGAGATCGGAGTCGATTTTGCTCAGGGCGACTGGATCGGCCGCCCGGTTCCGTTCGTTGCGCAACCGGTCTGCAACGGCCAGGACAGTCGCTGTCCTGACCGCTGCTGGCCGCCGTCCTGAGTTGAACGCTTGTCACGACCACTTTCTTCTTCATTGACCACAGAGAGGACGCAGTATGAATCCCAGTGCAGTACGAAAGATCTCCACTCCCCCGTTGTGGGTTGCCGCGCTGTACGAGTTTGTGGCCCCCTACTGGGACGGACTCGTCAACGGCCCCTGGGCCGACGGCGATCGCGTCACGACGGCATGAGCGTCGACCAGATGCGGGGCTGGATTCTCGAGCTTTATCCGTTCATCCACGACTTCCCGAAGTTTCTGGCCGAGAGCCTGATCAAGGTCGAGGACGAGTTTTCGCGAACCTTCCTGATCGAGAACATCCGCATCGAGAAGGCGCACGCCGAGCATTGGCTGTGGATGGGCGAGGGGTTCGGCCTGGGCCGGCAGCAGATGCTGGATCTGGCCGAGGGCAGGACGCCTGGCCTGCGCGACGTGCAATCGCTGACCGACTGGGTCTGGCGCGTGAACGCCAAGGGGACACTCGCCGAATGCGTAGCGGCGACGAGCTTTGCAATCGAAGGCATGGCGGGCGCTCTCGCCCGAAAGATCGCCGACGGCTTCGAGGCGTACCGTGGAAAGGCCGGCGTGGACATGAACCCGAAAACCTACAAGTGGATTCGCGAGCACGCCCACTATGACGATGAGCATCCGAAGTTCGCGTTGGAGATCGTCAAGCGCTACGCCCTCACGGAGCAGATGCAGCGTCAGGTCATGCTGGCAGCCAAGCGCAGCCTGGAACTGCTCGATCTGGCGCTGTTGACGTCGAGCAAGATGCCTGCAACGGTAGGCCATGACGCGCGCTCGAGCGATGCGCGGTCGCCGCAAAAGGTCCTCGCATAAGAGGTGATCGATCGCCCGGCCTGGACGGCGGCAGCCCAGGCTTGGGAGGGTCGGAGTGAAGGCTTTCCCCTCCCCTCGCGGGAGAGGGCTGGGGTGAGGGCGCCTGGGGTGAGGGGGCCAGAACTGTCGATTTCCGGCTTCTCCAACCGACTAGAGGGTGGTCACAATGACCTCATCCGTGATTCGACCCAACGAGGAGACACCCCATGCCAGTCGTTCAAAAGATCACCCCATGTCTGTGGTTTGATACTCAAGCCGAAGAAGCAGCTAAGTTCTATACCGGTATCTTCAAAAACTCAAAGATCGGGAGCATTTCTCGTTACCCAGAAGCTGGACGCGAGATCCATGGGAAAGCGCCGGGAACGGTAATGGTCGTGGAGTTTGAGCTCGACGGACAGACGTTTACCGCCCTCAACGGCGGCCCGATATTCAAATTCAACGAGGCCGTCTCGTTCCAGGTCAATTGCGACACGCAGGAAGAAGTGGACTATTTCTGGAACAAACTATCCGAGGGCGGGGACAAAAAGGCGCAGCAGTGCGGCTGGCTCAAGGACAAATACGGCGCCTCATGGCAGGTTGTTCCCAGAGGCATGGCCGAGATGCTGACCGGAGATCCGGAAAAATCCCAAAGAGCCTTCAAGGCAATGCTGCAAATGAAGAAGCTCGATATCAATGAACTAAAGCGGGCGTACGCCGGATAGCATTTGGGCGCTCGGCCGTCCCTCCCCCGCGCGCGGGCGAGGGTTGGGGTGGGGGTCGCCGTCGTCGACCCTATACCGCAGGCGCTCCCGAGCCGTTATAATAGCCGTTATAACTGCAACCGGAGCCCTCAATGGCGACCCTGAAAGTTACACAAATCGGCAATTCCCTGGGAGTCATCCTCCCCAAGGACGTTGCCGCGCGCCTGAAGGTGGCGAAGGGCGACGAGCTCGCCTACGTCGACACCCCCGGCGGAATCGAACTGACGTCCTACGATCCCAGCTTCGAACAGAAGATGGAAGCCGCTCGACGCGTCGCGAAGCGCTACCGCAACGCGCTGCGTGAGCTGGCGAAGTGAAGCGATGGCGCTGGCTCGAGGCTGCCGATCTCGTCGCGATGCACCGTGAGGTGATCGCCGAGTTCGGCGGCCGGCCGGGCCTGCGCGATCAGGCGCTGCTGGAGTCTGCGGCGGCGCGGCCGAAACACCTCGCCGCCTATGGGCCGGCCAGCGTATTCGAGCTGGCCGCGGCCTATGCCTTCGGGCTGGCCCGCAATCATCCCTTCGTCGATGGCAACAAGCGGATCTCCCTGATCGCGGCCTTCACCTTCCTGGCACTCAACGGCTGGGAGGTTCAGGCAGAGGAAGCGGCGACCGTCCTGGTATTTCTCGACCTCGCTGCCGGCAAGCTCGACCAAAAGCAACTCGCGCGCTGGCTCGAGGGCAACTCGCGGGCGGTTGCAGGAGGGCGTTGACTCCCTCTCTCCATGGGGGCTACAGGCCCGCCTTGACCAGAATGTTAAGGCATGCGTTAATGGATGCATTACAGCATCCAGGCAGCAACATGGCGATCACATCTAAAGACATCGTGCCCCTCAATCAGGTCCGAGCTCGGTTCACCGAGTTGGCTGAAGAGGTGCGCGCGGGCAGTGAAAAGATCATCACCCGCAACGGCGAAAGCTACGTGGCGCTCGTCGACCCGCGGCGGCTCGACCACTATCACCGACTCGAGCGCGAGCAGATCCATCTGCTACTGCTGGAGGAAGCATCCAAGGGATGGGAAGACGTCGAGCAGGGCCGAACGCTCACCGTTGCTCAGGTCCGCGCCAAGTACAAAGTGGCCAAGAAGCGCTGAGCTGGCCTGAGCATGGCTCGGCGTTGCACCGTCAGGATCACCGCGAACTTCCAGCACAACCTCGACAGCATCCAAGCCTTCCTGGCAGAACACGATGCGCAGCCGTGCGTTCGCGGAGTTGCTGGGCCAATTGTTCGACACCATCATTCCCAATCTCGAATCTTTCCCTGAAATCGGGATCGATTTCCTAGCCCGCGTCCCGCGCTCAAGACAGAGTCTGCTGAGGCTCGAAAGGTTGAAGACGCGGCTCGACCGATCCGCGGTTGTGCGAGAGCTGATCGCAGGCGATTACCTGATCCTCTATGCGCTGCGCGATCCGGATGTCTACCTGCTTGCGATCAAGCATCACCTCCAGCTCTCCTTTGATCTGCAGGGGCATTGGGGTCGTGATGACTCGGGTGGGTAGTACGATGCGGTGCGGACGATCAGTCCATCCCAGAACGAGATCTGTCGGCGTCAAGAACCGCCGGGGGTGTTGCGACTGCCAGCGCAGCATCCGACACCAGCACCGTCATCGTCCGCAGCCGGCCGCGCACCTCGACGTCGTGGCGCTGCCAACCGGCAATGCTATCGCCGAGATGGGTGGCTGCGTCCTCCGACATCACCACCTGCGCGCCGAAGCGTTTGGTCATCTCCTCGAGCCGGCTCGCGGTGTTGACCACGTCGCCGACCACCGTGATCCCCTTCAGGTTGGCATAGCCCATCTCGCCGAGGATCACCGGGCCGGCGTGGATGCCGATGCCGATGCGCAGCGGCTCGCTCAGCTCGGCGGCGAGCGTGCGGTTGAGCTGTTCCAGCCGCTCGAGCATGGCGCGCGCGGCCGCCATCGCCTGGCGGCAGCCGGTCTCGACGTTGCTGCTCAGCCCGAACAGTGCCATCACGCCGTCGCCGACGAACTCGTTGACCACGCCGCCGGCGCTCTCGATGGCGTGCGCCATCTCCTCGCGGTAGCGGTTGAGCACGAACACCACGTCGTAGGGCAGCCGTGATTCGGCCAGACGCGTGAAGCCACGCAGATCGGCGAACAACAGCGCTACCGCCCGCTCCTCGCTGCGCTGGTACACCGCGCGCTCCATCGCGTCCGCCGCCGTCGCGCTCGCGGGCAGCAGTGGGGTGACCGACAGGTGGGTCAGCGGACGCAGCTGGCAGGCGAGCCGCACCGACGCCGGCGCTGCGATTCGCCTGAGCACCCTGAGCTCGTCATCGTGCGGGGCCGGCAAGTGCTCGGCGCCGGCATCGATATGGATCCGGCAGGTCGAGCAGCGCCCGCGCCCGCCGCACACCGAAGCGTGCGGGATGCGCGCAGCGCGCAGCGCCTCGAGCACGGTCATGCCGGGGCGCACAGCGACCATCGTGCGATCCTGGTAGCGCAGGCGCAGCTGACCGGTGGCGGGGGCACGCCGCGTCCGCTGCACGCGCATCGCGAACAACGCCACCAGCAGGAGCGCGAAGCCCGCGGTGACGCGAGTGTCCCAGTGCATCACCCAGTCGATCATGCTGAAGGTCAGGCCGGCCTCAGTGGCCATGTGTTCGAACCAGCCCTCCTCGGCCGCCCGCCGCACCACCTGCATCCCGCCGGAGACATAACCGGCAAGCGCGAGCGCCGGCCACAGCAGCGCGAACGCAGAAGGCGAGCCGCTCGTGCGCCGCGTACCACGGCTTGAGTCTGAGCCAGGTGTGCAGGCCGATGCACGCATGCAGCCAGGCAACCACCACCAGCACCGCCTGCAACACCCCGAATCCCGGCAGCAGCAGCCACAATGCGGCAAGCTCGGTGAGGTAACTGCCATGAACCCCGAATGCCTCATGCAAGCCGCGGCTGCCGAGGACATGCCCGATCAAGCCGAACGGAATGAGAAGTCCGAGCACGGTCTGGGCGAGCTGCCACGCCGGCATGCGCAGCGTCTGGCGCAGATACAGCGAACGCAGCCCGACGGTGACATGGACCAGGGCGGCGCCACCCAGCAGCACGGTGCCAGGCAGAGTGCGCCAAGGCGCGATGGTGAACGGTATGCCGGCGTTCATCGCCTCGAGCGAGATCACGCCGAGCGCGTGGTTGGCGAGATGTCCCACCAGGTACGCGAACAGGATTAGCCCGCTGTAGAGGCGAAAGCGACCGAGCATTTCTCGTATTAGATCAGAGGGCTCGCTTGCGTGCGATCCGCATCGGCGTGGGAGCGGCGCGCCACAAGCGATCGATGGAGGAGGAGGCTCGACATATCCTGCAGGCGACCCTTGCCGAAGGCCGAGCATTACCCGGCAACCTGGCTGAGGCCATCCGCGGCGGGTTCGAGCCGCTTGTTCCTCTTCCGCCCCGCGTGCGAGAACTCCGCGGCCAGCTTCACGGAAGTCGGGAAGCCCCAAAACCCGTCTGTAAGTGATTGACGCGACGAGCTGTTAAAGCTAATCTGCCAAAGCTTTAATAAGCTCTGCCCTGGTTAAGCTCACTTTAATTAGCCCCCTTGAGACGCGGCTCGACTGGCACATACGAAACGGCTTCGTCGGTCGGGCGCAGAGACAGTCCGCGCCTTCGTGCCTGCACCCCTCCCGCCCAGCCCGCCGCTCGACTGGAATGCGGATTTGCGAGAGGCGTTCGACCGTGCGCCTGCTCGCGCTGGGACGCCTGGACAGTGTGAGCAGCCTGCTCCCCGACACGCATTTGTTCCTGTACACGTACGTCCGCAAAGAAGCCGTTCTGTCCTCTCAGATAGAGGGGACCCAATCGTCATTGTCGGATCTGTTGTTGTACGAGCTGGAGGGAACGCCTGGCGTTCCCCTGCGGCTCGAGTCTCCAACTACGTCGCGGCGCTGGAGCACGGGTTGCGGCTGCGTGAGGGATTTCCGTCTCCAATCGGCTGCTGTGCGAAGTACACGGCATTCTGCTGCGAAGGGTCGCGGTGCTGGCAAGCAGCCGCGTCGCAGAATTGGATCGGAGGAACGCGGCGGGCAATGCGTCCTTCGTTCCACCGCCGCCGCAACGCGTGCCCGATTGCATGGCGGCGCTCGAGCGGTTCATTCACGATCAACCGGAGCGCACCTCCACACTGGTGAAGGCAGCGCTCGCGCATCTCCAGTTCGAGACGATCCACCCCTTTCTGGACGGCAACGGCCGCGTAGGCCGGCTGCTGATCGCGCTCTTGCTTTGCGTGGAAGGCGTCTTGCAGGAACCCTTGCTCTACTTGAGCCTCTACCTCAAGGAGCACCGGCAGCAATACTACGAGCTGCTCGACGTCGTGCGCCGGGAAGGTGATTGGGAGCGCTGGCTGGCCTTTTTCGTGGAAGCAGTCGCGCACACGGCGGCCGGTGCCGTCGAGACCGCGCGAGCGTTGTCCGAGCTGTTTCGAAGGGATGGCGACAAGCTCACCGAGCTGGGTCGGGCCGCCAGCTCGGCCATCCGCGTCCACCACGCGCTGCAATCACGGCCGATCTGCACGATCGCCAGCATGGCTGCCGAGTCGAAGCTCTCGGTTCCGACCGTGACCAAAGCGCTGGAAAACCTCGCGCAGGTACGTATCGTCCGTGAGGCGACCGGCCGGCAGCGCGATCGGGTGTTCGTGTACGACCGCTATCTTGCAATCCTCAGCCGCGGAACGGAACCGGAGATCCCGACGGAACCACGCGCGAGGCCCTCCAGGTCGAGGACGAGCAGCGGCTCGCACTGAGTCAGAGTCGCCTCATAGGAGAGGGCCGATACGAGGGCGGTGGACAGCTTCAACACCCGCCTGTGAGCCCTCCTGGCAGGAAGGGTCGTAAAGCGGTTTCCTCTCCGTCTGTCGGTGGACATGTCGTAACGTATATGTTACTTAAGCAATGCTTGAGCTGGTCACCTACCGGGATTCAAGCGGGCGGAGCCGTTTCGGGTCTGTAATGACCTCGACGTTCACCGCAGCTGCCACACACTCAAGCGAATGCAGCGGGCAACCTCTCTGAAGTCAAGCCAGTCGGAAGCGGAGTGCTGGAGCGACGCATCGATTGGGGACCTGGCTACCGTGTGTACTTCGGGCGGGACGGTGACCGCTTGATCGTTCTGCTTGGGGGCGGAACCAAGCAGCGCCAGCAGCTGGACATCGCTGCCGCACAAGGCCGCTGGGCGGACTACAAGCGGCGCAAGCGTAGCTAGGAGGCAAGGATCATGAGTAACGCGCCACGTGGGCGTCCATTCGATGAAGTCGTACAAGCCCGTGTCGGCCGTGAAGAGGCCTTCGCCGATGAGCTACTTCAGGAGGCCGTGCAGGAGATGCTCGCCGGCGAACTCGACGTGGCTCGCAGCCTGATTCGCGACGTGATCAAAGGCTCGATGGGATACGCCGAGCTGAGCCGGCGGACCGGCACGCCCGAGAAAAGCCTAGTGCGCATGTTCGGACCGAGCGGCAATCCGACCGCCGCTAACATCTTCAGCGTGCTTGCCCAGCTGCAGCGGCACAGCGGCGTGAGCCTGCAGGTGAGGTCTGTGCGGGTGCCGAGAAAGCGATCCGCTAAGGCGGGCTCTGCATCGGCTCGGCGAGTCGCGTGAGTCGGAGTGGAGCAACAAGCCTTTGTGTAAACTACGTCGCGAACTCTCCGGAACAGACATGGCAACGAATCTAGATCTCGACGACAAGCTCGTCGAAGTCGCGCAGAAGCTCGGCCGACACAAGACAAAACGGGAGGCCGTCAACCGAGCTCTTGGCGAGTACGTGCGTTGGCTGCGTCAGCAGGCGATTCTCGACCAGTTCGGTACTATCCAATACGACTCGACATACGATCACGGGAAACAACGCAAGCTTTTTCCCCTCCTGCCGGAGGAGGGGTGACCACGCAGTGGGCGGGGTGGTGGGAGTAGACTGACCCAAATGAACGATCTCGCCTCTCTCCCCCCGCCGGCAACCGGCTCCCTGCAATCCCTCCGCTTCGACAACCGCTTCGTCCGCGAGCTGCCGGCCGATCCCCACGTTGGCCCGCAGCGGCGGCAGGTGCACGGGGCGCTGTACTCGTGGGTGAAGCCCGAGCCGGTCTCCGCGCCGCGGCTCATCGCGCATTCGCCCGAAGTGGCGGCGCTGCTGGGCATCGACGAAGCCGCCATCGCCTCGCCGGAGTTTGCGCAGGTCTTCGGCGGCAACGCGCTGCTCGAGGGCATGCAGCCCTATGCGGCCAACTACGGCGGGCACCAGTTCGGCCACTGGGCCGGGCAGCTCGGTGACGGGCGCGCCATCACCCTGGGCGAAACCATCAACGCGGCGGGCGAGCGCTGGGAGCTGCAGCTCAAGGGCGCGGGCCCCACGCCCTATGCGCGCACCGCCGACGGCCGCGCCGTGCTGCGCTCCTCGGTGCGCGAGTTCCTCTGCAGCGAGGCGATGCATCACCTCGGCGTGCCCACCACCCGCGCGCTGAGCCTGGTGGCGACCGGCGAGCGAGGTCGTGCGCGACATGTTCTACGACGGCCACCCCAAGGCCGAGCCCGGTGCGATCGTGTGCCGGGTGGCGCCCTCGTTCATCCGCTTCGGCAACTTCGAGCTGCCGGCCTCGCGCGACGACGTGGCCCTGCTGAAGCAGCTGATCGACTTCACCATCCGGCGCGATTTTCCGGAGCTGGGTCTCGGGGCAGGGGAGAGTGCGAGCGAGCAGCTGCGCGCAGAGTGGTTCGGGCAGGTGTGCGAGCGCACCGCGCGCATGATCGCGCACTGGATGCGGGTGGGCTTCGTGCACGGGGTGATGAACACCGACAACATGTCCATCCTGGGGCTCACCATCGACTACGGGCCGTATGGCTGGATCGACGACTTCGACCTCGACTGGACGCCCAACACCACCGACGCGGGGCAGCGCCGCTACCGCTTCGGCCAGCAGCCGCAGATCGCGTACTGGAATCTCGGCCAGCTCGCCAATGCGCTGGCGCCCGCCTTCGCCTCGGCCGATCCCCTGCACGCGGGGCTGCAGCGTTATGCCGACACGTACGTCGCGGCCGAGCGCAGCAACATCGCGGCCAAGCTGGGCCTGGCGGAGTGCCTGGACGAGGACGTCGAGCTGATGCAGGCGCTGTACGCGCTGCTGCAGGAAGCGGAGGTCGACATGACCCTGTTCTTCCGCGCGCTGAGCGACGTGGACCTCGACGCGCCGACGCTTGGCGCCGCTCACCCACGCGTTCTACGACGAGGCGAAGCAGCGGCGCGCCGAGCCGGCGTTCAACGACTGGCTGGCCCGCTATGCCGCACGCGTACGCCGCGATGGGCTGCCGCCCACCGAGCGGCGCGCACGCATGCATGCCGCCAACCCCCGCTACGTCCTGCGCAACTACCTCGCGCAGCAGGCGATCGACCGCGCCGAACAGGGCGATGCCGCCGGCATCCACGAACTGCTCGACGTCCTGCGCCGCCCCTACGACGACCAACCCGGCCGCGAGCAGTTCGCCCAGCGCCGGCCCGACTGGGCGCGCAACCGGGCGGGGTGCTCGATGCTGTCGTGCAGTAGCTGAGCTTCGCTAGGAAATCACTCCCTCCCCTGCGCGTGGGGGAGGGTTGGGGTGGGGGCCTAGCGGGACTCCTCTGCCCTTACGAGAGAAAACCTGCCCCGGACTGGGATCCGGCGGCCGGCATGAGGGGGCTACATCTGTAAGCGATCCGTATGCGGCGGACTGCTAGCTTAGCGCCACTGGCGGAGCCACACCCGCAAGTATGACAACCTCAAGACTCCTCGCCGCTCACCGATAGAGGAGCCTACACTCTCGGTGCGTGTTCTCCGGATGAGTTGGTACCGAGGAGCACAAGACACCCATGCGCCCCGAAGACCTCAAACCCAATCTGACAGTACACGGTCCCGTATTCCCGGAGCCAGTACAAGTCATCGTAGTGGTGCCGATGGGGGCGTCCGTCAAACTCATTGGCAAGGGGTTGCAGAGCAACCGGGTGTACGAGCCCGTTCTCAGCACGGAACAGCTCGCTCTTCTAAGTGCCGCGCCGTCACGAGAGCCTTTTGACGGCGACGCCCACCGGTTTCGCCTGGGCATCGAAGCGCATGCGCCTCGGCTTGGCCTACGAGTACGACCCCTACTTCTCCCTGTCCATCGCGCGCGTCGATCCGCTGCCGCACCAGCTGGAGGCCGTCTACGACTACTTCCTGAAGCTGCCGCGCATTCGCTTCCTGCTGGCCGACGATCCCGGCGCCGGCAAGACCATCATGGCCGGCCTGCTGCATCAAGGAACTGAAGATCCGCGGCCTGGTCAAGCGCATTCTCATCGTCACGCCGGCCAACCTCACCTTCCAGTGGCAGCGCGAACTGAAGGACAAGTTCCGCGAGAACTTCGAGATCATCCGCAGCGACGTGCTGCGCGCGAACTACGGCTCGAATCCCTGGCAGGAGAAGAACCAGGTCGTCACCTCCGTCTCCTGGGTCTCGCGCATCGAAGACGCCAAGGAGAGCCTGCTGCGCAGCCGTTGGGACCTCGATCATCGTGGACGAAGCGCACAAGATGAGCGCCTACAGCACGCGACAAGAAGACGCTCGCCTACCAGCTCGGCGAAGCGCTGTCGCGGATGACCGATCACTACCTGCTGATGACGGCCACGCCGCACAAGGGCGACCCCGAGAACTTCTGCCTGTTCCTCGAGCTGCTCGACCGCGATGTGTACGGCGACGTCAAGAGCCTGGAAGAGGCGATGGAGCGGCACGAGGCGCCGTTCTACCTGCGCCGCGATCAAGGAAGCGCTCGTCACGTTCCCAGATCCCGAGACCGGCGAGGTCAAGGCGCTGTTCACCAAGCGCAATGTCCGACGACTACCGAGTTCCAGATCTCCGAGGAGGAGCTGGACTTCTACGATCGCCTGACCCGCTACGTCGAGGACCAGTCGATCAAGGCCGCAGCCGACGATTCCGCCCGCGGCCGGGCGCTCGGCATTCACGATGGCGATGCTCCAGCGACGTTTCGCCTCCAGCCTCTACGCGGTCCGTCGCAGCCTGGAGCGCATGCGCGACAAGCGGGAGAAGATCCTGCGAGACCCTGAGGCGTACCGGCAAGGAGCAGATCGAACCGAGCGTCTGCCGGAAGACTTCGAGGACCTGACCGACGAGGAGCAGCAGGAAATCATCGCCGAGCTGGAAGACGTCGTCGCCTCCGTCGATCCGGTCGCGCTGCGAGAGGAGATCGCCGAGCTCGACCAAGCTCATCACCAGGCCCGCGAGCTGGAGCAGCGCGAGGTCGAAACCAAGCTCGTCGCACTGCAAGGAACTCCTGACGGAGCCAGGGCGTCTTCGATGACCCGAAGATGAAGCTCCTTATCTTCACCGAACACAAGGACACGCTCGACTTCCTCGCTGGCGACGGCGGGACGGACGCCCGCTGGCAAGCTGCGCGAGTGGGGGCTGCAGCTCACGCAGATCCACGGCGGGATGAAGATCGGCGACCGCGATACGCCGGGCACGCGCATCTATGCCGAACGCGAATTCCGCGAGTCGGCCCAGGTGCTGGTTGCCACCGAAGCGGCCGGCGAAGGCATCAACCTCCAGTTCTGCTGGCTGATGATCAACTACGACATCCCCTGGAATCCCGTGCGGCTGGAGCAGCGCATGGGCCGCATCCATCGCTACGGTCAGGAGAAGGACTGCCTCATCTTCAACTTCGTCTCCACCAACACCCGCGAAGGCCGCGTGCTGCAAAAGCTCTTCGAGCGCATCGAGGCGATCGAGGACGACCTCGATCCGCAGCGCACCGGCAAGATCTTCAACGTGCTCGGCGATGTGTTCCCCGCCAACCAGCTGGAGAAGATGCTGCGCGACATGTATGCGCACAACCAGATGACCGAGGAGCTGATCAAGCAGCGCATCGTTGAGCAGGTGGACCGCGAGCGGTTCCGCGAGCATCACCGAATTCGACACTGGAAGGACTTGCCAAGACGGAACTGAATCTCTCGGCCATCGTCGGCAAATCGGCCGAAGCCGGAACGCCGGCTCGTGCCGGAGGTCATCGAAGACTTCTTCCTGAAGTGCTGCACCTATCACTGGGCTGCTCGCCGAAGACCAATGCGAGCAGATGCACATGCTTACAAGCTCGGGCGAGTGCCGCGCAATCTCTGGCCAGCAGGGGAGCGCCTCGAGCCGCGGTTTGGCAAGCTCGGACGTGAGTATGGCAGCGATCGTCTTCGACAAGGAAGTGTTGAAGGAAGATCCGACGCTTGGAATGGGTCACGCCTGGCCACCCGCTTGTTCGAGGTGGTGCGCGAAGAGCTACTCGCGAAGGTCGCAGACCATCTGGCCGCGGTGCGATTTTCTATGATCTCCACTCCCAAGTGCCGTATCGACTTGCGATGTTTTCAGCGCCTCCATTCGTGATGGCCGGGGCAATACGCTAACGAAGCGGCTGTTCGCGGTTCAGGCTGGCGTGGACGGCAGTCTTTCGGTCAAGCAGCCCACGATCTTCCTCGACCTAGCCGTCGGTGATACAACTCAACAGGTTCCAGAAGACAATGCTTTACCAAACAGCGACAAGGTCGAGCTGGTGCTATTTGAGCAGGCTCTTAGCCCGCTTCTGCGAGAGATGCATAGCCAGCGGGAGCGGGAGGTCGGCGTGGTCTCGCGGCACATAGAGCTTTCAGCTTAACGCGATTATCAATCGCGAAAATCTGATGCTCGCCGAACTCATCTTGCAAAAGGAATCGGGCTCCACGCGAGACTGGGCTTGACGGTCGGATCAAGATCTCCGAAGACAAGCTGAGCGATCTCGATCACCGGCTGCAGACGCGCCGGCACGAACTTGCGCAGGAGCGGCAGTGTTCGGTAAGCGACATACAACACCTTGGCCGCGCTTGGGTACTGCCGCACCCGGACGCGACGGCGCCGGCCATTGCCCCAATGGTGAACGACCCCGAGATCGAGCGCATCGCCGTCCAGGCCGTCATCGCCCACGAGGAAGCAGAGGGGCGTGTCGTTGAGAGCGTCGAGCAAGACAACCGCGGTTTTGACCTGATCTCGCGCCGTCCCCATCCCGAAGACCCGAAGACCGCAATCGACGTCCGCTTTATCGAGGTCAAAGGACGAGCGCACTCTGGTGAGATCGCCCTGACGTCCAACGAGTACAAAACCGCGCAGCGACTGGCGCACGACTATTGGCTCTATGTCGTATTTCACTGCGCCACTCCGAGCCCAATCGTCAATGTTCTGAGGAATCCAGCAACGCTGGACTGGCAGCCGGTAGTCACGGTCGAACACTATCGGCTTCGAGTCGATTCGGTCCGCTACCCCGTTACCCTGCAGGAAGAGCGGGCAAACTACCGGTGCGAGCTCCAAGGTAGCGGACGGCGACAACGGGCAAGCAAAGTGAACGATCTCCGGAACAAGCTGCAGAGTCTATTTTTTCAAGCGAATCGCCACCAAAACTTTGGAGAAGTCCTTGTTCGCATGCATGTACAGGGATTTCGCTGCCACGAGTCCACGGTGGTCGAGATCGACAGCCCGATCACGGCATTTTGTGGGCTCAACGGGACTGGCAAGTCCACGCTCTTGCAACTTGCGGCCTGTGGCTACCAAAGTCCCGTTCGTTCGGCCGAGCGCTATTACATCCGAGACTTCATCGTCTCCGGAATTCTGGACCCAGACCCTTTCACGAAGTTCGCATCTGTAGAGTACGGGTATTGGCAAGAGGATCGAACTGTACGGAGTATGAAGGTATTCCGTAGCGAATCTGAAAAGAGATGGCGTGGGTACAAAGTGCAACCAAAGCGGGAGGCCTACTTCGCAGGGATGGGGCTATACCTTCCCAGGATCGAAGTAAGAGACTTCGTCGTGAGAAACGCTGCGAACGTGACGGTGGAGGAATCAACTCCCCTACTGGAATCGGCGCGCTTTACGGCCACTCGGATTCTGGGTTGCATGTACTGCACTTGCATGTCCGACAACAAGGTCCGCCATGGGGGACGTCACGCGCGAGTGGTCACGGTTGTTAGAGCCGGTCGGCCTTATTCAGAAGCGAACATGGGTTGCGGAGAGGGTCGCGTCCAGCACCTGATTCGGCAGCTCGATGTGCTCCCCGAACGAAGCTTGGTTCTTCTGGAGGAGCCCGAGACTTCCTTACACCCCAGCGCCCAGCATGAATTCGGTCGATACCTCATCGAAGTTTGCATTCATCGCAAGCATCAGGTTCTTCTGACGACGCATAGCGAGCATCTGTTGAAGGCGCTCCCATCGGCTTCTCGCATCTACATCGATAGAGCGGGGACTGGGCAAATAAGGGTTATCCCAGGGGTAACAACGGCGCAGGCAGTCAGCCTTATGACGGGAGGACGAGATAAGGCGTTGCACGTCCTCGTTGAAGACCCAGTGGCAGTGAGCATATTGTCTGAGATGGTCCGGCGAAGTGATCCGATGTTCCTAAGACGATCGCGATCCACCCCTCCGGTGATACGAAGACGATCCATAGCATTATGACTGCGCTTGCAGAAACCGGCTTACCGGTCGCCGCGGTGAGAGATGGTGATAAGCCCGGCAATCCAAAGGAGAATGTGTTCAAGCTGCCTGGCACTCTGCCGCCGGAGAAGGAGTTGCTGTTGAATGGGAGCGTGCAGACTCATTTGAGCAATGTCTATGGGCTGAACATTCCAGAGTTTCTGGCTATTTCGATTGGCGTGGATCATCACGAGTGGTTCGGGATGCTCGCATGCTCAGGCGCTGTGGCAGAGGGTGCCCTAGTACACGAGGCGGCGAAGACTTACGCGACGAGTCTCCCTGAATCGGAGGTCGATGCTTTGACCGATCAATTAAAGGAGGCCGTCCGACGGTGAGTCAGTATCCAAGGCGGCTCATCGAGGTGGACCTTCCTATACGGAGAATCTCCACCCACGCGCGGCGGGAGAAAAGTATTCGGCACGGTCATATCTCCACTCTACACATCTGGTGGGCACGACGACCGCTGGCGGCGTGCCGGGCAGTGATTCTCGGGGCGTTGTGGCCCGATCCGGGCCATCGGGACTGTCCTGGGACGTTTCGGGAGGCGGCGCGCTCGGCGATGCTGGCCTGGACATCCCATGAGCGGCAGGTCCTGCTCTCCGAGGACAGCCGCCCGCGCTTCGAAGCTGCGCGGAAGGATTCGGCACGCTTCGACGATCCACTGGAATTGCGTGGAGCGTTACTCGACTTCATTGCCGATTTCGCCAATTGGGATAGCTCGACAGTCAAGGAATACCTAGACACTAGTCGCGCGCTCACCAAAGCCGCGCACGAGGCGCTAGGCGGCGCGCCGGGCAGCTGCCCGCTTGTCGTGGATCCCTTCGCCGGTGGGGGCTCCATTCCGCTTGAGGCTTTACGAGTGGGCGCCGACGCCTTTGCCAGTGACCTGAACCCCATCCCAGTACTGCTCAGCAAAGTCGTCCTCGAATATGTACCCAACTATCGCTCGCGTCTTTCCGACGCCGTGCGAAAGTGGGGCGAGTGGCTGCGGCGCGAAGCAGAGAAGGAGTTGGCCGTGTTCTACCCGCCAGATAAGGACGGCTCTATTCCTGTCGCCTATTTGTGGGCTCGCACGATTCGGTGCGAAGGGCCTGGGTGTGGTGCTGAAATCCCACTGTTTCGATCTTCATGTGTCGCAAGGCGGGGCGCCCAGTCTATTTGGTTCAAGCTGAAGCGCAAAGTGGCAGCTCGGGATGCTATTGATGTACAGCTAATTACAGGTGCTGCCACAGTAGCGAGTGGCACGGAAGTGCTGCGGCGGAGCTCAGTTACATGTCCGCTGTGCGGCTTCACGACCCCCGCGGGACGAGTTCGGGCGCAGTTCGCCGGACGCAAAGGTGGAGCCGCAGATGCGAGGCTATTGGCTGTCGTTACCACCCGAGCGGGCACAGTCGGGCGTGAATATCGCCTTCCCAATCCTGAAGATGAGCTTGCACTTGGCAGGGCTAAGAAGGAACTGGAAAGGTTGACCCAAGACGCCCCTGATGAATTGCTTAATGAGTCCCTCCCGTATCTCCGAAGCATATTCAATATTCACCTACTCGATGTAACCAAATGGGGGCAATTATTCAGCCCCCGTCAGCTCATCTCTCTTGCAACGCTAGTGCGGCTAATAGGGAAGCTTCAGAATGAACTTGACGCCAGCGATCTAGAACCGGGGTTGAGAGAGGCAGTTACCGTTTGCCTCTCTCTTTCAATCGACAGAGTCGCGGCGCAATTTAGCAGCTTGAGCTGGTGGCAATCCAATGGAGAGTTCGTTGTTGGAACTTTTGGAAGACAGGCATTAGGAATCATTTGGGACTTCGCTGAGATCAGACCAGTACGGGGAGCATCAGGCGATCTCGACGGGGCCATTGACTGGATTGTTCGTGTGCTGGAGGCGAGCGATTGTGGCTACATAAGCGTAGGACATGTGGAGCTCGCAGATGCAACGAGACACCCGCTACCTGATGACTCAGCCGCAGCGGTCGTGACGGATCCTCCCTACTACGATGCCGTGCCGTATGCTGACCTTTCTGATTTCTTTTACGTCTTTCTTAGGAGAATGGTCGGAAACTTATTCCCCCATCTATTCGCGGAGCAGCTGTCTATCAAACGCGGAGAGATCGTGCAGTTAGCAGAAAGAAATCCAAGTTACAGTTATAAGACTAAGCAGTATTTTGAAGATGGTATGCGTAACGCCCTTGCGGAGGCACGGCGCATCACCGTCCCAAGCGGGATCGCTGTAGTTGTCTTTGCCCACAAGACTACCCAGGGATGGGAGGTAATGCTGTCATCGCTCATCGATGCGGGATGGGTTGTCACGGCGTCATGGCCTATCGACACCGAGCGGGCAGTGCGAATGAGAGCTAGCGGCTCTGCGGCCCTTGCCTCGTCCATTCACCTGGTATGTCGTCCACGTGAGAATGCGGACGGTTCAGTGAAGGCAGACGAGATCGGCGACTGGCGGGATGTTCTGCAGGAGTTGCCCCAGCGTATCCATGACTGGATGCCAAGACTTGCCGAGGAAGGGGTGGTTGGAGCTGACGCGATATTCGCGTGTCTAGGCCCCGCGTTAGAGGTCTTCTCTCGCTATTCTCAGGTCGAGAAGGCGAGCGGTGAGGTTGTGACGCTGAGGGAGTACCTCGAGTACGTCTGGGCTGCCGTGGCCAAGGAGGCCCTCGCTCAGGTGTTCAAGGATGCAGACACCGCCGGTTTCGAACCGGATGCGCGCCTGACCGCGATGTGGTTGTGGACGCTTAGCGCCGGCAAGGCCAACGGCACGGAAGCGGAAGGTGACGAGGACGAAACCGACGACGAGGAGGACGCCAAGGGTAAGGGCGGCAAAGCGAAGGGGCGGCTTTGTTCTCGAATACGATGCGGCGCGAAAGATTGCCCAGGGGCTGGGCGCCCACCTGGAAGATCTAACCCATGTCGTCGAAGTCTCCGGTGAAACGGCGCGACTGCTGCCTGTCTCGGAACGCGCCCAACATCTCTTCGGCAAGGAGCAGGCCCAGGCGCCGACGAGCAACCGCAAGAAGAAAGCCGCCCAGATGGACCTGTTCGGCGAACTTGCTGCAGCCAGTGACAGCGAAGCCGTCTGGGGTGAGAAGACAGTGCAACGTGTTGGCGAGACGACGCTCGACCGCGTCCACCAAAGCATGATCCTATTCGCCGCGGGCCGTGGCGAGGCGCTGAAGCGCTTTCTCGTGGACGACGGGGCGGGTCGCGATCAGCGTTTCTGGCGCCTGGCCCAGGCGCTCTCAGCGCTCTACCCGGCCAGCGCAACTGAAAAGCGTTGGGTGGATGGCGTGCTGGCGCGGAAGAAGGGTTTGGGGTTGTGAGATGGCGGATGGATTGCCTTCACGCTTCCGCACAGCATTCTTCGCGGTCGTGCAGAGGCAAGAACTTGCGACTGAACTGAAGCAGACGGCATCGGCCGCGAATCTTGGGGCATGGACGCGGGCGTTGACCGATGCAGCGGTCAAAACCTGCCGTGCCGTGGGGCTGACGGCCTCGGCCAAAGGCTACAAGCTAGAACTGCTACCGATCCACCGCAGCGAGTATTTGGCGCTGGACGTGGTGGCCTTCGCCGAAGGCGAGAAGCGGTGGCGTTTCCCGGTGGTGGTGATGGAACTGGAGAACAGCGCCCGAGAGGACCAGATTGCCTACTCGCTTTGGAAGGTGTTGTCGGTGCGGGCGGATCTGCGGATCGTCTTCTGCTACCGGAGGAACAGTGAAGAGACACCGTCGCTGCTCCGGCATCTGCAGGAAGAGGTGGTCGAGGCGATGGGGTTGGCGGGCCGCGTGAAACTCGAGGGGACGACGCTGCTGGTGGTGGGATCACGTAGCGAATCGGAGACGTTTCCGTTTGGCTATTTCGGCTGGTGGTCGTTGGACACGAATACCGGAAGATTTGAACGGTTATAGAGAACGACGATGAAACTGAAACCCTGGTACGACGTGGTCAAACCACGCGAGGACTTGCGCGAAGGCAAGCCGCTCGACGCCTCGGAGTTCGCCGTCCATCTCGACAAGGTGCGCGACGGCAGCGCACCCGACGACTACAGGAAGCCAGGAGCGATTCTTCGACCGGACGTATCTGACGGAAAGTCTACCATTTGGCGCCGAAGTCGTGCGGCGGCTCTCCGGTGTCACGACCGAAACCTCTGCAGTCTTCAACATGACCACGCAGTTCGGCGGCGGCAAGACGCACGCGCTGACGCTGCTCTACCACCTCGCGAAGCATGGCGCCGCAGCGGCCAATTGGACCGGCGTGCAGAACATTCTCGAAAGAGGCGGCATCCAGACCGTTCCCGATGGCTGTGCCGTGGCGGTGTTCGTCGGGACCGAATTCGACTCGATTACCGGGCGCGGCGGCGAAGACGGGACACCGCTGCGCAAGACGCCCTGGGGCGAGATCGCCTGGCAGCTCGGCGGCGCAGACGCGTTCGCCAACGTCGGCAGAGCACGAAGAGCAGTTCATCGACCCCGAGGGCGACGTCATCCGCTAAGTTCCTGCCGAAGGACCGCCCGTGCCTGATCCTGATGGACGAGCTGACTGAACTACGTCAGCACCTACCGCAAGAGCGGCTACCACAACAAGCTCTACAACTTCCTCCAAACTCTGTCCGAGACGGTCCGAGGGCAGGAGAACGTCGTGCTGGTCGTTTCGATCCCAGCGTCCGAGCTGGAGTACACCGCCGCAGATCAGGCGGACCACCAGCGCTTCAAGAAGCTGCTGGACCGGGTTGGCAAGGCGGTGATCATGTCGGCCGAAGCCGAGACGTCGGAGATCATTCGCCGACGACTGTTCGAATGGGATGAGCGGGCGTAACCCCGACGGACGGGTAATGCTCAACGCGATGCGGACGAGACCTGCAACGTCTACGCGGAATGGATCCAAAGCATCGCGACCAATTCCACCGCTCATCAACCCTGATCTTGCACGGGAAGCATTCCGCGCCACGTACCCGTTCCACCCGATGGTGATCTCCGTATTCGAGCGCAAGTGGCAGGCCTTGCCGCGTTTCCAGCAGACGCGTGGCGTGCTGCGGTTGCTTGCGTTGTGGGTGTCGCGCGCCTATCAGGATGGGTACAAAGGCGCGCAGCGCGACGGGCTCATTCGCTCGGCACTGCTCCGCTGGAGGATCCGATCTTTCGCGCGGCAGTATTCGAGCAGCTCGGCGAAACGAAGCTTGAGGCCGCGGTGACGACGGACATTGCGGGCAAGAAGGACGCCCACGCGTTGCGGCTGGACAGTGAGGCCATGGATACCATCCGGAAGGCAAGGCTCCATCGGAAGGCGGCGACGGCCATCTTCTTCGAGTCCAACGGCGGGCAGGTCGGTGCCGAAGCGCAGGAGGCCAGCGTCGCTGAAGTGCGTCTCGCCATTGGGGAGCCGGAGGGGGATATTGGCAATATTGAGACGGTATTAGATGCGCTGACTGATGCTTGCTACTACCTCAGCGTTGAAAAGACCCGGTACAAGTTCAGCCTAAAGGAGAACCTGAATAAGCGCTTTGCCGATCGCCGTGCGACCGTCCAGGGGCCTCAGATCGATGAGGAAGTACGGAAAGAAATACTTAACGTCTTCGCGAAGAAGGATCAGCTCGACCGGCTATTTTTTCCGGAGAGATCGATTCAAGTGGCGGATCGTCCCGCAATTGCGATTCTGATAGGTGATCTCGCCCGGACGATGGAAGACGAGCAGGCAACCCGAGGTG
>CAVPKE010000006.1:0-767843 GCA_963705615.1 uncultured beta proteobacterium | reverse complement strand
GCACTTGGCCGGCCACTAACCTTCAGATTGGCTACACCTCCACTGTCTCGGGCAGCTATGTGACGAACATCGCCAATGCTGCTGGGGTCATTACGGTCACTTACGGGCCCCCCAAGGCGCACACCAACATCCAGGGTGCAACGTTGTCTCTCGTCGGCGGTGTCAACCTGAACGGTGATATCGCCTGGCAGTGCGGCACGAACACCGTTCTGCCAGCGGGCTTCACGTTTGCGGGCGCTCCTGCTACCACGGTCCAACAGAAATACCTGCCGTCCAGCTGCCGTTAAGCTGTCGACAGTCTTCACTTGAAGCGGGGAGCGTATGCTCCCCGTTTTCTTTTCTGCTTGAGCGATCGACTGCGCTTCCGTTTGCGCGGCGTTGCTACAGACCCTGAGGGTGATCCGGAGGGTGCCAAGGCTGTAGAGAAGGGGTCGACAGTTTACCACCCGGACTCTTGCAGCATGTTCAGATAGGCGGCTTCCAGTCTCACGGTAAACCCGGGGCCATCCGTCAATGACGATGCAGTCAGCCGCCGGCGCAACGAGCGGCCTAACTTGTCCAGCTTGTCGGCATTGCCGGCTAACTGCGCTGCAGCGGAGACGTACTCATCAGGCGTTCGAGCCACGAATTCGGTTAGCCCCAGCGCTGTTAGTATGCTGGCTCCCACGCGCGAGGCGTGACGGTCTCCGGCCAACGTGATGACGGGGACGCCCATCCACAGCGCGTCCAGTGTCGTGGTCGTGCCGTGATAAGGGAAGGTGTCGAGCGCGATATCGACTTCACCATACGCCTCCATGTGGTCACGGTGAGCCCTTGTTGGGCCCGCGATGGTGACCCGATCGCTTGCAATACCGGCTTTGCTCAGTTGCTCCAGCAACAGAGCACGCGGCCCTGGGTCTCCCAGCCCGTAAGTCTTAACGAACAGCTTCGACTCCGGGACACGGGACAGCACTTTGGCCCAGAGCGTGACGCACATCGGGGTGATCTTGGGCAAATTGTTGAAGGAGCCGAACGTCATATGCGCGTTGCGGCGGAATGGCGGAATGCGCGAGCTGTCACCGACGTCCGGGGGCGAGTAACAGAGAAAGCTTTCGGGCAGGCGCGCCAGCTTCTCGACATGCAGCTCGTCCGATTCGCCCAGAGGATCGGCGATCGAGTCGGTGATGCGGTAGTCGATCGCAGCAAGGCCGGTGGTGTTAGGATATCCCAGGTAGGTGATCTGAATCGGTGCCACGCGGCGCGCCAGCACCCCAAGCCGATGCCCATCGGTGTGACCAGAAAGCTCGACCAGGATATCGAGACCATCCTCGCGCAACACCTTCTCCAGTTCAGCGTCGGAGGCGCCGCCGAGGGAGCGCCAATTCTTGACCCACCCCTTCAGGCGCGTCGTCACCGCGTCCTCGCGCGGATCGCTGTGGTAGCAGAAGACGTCGAAGCGGCCTCGATCGTGATGCCGCAGCACAGGTTCGATGAAATGCGATACCGGGTGCTGGCGGCAGTCGGGTGACAGGTATCCGACTCGGATGTGACGGCTCCCAGGGCGGCGCGAAAGCGCGACCGGTGTCGGCCCAACCTTAGCAAATCGCTGGCCCCATTGCACATGAGCGTCATAGATCTCGCGGGGGCTCCAATGTTCGGAGTAGTTCATCGTGCACAGCAATCCGTCCCGCGCCGCCTCGTACTCAGGCAGCAACGAGATCGCTTCACGATAGTGCTCCACGGCCTCCACGTGCTTGGCTTGCCGCGTCAGTACGCTACCGAGTGCGAACCATCCTTGCGGCATGTCGGGGGCAAGGGCAATCGCTCTGCGGGCTGCCGTTTCAGCGTCCATAAGCCGGTCTTGCTCGCGGCAGGCTATAGCTAGGTAAAACTGGATTCCGCCCGCCCCGGGGGCCATGATGGCCGCCTGCTGTAAAGCCTGTTCCGCCTCGTTCAGCTGTCTACGCTTGAGCAAAGCCTCGCCGAGGTTAAAGTACGCCCTCGCGTCGGGAGGTCCAGCGACGCGCCCGGCCTCGTACACTGCCATCGCTTCATCTAGACGGCCCGCTCGGATGAGCATTGCCGCTAGCTCTAGACGCCACTCGGTAATCTCAGGTTTGAGTCTGACTGCTTCCTGGTACGAGCGGATGGCTTCTGCTAGTCTCCGTTGCGATGCATAGATACCCCCGAGCCCCAAATGAAAATCCGCGTTGGTCGGCTCCAAGGTGATAGCTCTCTGGGCGAGGTTAAGGGCCGATTCGAGGTCGCCGTGGTGCCTGGCTATCGCGCTCAGCATGTAATGCGCTAGGGCATGAAGCGGATCGAGCGTAAGGACGCGTGTGAATGATGTCCTTGCCGCCTCCAGATTGCCGGCCTGGAATTGCTCGTTCGCTTGACTAAGAACGGCCCTCCACTCTTTCGAGTCCGCATCGGATGCGACAGCAGCAAGAGCTGCGGTCGAGCTTCTCCGGCGCAGGCGCGATAGCAAACTCATGAACAGTTCCTGGACAGCGCGGCTACTACGCCGTTGGCGTGGGCGGCGAACGTCGGCAAATTCAGCAGAAATGATGCCAGACCTCGCTGAGGCCTACTCAGTGTGGGCTCGCGCGGCATACTCTGTGCTTCGGTCGCACACTCGTGGATCCGGCGGCCGGTCAAACCGCTTGTGAAAGTGTCGACTTGTCTGCGAGGAGTTGCAGATCCCATCTGGACCGGCTAGGGCGCATTTCGGCGCATGCGCATGCCGTGAGCAACTACAGTAGGAGGCAAGGGTGCTGCGGGACTGGTCTCGGAGAAAGGAAATCGATGCATTCGCAACAGCCCTGGCCCAGGACCTCGCGCGCCGCTTTCCGCCCAAGAGCGAGGAGCGAAAGGACAAGGGCGCCAAAAGCCAGCTCACCTCTATCACCGAGGGGTTGTACGCGCAGGCTGCGAAGTTCAGGCAGGACAAAGAGCTCGGTATCTACGGCAAGGCGAAGCTCGGCAACGCCTTTCGCTGGAGGCTGAAAGAGAGCGGGTACAGCGGGAGGTTCATCGACGAGATCACGCACGGTCTGGTGCTACGGTTGGCAAAAAAACGCCGGTGATTGCGTGCGCAGTATCTCACCTGCCAGACCCGGTTGACTTCACTCCCAAGGAACAGGGCCAAGCTGATCCGCGGCAGTTTAGCTTGTGGATGGGTGAGGCTTTCGTCGGCACGTTCTACGCATCGGTAACGCCCGGCGACGCATTCGCGCCAGAGCGGGACAGCATCTCCTCCCACATCTTCAGATAGGCTTGCTCGAGGTGTGCCGTGAACCTCGCTCCATCGGTCAGCGGCGACGCACTCAGCCGCGGGCGCAGCTGCTGGCGCAGCACATCGAGTTCCGAGTCAGCAGCTGCCAGTCGGGCCGCGATCTGGACGTACTCGTCCTGGGTCTGGGCCACGCAGTCGACCAGGCCCAATGCCGAAAGGATGCTGGCACCAACGCGCGATGCGTGCCGGTCGCCCTCCAGAGTCACTACGGGCACACCCATCCACAGCGCTTCCATCGTCGTGGTAGTCCCGTGGTAGGGGAACGGGTCCAGCGCAATGTCCACCTTGCCGTAAGTCTGGAGGTGTTGCCGTTGATCGAGAATGGGAGGCATGAGCTTGATACGGTCGGCCTCGATCCCCTGTTCGCGAAAGCGCCCTAGCAACAGCGTGCATAGTCCCGGATCCTGCAGGCCTCGCGTCTTGACCAGGAGTTTTGAATTGGGTACCGATGCAAGGACCCGGCTCCAAAGCTTGATAGTGATCGGACTGATCTTGGCGAAATTGTTGAAAGAGCCGAAAGTGATATGTCCAGTGCGATGGAACGGCGCAGCGGGTGCCTCGACCTTGACTGCCGGAGGCGCGTAGCACAGGAAGGTCTCCGGAAGCCGGAACAGTTTCTCCGAATGAAGCCCGTCCGACTCGCCCGGTGGATCGGTGCGCGCGTCGGTGATTCGGTAGTCAATGGCCGCGACGCCCGTGGTGTTGGGGTAGCCTAGGTAGGTTACCTGGACCGGCGCCACCCGCGTCGCGAGCACGGCCAGCCGCTGATGATTCGAGTGGCCGGTGAGCTCGACGAGAATGTCGAGCTCATCCGCGCGCAGTATCCGTTCCAGATCCTCGTCCGAGACCCCAGCCACCTGGCGCCAATGCTCGGAGCCATTCTTGAGCCGTGCCGTCATCGCATCTTCTCGCTGCCCCGTGTAATAGCAAAACACTTCGAACCGGCCGCGATCATGGCGGGAAAGGATCGGGGTAATGAAGTGCGCGACCGAGTGGAGCCAGAAGTCGGGTGACAAATAGCCCACGCGCATGCGGCGGCCGGACTTCAAACGTGCTGCATCGATGGCCATTGCCGGCACTCTTGGGAAGCGCTCGCCGTATTTCAGATGCTCTGCAAATACTTCGTGCGGGCTGAACTGCTCTGAATAGTTCAACGAGAACAGCAGCTCGCTCCAGGCCGCGTCATCTTCGGGTTGCATGGCAAGCACTTTGCGGAAGTGCTCTACGGCTTCCGCGTGACGACCTTGCTCGCCGAGCACACGTCCCAGGACGAACCAAGCCTGGTGCATGTTCGGCGCCAGCGCGGCGGCGCGGCGAGCGGGCCCCTCCGCGTCAACCAGGCGCCCTTGCTCCCTGCGTACCACCGCTAGGTGCAAGTGCGCACCCTCAGAATCGGGTGAGAGTTTGACCGCCTGTGCGAACGTATCCTCCGCTTCCTTGAGATCTCCTCGCAGTTGCAGCGCCTTCCCGAGCTCGAAGTAGGCGAGCCCGTCGCGTGTGCCCGCACGTGCTATTGCCCTGTAGGCGTCTACCCCCTCATCGAGCGCCCCCGCAGCCAATAGGGCACCGGCCACTGCCCTTTGGTAGTCGAGAGAGTCCGGCCTCAGCCGTAGGGCCTCTTGGTAGCTGCTCAGGGCGCTGCGCATGTCCCCTTGTGAGAGGTAGACCCCGGCGAGAGAGAAATGAAACTCGGGGACAGCCGGCTGTAGCCCGATGGCCCGCTGCGCCAAACCAATAGCGGAGGAAAGGTCCCCCTCGTGCGCCGCAATACCACTCAACATGTAGTACGCGCGCGCGCTGCCGGGATCCAGGTCGAGGATTCGCTTGTACAGATCGCGTGCCGTGATCAGATCGCCGGTCTGGAAATGCCGGTTTGCCGTAGCTGTCAGCGCCGCCACCGAATCCGCTTGCCGGCTCGCGGGCTTCTCCATGACCGGGCCACCCTCCCTCCTCGGGGCTTGGAGCGTGCTCTGCAGCGCTGATTTCCTGTTCAGGAAGCGTGCAAGAAGAGTCATCTGTTTGGCCTGTATCGGTCCGCCTAGGCGGCGGACAAAGACATGAACGCTTAGCAGAAACGATGCCAGACACAAGAGCTTGTTTCTTTGGCAGCACGCTCAGTGAACCCGAGCGTCGCCCACGGTCGTATAGGTTCGACGAGGTCTAGAATGCCTATCGGCTAGGCTATGCCCGCCTAGCAAATCAAGTCCTCAACCATCCACGAAAGCGGATCAACCCAGTAGCGCTTGTTTCGGTAAGGGGGAAGAGCATCAATCACGAATGTGCGATCTGCACGCTACCAGTTAGGCAACACTTGGCCTCAGGTCGCCAATTCCCCTGGCAGGAAGCCGCCCGGCTGTAGCGCGGGCAAGAGGGCGGTGCTGACCGATGCATCGAGGAAGAGTTGCTTCCCCGAGAACCGGTGTGCCTCGACCATGTCGCGCAGGGCATAACCCGGGGTATGGGTCAATGGGGTGTGCGGGCTCGACAGGCAACAATTGTCGGGCCAGCCAAATCGCTTTCACTGAACATCCTGATGCGCTTGCGTGCATTGCAAAGCAGCGTCTTCTGCCAGAATCATTCCACTCGAGCCTATTGCAGGTGACGCCCACCGAAGATCCACAGCGAGCTCGCGATGAAGTTCCACGTGACAATCGCAGCGATAGCCACCGCTTGGACCAGAAGATAGTTCAAGTTCAGGACCTGAGTTCCCGCAAACATCATCGCCCAGTTCATGCCGAACCCCACGACGTTCATGCTCAGAAACGACGGGAAGGCTTGTACGTGCCGACTCTTGCTCCTGAAGGTCCAATGGTAGTGAAGGAAATAGTTCTCCACTGTGACGACTATGAATGCAAGGCTGGTTGCTAGAAGAACTCCGAAAGCTAGGACCTCTACCAAGATGCAGAGAACTGCGTAGTACGCGGCGGTCGCAAGCAACCCTACCAACGCGAACCTGATCATGCGCCCCGGTGCGAGAGGATGATCTGATGTCGACGCTGGGTGCATAACTATGCCGTGCGGTTCTTGGTTAGCCTCTTCGGGCCACGTAGTACTGCGTCCAGAGGAGCCAATCCATAGGGCCGCCTATCATTCTATTTTCTAACCAGCGTTCAAAGTACATTCCAGGCTCCCCGAGGAGCTCCGCCACCAACGGCAAGTATAGGCCGGACTTGAACGTCTCCTGAATGGCGAACCCCGCATGGGTGATTTGACGTTGTGCGCAACGCGAGGTCAAGAGGTTAATATGCCCGGTCTCCAGCACGGGCTCTCGATAGATCTGCCTGACCAGCTCAATTATGCCTGGGAGCAGTGCGACCTTGCCGCAGACTTCCAGGAAGCTGTACCGTTGAGGCGTCGACAGGATCAGCACGCCGTTGGGGCGCAACAACCGAGACATTTCGGCTAACGCTCGCCGAGAGTCAGAGATGTGTTCGATAACCTCTGAACAGAGGATCAGGTCGAAGCTACCAGACGGGAAGCCGGAAGCTAGGATATCGTCCCGCGCTATCGTTACATTCGGGAGCGAGCCGAGCAGCGGCTTCAAGGCGAGGAGGTAGCTCTCCTCGATGTCGGCTGCGACAACCGACTCGAAAAGGCCAGCCAGAATAGGTAAGTAGACTCCCGATCCCGGGCCGACCTCAAGCGCACATGGACCGCAGCTTGGAGCATAGCGCCGCAGAGCGTCGTATATCCAGTCGCGCCGTGTGCAATGAAGCCATCGGCGAGTGGGATTCCTGGAAGAATAGAGAGTCCGCTGAAGCGCTACCAGAGCGGAATCATCAGTGGTGTCAAGTTGCATCTCGCTCACGCAGCGGTACCGCGATCAACAGGCCTAGGCGGGGTAGGACTTAGGCAGCTGCGGTCGGAATGGCCGCGGTGGACTGCTTCGCTCGACCGCATAAAATCTGTTGGCAATTGGCACTAAGGTTTCGGTGTGCTGTCATCTTCAAACGGATCTTGCCAAAACTATCTGTTTGAGGCAACGTGACTTGCGACCGGGGCCAAACTCGGCGCGAGACCGGCTCTGGTCTCGGGACAAGATGGAGGATGCCGTGCCTCCGACGTTAGCCGTTTCGAGAGACGACCGTGGTTGACGCAAAGCCAGAAATACTGTCCCTGATCGTTCCAGCATACAACGAAGAGGACGTGCTGCCCGAGTTCCACCGGCGCGCTTCGGCTGTTCTCGACACGCTTGGGATGGAAACCGAAGTCATCTATGTCAACGATGGGAGCTCCGACCAAACGCTGGAGGTTCTGCACACCCTCAGAAACAAGGACTCTCGGGTCGCGATAGTCGATCTGAGCCGAAACTTCGGGAAGGAGATCGCGTTGACGGCGGGGCTGGATCGCGCCTGCGGCGATGCCGTTGTGGTCATCGATGCTGACCTGCAGGATCCGCCCGAACTTATCCCGGAGCTCATCAAGGAATGGCGCGCGGGCTTTGACGTCGTTTATGGCAAGCGGATCGTTCGCGACGGCGAAACGCTTCTCAAGAGAGCAACGGCGAGCATCTTCTACCGTGTGATTCAGCGGATGGGACGGACGCGCATTCCGGAGGACGCGGGGGACTTCCGGCTGCTCAGTTCGCGTGCGATCGCAGCCCTGGGATTACTTCGTGAGCAACACCGGTTCATGAAGGGTTTGTACGCTTGGATCGGGTATCCGCAAAAGGCAGTTCTGTACAGGAGAGATCCGCGGTTTGCTGGCGCCACGAAGTGGAGCTACTGGAAGTTGTGGAATTTCGCTCTCGAGGGGATCACTTCCTTCTCCACCGCGCCACTGAAGGTGGCTACGTACTTCGGGTTGCTCACGGCTGCGTTTGCGTTCGCTTACGGTGCTTACATGATGGCGAGGACGCTACTGTTCGGGAATCCGGTCCCGGGCTATCCCTCGTTGCTTGTAATCATCTTGTTCCTCGGTGGAGTCCAGTTGGTCGCCATCGGCGTATTGGGGGAGTATCTGGGCCGCATGTTCGACGAGACTAAGGGCCGACCGCTTTACCTTCTAAAGGACTGGCTGCCGTCGCAACTGCAACGTCGGACTCAGGGCGTTGGGCCCAACCATTTGTAGGGATCACGACTAGCGATTGCGCGCAGGACAGTTGGAGTTGACCCGGTTTTGGGGAGACGGGATTCTTAGCAACGCCGGCCCGGCGATATGGTCCATCATTCCGACCAGGGCACCCAATACAGACGTTATTCCGATCTCGGATACTGTCGCCCATCCAGTACGAGAAACGCCATGCTACGCCCGCCTAGGATGACCTGCCCCCTCAACCGTCCACGAAGGCGGGGCAACTTCAGCGCTGACGTTGTCTTACATAAGCCCTGACTTACCGGCCCAGGTTCTTGGTCAAGTAGACCAAGGTTAGAACGGTTGACTAATTCGTTGCGTAACCCTCGGATCGGTGTCTGAGCTTCCCCTCGAATTTCGCCTTCCGACGGTAGCGTTGTAGCATTGACGTTAACCGGAGGGAAGACATGAAGCGCATTCCGAAGCAGGAGTACACGGTTCAGTTCAAGGACCAGGCGGTGGCGATGGTCAAGGGTGGCAAGACGGTGCCTGAGGTTGCCAGAGCGTTGGGCCTGGTGGAGCAGACGCTGCGCAACTGGGTCAAGCTCGCTGCGAAGGGCAAGCTACATGACGGGGCCAAGGAAATTACCCCCGAACAGATGGAGCTCTCGCGGCTGCGCGCCGAGAACGGACGGCTCAGGCTGGAGAATGAGATTTTAAAAAAAGCGACGGCGTACTTCGCCAAGGATGCGCTGTGAAGTACGCCTGGATCGAGCGGCATCGAGCGATCTATCCGCTGGCGCTGATGTGTGCGCCGCTGGCGATGAGTGTGAACGGGTTTCGGGCGTGGCTGCGAGGCGGCAGCCCGGATCGTAAGCGGCTCACCGACGCGCAACTCGTCGCACTGATGCGCGCTATCCACGCCGAGGTCAAGTGCGCCTACGGTTCGCCGCGCATGCTCGATGAGCTGCGCGGACGTGGCTTGCGGGTCGGCAAAGCACGCGTGGAGCGGCTCATGCGCGAGCATGGGATCCGTGCGCGTCACAAGCGGCGCTTCAAGGCCACCACCGACTCCAAGCACAGCCTGCCGGTGGCAGCCAACGTCTTGGAGCGTAACTTCGCCCCGGAGGCTCCCAATCGAGCCTGGAGTGCCGATCTCACCTACGTGTGGACCGAGGAGGGCTGGTTGTACCTGGCAGTGGTGCTGGACTTGTTCAACCGCGAGGTGGTCGGCTGGGCGATCAAGGAGCGCATGAGTGCCGACATCGTGATCGACGCGTTGACCATGGCGTGGTTTCGTCGTCATCCCGAGCCGGGGCTGATCCATCACTCGGACCGGGGCAGTCAATACGCCAGTCACGCGTTTCGGGCCAAGCTCACTGAGTACCGCATGCGCTGCTCGATGAGTCGCAAGGGTGACTGCTGGGACAACGCCCCCACCGAGAGCTTCTTCAACAGCCTGAAGAACGAGCGGGTGCATGGCACGAAATACCGCACCCGCGAAGAGGCCAAAGCTGACCTATTCGAGTACATCGAGGTGTTCTATAACCGCCGTCGTCGTCACAGTACGCTAGGCTCCCGGTCCCCGATGCAATTCATGCAGGACTGGATCGCCGCCCAGAACCAAACGGAACAGGCGGCTTAAGGGCTACCGGTTGGAAGGCGAAAAACAGAGGGAACCTCAATGGCATGGCAGAGGGACACACAACATGGGTGACTCTGAGACAAAGGAGGTCTGCAACATGCACAAGAAGGGATTGTTGATTGTCATGGCCCAGGTCAAACCGGAAGACGAAGAGGCATTCAACAAGTGGTACAACGAGGATCATCTCCCGAAAGCGATCGAAAGGTTCCCTGGGGTGCTCAGTGGCCGCCGTTACAAGATTTTAGAAGGGGAAGAGGAGTATCGGTATCTCGCGATCTACGAATTCGAGAGCTATGAGACGATGCACGCTACGGTGCATTCCGACGTCATTCAGGGGCTCATTCAGGAGTACGATGCCGCCTTTGGGAAAGGCGGACGCAAGCGACTCCTGGCGGAGCAACTCAAGGCCCTCACGGTTGGCTGAGGCAACGTCTGCATGTCAGCCGTCATGAGTGCGGCCTATGCGGCCATTGCGAACGTTGGGCGTCTAATTCCTGGCCTTAGGAAAAGCATGCAATGTCATATGCACGGGCAATTGCTCTGACGTCGCTGGCCATGATTGCATTTGCGGGCAATTCAATTCTCTGCAGGCTCGCTCTCAAAGACACCAGCATTGACGCGGCCAGCTTTACTACGATTCGATTGCTTTCCGGAGCGGTGATGCTATGGCTGGTCGCGCGAATGAGTCGCGGCACACTTACCGGTAGGGGTAATTGGCTGTCCGCATTTGCGTTGTTTGTTTATGCTGCGGGCTTTTCATTTGCATATGTGAGCCTGCCTGCGGCAACTGGTGCACTATTGCTGTTTGGTGCGGTCCAGGCAACGATGATTGGCCGTGGCATTTGGGCGGGAGAACGTCTGCGGCAACTGCAGCTCGTCGGACTTATCCTTGCTCTCGCAGGACTAGTTGGTCTGTTATTGCCAGGTCTCACGGCACCACCACTGTATGGTTCCATACTGATGTTGGGAGCCGGGGTTGCGTGGGGCGTCTATTCTTTGCGCGGGAAGGGTGCGGGTGACCCCGTTAGGGTAACGGGGGGGAATTTCCTACGTGCTGTTCCTATCGCGGCAGTATTGAGCGTAATAACGTATCAAGGCGCCTCTCTGGATAGCGCGGGACTCTTGTACGCGGTTTCGTCGGGCGCACTGGCTTCCGGAATAGGGTACGCCATTTGGTACACAGCATTACCCGCGTTGAAAGCCACCAATGCCGCGACAGTGCAACTCAGTGTTCCAGTCATTGCGGCGTTGGGCGGCATCATTTTCCTCGGTGAGACCGTAACCCTGCGCTTGGTGTTGGCGTCCATAGCCATACTCGGTGGAATCGCGCTGGTAATTCTGGAGAAACAACGTGCCAACGGCGCCCGCTCAATGTGGACGTTCCGCGTCCAAAGACCGCTGATGCGTGTTCTGTTTATTTGCAGTCAGAACCGTCTTCGCAGTCCTACCGCGGAGCAGATCTTCGCTTCATGGGAGGGCATTGAAGTTGCATCGGCCGGTCTGGCCAGCGAAGCCCAGAACCCCGTTACGCCAGAGCTGCTCGGGTGGGCCCAGTTGATATTTGTGATGGAGAAGGCGCATCGGAGCAAGTTGGCGAAGAAGTTTCGTGCGCATCTCGGCAACAAGCGTATTGTGTGTCTCGATATACCAGACGAGTATCACTACATGGACCCAGCGCTTGTTGCGCTCTTGAAAACCAAGGTTTCGAAACACCTGCCTCGTTCATGAGGCTCAACGATCGTCTCTCGCTTGTCATCATCTGAAGTGCAAGTGTTGCGAGCCGGCTAGCAATGCTGTCGAGAGCAGACGCTGGGCGAGCGCCGCTCTCCGCGAATGGTAGGCTCAACTATCTCAGCTACTACACCTCGGATTGGAAGGAAACCGAAATGGAATCTCATGTCACTCCGCCCGCCGTGCACGCGGCAGATGTACCACCGCGGCGTAAGCCGACGAATTATCCTGAGCCGTTCGCCTCACGCGTAGCCGGTCGAGAGAAGCGCGTGCTCGGCGATCTGTTCGGTCTGACCAACTTCGGAGTCAACCTCACGCGTTTGAGACCTGGTGCGATCTCCGCCCTTCGACATGCCCATTCCAAACAAGACGAGTTCATCTACGTTCTGGAGGGGCATCCCGTCCTGGTCACTGACGTGGGCGAAACGAAGCTCGAACCGGGGATGTGCGCCGGGTTCCGGGCGGGGACGGGAGACGCCCATCATTTGGTCAACCGCAGCGAGGAGGACGTCCTATATCTTGAAGTAGGAGACCGCACTGCTGGTGACAATGCCGTTTACCCGGACGATGACCTGCGACTGACCCGGGGCGCGGACGGAAAGTGGTCGTATACCCGAAAAGATGGGAGTGCGTACTGAATTCCCTGCCGGGTAACGACACCACCGACACCGAGCTCACGGGCTTCCCGTATCTCGAACGGGGCTATCTCGCGCGTTTACGCTGATCTCCGCCATGAAGACAGCCGCAGGCGCCACCGGAAGGCAGGCCTTCTACGCCGAACTGAAAGCGCTGCAAGACTTCTTCGATGGTATGGCGCCCGAGCTGGAAGTCACCGTGCGCGATCCGGCTCTAGGCGTAGAAGGTTATGTGGTGGTCTGGAACACCGGCATCACCGTCGGCGGCCCGCTTGAAGGTTGCGCAAAAGGGGGCACGCGGATCACTGCGCATGTCTCGCTCGACGAAGTGAAGACGCTGGCTCGGACGATGGCGCTGAAGAACGCGGCGGCAGGGCTTCCCTTGGGCGGAGCCAAGTCCGGACTCAAACTCGACCCATCGGCACCCGGGTTCGAAAAGCAGTATCGCCGCTTCGTCCGCCTCTGCGCACCGCTTCTGTATGAAAACGGCGGCAAGTTCGGCGGATTCGGATTCGATATCGGCGCGCGTCCGGAGCATGCGTTGTGGGCATGCGATGAGCTCAAATCGACCCGTTGTTTCACGGGGAAGCCGCTCCATATGGGTGGCACCGATTACGATCGGGAAGGTATCGCCGGGTTGGGCGTGGCGGTTGCGGGCAGCACGATGATGGAGGTCAAGGGTGAAAGCCCGGCAACAGCGGTATTTTCTGTTCAAGGAATGGGCGCGCTGGGCGCGGCGTTGCTGCGTTATTTCAGTGACACAGGGGCTCGTTTGTCAGCGCTGGGCGATCCCAAATATGAAGGGACGTGGGCGTTCGACAAACCTCTCTCCTCCGATTTGCATCGAGCGCTCGTCAGACAGGATATTGCAGAAGCGAAGTCTCGATTGCCCAAGGAGGGGAAGAAACTTTCCGAGAGTGCCGAGGATGTTCTGTATCAGCAGGTCGACATCGTTTTCCCGTGCGCCGTCCAGAACGTCATCACTGAAGGCAACGTCGACCGCATCCAGGCCAGGTATGTCTGTGAGGGTGCCAACGGTCCGGTCACGGAAAAGGCGCGCGCGAGCCTGCATAGCCGCGGCATTCCTCTGGTACCTGATTTCATCGCCAACCCGGGAGGCGTCATTGCGGCTTTTGTCGAACTGACGTCTGCAGGCACCAACAAGGCGGAGGAAGCCAAGATCCTCGCGCGGGAGAAGATCACCGCCAACGTGCGTAAGCTGTTCGAGATCGCCGAGCGCTATGAAGCCGAGCCGCAGCACGCGGGCATGTATATGGCGCTGGCGAAGATCAGGGGCACGTCGGTGCAGGGTTAGGACCCCTCTACACCACCGCCCTCACCCCAGCCCTCTCCCACGAGGGGAGAGGGAGCCCTTTGCTGGGCTCCCGCACCTGACCGTTGCATCCACTGGCAGGTTCAAGCGCGCAGCGCGTCCAGCCCCTTCCAGTCGAAATCGACGCCATGCCCAGGGCGGTCTGGCGCGATGGCGAAGCCGTCGCGGATCTCGAGAGGATGCGCGAGGAAGCGGTCGAGACCGAAGCCATGCGCCTCCAGATACGAGCGGTTGGGCACTGCCGCGAGGCAATGCACGGTGATGTCGTGCGCGCCGTGGGAGGTCACGGGGAGATTGAACGCCTCGGCCAGATGAGCGACCTTCATCCAAGTGGTGACGCCACCGCAGTTGGTGACGTCGGGCTCGGGGAAGGTCACGGCCTGCGCCCGAATGTACGCGGCGAACTCGTGCAGCGAATGCAAGTTCTCGCCCGCCGCCACCGGCAACCCGCCTTCGCGCACGATGCGCGCGTGGCCCTCGACGTCGTCCGGAATGGTCGGCTCCTCCAGCCAATACACGTCGATTTCGCGCAGCCCACGCGCAGCGCGTACCGCCTCGTCGACGCTCCAGCGCATGTTCGCATCCACCATCAAGGGAAAATCGGCACCCAGCATCTCTCGCATTGCGCGCACGCGCGTCAGATCCTCGCTCAGCTTCGCACGCCCCACCTTCATCTTGATGGCGCGAAAGCCGCGCCCGAGGTTGTCTTGCGTCTGCTTCAGCAGCTGCTCGAGCGGGAATTGCAGGTCGATGCCACCGGCGTAGCACGGCACCAACGGGTCGTTGCCGCCGAGCAACCGCCATAGGGGCTCGCCGCGGATGCGGGCTTTCAGGTCCCATAACGCGATGTCCACCGCCGAAATGGCGAAGCTGGCACTGCCGCCGCGGCCGCCGTAGTGCAGGCGCCACCACATCCGGCGCCAGAGCGACTCGATCAGATCTGCCGGCTGGCCCAGAAGCCAAGGCGTCAGGTCACGCTGGATCTGGGAGAGCACGGCCGCGCTGTTTGCTCCTACCGTATAGGTGTAACCCATCCCCTCTGCCCCGTCGCTGTCGAATACACGCACCGTGATGAGCTCGAAGTGGGTCATCGCGCCATGCGTGCTGTCGGACAGGGTCACCGGCAACGGGACGCGATAGAGCGCGCTCTCCAGCTTGGCGATCTTGTTATGCATTTGCCTCCTCCCATGGTTCGTGATTCGTGACAACACGCCGCGCAGGCCGCCACTGTGGGGCAAGCGCGGCTTGTTGCGGCGGAGACTAACCTTTAGGTTATGTCGTAACCACAAGACGCGTAGCTTCTTGCGGCGAAGACTAACCTTCAGGTTGTGTCGTAGCCACTCGTGGCTTGCTCACAGTACCGCATGTTGCCACGGCGGAGATTCGCCGTAGAATACTCAAACCTGCTCACTCGCCCCGGCCTATCGATGCGCATCGAACTGAGCGGCAAGACCGTTTACGCGTACACCGGCACCAAGCCGCTCGTACCTGGGCAGCGAAACCTGGTCTTCATCCACGGCGCGGCCAACGACCACAGCGTGTGGACGCTGCAGAGCCGCTACTTCGCTTATCACGGCTTCAACGTGCTGGCGGTGGATCTGCCGGGCCATGGCAAGTCGACCGGACCTGCCCCAGCCAGCATTCGGGACATGGCCGCATGGGCGCTGCGCGTGCTGGATACTGTCGGGATCGAGAAGGCGGTATTCATTGGCCACAGCATGGGTTCTCTGATCGCGCTGGAAGCGGCGGCGACAGCCCAGCAGCGGGTGGAGAAGCTGGCGCTGATCGCCACGGCGTTCCCCATGAAAGTCTCGGACGCGCTGCTCAACACAGCGCGGGCGCACGACCATGCGGCAATCGAAATGATCAATGTATGGAGCCACAGCGCAAGTGGCCAGATCGGGGGCAACCGCGCGCCGGGTCAGTGGATCATGGGCGGCAGTATGCGCCTGCTGGAGCGGACCGCGGAGCCGTTGTACAACGACTTCAACGCTTGCAGTCAGTACGCCGGGGGCTCCGACAGCGCAGCGAAGGTCGCCTGCCCCGTGTTGATGATCTCGGGCAGCCGCGACCTCATGACGCCCCTGCGCAGCGCGAAGCCGCTGGCCGAGAAGCTCGCGAACCTCAAGTCGGTGCTGATCGAAGGCTCAGGTCATGACGTCATGGCCGAGCAACCCGACGCCGTGCTCGACGCGCTGATTTCGTTTATTGACTGACCGATCAAGGGATGAAATTGGTCACCTTCTCCGCCTGCTCCAGCAGCTTCTCGGCGCTGCTGACCTCGAACTTGCCGCCATCCTCGACGTTCAGCGCCTTCACCACGCCGTCATCCACCAGCATGGAATAGCGCGTCGAGCGCAACCCTAGGCCGCGGGCGACGAGGTCCAGCTCCAGACCGAGCGCCTTGGTATAGAGCCCGCTGCCGTCCGCCATCATCCGCACTTTTCCCTTGGCGTTTTGGTCGCGGCCCCAGGCGCCCATCACGAACGCGTCGTTGACCGAGATGCACCAGATTTCGTCGATCTTGCGCGCCTTGAAGTCCTGAGCCTTTGCCACGAACCCGGGCAGATGCTTGGCCGAACAGGTCGGCGTGAAGGCCCCGGGCAGCCCGAAAATGGCGAGGCGCTTGCCCCGCACCAGATCCTCGACCTTGAAGCTGTTGGGCCCAATGCTGCAGCCGGGCGTTTCTTCCTCGATGAATTCCCAAAGCGTGCCGGCGGGCAGCTTGTCACCTATCTTGATGGCCATCGCGGTCTCCTTTGCGGTTGGGTGTAATGTTCGATTGTAACGCTGGCCTATAATTTTCGCGTCCCTCGGAGCTTCACCACCAACATGAGCAAGGCACCGGTCAACGGCCCGACCCAAGACGAGGACGAAGACTTGGAAGGCGTCGTGCCGATCCCAGCCGGCGCCAAGAACTACCTCACGCCCCAGGGCTACGCGCGCCTGAAGGGCGAGGCCCTACGTCTGCTGAACCAGGAGCGCCCCGAGCTGGTCAAGGTTATCGCCTGGGCCGCCGCCAACGGTGACCGGTCGGAGAACGCCGACTATATCTATGGAAAGCGGCGGCTACGCGAGATCGACCGCCGCATCCGTTTCCTCACCAAGCGGCTGGACGTGGTCGAGGTCATCGATCCTGCCGCACGGGAACAGACCGACCAAGTGTTCTTCGGCGCCACTGTCACCGTCGTGGACGACCAAGGCAGCGAGTGCACCTACAGCATCGTCGGCATCGACGAGACCGACGTGGGGCGCGGGCGCATCAGCTGGATCTCGCCGCTGGCCCGGGCGCTGTTGAAACGCCGAGAGGGCGACGAGGTCGTTTTCAAATCGCCCGGCGGCGATCAGGTGCTGGAGATCGTGAAGGTCGAGTACAAAGAGCTGTCGTGATTCGTCATCCGTCGCGCCCACGACAACCGAACGTTTGACTGAATCCTTGACCCGCTTATTCCCTGAATGCGGCCTTAAACGCGTGCCGCCTATTGCGGAGGACTGGAGCGGCTAACGCGCCAAGACGTGGCGTATCCAATGCCAGCGCCGATAACGGTGCTGAGGAAGGGATCGAGCAATCAAACCAAATCTCAGCAACCCTTCAAACATCCAGACCCCCATACTGGCAGGGCTGCGTCGGTTGTCACGCTAAGCGGCTGATGAGACCGACGGCGCTGCGCCCAACTGTTGCAGGCGATAGCCGTAGCCGTACTTGGCGGCAAGACGCCATCCGTTCTCGGGCATGAAGCCGAGCTTGCGGCGGACGCGGCACACATGGGTGTCCAGCGTCCGCGAAGGGACCTGCGCACTACGACCCCATACGCGTTCGCAGATGTGCCGGCGAGACAGCAGCTGCCCGACGTTGCGTAAGAACAGCACCGACAGGTCGAAGTCCTTAGCCGTCAGGTCAACTGGGCGGCCGTCGCGCATCAGCGTGCGCGACAGGCCGTCGATATGGTAAACATCCAGCTTCAGCACTTCCGGTTGCTCCGTGCGGTGCTTGCCGCGCCGTGCGATGGCTTCCAGCCGGGCGATGAACTCGAGGTATCGGACCGGCTTGATCATGTAGTCATCCGCGCCCTGGCGCAACGCGCTCACCACGTCTTCCTCGCGGCCGCGCGCGCTGGCGAACAAGACGGGCAAGGACGACTGGCCGCTGCCACGGATGCGTCTGAGCACCTCCACGCCACTGATGTCCTGCAGGTTCCAATCCAGAATCAACGCATCGAAGCTGTCCTGGTTCAGGGCGCGGATCACTGCCCCGCCCCGATCGAAATGATGGCCGTGATGCCCGCCTCGTCGCAACCAGTGACTGAGCAACTCCGCCTGGGACGGGTCGTCTTCGACGATGGCCACACGCATGACGGTTACGCCGGCGTTGCATGGAGCGCGCATCGGGCTGGCGAGGCCTCTTCGTTCCAATGTGATCAAGTTGGCTAGGGAGTTCATGCTGCTTAACGTTGATTCGACGTCCCGCTCGACTCTCGCTGAAACTCCAGGTCGTCGTTGCACCATTGCCCAGGTTGCTGGAATGTTGCCGGGTACCGTGTGTCGGCCTCTGCCCATGTCTCCCTGGGCAGGGCTTTAATGGAAGCCTTTCCGCTCCTGGCCTTGGCGCGATACAGAGCGTCATCGGCCTTTCGGATCAACTCTTCGTCGGTTTGACCATCGGTCGGATAGACAACGCCACCCATGCTGGCTGTCAGACGAATCTCGTACCCGTCGATGATGTAAGGCTCACCCAGAGCCATCTTGAGCTTCCCCCAGACCGTAGCCGCCATACCCCGGTTATCGACTTCGGGAAGCATGACCAGGAACTCGTCCCCGCCGTAACGGCATGCGGTGTCTGCTCCACGGATACCATCCGCCAGCCGTCTAGCCACCGCCTGCAAGAGCTTGTCGCCTCCAGCATGTCCCAATCTGTCATTGACGCTCTTGAAGCAGTCCAGGTCGAGCAAGAGCAGCACCACTTGCTTGTGCTGGCGAGCCGCCTGAGCCAACGCCTGGTTGAGACGATCCAGCAGTAACCTGCGATTGGGTAGTCCGGTAAGCTCGTCGTGATAGGCGAAGTCGCGTACTTGCGCTTCCCTTCGCGCAAGCTCGATCAACTCGTGGTTAAGCCGAGAATTGATCTCTATTAGGCTCTGGATGTGTTCCCGCGCGGCTTGCGCGTCCTGCCGGCTGATCGTGAGGGCCTGAGTGATGTCTGCCAGTTCCGAGCGCACGCGCTGCACTTGCGTGGCAACAATGGTTGTGCCTCTCGCGCTCCCGTTTCCCGCGCGCACCGTGCGAGCATCCGCCCGCACACCGCCACAGAGAGCATTCTTCATGATGGCCTTACTCTATGAAACTTCGATTCGTGAGAAAATACAGACTCAAGCAACCCGCAACTGTGCGCTACCGTACATAGTCCAGGAAATATTTATGATCCCGCCTGGTCTCGCAGAGGGAATCCGGCTTGCCCCAAACGGTCTCTGCAGGAGACCTCCTACGCGCTATTGCGAGCTGTTTCTGTGCGCTACCGCATTAACGAAGGTCCGCAAACATTGCGATCTTGGCACTACCCAAGATTTTCCATCGCGAAACCCCAATTGATCAATTTTTCCAGAACAAGGTTGACGTAGTCTGCACGGCGGTTCTGATAGTCCAGGTAGTAGGCGTGTTCCCACACGTCGATGGTCAATAGCGGCTTCATACCCCTGGTCAAAGGCAAGTCCGCATTCCCGGTCTTGACCACCTTGAGCTTGCCGGCATCCAGCACGAGCCACGCCCAGCCGCTGCCGAACTGGCTCGTCGCCGCAGTGGCCAACTCCTTCTTGCATGCATCCAGGGTGCCGAAGGAAGCCTCGATCTCTTGTTTCAACACTACCGGTGGTTCACCACCGCCCTTGGGCCTCAGACTGCGCCAGTAGAACGTGTGGTTCCATGTTTGCGCCGCATTATTGAAGATCGCGGTCTTGTCAGCTTTGCCGGCCGTCTCGGTGATGATCTTCTCCAACGGCAGGTCCGCAAACTCTGTCCCTGCTACCAGCTTGTTCAGGTTATCGACATACCCCTTGTGATGCTTGCGGTAGTGGAAGCCAATCGTATTTGCGGAGATTATGGGGTTCAGCGCGTTATCCGCGTAGGGCAGGGGCGGTAAGACATGCGCGGATGCATTTGCAATAGCTGCAATGCTAGTCATTTTGTTGCTCCCTTTCTGGTGACCTAATGGTTAGACGCGGACGAGAAGAGAACTGGTGTGTGCCTATCCGCAGGCAGCGTACGCGCCGATTCGACGTAGCCCGCTGCCACAATGCAGCAGGGACTTGCAGCGCTGTCTGAGCATCGGATTCGGCCTTGCCGATGTGCTGTACGGGTGGACGTAAGGATCGTCTATTTACCCTCGAGTCGTTGGTACTCTGTGACGGCATCGCGCGCACCTTGCTCTGCCAAACTCTGGGAACCAGTAATCCGAAAACATCCAGCATCGCCCGCGTACCCCTCGCAGTCTGTACGCCTCCGTACATACCCGGGTGAATCGGGATCCAATATGTGCGGTCATGGTGACGTTGCACTCCCACAAGTTTTCCAGAGATAGGAGCGGGTACGCAAGAGCCGAAGTAACACTGGGGGCATCGACACCGACGAGCTGTTGCCGAACGATGGAAGCGAAACGGGTGCCGGGACTCTACTTCATCGGCGAGGTCGTGGACGTCACCGGTTAGCTCGGCGGGTTCAATTCCCAGTGGGCACGGGCATCAGGTTTCGCGGCCGGGCAAGAGGTGTGAGGAAGTGGCGCGGCAACCGTCCCCTGCCCGAGCGCTGCAGGGCCTGTCGGACATGCCTGCTGGTCAACAGCACCAGATAATCTTGAATTCGGGCTCCTTCTCGGAGACGCGCCAGTTCGCGCATATAGATCTCGGCGATTTCTTCCATTGGCCGGTTCGTCTCCGCCACTAGAGCGTCGATGGCATCGACATGCGAGGGCTCCACCGCAGGTCGTCGCGAGATGGACATATCAGCACCATGCCAGAGTTAGGATCGATCAGGGTTGCGCTAGCTTGACGGCATCGGTCTTTCCATGAAGCCTCAAGAAGGCGTTCCAGACCAGAGACGTCTCATGCGACCGTCGCTCCGCTGCTACTACCTCGCGCTCCAATCTCTGCTGGCGCCTCTGATAACGCTTGTCCATTGCGCTAGTGCTGGCACTGTCGTTCCGCTCTCCGGGCCGAGGTTCTATTCCCTCCTGACGGCTTTGCCGCGCCTGCGTCAACCTGCGTCTTGCCTCGTTGAAGTCGACAGTAGCGGCATACGTCGAGGTCATGGCAGAGTTACTGAACAAGGCCTGAGCCACGTCCGACCGCGTGGCGGTCGCGATGCGCGGTGGCGACACCGAGCCTCGTTGATGACTAGAGAACGTGGCGTAAGGCACGACAATGCCGGCGGCGGTTCGATCAGTAAAAATCGTGCGGCCAGTGGCATCTATCTCCTTATAGATTGTCTGCGCCAACACTCCCTCGCCGCAGCAAAGTATCGCGGCTGCGCAGATCTTTGACACCATGTGCTTGCGGAACACGATGACCCTCGCAGTTCCTGCTCTGTTAGAGAGGATTCGCACTTGCTTCCTTCTGAGTGATGGGACTTGATCGAGATCACCACATCCAACTGAACAATCTTGACATGACGCCGAGCTTCGCAGAAACGTAGGTATTGACGACTGGAAGCTGATGCTCTCGTATGAGAACCAGCGAGTCTTTCTTGGTCCGTGCGCGTTCGCTCGCGTAATCGCAGGCATCTTGCCGGTCGTTGAACAAGACCCCGAACGTGTCAAATCTCCTCTCATGCACGTGCCACAGTCCATCCTTGCCATGCTCTACAAGCAAGAATGGGGAATCCTTCTGGTCCAGGGGCATGTCGTTTCTGCTAGTGGGCTCTCATTGCTTCTGCGCGATTACTCGGCCCGCGGCATTGACAAATACATGGTAGCGGTTCCCGTCCCGGCATGATGCGATGTAGTCGTTGTCACCCTGCTGTTTGACGCTGACGACCTGACCGCATGGCAAACCCTGCAATGCGATCACGGCCGTCAGATCCTTGTTGAGCGATACCTCGTCAGCAGCGAGCGAGGGCACAGCGAAGAATGTTGCCGTCAAGATCAGGGCCCAACCGGTCAGACGTTTGCTCATAGGTTCTCCTTGCCGTCAAATTAGATGGCTGCGAACTTTTGCCGATCCGCGAGAATGCCCCAGATCGCCTCGCGCGACGCGCCGATCGCACTTGCCAACGATCGGTCGCTGTCCTGCAGGAGAGAGAGCACCTTGAGGAGCAGCAGATCATACCGTTGCCGGAGCTCGGCGAGGGTGGTCTTGACGCTCCCTTGGTAATACGCCCGGAATTGATTCAGCAGGTCATCGACCTGATTCTTGAGCGCGATCTTGGTAAACAAGCCGATGGCTTTGGTCTCTTTGAGTCGATTCTCCAGAGAGGCCAGGTCCAGCGGCGGTGACGCCGGCTGTTTCTCAAGCGCTGGGGCGGCGCTCTCCTTCTTTCCGAGCGGCTCGTGGGCTTGGGAGACGCCGGGACCTTGGCAGAAATCTTCGCGCTCGGTGAGTCGGTCTTGGTTACGCTCTGGCCTGTAGAGTGAATCGTAGGCAGCGTGGCTGGACGACCCTCCGGCTCAATCGCAGCGGCCCCACCCTGCGTCGCGCCGGTCTGAGGCGGCCCGCCCGGCGGACCGTGCTCTACCCCGGCACAGCCCGCCGTCAGGAGGGCGAAGACAAGTCCGACTATGCGCGCTAGGCTCATCGACCGTTCCGCCGCACAACTCTCAACAGGACTGTTGCTCACAGGTCCTTCCAGTTCCCACTCATCTTTGGCTCTCGAGTTTTGACCCACCGCGGTTAAGTTCTACTTGGTCTCTTAGTTGTCGAGCGCTCACGTTGACAAGAATGTGCGCAACGCTAGGCCTAGTCTGTACGACGACGCACATAGACGTGGGCTTTCGTAGGGCCTCCACCTGGGATTTCGTACTGAATGCGACCTACGGCGGGCCAGGGCGCTATGTGCGATTACAGACATAGTGCCCGGCGGATGGTCTATACTGAACTTCCGTGGCCATCGCGCCTACCCGGATCGTCGGGGCCCCGACTGATGATTGGGAGGTCATTTATGCCTGGACCTCATAGTCCCCGCCAGAACTATCTTCTAGCCGCCCTGCCCGCCCTCGAGTCCGAGCGCCTGTATCCCCATCTGGAACTGGTCCCGTTGTCGCTCGGTGAGGTCCTGTACGAGTCGGGCGATCAGCTGCAGCACGTCTATTTCCCTATCCTCTCCATCGTTTCTCTGCTCTACGTCATGGCCGACGGCGCGTCAGCCGAAATCGCCGTGGTCGGCAATGAGGGCATCATCGGTATCGCCCTGTTCATGGGCGGGGAGACCATGCCCAATCGGGCGGTGGTGCAGAGCGCGGGCTACGCCTATCGGCTCAAGGGGCAGCTGCTGAAGGAGGAGTTCAACCGCGCCGGGGAGCTGCAGCACTTGTTGCTGCGTTACACCCAGGCCTTGCTGACCCAGATGTCGCAGACCGCGGTGTGCAACCGGCATCATTCGGTGGACCAGCAGCTGTGTCGCTGGCTGCTGTTGAGCCTGGACCGCTTGTCCTCCAACGAGCTGACCATGACGCAGGAGTTGATTGCCAACATGCTAGGCGTGCGCCGCGAGGGCGTCACGGAAGCGGCCGGCAAGCTGCAGAGCGCCGGGTTGATTCACTACAGCCGAGGGCCGCATCACCGTGATCGACCGGCCACGATTGGAAGCGCGCGCCTGCGAGTGCTACCAGGTGGTGAAGACGGAATTCGATCGCCTCCTGCCCTACACGGCGTGATCTCTTAGATCAGGCGGCGCCGCATCCCCACATTCGGTTGAGAATAGTTTCGTTCGGGCGCTCTGTGCGCTAGCGCGCAGACGGTCGAAGGCTTTTACTATAGTCTCGAGTTATTGGCGCTATCGAATCTATCCCATCTAATCAGCATCCGACATCGGGATTGCCTCCCAAACTCTCCTTGTGCCGCCTGTTGGGTTCCCCACCACTACAGGAGAGTCCCGATGCAGCTCACGAAACGCGGACCCACGGCAAATCGTCTGCTCGCCGCCCTGCCCGGCAAGAACCTTGAGCATCTGCTCGCGAACTGCGAGTCTGTCGACCTGATCTTCGCGGATGTTCTCTGCCGTGCCGGGCGATCGTATTCGGCACGTTTACTTCCCGACGGACAGCTTCATCTCTTTGGTGGCTCCGGTCGATGGCTACGCCGGTCTGGAAGTGGGGATGATCGGCACTGAAGGCATGTTCGGAATTGGCCTCATGCTTGGGGTCGATGTCTCGCCGATGCACGCATTGGTGCAAGGCGCGGGGCCCGCGTTGCGAATGAATGCTAAACGATTTCGCCGCGAGCTCGAAGATAGCCCCGCACTGCACCGTGGACTGAACCGCTACCTCTATGTGTTGATAAGCCAGCTCGCGCAAACGGCCGCCTGCACTCGTTTCCATGTTGTGGAAGCGCGCCTTGCCCGCTGGCTGTTGATGACCCGTGACCGTGCACGCTCAGACGAGTTCTATCTCACACAGGACTTCCTCTCCCATATGCTGGGCGTGCGTCGCGTTGGCGTGACCAAAGCTGCGGGCTCGTTGCAGAAGCGTAAGCTGATCAGCTACAGCCGCGGGATGATCAGGGTACTAGACCGTAGCGGTCTACAGGCCGCTGCTTGCGGGTGTTACCTGGCCGACAAGAAGACCTACGATCGTATCCTGGGCTAGTGGCCTGGGTGTCGTGGCGAGGCCGATACGCGGATCTCGCAACACAGATCAGCCCGACAACTTGACGCTGCCGCCCGGAGTTACGCTACATCACCGGGTCCGTCCTACTCGGCAGCGAACTGGCCCTGAGGCGCAGATTGCCTTCCCAGCCACAACCTATCGATCCGCACCGATAGCGGTGTCGTGGAAGGATCAGACTGACTAGTCGATCGATAGGCCGACGCCGCACGCGGTAAGCGCGGCCACAGCAACGAGGGCAGTCACCCTCGCCAGTACGGTACACGATCATTGCTTTCCATTCTTCAGGTCATCCTTCAGATCGCCAAAACGAGCCTCGGCTTTTCCGACGATCTCTTGAGCTCTCCCTTTTTGTTCCAACGTCTTATTTCCGACCATGCTGCCGGTGACTTTCTTGATCTTTCCCTTCACTTGTTCGACTCGGCCCTTCACTTGAGCTTTGTTCATGCCAATCTCCTGAGTATGCATTCCCGAAATGGCCTGGCGCGTCAGCTTTCTCGTCTCGAACGGCTGGCCCTGAGAAGAATGTGCGAAAAACCACGCGTAGTCGGTGCGACAGCGCACATAGTGGGAGGTGCCCGAGGTCGGTCTCGGCGAGGCGGAAGGCGGTGATCGGGGTATCGCCCTCCAATTGGTCTGTGTGCGCCAGCGCACTGACTGCACCTGGGTGGTCGACTATCATCTTGCTGGGGTTACGAAACGACTTGCAGATAGCAGAAAGGGTCGGATCGCTTGGGACTGTATCGACGTGCTTATCCGCGCTTTGGGGCGCGCGGATCACAGCAACCTGGCAGAAGGAGCCGCAGCCAACAAACAGAGTGAGGAAGCTTGCGAAGCTCAATTGGAAGGCATAGGCAGGCCCGTGACGAGATCGGATGCGGTTTCGACGTCAAGCGATCCGCCTACTCTGAGAGAGATCCACTTGCCCTGCCAGGAGACTGAAATCATGCAACTGTTCCGCGTTCTCTTCATACTCGCCATCACCGTGGTCGTGGCAGGCTGCCAAAGCGCCCCGGTGACCGGCCGCAATCAGTTCATGCATCGTGCCCGAGTCGCAGGCCATCCAGGCTTCCACGGAGGCCTACGCCCAGGTCCTGGCCCCGATTCAGAAGCAGGGCAAGCTCAACGATGACCCCGCCATGAAGGCGCGCGTGGATACGATCACCGCACGCCTGGTCGCGCAGGCCATCAAGTATCGCCCCGAGACCGAGAGCTGGAACTGGCAGGTGGCCGTGATCGACGACCCGAAGACGCTCAACGCCTGGTGCATGGCGGGCGGAAAGATGGCCATCTACTCCGGCATCATCACGCAGCTCAACCTTTCCGACGACGAGATCGCCCAGGTGATGGGCCATGAGATCGCGCACGCGTTGGCCAAACACACCGCGGAGCGCATGTCCACGGCCATGGCGTCGCAGGCGGCCCTGCAGATCGGCGCCATGCTGCTTGGCACTCCCAGCGCGACGAGCCAGATGGCGCTGCAGGCCGCCGCGGTCGCCACCACCGTAGGCGTGCAACTGCCCAACAGCCGGCAGCAGGAGTCCGAAGCGGACCGCATCGGCATCGAGCTGGCCGCCAAGGCGGGATACGATCCGCACGCCGCGCCAAGGCTGTGGGAAAAGATGCTCCAAGCCACCGGCAGCAAGGGCCAGTCCGACTTCCTGAGCACCCACCCCCAAAGCGAGAAGCGGCAGGAAGCACTCGCGGCGCTCATCCCGCAGATGATGCCGTACTACGACGACAAGTCTCCGCGGCCGGAGTACCGATTCAAGATGGCGTAACAACCCGCGCTTGCTTCGGGCTGACCTGCTCCTTAGGACAACTACTGACGGGCAAGACAGCACCCGCTCGAGTTGCTCAGAGCGACCGAGATCAAAGACTATCGAGCTCGGCTGTTGCGGGATGGCTACGCGTCAGTTGCCATGCGTCGAATGAGTTTCTCGACTTTATGTCTTTAGCTCGAATCGATGCAGTGAGCGCCCGATCGCAGTGGAAGCCTGATCCAAGGGCTAGTCAGATGACTCCATTCACCGCGAAAGCCTCTTCAACTCCGCTGACGCAGAAAAGTATTCAAGGAAATTCTTGGGGCAATCGCGTTCTGCTCGTTCAAGCGATGCGCGCGCCTCGGATCGGCGGCCCTGTAGCAGATGCCACTCACCCACGAAGAACGCCGCTACGCACATTTGCTCACGCTGCTCCTTCTGGTCGCTGTTCGTTACCGCCTTTAGTACCCCTGCCGCATCTGTTATACCAGCGAGAAGGTCAATGATGGGCACTGGCCACGTGGCCTTGTCGACCTTTGCCGCGTTGGTCGCAAGCTCCGAGGCCGCCGCGGTTCGGTGGTCCGCACGGGATTGCGCCAGGTAACGCCAGATCACCGGTCCATCAGACCCTTCCCGACCGTCGCGCACGCCAGATTGAACTCTCTAAGGCAGTGTGCTACGGTGCAATTGGGTCTCCGTTTCTCCTCTTGCTGGACTTTGTTCGCCCGATGGCGGGGCCATGAGTCACACGCCCGAACATTGTGGAACAGCTCATAGGAATTTGATCTGTTGCCTGTTGGCTCTCGAAATCGCCGACTACGACGCGAAGCCGGTCTTCGATCAAATCCGCTTAACGCAAGATTTCCGACAGTCTGCTCTTTGATGCCACGGGACGCGCCACCTCTCACGATCTTGTATCGATGGTGCGGGAAGACGGCGCGCTGCTGAGCTTCCTCGCCGACCCGGAGGAGTGCTTTACAACCGCGCTCACGATTCGCGAAGCGACGTTGACGCAAGACCGCTACCGCGATCTGCCGCTGCGTATCGGTATTAACCTCGGTAAAGCCCAGATCGCCGAGGACGAATTCGGCCACCCATATGTGAGCGGCGAAGGAAGGCAGGACGCGGATCGACTCATGCGCCAAGGGCCACCCCGCCAGATCTCGGTCGCACGGCAGTTCGTCGAGCTGCTATCGCGCACCGCGCCAGAGTTGGCTGAGTTGCTCGAATATCAAGGTCTCTACTCCGACACCGTCGGCCCCCCGCTTTGTTTGTACCGAGTATCTCCGCCGCAAGATCCCGGGTCAGAGAACTTTCCGGATCAGCCTCGCGACGACCCGCGGTGTCTTCGGGCGTGATCGACGCTCCAACGCAGTCAGCCCTTGCGCCGATAGCCGTACCTGCGCAGTCGACGGCCAAGAGCCGAAACTGGTTGCGTCGCTCGTGGCTGGGCTATGCGCTCCTTCCGCTGCTAGCGGGCAGCCGCGATGGTGACTTTGTCCAGTCGCCTTCGTGTCGAGGCTCCTGTCTTCAGGCCAGCCGCACAGCTTGCCGCAGCAACGCCGCAGCCAACTGCGCCCGAAGCTGCTGAGTCTTTACCCGCACCTGTCGCGCCTCAGGAAATGACTCGCTCGGCGGTAACGACGCCGGCAGTGCTCGCGAACGACCCCAAGAGGCCACGGCCTGCCGCGTCATGGCGCGCTAAGCCGAGAAAAGAGGTCGCCCCGGCTGCGCGCCGCATCGAAGAGAGCGTGCCACCCACCTTCAAGAAAGCCGTCGCACCGGAAGAGCGATTGGAGCCGGAACGAAGAGCCGGCGTGGACGAGCCGACCAAGGCACCATCAGTTCAGGGGCCCAGGTCCGCAACGCTTTTGTTGGCGGTCAAGCCTTGGGGAGAGGTCTACGTGGACGGCAGGAAGATCGGCGTTACGCCGCCACTCAAGAGGTTCGAACTTCCACTCGGGCGCCGTCTGATAACCATAACAAATAGTTCCTTGCCGATCTACCAGAGAGAAGCTCACGGTGGAGCCGGAGCGAAGATGACGGTGGCGCATGATTTCAGCTGCGTATCGACCCGGGAAAAGACATGCCGGGAAGAGTTCGGCAAGGGCCTCGAGGTGCACTCCCGCTTTAGATTGGAAACGGCCGAAGCAGGACGTTAGAACACGAACCTGAATCGGTGCCCTCAAGAGAAAATGGCGGGCGCCGTTGGCGTCCGCCATTCCCCTCAACGAAAGTCTGACGTAGCGGATTACATGCGTCCGAAGTGTTCCTTGGCAGTGTTGATGCAACGATCCTTGCTAGCGGCGTCTGCCGATTCGCATTCCTTTACCGCCGCCGCGTACTCTGCCTCTGTTAGGGCGGTCCCATCCTTCACCGTATTTCCCTCACGCTGAAGAACTCGGGCTCATCGCGACGGTGGGTCTGATGTTGACGATGCATCTCGCCTGAGGGGTTTCGGTCAGGCTGTTGCACTTGTCCAACGCAGCGCGGACCTCCGCATCCGACATCGCGGTGGACCGATAGCGTCTGCGAACCTCTGAGACGTGTCGGCCGCGTACAGGGGCGTGCTCACGGCAAATCCGAGTGCTGCTGCAAGAGCTACGTTAAGTAATTTCGACATCATGGTATCTCCAAGTTGATGAAGCCTGAGTAAGTCGTCAGATTTTCAGGCAGTTCTAGGATAGTGGATAGAGCACGCTCAGTCGGTACGGTGACACACATAGGTCCAACCGGTGATGTGGCTTGGATGAGTCCCCAGCGAAGCCGCTGCGGCCTCGCTCTAGAAAGTCACCGGACAGTTCAAATCTTATTCGGGCGAAGGCCAGCTGTATGTCTGCCAACGCACAGAAGGCGCACCGATTGAGGTGTAGCTTTGTCCCCGCGCCGATTGGTCTTTCATGAAACAGCGCCGGGGTCTACGCCCTCGGCATTGCTGCGATCCTAACTAAGTAGGAGTGAACGATGAAGAATGCATTTAGAGGAAGTTGGGTGCTCGTGGGTGTCTTGATACTGGGCTTGGCGGGTTGCGCCAATACCGGGGAAAAAACAGGAACGTACGTCGATGATTCGTGGATCACTACCAAAGTGAAGTCAGACCTGCTTGCCGCCAAGGACGTCAGTTCCACCCATATCAGCGTCAACACCACCAAGGGTGTAGTAACGTTGACTGGCACGGCCGCGACCACGCAAGAGTCGAACAAGGCCGCCGAGATTGCGCGTAGTGTCGCAGGTGTGAAGGCCGTCGAGAACGATATTCGCATTCAGTAGTGCCGAGCGATGACTGGAAATGCCGGTGGCTCGATCTGCGCATCGAGTCGTATCATCGGCCTGTCGCCATAAGTGTCGGGATGGCGCGAGTCTTGTAGAGGCCTTTTCATCGCTGCTTTCGTTGCGAAAAGGAGAAGCGTCATGGGCAAGTATGTTGTTGGGTGGTTGCTCGGTGTACCGGTGGTCGTGTTGGTGATCATCTATCTCTTTATGCACTAAGCCGCCCTTGCCTCTGGTAGTCAGATCAATGGGGATCAACTCTGATCTTCGTCAGCGTTTTGGATAGAGGAGACAGCCATGGAAGCAGCTGGAAAAGTCACGTCAAGTCCCAACGACGGTAGCCGCACCCTAGCACGAACCGTCGATCAAGCCAGCACGGGGGCACATGACGTGATAGACAAAGTCTCGGATGCCGCGCGTCCAGCGGTGGACCGCATTGCGTCAGGCGCGCACCAAGCGGTCGACAAGATCGCCAGCGCGGCCGGCCAGGCGGCGGAGACTCTTGGTGTGAAGGGGGAGCAATTGAAGAATGCTCAGGTGCGAGCGATGGAGCAGTGCCGCGGTTACGTGCGCGACCACCCTGTGAAGTCGCTGGGCATAGCCGTAGCTGCAGGCTTTCTCTTGAGCCGACTGCTGAGCTGGAGCTCTCGTTAGACCGTCTGGGGAATGGAACCAACGAACGCGCTGGATCGGAAGGGTGAGCCTGCCGCAGTTGGGCGCAGCGTCCTGAGAGAACCACGGACCAGACTTTACGATGGACACCGTGGACACCGTCCTCATTCCAGCTCCAGCGCAAATGAACCCGGAAGCCCGGGGCAGCGCAGAACTTCCAGCGGCTGATTCTCTAGCTACTCAAGAGAAGGTCACGTCGGACGCTTCCCAGCTCTCGGTTCACATGCCCGTGGACGCCCGAGGCGTGGCGCTTGGCATCCTGGCTACGCTCGCTCTAGTGTTCGCCCTGCAGTGGGCACAGAGCTTTGCCATATCCCTGTTGGTAGGGATCTTCCTCGCGTACACCCTGAATCCGCTCGTAGTGTGGCTGGAACGGATCAAGGTTCCTAGGATTGTGGGTGCCAGCATTGTGATGCTGGCCGTTGTGTGCGCGCTCGGGCTGGGGACCTACTCATTGCGTGGGCAGATGCAGACGATAGTCGAGCAGTTGCCCGAAGCAGCGAGCAAGTTGTCCGCGCGGCTCGCCAGCTTGCAGATTGGCCAGCTCATTAACATGCAGAAAGTGCAGACTGCTGCGCGCGAGATCGAAAAAGCGACCAGCCAGGCGGAGAGCGGTCCGTCGGCCGCTAAGCAGCCCGCCACCCACGTCGTCGTCGATCAGGCCGGGTTCAAGCTCAGCAACGTGCTATGGGCGGGTTCCATGGGGGCCTTGGGATTCGTCGGTGAAGCGGCCATGGTGGGTTTCCTGGTCTTCTTTCTCCTGCTGTCTGGCGACACCTTCAAGAGAAAGCTCGTACGACTGACGGGACCGTCTCTGTCGAAAAAGAAGATCACGGTGCACATCCTCGATGACATCAACGAGTCGATCCAGCGCTATATGTTCATGCTGTTCATCACCAGCCTGCTCGTGACGCTGCTCAGCTGGATCGCGTTCGCTTGGATCGGCTTGGAAAACGCGGGAGCGTGGGCGGTCGCCGCGGGCCTATTGCATGTTATCCCTTACTTCGGTCCGGTCGTCACCGCAGGAGCCACCGGCTTGGCGGCCTTCCTCCAATTCGACTCGCTGTGGATGGCTCTATTGGTCTCCGGGGCGTCAGTGGCGATTGCCACGGTGGTAGGCATCTTTGTCACCACCTGGATGACCGGGAAAATCGCCAAAATGAATGCAGCAGCCGTGTTCATCGCGCTGCTATTCTGGTCGTGGCTATGGGGCGTGTGGGGCATGCTGCTGGGTATTCCGATCATTTTCATCGCAAAGGTAATATCACAGCATGTTGAGCAATTGCACCCCGTCGCGGAATTGCTAGGCGAATAACGGGCCTTCGCGTGAGCTGTGCATGGGGAGCTGGCACGTCACGCTGTCGATGACTTCATCGAAGGCAGCGACCATCCCGTGCAAGCGCAGCGCCTTGAGCCGCGCGATCATCTCAGCTCGCTCCATGGTGCACCTATCAACCTTATCTCCCCGGGATTAGTTGCGTTTCATCGGATCAAGGAAGGTCGATTAAATTGCCTGCAACTGAGGAATGAGTTCCCTGTTGTTCTTAAGCAAGGTCACGAACTCCTCGGCACTCACCGGCCGACTGAAGTGGTAGCCTTGACCTTCGCCACAGTGCTGGCGCTGAAGGAATGCGAGCTGCTCTTCGGTCTCGATCCCCTCAGCCACAATCCGTTGCTTGAGGGTTTTTCCCATGCTGATTACTGCGCTAACGATCGTGTCGTCAAGTGACCGGGCGGTGATTTCTCGCACGAACGACTGATCGATCTTGAGGGTATCGATTGGGAACTGCCGCAGATAGCTCAAACTGGAATAGCCAGTGCCGAAGTCATCGATTGCCAGCCGCACCCCAAGGGCTTTGAGTGCAATGAGCGCCGGGGCGGTGGCCTCGGCATCCTGCATCAGGACGCTTTCGGTCAGCTCGAGCTCGAGGTAGCGGGGATTCAAACGCGTTTCCCTGAGGATAGCGCGAACGCCTTCGAGAAAGTCCTTGCTCTGGAACTCCACCGCGGAGATGTTCACCGCAACGGGCATCGGCGGCAGACCCGCATCGATCCAGGTTTGGACTTGTCTGCATGCTTCGTGCAGGACCCACCGGCCGATCGGCACAATCAGGCCACAGTCTTCGGCGATGGGCACGAACATCGCCGGAGGGATGAGTCCCCGCTCCGGGTGGCGCCAGCGTATGAGCGCCTCGACTCCGACAATCTCTCCGGTCTCAAGATTGATCTTCGGCTGGTAGTGCAACACGAACTCCCGTCGCTTCAGCGCGCGGCGCAGGCTGCCTTCGAGGAAATGCCGTTCGAGGGCGCGGACGTTCATGTCCTCGGTGAAGAACTGGTAATTGTTCCGCCCTTTGTCCTTTGCGTGGTACATCGCGGTGTCCGCACACCTGATCAGGGTCTCCGCATCCTGGCCGTCGTCGGGGTAGATGCTGATGCCAATACTCGCGGTGATATGGAGTTCCTTCTCGGCGATACTGTGCGGTGCCGCCAGCGCCAGGAGCATCTTCTCCGCACTGAGGGCCGCATCCTCTGCACGCTCGATCTCTGAGAGCAGTACCACGAATTCATCCCCGCCCTGGCGGCTCACGGTGTCCGAGCCGCGTACACAGGCCACCAGGCGTTGTGCAACCGACTGCAGCAGTTTGTCGCCAATCGCATGTCCCAGAGAGTCGTTGATGTGCTTGAAGCGATCCAGATCCAGAAACAGCACGGCGCGTTGCTTGCCATGACGACGGGCCAAGGCAATCGCGTTTGCAACCCGGTCGCTAAACAGCATCCGGTTCGGCAGATCCGTGAGAAAGTCGTGTTGGGCCAAATGAGCCATTTTTTGCGCGATGGCCCGGGCCGCGCTCACATCGTGGAACACGATCACCGCACCCGTCACTTGCCCTTTCCGGTCGTGGATCGGGGCGGCCGAATCTTCAATGGCAGATTCAAACCCGTCGCGCCGTATCAGGATGCAGTTCGCAGTCAGGCCCACGGTCTGGTTTTCTTGAACGGCTTGAGTCGCCGGATTGGGCGCGAGTTCGCGTGTAGCGCCGTCGATGATCTGGAATACTTCCGCAAGGGGACGACCTATGGCCTCCTGGCAGGACCAGCCCGTCATGCCTTCCGCGACTTGATTGAGATAGGTGACGTTGCCTGCGATGTCGGTACTGAGTACGGCGTCGCCAATGGAGTTGAGTGTGACTTGCGCGCGTTCCTTTTCGATGAACAGCGCCTCCTCCCCGGCCTTGCGCTCGATCACGCTACGTAGAATCCGCGGCAACCAGTAAGCGTCGAGGTGATCCTTCAGGAGATGGTCTTGCGCACCACGCTGCGTGGCTTGCCAGGCGATATCTTCATTTTCCCGGTTAGCTAGGACCAAGATCGGAACCAGCGGGGCGGCCTCGAAGAGCGCCTCAAACGTCTCGATGCCCTGACTATCGGGCAGGAATAGATCGAGTAAGACCGCGGCTATTCCTTCCTTCCTCAGTCGTTTGACGCCGTCGGAGAGCCGCCTGACCCGTTCCAGACGCCATTCGTTGTCGGTTAGGCTCAGACAGCGCCTTCCGAATCAGCCTGGCATCGGCGGCGTCGTCCGAGATAAGAAGCACGGTGAGCGTGTTAGCGTTCATAGCAACGGGATCCGAACGGGTCTCTTTGACCGAAAGAGCCCTGGTAGTGTTGCCTCCCATCGCTTGCCAGTCTGGCGCGAGAGGCCCACTCGCTGCAGTGGTTGAGCCTCGCCCGACGTCCGGAACGGCGCTTACAATCCGTTCCGTTCATGTACTTCTTCTTTCGGGGCTGAGAATGAACGCTTCTCCCCGTTGGCCCGAGCACTGCTTTACATGCTGCTGACGATCAGAGCGTACAGAGCAAAACCGACCAAACTGTGCCCGCTACCGCATGCAGCCTAAGCCAAATCTCCTCCCCGTTCTGTACGGTAGCGCACATATAGGGGTCCCGGTAAGCTTGGCGAAAGACAACTCTCCCGGGTCGGTGGCCACAGCGCTATCTGCGGTAACGCGCATAAGAGATTGCAGGACGTTTCTACTGCCGGCGTGGTGGCGATCGCAGCTGCCCAGGTCGTTGCCGCACTACGGCTTAACTGATTGATGTTGGGAGGTTGCTAGTGTCGGAGCCTCATAGTCCCCGCCAAAACCACCTTCTGGCCGCCCTGCCTCGCCCTCGAGTCCGAGCGCCTGTATCCCCATCTGGAACTGGTCCCGTTGCCGCTCGGTGAGGTCCTTTACGAGTCGGGCGATCAGCTGCAGCACGTCTATTTCCCTATCCTCTCCATCGTTTCTCTGCTCTACGTCATGGCCGACGGCGCGTCATGCTCGGGGTCGATGTCTCGCCGCTGCACGCATCGGTGCAAGGCGGCGGGTCCGCGTTGCGAATGAACGCTAAGAGATTTCGGCGCGAACTCGAAGTGAGCCCTGCGCTGCGACGGGCACTGAACCGCTACCTCTATGTGTTGATAAGCCAGCTCGCGCAGGCGGCCGCTTGCGCGCGCTTCCATGTCATGGAAGCGCGCCTTGCCCGTCGGCTGTTGATGACTCGAGACCGGGCGCACTCCGACCAGTTCCATCTCACGCAAGACTTTCTCTCCCGTTTGCTGGGCGTACGCCGCGCCGGCCTCACCAAAGCCGCGAGTTCGCTGCAGAGCCGCAAGTTGATCGCTTATAGCCGTGGGGATATTACGATTCTCGATCGCCGCGACCTGGAAGCCGCTTCTTGCACGTGTTACCGGGATGACAAAGAGACGTACGGCCGGATCCTGAGGCTAGGGCGTCAATGGGCACACAGATTTTGAATCTTGACTGGCTTTTGCTCTGGAACCAGCGCGACGCTGGAACGAAAGCTCACTTGTTTGCGCGTTGAGCGGCTGCTTTCAGGAAGCGCGAACGGCCGAAAAGGGTCGACTCAGTTCGGCCACGAGCGGCCCTACAGCCAAATCTCTGAGAACGGCCGCTCGACGGTGCTGTCGACGCTAAGCAGACATTGGAGCGCTCATCACGACCGCATGCGATTCCGAGCATCCACGCTGCGGGCGCATCGCGGTGCTCCGGCGGGAAAAAATTCCCTCCTAAGCTTGTGCGTGGGTATAGATGTCTTTGACAGTTTTGTAGCACCCGCAGGCAGCCGCTACGAGGCCTCTATGGTCGAGGATGGTGACGGTCCCGCGGCGGTAGGCGATGAGCTTGCGTTCCTGCAGCGCTCTCGCTGCCATGTTGACGCCGACTCGCCGCACGCCCAGCATGAGCGCAAGAAATTCCTGCGTAATGCGAAACTCGTTGGAGTTGACGCGGTCGCGGGTCATCAACAGCCAGCGGGCCATGCGCTGTCTCACCGCATGGAAGCGGTTGCACGCCGCGGTCTGCGCGATCTGGATCATCAGCAAGTGGGTAAAGAGATACACCTCTCGCCGCAACGCCACGCTCTCGCTAAAAACGCGATGAAAGTCCGCTACCTTCATCCGCATTGCCGTGCCGCCGCCTTGTACCAGAGCACGAAAAGGCGAAGCACCGATACCCAGCGCCACGGGAACCCCGACCATGCCTTCAGAGCCGATGAGTCCGACCTCCGCAGCCCGGCCGGTATCCACGGTAGTCAGCATTGAGACGAGGCAGTCGTTGGGAAAGTACACGTGCCGAATCCGGGCGTGGGGTTCATAGAGAACCTCGTCAAAGACCAGCTTGCCCGGTTCGAGGACGCTCAGCAGTTTCTGGTAATCCTTGCGGGGCAATGCGGCAAGCAGGTGATTCGGAACCGAGACGTGTTTTGCGCCGGCCATGAGGCTCCCCAGTGTGCCGTCTTTGCAACTCCTTCGTCGGGAGCCACTCTTCGAACTTCGGATGGTCGATCCCGGGCGGGGTCGAATCAAAAGCTCCGAAGATAGGTCAGAAGTCTAGTTTACTATCGTAAAAATAGGCAATCATGTAAGGAACCATACATAAGCCATGAACTATCTTCCCTAGCGAACCTAGTATGCCAGCGCAATTTCAGCAGCAAAATTCGGAAGTCAGGGCTAGAAAGACCGGACTTTGCGGAGGACGGCGCGCTTTTTACGTTGATCGAGGAACTGCTTGGGCAAGAGAAACAGGTCCCCTGGATCGGCGGGCGGGGCGCTATGTCCGATAGCATACATAAGAGATGCAAAAGTCTTTATACTGTGACTTGTGGCCATCGTGCCTAGAGGGGGTCGTTGAGACCTGTGACTTAGATGATTGGGAGGTCAGTTATGACTGCTCCTACTCCCCGCCAGAACCATCTTCTAGCCGCCCTTCCCGTCATCGAGTCCGAGCGCCTGTATCCCCATCTGGAACTGGTCCCCTTGCCGCTCGGTGAGGTCCTTTACGAGTCTGGCGATCAGCTGCAGCACGTCTATTTCCCTACCGCTTCCATTGTTTCTCTGCTCTACGTCATGGCCGACGGCGCGTCAGCCGAAATCGCCGTGGTCGGCAATGAGGGCATCATCGGTATCGCCCTGTTCATGGGCGGGGAGACCATGCCCAATCGGGCGGTGGTGCAGAGCGCGGGCTACGCCTATCGGCTGAAGGGGCAGCTGCTGAAGGAGGAGTTCAACCGCGCCGGGGAGCTGCAGCACTTGTTGCTGCGTTACACCCAGGCCTTGCTGACGCAGATGTCGCAGACGGCGGTGTGCAATCGGCATCATTCGGTGGACCAGCAGCTGTGTCGCTGGCTGCTGTTGAGCCTGGACCGCTTGTCCTCCAACGAGCTGACCATGACGCAGGAGTTGATTGCCAATATGCTCGGGGTGCGCCGCGAGGGCGTCACGGAGGCGGCCGGCAAGCTGCAGAGCGCCGGGTTGATTCACTACAGCCGAGGCCACATCACCGTGCTCGACCGGCCCCGATTGGAGGCGCGCGCCTGCGAGTGCTACCAAGTGGTGAAGACCGAATTCGACCGCCTCCTGCCCTACGCAATCGCATCGTGATCTATCACGCCAATGAGGGCGTTCTAATCTAAAGGAACGCGTGAGTGTCCGCTGTCGGGTGTACAGCGAAGTCCGCGAAGGTCTGCTTCGCTAGAGCACGACAGGCGGCAGCGGGCCGACTTGCGAATTCGGGAGTCGGCCAACAGCGGTCGCACAGTCAAGTCGTTGAAAGCAGTCGTTCGACGGCGCTATCGGCCCCTAGAAGACATTCGCACAGCACGACAGCCGCCGCAGCCGCGCGTTTCGACGAACGGAAATGTCACATTCTTCTGGAGGGGGTTCGCAATGGAACTTCCCCGACGCACACGCGGCGACGAACTGCTCAAACCGGGCGAATTGACACGCGTTCGGGAGCGCCTGCGGATTCGCGCGCAGGAACACGACCTGTCGTCCGTGATCGCCTGCGCCTTCGATCATCGTACGCGGATGCTGCCGTTCATCTTCGCCGACACGCGAATGATGCCCGCGGGTGTCCGGGCCATAGGCTCGGCCCTGGTGGACGCCGGATTCGACAAGACCCGCATCGTCCTGCAGCAGTGGAACCGCAATTTCCGGCCGTCGCAAATGCAGCTCGACGGCAGGGTCCCCGACGTGTTCATGGTCTCGAGCATGAGCCTGCATTCCGAGCAGTGCATGGATCTGATCCGCGACGCCCACCGGATCGATCCCGCGCATCGCCCGCTGATCATCGCCGGCGGTCCTCACGCCGTCTACGAGCCCTATGACCTGTTCAGTGCCAACCCCGCACGCCCGGGTAGCGCCGATGTCGTCGTCACGGGCGAGGAATTCGTCCTGCTGAGCCTCATCGAAGTGCTGCTGTCGACGCGCGGTCGCGGCGAATCGATGCGCTCGGCGTTCGTTCGCGCGCGTGACAGCCGGGCGCTCGACGATGTCCCCGGTCTGGTTTATTCGCGCGGCGACAAGAACGGAGTTCCCGAGGAACTGGTCGACACGGGTATTCAACGCCTGGTCGGAGATCTCGACGAGCTGCCCCACCCGGTACTCGGGTACCGGCTGCTGGAACCGCCGGGCCGGCACGCAACCCTCAGCGCGCGCGCGATGCCGGTCGATCAGGTGCAACGGCGCAGTCCCATCAGTTCGCTCGTCCTGACCTTCGGCTGCAAATTCGCCTGTCCGTACTGCCCTATCCCCGCCTACAACCAGCGGCAGTATCGCGTGAAGAGCGGCGAGCGGATCGCCGACGAAATGTGGCGCCTCAACAAGGACTACGGTCTTCGCCACTTCTTCGGCACCGACGACAACTTCTTCAACGACAAGTCGCGCACGCTCGACATCGTCGAGAAGCTCGCCCGCGCGCAATTCGACGGCGTGAGGCTCAGCAAACGGGCGCGATGGTACACGGAGGTGACCGTCCACGACACGCTCAAGATGAAGGAGCACCTGCCGCTCATTCGCGAGTCGGGCTGTCGCGCGCTGTGGCTCGGCGTCGAGGATCTGACCGCGACTCTGGTCAAGAAGGGCCAGAGCGCCGACAAGACCACCGAGGCGTTCCGTGCGCTGCGCGATGCGGGCATCTGCCCGATGCCGATGATGATGCATCACGACACGCAACCGCTCTACTCGCGCGGGTCGAACTACGGGTTGCTCAATCAGATCGAGCTGCTGCGAAAGGCCGGCGCCGTCTCGATGCAGATTCTGATGCTCACTCCCGCGGTGGGTTCGAAGCTGCTCGAGTCGACCTACACCAGCGGCCAGGTCTTCAAGAGCGTAGGCGGCAAAGCGGTGCGCCCGCACATGTGCGACGGCAACTACGTGGTTGCGTCCAACCACAAACGCCCCTGGCAAAAGCAGCTGACCATGCTTGCGGGCTATTTGTACTTCTACAACCCGGTTTGGCTCATCGTCGCGCTGATCCGCGACAAGACTCCCGTTTCCAAGAAGCCCGCCTACATGCAGATCATCGGCATGATGGGACTGGTGATGACGATCGCTCGTACCTCCGGCTGGGCCATGCGCCTGATGTTCGGCAGGATCGAGCGCCTCTCCCATCCGCCCGTCAGTCAGATTCCCATGCGGAGCATCGACGGCGCGCCGGCAAGCCATGACACGACGGTCACATCCATTCAAATCCAGAGTCCCTTGATCCGGCATCCCGCGCCACCGCGTGAGATGGCGGCCAGGTGACGACAGGGCTGCCAACTCCGCGTATACGGAGTGGCGCGCCAAAGTGAAGGCAGTCTTTCATCGCACCGGGACGAAGGCCATCCCGCGGTAGCAAGGAGAAGCCATGCGGCTGTACGTTGTGCAGATGTTCTACTCGACGCGAGAAGGAAATAGAGAGGAAGCACGCGGTCAGTGAGAAATGCCCTTCTATATCGTCTCTCAGTTATCATCGTGCGCTAACGTACACAAGACTTGATCCAAATCAATAGACGTGACGAACGAGCTGGATACATTTAAAGGTGCGGTACCGGGCGGCAGCGAAAAAAGGAGAATCTAAATGTCATTAGGAATGATCGTCTTGATTGTTCTGGTTCTGATTCTGCTGGGTGTGATTCCTACTTGGCCCCATAGCAGGGAATGGGGCTACGGTCCTAGCGGCGGCATTGGATTGATCCTGTTGATAATCCTGATCCTGGTGCTGCTGGGCAAGATATAGCTCGCTGAGTCGATCTGCTTTCCGGTTCCGATCGGAAATCGTGTGCCCCGTAAGAAGCGCCGGTTCGGCCACGCGATGAAGAAAACAGCACCCAGTCGAAGAGAATTTGAGGGATACATTGCCGCGTGTACTTGTCTTTGCCCGTTAGATGATAGCTCCGCCGGCTCTCGTTGCTCTGCTGACACTGTTTCGAGGAAACCGCCATGCTCCGAAGTCTGATCGTCCTCGTCGTGCTCGCTTTCGCTCTCTGCGGCTGCTCCAGGAAGGATGAGGGAGAGATGGACAAACTCAAAGGCTCGGCTGCGAAGGCAGTGGATTCCGCCAAGGATGCCGCGTCGCATGCCGGTAGCGCTGCCAAAGACGCCGCCCAAGACGCGGCAAGTCAGGTAAAGGAGGCTGCCGAAGAGACGAAGGACGCGGCCGCCAAAGCCGGTCAGAAAGCGAAGGAAGCTACGCGAGAAGCAGTGAACAAGTCGGCCGACAAGGCCAAAGAAGCAGTCAAGTAGCTCTCTTCGTGTGGACCGGGGGACCGCTTTCTGTGTGGGCGGCACAGACCGATACTCGCGTTCCGATGAGTTCACTGACGCGGAAAGCATAATAGTCGTGATCTCCGACCACAACTGGTGCACTCGAAGGACAAATGACTAATAATGAATCGAGGTGCCAGGCTGGGCGTTAATAGTCAAGAGTGCGACAAAATCCCAACCGGAGTGGGAGCACAGAATCGTGAGCACGGCCGAACCGGCCCGCCTAAATCATATTCGGCGCCGGAAGTCTGTTTCGCGACGCGCGCTACTGAAGGCCGGACTTGCCGGGGCGGTCAGTTGCGCTTTTCCTCGTCTCGCTCATGCCGCGACAGCGATCGTCTTGCCGGCCGCAGCCGGCAATCGACGATTCTCGGTCCTGTACAAGGGCAACAGGATCGGCGCCCACACGGTCTTGTATTCGTCGGCAACCGGAGAGACGCGGGTCAACACCGAGATCCACCTCTTGGTCAAGGTAGCCTTCTTTACCGTGTTCGCGTTCAGTCACCGCTCCGAAGAGACCTGGCGCGCTGGGCGGCTGATGTCACTGAACAGCGAAACGGTGGAGCATGGCGAGACCCTCCACGTTGAGGGTGCGGCGACGCCTCAGGGATTTCGCGTGGTGAGCAAGGGCGGTCCCTTTATCGCTTCCGCCGCAACCTTGACGTCGAACAGCCTGTGGACCCCGGCGGTGCTGGAGCAGGCGACGGTGGTCGACGCGCAGCATGGGGGCGTCATCGGTGTCAGCACACGCAAGTTTGCCGACGAGCAAATCGTGATCGGCGGCCGCCAGGTTCGCGCCACGCGCTACACGTTCATCACGCCCTATCTCGCCGGCAGCATTTGGTATGACAAGGAAAACCTTTGGGTGCGCGGCGAATTCGAGCGTGACGGCTCGAAGATCCAGTATCAGCTTGACACGTGAGGCCCGCCAACCCGGCGGGCAAGGGAGCATTCGCTCATGCCGTTTAGACAACCGCTACTGCCTTGCCGCGGCGATCATGGCAAGCACCGTTGCAGGCTGCATGGCGGTGTCCGTTGCCCTCGCTCCCACCCCGGTTACTCTCGCCACCGGGACCCCCGGCGGCGTCTATCATCCGGTCGGAAATGCGATCTGCCGCATGTACAATCTGGCGGACGAGCATCAGGCAATGCCATGCGTTGCGGTGAGTTCTGAGGGCTCGGTGGCGAATATCCGACGGGTCGAGAGCGGCGAGTCAACGTTTGGCCTTTCGCAGACCGACGTCGCCTATGCCGCTTTTCATGGTGAGGGACCGTTTGCTGCCGCTGGCCCCGATCCGAAGCTGCGCATGTTGATCGCACTCTACCCGGAAGCATTTACCGTTGTCGCTCGCGCCGATACCGGCATACGCGATTTCCAGGATTTGCGCGGCAAGCGCGTCGGCATCGGGAAGAGCGGTGCCGGATATACCTTCACCCGCGATGTCGTCCTCGGATTGTATGGCTGGACGATATCGGATCTTGAGCATGGGCTGGAGCTCGAGCCCGCCGAACAGAACCAGGCGCTTTGTAGCAACAAGGTCGACGCGATCATTTTTGAAGCGGGGCATCCCAATGGACTGACCCAGGAGGCGACGACGGGCTGCCGGGCGAGGCTGGTGCGCGTCGCTGGCCCGCCGATCGATCGGCTCCTTGCGACGCATTCCTATTACATCGCCTCTGTCATCCCCGGCGGCATGTACGCCGGCAACCCCGACGATGTCCCGACAATCGGCACGCAGGCCGTGCTCGTCACATCGAGCAATCAGCCAAATGAGCTGGCTTATGCCGTCGTCAAGGCAGTGTTCGAGAATTTCGCCGATTTCCGGCGCTTGCACCCCGCGCTGTCGACCTTGGACATCAAGGACATGGTGCCCAGCGAGGCTGTCATACCGATCCATCCAGGGGCGCTGAACTATTATCGTGACGCTGGCCTCGTCCACTAGGTAATCGGCCACGCTGCAACCGGCCCTTCATTGGGCTTGGCTCTACCAGCAAGGCTATTTTCGCCAGGTGATCGACAAGGACGGAGCGCAACAGGCCCTCTTCCCGTATAACGACCCGTGACAGTTGCCGATCACGCCTTTGCGCCAAGCGAACGGCGAGTGGTTGCGGTTGGAGATCGCTTTACCTAGTTACTCGGTTTGGCTGCGCACCTGGCAGGTCCAGGTCGACAGAGTGAAGCTTTACCTGCCGGATAGCAAAGATCGCCAGCCAGCGACGCCAGGAGAGTGTGTTCGTTGAATTGGATCTGCCGGTTCTGTACATGCTGGGAGCGCAGTCTCCCCCTTCGTCCCGGGGGGTTGCGAGACTGCTAACTGACACCCTTCCAAACGTCACCGTCATGGAATTTGCTGACCTCGGGCATATGGGCCCAGTCACGCATCCGGAGATCGTCAACGACGCTGTGGCCGGTTTTCTCGCACGCCACTGACGATTCACCACTCGGCCCGCGAATGGCCGCTCTTTTGAGGCTTGGATATTGCGAGGGTTGGTTCAAGCCGAGGAAGGTCTTCGGTCAAGAATCTAAGATCTGGTGAAAATAGATCGTACTTAGTCAAGTCGGTCAGAGGTACAAAACGTATCTGTTGTATCTCGGGCGAGCGGGGTTTGGTTTGTCCGGAATTCAGGCCGTATCGCAATGCTGCAAATCCGTCACGAGGCGCACAGCGAAAGTAGAAGTCCAGCCTGTAGGGTCCGGGTTCTTCGGCAATATAGGGAATGGCATCGATTCTAAGCAGGCGGATCACTGTAATTTCGATACCGAGTTCCTCCCCTACTTCCCGGCGCAACGCGGATTCGATCACATCGTCAGGCAAGGTGTCGTTGCGTGGCCTGGTAGGATCTCCGGGAGTCGACTCAAGCGAACCCCCAGGAAGACCCCATGCACCTTTAGACCGATAGCTGTGTTCAACCAAAAGCACCTCGCAAGGCGAGGTGCTCTCGTCGATCATGACAGCAACAGCCCCTACCAGCCACTTTCGGGCGAGTAGCCCCTTTAGGAGCCCGGCCAGCCGAGGTGGAAACCACCGCCAAACGAGAAGAGACAACCTATGGAGATTGGGGTGGCGCTCAATGAAACGCGCTAACCAAGTGAACATCTCTGCATTCTATAAACAACCAGTGAGTAGCGAAACAGGGGACTGGACATTAGATGCGCCGCGAGACACGGTTCCCGGCCCGGGGAGAGGGATTGTTTCAGCGCTGCAATCCGAGCCGGCGTCGGTTTGTCTACACTGGATCCGCATGGACCATAACAGGAGGCAGGAATGAAACCTTTCGCCAAGTTGACCAGGGGGGTCGCCGTAACGGCACTGGTGCCCCTGATCGGCAGCATACCGGCGCTGGCGGGAACATTCGTCTACGTCTCGAATGCCGAGGACGGCGACATCGGCACATACAGCATGAAACCCGACGGCGAGCTGCAGGCGGGCGCGCGCATTCCGGCGGCGAAACTGGTCATGCCGATGGCGGTGAGTCCGGACAAGCGCTTTTTGTACGCGGCGTCCCGCTCCAAGCCGTTCTCGGTGCACACCTATACGATCGACTCCGACACCGGCGCATTGAAGCCCTTGTCGACCTCGCCGCTACCGGAGAGCATGCCCTACATATCGCTCGACAAGACCGGGCGGTTCCTGTTTGGCGCGTCGTATGGCGGGCACGTGGTCAGCGTCAACGCGGTCGGCAGCGACGGGCGTGTCGCCGCCGAGCCTCTGCAGGTTATCCCGGTGGGCCGCAACGCCCATTCGATCCGCATCGACGAGAGCAACAGATTCGTCTATGTCCCCGCCCTGGGCACCGACCAGATATTCCAGTTCATCTTCGATGCGAAGTCCGGTCGGCTGAGATCTAACACGCCTGCGGTCGTCCTGATGAAGCCATCGACTGGCCCGCGCCACTTCATCATCTCGCGCGACAACAAGTTCCTGTACGCGCTGAGCGAGCTGCTCGGGACGGTCACGAGCTTCTCGCTGGACAACGATACGGGGTTGTTGACGGAGCTGAGCTCGGCATCCGGGTTACCGCCTGATACCAAACTTAGTCCCGGCGCGCCACGTGTGCCGGTCGGTTCATCCAATGCCGCGCCGCCGCGCAACACCGAAAGCGACATCTGGGCCGCGGACATGCACGTGACCCCGAACGGGCGGTTCCTCTACATCTCGGAGCGCACCGGCAGCACACTGGGGGCGTTCAGCGTTGATGGAGCGACCGGCAAGCTCACCTATCTGGGAAGCACGCCAACCGAGAAGCAGCCCCGCGGCTTTACGATCGACCCCAGTGGAAGATTCCTCGTGGCGTCCGGAGAGAAATCGGACACGATTTCGGTCTATGCGATCGACCAGGCGAGTGGCGCTCTACGCCTGCTCCAGAAGTATCCCGCTGGAAAAGGCGCCAACTGGGTCGAGATTGTCAGCTTCGATTGAAGGTCTTCGCTCTAGAGGTGACCTTCGCAAACGCTACGCGCGTCCTTACGGGGGCCAGTGCGTGAACAGCGGCCCGCTGGCACCGTAGACCGGATCGCACTCCGGAAGCGGAACGCCCGTCACGGCCTCTGCGCTGCGCCGAGTGTTCGACAATAGCGGCGTGTGCATGTCGGGATGCTGGCCCGCCGGGTAGGCGCCAACGATGCCGAGCGCCCCGCGCGAGGAGACCTTCTTGTGACCGGTGCCTGCCGGCAGCACGATCACGTCTCCAGGCCGCGCGGTGACGACGACACCGCTTTCGCCGCCGAACTGCACTGTCACCTCGCCGCTATAGACGCCGAGCGCCTCGTGCGCATTGCTGTGAAAGTGGTGGAACGGGAAGACGCCGTTGCGCCACGCCGCCGGCCAGCGGTTGCGGTTGAACAGCGCCTCGAAGAGCGCGGCCGGGTCCGCGCCCTCGATCGCGACCGCGCCGGGGTACACCAGCAGCGGCCAGCGTGGGTGATTGGGGATTGCGCCAGCCGGCGCGAGGCGGTGCGCGATAACGCGCCCGGTATCGTCTGGCGCGATCTTCATACGGAGGTCCTCCAAATCCCTAGAGTACCCGAACCGCGATCAGCCCGTGGATGGTCAGCCGCTGCGCTCGGCTGGGCGCCGCCACACGCTCGCCAGCCAGGGCTGCTGCTTGCGCGGCAGGCCGGTGGGGCGATAGTAGTGGCTGAGCTCAACGAACCCCGCAGCTGACAAATAGCTGCGCCAAGTTTCGAGATCGTAGTACGCGCCGTAGCGCTCGCGGTTCCAGCCCTCCTCGTTGTGGCCATGCGGGTTCGAGCTGAACAGCACGCCGCGCCCTTTCAGCGTCGCGCGCAATTCAAGCAGTACACGTGGCAGTTCCTGGCTGGGCACATGGAACAGCGCGGCGTTGGCGAATACCCCGTCGAAGTGATTCTGCGGCAGATCGAGTTTGAGAAAATCCTGCTGCCACACTTTGCAGCTGCTGTAGGCGCGCGCCATCTCGACGAAGCGTCCCGCCCCTTCCAGACCCACAGCGATATGGCCGAGCTCGCGAAACGCTTTGAGATCGCGTCCCGGCCCACAGCCGAAATCGAGTATCGTGTACGGTGGCTCGCTTTCGATATATTGCAGCAGCGCTGCGATGTTCTGGCTGACATCGTGGCCGCGAGTGCCTTTCGAGTAGTCCTCGGCATGTCGGCCGTAGTACTCCAACGTTTTGGCGGCGATTTCGTCCAGGTCTTGCCGGTTGAGTTGCATGCGCTACAGCTTAGCGCGATTAGCGGTTCTTTTGATGCAGGAGCTTGTCCTGCTCTAGGCGAAGGGCTCAGCGCGAATGGCGTTTTTCAACAGCCTGCTAGAAAACCACTCTGCCTCTAGCTGATCGGCACGAATCACGAGACAGGGGTGTCACTGGCACCCGATCGTGCCGTCCTGCTCGAAATACTTGGTGCCGCCCTGGCATTCGATCTTGGGCGCCGTATGCTCGGGCCGGCATTTGTAGCGGTACCCAGACTGCGAGCCGGGCACCAGCGACCAACCGATAGGGCAGCCGGCGGTCACCGGCGGCGTCTCGCCTGAGGCGGGGCGTTCCGGTGCGGGCGGCTCACCGATCACGGTGGCCTGTGCCCGCCGCTCTCCATCACAAGCGCGCGCGCCCGGGGCGGTCCGGCCGCGCGATACTACTGTATAAGTGCCCGGAGCTTCGTACACATGTTTCACCACGGCCCTGCGCGCGCCACCGTCCATGAAGTGCTGATGCGTATCGGGTGTACCGTCGCCGAACTCCACAGTCACGTCGCAGCCCAGAATTCGGGTCACGCCTCGATCCCTGATCGTGATCTCGAACTCGAACTCCTGTGGATACCCTTTGGCCGAGCGTGCGGGCAAAGACCGCGCAGTTAGTTTGTCGATGACCACCGCCGCTGCCGCGGGCATGGTGGAGCACAGGAAGAGAACGCCGACGAGCGTGATTGGAACCGTCGAACGGTTCATCGGGCTCTCCTTACTCAACGGCGCACGGTCGCGGCGCTCTGCCCGAACAGGAACTTCCTCGCCTCGTCGTCCACGACCGGCTGTGCGCTCACCTGTTTTCCCTTCTCATAGGCTCGCACCACCGCGGGGCGGGCGCGGATGGTCTCGAACCAGCGCTTGAGGTTGGGGAACTCGGCCAGATCTTGCTGCTGACGCTGGTGAGGCACGATCCAAGGATAGCTCGCCATGTCGGCGATCGAGTACTGGCCGGCGATGTACTCGCGCTGCGCGAGACGCGCGTCCAAGACCGCATACAGACGCGAGGTCTCCTTCACATAGCGATCGACAGCGTAGGGCAGCTTCTCGGGTGCGTAATTCGAGAAATGGTGATTCTGCCCGGCCATCGGGCCCAAGCCGGCGACCTGCCAGAACAGCCACTGCAGAACATCGTAGCGAGCACGCAGTTCCGCAGACAGGAAACGGCCGGTCTTCTCGGCCAGATACAGCAGGATCGCTCCCGATTCGAATACCGATAGAGGCCCCTTCTCGTCCCGCGGTTCTGGGTCCACGATCGCGGGCATGCGGTTGTTGGGCGCGATCTTGAGAAACTCTGGCTTGAACTGATCGCCACGCCCAATGTTGACCGGGACGATCCGGTACGGCAGCCCCGCTTCCTCGAGAAAGATGGTGATCTTGTGGCCATTGGGCGTGGGCCAGTAGTAGACGTCGATCATCGCGCCTCATCCGCTGCGGGTTAGCACATCACCGAGTTACCGTGTCCGGCAAGCTTACAGCATTCGCTCGAAACCGATCTAGCGTGGCAAACTGCGGGCCTTGCGTGCCCAATCAGACCTTCGCGAGGTGCCATGACCCGACACTACGACCTTGTGACCATCGGCGGCGGCAGCGGCGGCGTCGCCATCTCCAACCGGGCTGCCCAGCACGGGGCCAAGTGCGCGCTGATCGAGCGCGCCCGCCTGGGGGGCACCTGCGTGAACGTGGGGTGTGTACCGAAGAAGATCATGTGGAACGCCGCCCAGCTCGCCCAGGCGCTAGAGGATGCGGCGGACTATGGTTTCACTCTCGGACCGCATGAGTTCCGCTGGGACGCACTCAAGCGCAACCGCGACGCCTATGTTCTCGACCTCAACGGCCGCTACGCCGAGGCGCTTGCCGGCAACCGAGTGGACGTGATCCGTGGCAGCGCACGATTCATCGGGCCGAAGACGGTCGTAGTCGAGGGCGAGCGCATCAGCGGCGAAAAGATGGTCATCGCGACCGGTGGCCACCCGATCATCCCGGATCTCCCCGGGGCAGCGCACGGGATCACTTCCGACGGTTTTTTCGAGCTGGAGCGCCGGCCAGGCAAGGTCGCCATCGTCGGCGCCGGCTATGTGGCCGCCGAGTTTGCGGGCGTGCTGAACGCGCTCGGGGCCGAGGTAACGGTGGCACTGCGGCGCGAGCAGCTGCTGATGAGCTTCGACCTACTGCTGCGCGAAACGCTGATGCAGCACATGCGCGCGGACGGCGTCGAGTTTCACACCAACACCCACGTCGTCGGCCTCGAGCGCGACGTCAAGGGAATGCTCACGCTGCTGTGCGCGACCGGCATGCGACTGGGCGGCTTCGACACGGTGATCTGGGCGATCGGCCGCTCGCCCCGCACCGCTGGGCTCGACCTGCCTGCGACCGGACTCGTCCCCGACAAGCACGGTTACATCAGGACCGACGGCTACCAGGAAACCGAGGTCTCGGGCATCTACGGCATCGGCGATGTTTGCGGTCGCGTTGCGCTCACACCTGTGGCGATCGCCGCCGGTCGCAGACTGGCCGACCGCGTGTTCGGCGCAATGCAGGACCGGCGCCTGATCTACGAGAACATCCCCACGGTCATCTTCAGCCATCCGCCCCTGGGGTCGGTCGGCCTGAGCGAGGCCGAAGCGGTGCAGCGTCTAGGCGCGGATGCGGTGAGAGTGTATGAGGCGCGCTTCACGCCGATGTATCACGCCTTCATCATGGGTAAGGTCAAGACCGCCATCAAACTGGTGGTGGCCGGCAGCGAAGAGAAGGTGGTGGGTTGCCACGTGATCGGGCCGGGTGCAGACGAGATGCTGCAGGGCTTCGCAGTCGCGGTGCACATGGGCGCCAGCAAGAGCGATTTCGACGACACCGTCGCCATCCATCCCACTGTGGCCGAGGAGCTGGTGACTCTCAAGACCTCGCGCCCCGCGCATCCCTAGGGAAGCACGAAGACCAACCCGTCTTCGACCTTGACGGGGAAGGTCCGCACGCATCCCTGCTCGGGCGCCTCGACCCCGCCATCGGTGAGGCGAATGCCCCAGCCGTGGTCCAGGCACGCGATCTTGTCGGAGTCGTAGACCACACCAGCAGACAACCGCGCACCCCGATGCGGGCAGCGGTCCTCGATGCCGAACATCCTCCCATCGGCGAGCCGGAAAACCGCCACGTTCAGATCCGGTAGCGTGAGTGTGCGCACGCCCGGGCAGGGCAGCTCGTGCAGCTCGCAAACTTGCAGCCAGCTGCTGCTGGTGCCTCCCGCCTCGTCGCTCATCGCCCGCCTCCTGCTATGCTAGCGGCCATCTCCGTAGCCCATAGCCTGGGGTCGCGCCCCGGCTCCGTCTCCCATGCCGCAACTTGCCGAAACGGCGATCTTCCTCGCCGCCGCAGTCCTCGCCGTACCGCTGTTCCGACGCTTCAAGCTCGGAGCCGTCCTCGGTTACTTGGCAGCGGGGGTCATCATCGGTCCGTCGGTGCTGCGGCTCATCGCCAACGTCGACAACATCATGCACTTCGCGGAGCTGGGTGTGGTGCTCCTGTTGTTCGTGATCGGTCTGGAGCTGCAACCTTCACGGCTGTGGGTATTGCGAAGGTCGGTGTTCGGGCTGGGCGGCGCCCAGGTGCTGATGACTGCGCTGGCGCTGGGGGTGGTCGCTTTCGGCTTCGGCGTGAGCTGGCAGAGCGCCACCGTCATCGGCTTCGCGCTGGCCATGTCCTCGACCGCATTCGTGCTGCAGATCCTGGCCGAGCGCAAGCAGCTCACCACGCGCTATGGCCGCTCGGCATTCGCCATCCTGCTGTTCCAGGATCTGGCGGTTATCCCTCTGCTGGCATTGATCCCCTTGCTCGCAGCCGGCCCCGCCGTGGCGCAGGCGGGCAATCCGTGGCTCGCAGGGCTCAAAGCGCTGGTGGTGATTGCAGCAGTCATCCTCGGCGGCCGCGTGGTGCTGAGGCCGGCGTTCGATATCGTCGCGCGCGCCGACATCCAGGAGATCTTCACAGCAGCTGCGCTGCTGGTGGTGATCAGCGTGTCGCTGTTGATGTCAGCGGTCGGATTGTCCATGTCGCTTGGCGCTTTTCTCGCCGGGGTGCTGCTGGCCGACTCCGAGTACCGCCACGAGCTGGAGGCGGCTATCGAGCCGTTCAAGGGGCTGCTGCTGGGCTTGTTCTTCATCTCCGTGGGCATGTCCGTGGACCTGGGCGTGATCGCCCGCGAGCCGGCGACCATCGTAGCAGCAGTGCTCGGCGCTGATGCTGGTCAAGGTTGCGATCGTGTTCGCCATCGCCAAGCTTGCCGGGCATGGGACCGAGTCCGCGCGCAGCCTCGCGGCCGCGCTGTCCCAGGGCGGTGAGTTCGCCTTCGTCCTGTTCAGTCTGGCTGCGGGGTATCGCATCATGGACGCGCCGTTGGTCGACCGGCTGGTGGTCGTGGTGACCTTGTCCATGGCGGCAACGCCGTTCGCACTGGCGTTCAACGACGCGCTCTCGCGCAGGCTGCGCAAGCCCCGCGAGCGAGGAGCAGTTCGACAGCATCGACGAAGGCGATAGCCAGGTCATCATCGCCGGCTTCGGCCGCGTGGGGCAGATCGTGGGCCGCATCTTGAACGTGAAGAAGATCCCTTTCACCGCGCTGGACCGCAACCCCGAGCAGGTGGAGACCGTGCGCCGCTTCGGGCGCAAGGTCTACTACGGCGATGCGTCGCGCTTGGACCTGCTGCGCGCGGCCAGGGCCGACAAGGCCAAGCTCTTCGTCCTCGCCATCGACGACGTGGAGGCTTCGATCCAGACTGCGGAAACGGTGCGCCGGCACTTCCCGCTGCTCAAGATCTACGCCCGTGCACGCAACCGGTTCCACGCCTACCGGCTCATGGACGTGGGCTGCGAGCTCATCGAGCGCGAGACGTTCCGCTCCTCGCTGCGTCTGAGCGAGCAGGTGCTCACCGCGCTGGGCATCTCCGAATGGGATGCGCAACTCACCGTGGCGCGTTTCAAAGCCCACGACGAACAGACGCTGGAGCGCCAGCACGCCGTGTACCACGACGAAACCCAGCTGCGCCAGACTTCCATCGATGCGGCCAAGGAGCTGGAAAGCTTGTTCGAGCAGGACCGGGAGGATGCAGCGCAACTCACCGGGGGCGCACCGGTCTTCTCGCCCTCCGATGTCAGATGAGCGGCTCCACTTACGCGGGCAAAGCATTGATGCGAGCCGCGGCGAGCTGGCTCAGCTTGCGGGGTAAATGGTTTATCCTATATTGCTTGCGTCGGCTTCGTTGTCACCGGGCGCCCTACCCGCCCGTCATAGCCCAGCAAAATCTGTCCCTCGAAGTCCAGTCAAAGGAGATTTCGCCATGAAGAAACTGATTCCGCTGCTCGCCCTGGTTGCATCTGGATTCGTGCTCCCGACCGCATCCGCGGAAGGTCTGCAGGTCGCCGATGCCAAGCTCGGGAAAGGTGTGCAAGATCGCAACATCACCGAGGAGGCGACGACCTTCGCCGTGAATGACAAGGTGTACCTCTGGGTGAAGCTGACCGGCGGCGGGGCCGACGCGGTCAAAGTGAACTGGACAGTGGGCGACAGCACCGACACCGTCACCCTGAAGGTGGGCGGCAGCCCCTGGCGCACCTGGTCCAGCAAGACCGCGTGGAAGGCCGGTGACTGGACGGTCACGGTCACGGACGCCGGCGATCAGGTGCTGAAAGAGCTGAAGTTTACGGTGCAGTAAGACCCTAAGGTGGCGAGAGGAGCTTTCCTCTCGCCTCTCAGAGGTGCTTGTATCCGAACGGCGACAGCGCAGAGGCGCGTTCGATCTACAGCGCCCTGATCAGAAGAAGGTGTCAGACCGCACCTGCCGCTCCGAGCAGCAGTCCGGGGTAGACTATGGCCTGCGTGGCGTCAGATCACACACCCCTGGGGACAGTCCAATGCGAGTCGAGGTCCATCTACACGGCAACATTCAGCTCCGGGCAGGCGTAACGCTCACCCAGGTCGAGGTCGCGCTCCAACCCTGGCTCGACTATCTGGACGTGGAGAACATCGACGAGGCCAAGAGCGTGCACCGGGACGAGCCCGGCGTGGTCTTCGACGCGCGCCGCCGACTGCTGGAGATCTGCTGGACCGGTGACGTCGGCCGCAACTTCCGCAAGATCGTCGAGGACTCGCTCCAGGCGCTGTGCCGCTACTGCGAACAGGCGACCGAGATTCAGCTCTCCTACTATCACGAGGATGGACGCGACGAGATCGGTATCGTGTTCGTCGGCCCGACGCCCGATTCCATCCACGAGGCCCAGCGCCGCCGCATGGTCGAGGACATCTCCAACATCCTGTCGCGGCATTTCAGCCCCTCGGAAGTTGCGGAAGTCGTGACGCACGTCAACGAACTGTTCTCGCGCAGCTGGATGGAGCGCACCGCCGACGGCCAAGCCGGCCTGTCATCCGAGCCTACCCCGACCGGCAAGGGGCGCAAGCACTTGCATTGATTCACGCGTCGCCGGCGCGCACGCGTCAGGCGACCGGAACTTCTCGCCCGGCGAGGCCTACCAGCCTGCGCTGCCTGCCTCGCCTTTGAACGGCCCCACGACTTCGGATGTGATCCATCCGCCGTAATACCCGCCGGGCTGCGGCGTCACGCGTTCCCCGTCCACGTAGCAGTTGTCCACGCGACTGGCATAGAAGGCGATGTGGTCCCGGATGCGCGCCTGGTCCGGCGTCGGCTCGGGGTAGGACCAGGCCGCGTCCGCCGCGATACGCTCTCCAACCTTTACGCTGAAATACACGGCCTGCCCTTTCCACTCGCAGAAGCTGCGGCGCGCACTGGCCACCAAGAACTCTCGCCGCACGTCCTCCGGCGGCAAATAATAGGTCGGCGCGTGGCTGGTCTCCAGCAGACGCAACGCGCGTCGCGTTTGTGCAATGACCTCCCCATTGAACTCCACCACGATCAGCTTCGAAGTCGGTTCCAGCCGCGGCGGGCGGGGGTAATCCCACACCGATTCCTGGCCGGGGCCAGGCATCACTCTTTGCATGGCTTCATTCCTTTCCGTTCGTCCGAACGCGCACGTAACCGCCGTTGGAACGCGACCTCTCCCGGGTTCAAGCGCGGGCGTTGTGGTTCTGCCTGTAGACGTTAACCCCGCCGTGGTCCGACCGGCGTTTAAACGGGGCACGACCCTGCGACAGGAGGAGCCTATGCCCGTAAATCGACCGTCCGCCCTGGCAACAGCCGGCCTCGCCCTTGGGGGCGCCCTTTTGATCCTGGCAGCCGGCCCGGCTCGAGCGTTCTGCGGATTCTACGTCGGCAAGGCCGACGCCTCTCTGTTCAACAAGGCCTCGCAGGTGATCCTGGTCCGGGACGGCAGCCGCACCGTCATGAGCATGCAGAGCGACTACCACGGCAACCTCGACGAGTTCGCGCTGGTCGTGCCGGTGCCGCAGGTTCTCAAGCAGGGGCAGATCCACGTCGGTGAGCGCAAGATCTTCGATCGTATCGACGCCTACAGTGCGCCGCGCCTGGCCGAATACTATGACGAAGACCCGTGCGCCGCTGACTTGATCTCACGCGCACTCTGGCGTGATGCCTGCCGCAGCTCAGCGTGAGATCAAGGAGACGAAGGACGAACGCAGCCGCGCGCTGGGCGTGGCGGTGGAGGCGTCGTATACGGTCGGCGAGTACGACATCGTGATCCTCTCGGCACGCGAGTCCGACGGCCTGGAGACCTGGCTGCTGGAGAACGGCTACCGCATCCCCAAGGGAGCTTCCAAGGCGCTCAGACCCTACATCCGCCAGGACATGAAGTTCTTCGTCGCCAAGGTCAACATCAAGGAGCAGGCCCGGACCGGCCTTACCTACCTGCGCCCGCTGCAGTTCGCCTACGAATCGGCAAAGTTCATGCTGCCGCTGCGGCTGGGCATGGTCAACGCCGACGGCCCGCAGGACCTGATTGCCTACGTGCTCACACGCAAGGGGCGCGTGGAGGCGACCAATTACCGCACGATCAAGGTGCCCGCGAACATGGACTTGCCCATCTACGTCCGCGGCGACTTCGCGGGTTTCTACCACGCCATGTTCGAACGCCAGGCCAAGGCGCAGGACCAGCGCGTGGTGTTCACCGAATACGTCTGGGACATGAGCTGGTGCGACCCCTGCGCCGCTGAGCCGCTGTCGCCCGACGAGTTGCACGCAGCCGGCGTGTTCTGGCTCGATGGCGAAGTCCAAGCGGATAACGGGGCCGCGCCGGGCGGTGGTCCCAGCGCCCGGTGGAAACGATCCGCGGCCGGCGCCCCGGTGATGGTCACGCGGCTGCATGTGCGCTACACGCCGCAAACATTCCCGGAGGACCTCATGTTCCAGGAGACCGCCGATCGCGAGAACTTTCAGGCCCGCTACGTCTTGCGCCACCCTTGGCGCGGCCGAGCCCGACGCGTGCCCGGAGGCGAAGCTGTACCTCGACGGCCTCGCACGCCGCCAGGAGAAGGATGCGGAGACGCTGTCCTGGCTGACCGGGTGGGACATCAAAGACGTTCGCGCCCGCATGGATCTCAGGCCGGTGGCGCAGCGGGAGTGGTGGGAGCGGTTGTGGAGGTGAGCCAACCATGTCACTGCCGCGGGACGCCCGCCTCTACCAGATTGCGTTCCTGGCAACGCTGCTCACCGTCGGCGTATGGCTGCGCGACTTCAGTCTGCGCCCCGAACAATGGCTTCTAACGTTCGCGAGCGGGATCACGACCCAGCTGGTGTGCGTGCGCCTGCTCGACTTGAAACGCGTCGGCATGCTGAGCGCGATCATCACGTGCTTCGGGCTCTCGATCCTGCTGCGCGCGGACAATCTCTGGGTCCATCCGCTCGCGGCGGCGCTCGCCATCAGCGCCAAGTTCTGGCTGCGCGTGAATGGCAAGCATCTCTACAATCCCGCTAATCTCGGCGTCATCGCCGCGCTCTCGCTGCTCCCCGGCGCCTGGGTCTCGCCCGGGCAATGGGGCAGCGATCTCGCGCTCGCCTGCTGGGTCGTCGCGCTGGGTGCGCTGGTCACTCGCCGCGCCCGCCGCTGGGACGTGAGCTGGATGTTCCTCGCCTGCTGGTTGGGATTGGTCCTGCTGCGCGTGACCTTCCTCGGGCAAAACTGGGGTGTCTTGTTCCACCAGTTGCAGAGCGGCGCGCTGCTGCTGTTCACCTTCTTCATGATCTCCGACCCCATGACCATTCCCAATCACCAGCGCGCGAGGCTGCTGTATGCGGTGCTGGTCGCCGCCATCGCTTTCCTCTGGCAGTATGTTCTGTTCAGACCCAACGCTCTGATCTGGGCGCTGTTCCTTGCCACGCCTGCCGTCCCGCTGCTCGATCGGTTGCTGCCCGCGCCGCGCTTCCAGTGGCGTCCGCCGACGTTGGATGCGGACCCCGCGCGGTCTGGTCCAGCGTTTCCCGACGACCGCCTGGGAATCGGGAGATAATCTGACGCGGCTGCGAGTGGAGTAACGGTGGGTAGAGCGGCGGACTCTCAATGTCGATCGCCGCGGGTGCCGGCAGCCTTGCATCGCTCAGCTGAGGAGAAGTGGCCATGGAACGAGAGACTGCCTTGATCGTCGGCGCCGGTTCGGGCCTGAGCGCCTCGCTGGCGCGGCTGTTCTCGCGCGAAGGCATGGCGGTGGCGCTGGCCGCGCGCAATCCCGACAAGCTCGCCGCGTTGACGGCGGAGAGTGGCGCGATTGCGTTCGCCTGCGACGCGTCCGAAGCGGCGCAGGTGGAGCGCCTGTTCGCGAGCGTCGATGCGCAGCTCGGCACGCCGTCTCTGGTGGTCTATAACGCGGGCCGAAGGGTGCGCGGACCGATCGAAGCTCTCGATCCCGCCGAGGTTCAGCGCGCCTGGATGGTGGGCTGCTTCGGCGGTTTCCTCGTCGCGCAGCAGGCTGCGCGCAGGATGCTGGCTGCGCAGCGAGGCACTATTCTGTTCACCGGCGCCACCGCCAGCGTCAAGGGCTTCCCGCTGTCAGCGGGCTTCGCGATGGGCAAGTTTGCGCTGCGCGGGCTGGCGCAGAGCCTGGCCCGCGAACTGGCGCCCAAGGGCGTCCACGTCGCGCACATCGTGATCGATGGCGGCATCGCCTCGAGCTATGCGAAGAGCGCTGAAGAGCGCGCGTCGGACCGCTTCCTCGATCCCGATGCAATCGCCCGCGAATACTTGCATCTGCATCGTCAGCAGCGCAGCGCCTGGACCTGGGAGCTGGAGCTCAGGCCCCACACGGAAAACTTTTAGCGAATAGCGCTCAGCCTCGCGCTACATAGCCATAGCGCATGTTGCTCGGCCCGCCTCCGGCATCGTGGTAGGCCGATCTGAGCTTCGCTAGACGGTCGTTGGCCTTGGCGTAGCTCGTCGGTTCGATGCCGTACAGCCGCGCGGAATTCTCGCCGAAGATGGCGCTCTTCACCGGGCCGGTGGCAAGACCCAGCGGCGCAAAGCCGTACTTGAGTTGCATGTCCTCGGGAATTTCCAGCCGCCTCAATCCTTCGATCTGCCACTGCGGCGCGCCCGTCCACACCGCATCCGTACCCCACACGACGTGATCCGCGCCCAAGCCCTTGATCAGCGTGCCCATCAGCGCTGCGGCCATCTTGGGCTGCGCCACTGTGGTCATCGCGAACACCTGGCCCAGATCGCCGTACACGTTGCTCACGCCATATTTCTCAGGAATTTCGGCGAGATCGGTAACCCAGTCAATGCGGCCGCTGCTTTCGAACTCTGCCACTGCTTCTTCTGGCGTGCCGCCGCCGGGAAAACGGTAAGCCGAGTGATAGATGATGAAGTTCAGCATCGGCCAGTCCTTTGCCGCTTGCCCCACGTCGCGCACGTCGCAGTAAGCCCGCAGATGCGGATACTGGAGTTCGACCGAGGGGGGAAACAGCCCCTTGTGCACGCAGATATTGCGGATGCCCGCCTTCCACGCCTTCTCGTAGAAGGGATAGACCAGCGTCGCGTCGTCCATGCGCCAGGGATAGCGGCTCGTGTCCTTATGCGTGTTGTCGCCGATCGTGTAGCCCTTGAAGGAGTCGGGCCGATCCTCAATGATGGCGCGGTCGACCTCGTCCAGCCAGCCGGGTTGCCCCGGGGTAAAGATCGCATGGCTCAACATGCGCCGCGAGCCCAGCAGCTCATTGACTCTGGCGCGCGCCTGCGCGGTCATCTGATTGGTGAGGAACCAGTCGGCGGGAACGTCGGAGGGCGCGCTGCTGATGAGCGCGATCTTGGTATCGCTGTCGTAGAAGACCTCTTTGAGATAGTTGTCGAACTTGAGGTCTTCGATGGTCTGGGGCTTGCCCGCCAGCTCCGGGTTCCAGCCCGCCTTGCCCACCGCCTCGCGCATGCGCACGAAGCCCTGGAGCTGCGTGTCCTCGCGCAGGAAGTGGGTGTGCCCGTCGAAGACGAACTGCCCTGCCAGCTGGTTGGCGCGCTCGTCGGCCATGTCCGGCGTCGCCGCCTCAGCGCGGCTCACGCCAAACAGCGGCCCGTAAACGTCGTTCATTGCGACGAAGGCAGCGGCCATGCCTGCCGCAGTGCGCAGAAACTGGCGGCGGTTTATTCCTTGCCGGTGGGCCAGCTCGTCCGCCAGGGTCTTGAGCCGCGCCTCCACCTCGCGCTGCCTGGGCGTCTGTGGTGTGGGAGCGAACTCGTCGCTCGATACGATCTGCGTTGGAATGGGGGAGTCGAACGCCGCCAGCTCCGCCGGCAGCAGTTCCGCGCGCTCGCGGTCCGAAAGCAATCTCATTGGGCACCTCCAGCCGCAAATATACCGTTGGCTGACACGCGGGACCACGCTGGAGTTCCCACCCTGCCGATGCGGCATCGGGGGATTTCTACCTGTCACCCCGCGACTACATGGGCGCGGCATCCATCGCAAGCGTCTCGACGTACACTAACGCACCGGGCCTGGATCGCGGCCCCGGGGTGCCGTGCCTACTCAGGACGGCGAGACGCGGCACGAAGAGCGGTCGTCCCCATTTCCAGAGGAAGAACATGGATCAAACGAAGCGAAGCACCATTCGGGCGCTGTCCGGCGCCGCCATCGCCGTTGCGGCAGCGGGTTTGTTCGTCAGCCAGGTCGTCGCGCCCGCGGCCGCAGCTGAGGAGGCTACCATTCACTGCAGCGGCGTGAACTCGTGCAAAGGCAAGAGCGAATGCGCCACCGCCAAAAACTCCTGCAAGGGCGAGAACTCCTGCAAGGGCCAGGGCTGGCTCTCGCTGTCCGAGAAGATGTGCAAGGCGAAAGGCGGCGTGGTCGAAAAAAGCTGAGCCGGAACACGGCAAGCGGGCGCGGGAGACGAGGTTCCCGCGCCCACGTCTTGAATTCCAGCATGGGCTGAGCCTCGCGCTTGACCCTCTGTGGCCTGCCCTGCAGCTGACACGCTTGACGCAATAGCGGCGACGGGCCTCGAACCCTCGATGCTAGAGCTCGAGGTCACGGAGGGTGCCTTGCAGACCGGCGATCAGAGCTTCCCTAGTTGCGGCGGTTGTCCCGGCGGAGCCCCTGTTCCTTGAATTCGCGCATCACCGGGTTCGGCTCGGTCGTCGGCCGACCCTTGAAATTCAACCAGCGGTGGTTCTCGTAGTCGTACAGCTTGCAGCGCGCCAGCGTCTCGCCCACGGCCGTGAAGCGCCAGGGCTCGACGATGATCTCATCGGTGTAGGCCCGCTCGAGATATCGCTGCGACTCGGATAGCCGGTAGAGCGGAATGCGCGAGTTCACGTGATGGGCCGTGTGTTGCATGATGAACGCGGAGATCCACTCGATCCACCGCGGCATCTGCGCGTGCACCGTGCTCTCGACCTGGCCCGCGAAAAAGTCCCACTCCTCCCGGTTCGCATACCAGACCACGCGTGGGTGATTGTGGTGCTGGAAGATGGCAGCCCCCATGCCCCAGTTCCAGAGGAGGAAGGGCAGCACAATCACCGCGAGCAGCAAAGCCGAGAAGTCGGTGAAGGGCCCCCAAAAACTCTCGCTCTCCACCAGAGTCTCGCTCCACGCGTAAAGGCCCCATATCTGAGCCGCCATGAAGACCAGCACCAGAACAAGATCCAACGCGAACGTGACCGGCCGCTTCATTTGCTGCCGTTCCTTCCTCGGCGGAAACATGAGGTGCCTTAGCCAATACTCTATAAAGTAGTAGGAACCGAACCCCCAGACGGAGCGATAGTGGCGTTCCAGCCAGCGGCGCAGCCGCGGCAGACGGTCGTACTCCTCCTTGGAGAACGGGGCCCACGCGTAATCCTTGCCACGCAGATTGGTGTATGAGTGATGCACGCGATTGTGGGCGAACTCCCAGGAGACATACGGGGTACACGACGGCAGAAGCGCGATGCGACCAAGAACCTTGTTCAGGGGACCGTAGGGTGTGAGGCCGCCGTGGCAGGCGTCGTGGCCGACGACGAAGAACGTGACGATGAACGGTGCAGCGAGAACTGCGCAAGCGACCTGCAACGGCCACCACGGCGCGTGCAGCACGGCCGCCACCGCTGCGCAGTACACAGTCATCGCAGCGAAAAAGACCGTCAATCCGAGCGTCAGAGACCGCGCACTGACTTCAGCGGGAATTTGGCCGCGCACTTCAGGGATTGTGGGCCGCGCGGGAGATGACCCTCCCGCCAGGTTCGCTTCGCCGTTGCGCACCACTGGCAGTGGCGCACACGGCGCCTCGATTGAGTCAGACTGAGTTCGCGGACTGAGCACTGGCAGCTATAGGATTGAGAGCCGGGACGACAACCCACTCCGGAGCGGAATCGATCGGCGGCACAGCGTACCAGAACGCGGGCTAGTCCGCCGAGCGCGCAAGGACTAAGTAGAACACCGACGAGTCGATCGGGACCAGTGCGCGAAGCCGTTCGTCTATGATGATGTGCACGCGGTCGCCGTAGCGGGCGAGCCGCCGCAGCAGACCCTGGAAGTGGTCCAGCTGATGGGCCTGGAAGGCTTCGATGCGCAGCGTGACGCTGGCGCGCGTGTGCTTGAGCAGGCGTTCCAGAGCCGGCGCCGCGCGCTTGAAGAAAAGTCCGTCCAGCCGGTCCTTCAGGCACACGGCCAGGTCCGGGGCACCGGTTTGGCGAAGCTTCAACGTCACCTTGCCGTCCGCCAGGTACCCGTCGATGGCGCTGCGCACGGGCTCTACCCACCGCTCCAGGGTGCCGGTCTCGGTCTGCTCGACCGTCAGCCGACGCTCGGCGAACTCCCGCATGGACAGGCCCACGGCCCAGTCTGAGATGACGGTGGGCGCGCGAGACGGCGCGTGCAGGGATAGACTGCGCAGGAAGTGCCAAAGCCGGCGCGGACCCCCGGGCACGATGCCCTTCCAGAGCAACCGCCAGGTGATGCCGAACCCTTCGCGGGTGGAGTAGGCACTTCGATAGATCGGGGAGCCCAAGTAACGCAGCTTGTTGCGCATGCGCAGCGCGATCTCACGGTCCGTCAGCAGGCGCCTGTAGAGCGCGATGTAGCCGTCGACCATCGCGTCGTAGGGCATGTTCTTCGGGATGACGTTGGTGCTCGGCCGGGTGTTCTCGTGGGCGTGCTCCAACGTGCTCAAGCGGCCGTCCTTTTTCAAGCGGTCGTAGAGCGGGGTCTTGGGCAGCGCCGTAAGTAGTCCGATCACGGTCGATTGGATACCAGCGTCGGTGATGAACTGATACTGTTGCTCGAACGTGTCCAGTGTGTCGTTGTCGAAGCCGATGATGAACCCGGCCATGACATCGATCCCGTAGGAGTAGATACGCCGGATCGAGGTGAGAATGTCCTCTTGCAGGTTCTGAGTCTTGAGCGTCTCCTTCAAGCTCGCGGGGTTGACCGATTCGATGCCGATGAACACCCAGCTGAAGTTGGCGTCGCGGAACAGTTCCAGCAGATCCTTGTGCTGCGCCATGTTGAGCGAGGCCTCGGTGCCGAAGTTAAAGTAGTAGTTGTGCTTTTCCTGGTATTCCTTGAGGAAAGCCAGCAGCTTCTTGGCTACCGGCAGATTGCCAATCAAGTTGTCATCCACGAAGAACACCCTGCGCACGTTATAGCGGCGCAGCTCGTCCAGCTCGTGGCCCACCTGCTCCAGACTCTTCACGCGCGGCTTGCGGCCGAACATGATGATGATGTCGCAGAACTCGCAGCGGAACGGACAGCCGCGCGAGAACTGCAGCGAGGCGTAGGTGTAGCGGTCCAGCTTGAGCAGCTCGAAGCGCGGCGTAGGTGAATCGGTGAGCGCCACGGTCCCGGTCTCGTGGTACAGGCGCTTGGCTGTGCCCTGCTCGAAGTCGCGGCAGAACTCCTTCCAGATGTACTCGGCTTCCCCGGCAACTACGCTGTCGGCCAGCGCTTCGTACTCCTCTGGGCACAGCGACGCATAGCTGCCTCCGGCGACCACGTAGTGGCCGCGCTCGCGGTAGTAGGTCAGCAGCTCCCGCTGGCGCGGGAACTGTACGCCCATGCCGCAGATGCCGATGATGTCGGCCTGCGGTTCCAGCGGGATCGGCTCGATGTTCTCGTCGACGATCTCGATCTCCCAGTGCGGCGGGCACAGCGCCGCCAGCGTGGCCAGGCCCAGCGGCGGGTTGATGGCCCGCTTGTGCCGCACGAGCTCGTTGAGCGCCCATGTGGAGCTAAACCAGCTTTCCGGGAACCGCGGATTGATCAGTAGCAGGCGCATGTCAGATTGAGTTCGCGGCCCGACTACTGGCAGCTATAGGATTGACGGCCACAGCGACAACCTCCTCCGGGGAAATAAATTACGTTCCAAAGCATCGGCAGTCTGTGCGCTACCGTGCATAGGCCTAGGGCCACAACGCTGTGGATAGTAGCTGTGGATAGTAACAGACGTCCACACGGGACACGAAGAGGCGGTCGGGGCGCCAGGGGGCGGCGTTACTCGGGCCAGCGGAGGCCTGGTCAGCTCAGTCCCTGGGCGGGGTAGCGAAGCGGGGGCGCGACCCATGCCTGGGTTCAGGGCCGCAGCTCCGGTCTGGCGGCTTGCGTTGTCTGCCTGATCGGTATCCGCTCTATTGCGTCGGCTCCATCGGCTTTGGCGGTACCTTCAACGCCACCGGCTTGAGCTTGTCAGGAAGTACGCGGCCCATGCGCGCGCGGTGGCCGACGAAGTGCCACAGCTTGGCATCGGCCAACTCGACCTCCTTGTCCTTCCCACGGGAGTTTCCGACGACCACAAGCCTGGGTTCATCGGAGACCGCCACCGCGAGCAGCTTTTCCTCCTTCTCCAGGCCCATCACGATCACGCCGCGCCCTTTGGACATGTACTTCAGCTCCGACAGCGGGAACAGGAGCATGCGGCCGCCTGCAGAGACCGCTGCGACATAGCTGCGCTCCGCCGGCTCGAACATGACGGGTTGGATCGGCGCCTCGCCCTCATCGATGCTCATGAACTCGCGGCCGGCGCGGCGGCTCGACACCATGTCTGCGATCTTGCTCAGAAACCCGTAACCGCCGCTGGAAGCAACCATCACGTTGGTCTCGGTTTGCCGCCGACCACGTACATGATGTGCGCGCCTTCCTGAACGTCCACCAGCGATGAGGCTGGCGCACCGTCCCCGCGCCCCGGCGGCAGTTCGCCCGCCTGCACCGTGTAGGCGCGTCCCTGCGAGTCCAGGAAGATCACCGGATCGACCGTACGGCACTTGATCAGCGTCAGCAGCTCGTCACCCTCTTTGAACGAGAGCGCGGCGGGATCGACGTCCCAGCCCTGCCGCGCGCGCACCCAGCCCTTGCGCGAGAAGATCACCGTGACCGGCTCGTCGATCACCGGAGTCTCGATCTCGGCCTTCTCGGCCTCTTCGATCTTGGTGCGACGCTTGTCTCCGAAGCTCTTGACGTCCTCTTCGATCTCGCCTACGACCAGATCCTCCAGTGCCTTGCGACTAGCCGAGAATCTTCTCCAGGCCCTTCTGCTCCTTGCGCTTCTCGTCCAGCTCCTGCTCGACCTTGATGTGCTCGAGCTTGGCCAGCATGCGCAGGCGCATCTCGAGGATGTCCTCCGCCTGCCGCTCGCTGAGCCTGAAGACCTTGATCAGGTCCGCCTTCGGGTCATCGGCATTGCGGATGATCTTGATCACCTTGTCCACGTTGAGGAGCACGATCATGCGCCCCTCGAGCACGTGGATGCGGTCCAGCACCTGACTCAGCTTGTGTTGCGTGCGGCGCGTGACCGTGGTGAAGCGGAATTTCACCCACTCCGACAAGAATGTCGCGCAGATTTTTGCCGGTGGGACGCCCGTCCAGACCCACCATCACCAGGTTGACTGGGCGCGTTCGTTTCCAGGCTGGTCTTGGCCAGCAGCAGATTCACGAACTCGGTCTCGTCGACCTTCGAGGTCTTGGGCTCGAACACCAGCCGCACGGGATGCACGCGATCGCTCTCGTCGCGCGCTTTGTCCAGCATGGACAGCATGAGCTGCTTCTCGCGCGTCTGCTCGGGCGTGAGCGACTTCTTGCCCGCCTTGGGCTGCGGGTTGGTGATGGCGTCGATCTCTTCCAGCACCTTGCGCGCCGAAGTCCCCGGCGGCAACTCGTGCACCACGACCTGCCACTGGCCGCGCGCCAGGCGCTCGATGGTCCAGCGTGCGCGCACGCGCACCGAGCCACGCCCGCTGGTAGTAGGCGTCCTTCAGCTCCGACGCGCGGCGTGATGATCTGGCCACCACCGGGGAAGTCGGGACCCTTGATGTGCTTCATCAAGCCCGCCATGCTCAGTTCGGGATCGCGAATCATAGCGACGGCGGCACTCGCCACTTCATTCAGATTGTGGCTCGGGATTTCCGTGGCCATACCCACCGCGATGCCGGAAGCGCCGTTGAGCAGCACCACCGGCAGCCGCGCCGGGAGCACCACTGGCTCCTCACGCGTGCCGTCGTAGTTGGCGACGAAGTCCACCGTCCCCATGTCCAGCTCGGACAGCAGCACTTCCGCGAACTTCGTGAGACGCGCTTCGGTGTATCGGTAGGCCGCAGCCTCGTCGCCGTCGCGCGAACCGAAGTTGCCTTCGCCGTCGATCAGCGGATAGCGCATGGTGAAATCCTGCGCCAGCCGCACCAAGGCGTCGTACACCGATTGATCGCCGTGCGGATGCAGCTTCCCGAGCACTTCGCCGACCACCGCCGCGGACTTGGTGCGCTTGGTCCCGGCGCGCGTGCCGGTGTCCCACATCGAGTACAGGATTCGACCCTGCACCGGCTTCTGGCCGTCACCCACGCGCGGCAGCGCGCGGTCCTTCACCGTCGCGATGGCGTACTGGAGATACTGCGTCGAGGCGTACCGGCCGAGCGGCAACGCATCGCCGAACTCCCCCGACATGGGCGCGAAGTGCGGCGGCAGCGTGCCTCCTGCGCCTCCGCCCGAGTCGGCCTTCACCGGCATCTTCGCAGGCGGGTTTCTTCTCCCGCTCGGCCACTGCGATGTCGCCGTCGTCGGCGCCGCCGAACAGATCGCCCGTGTTGTCGTCCTTGCCTCTCTTGCCGTCCATCTACCTTCTCCAGAAGGTGGCTACGTTATATCCGCTTCCACCAGATTCCCGTACGTCTCCATCCACTCGCGCCGCTGCGAGGCGTTCTCCTTGGCCATCATCATGTTGAAGATGTCCACCGAGATATCCATGCCGTCCTCCAGCGACACCGGCAGCATGCGGCGCGTGTCGGGGTTCAACGTGGTTTCCCACAGCTGCTCCGGGTTCATCTCGCCCAGTCCCTTGAAGCGGCTCACGGTCCAGCTCCCGGACTTGACGCCTTCGTCCTCCAGCTTCTCCTCGAGCACCTCGAGCTCCTGCTTGTCCAGCGCGTACAGCTTGCGCGCAGGCTTGCCCTTGCCCTGGCCTGGCACGTCGATGCGGAACAGCGGCGGCTGCGCAACGAACACGTTGCCGTTCTCGATCAGCTTGGGGAAGTGGCGGAAGAACAGTGTCAGCAGCAGCACCTGGATGTGCGCGCCGTCCACGTCGGCGTCCGCCAGGATGATGATCTTTCGGTAACGCAATCCGGACAGGTCCACCGCGTCGGCCGGCTTGTGATGGTCCACGCCGATGGCGAGCGCAATGGCCTCGATCTCCTTGTTCGCGTACAAGGTGTCCGCGCTGTCCTGCCAGGTGTTCTTTGGTTTGCCCTTGAGCGGCAGCACCGCCTGGAATTCCTTGTCGCGCGCCTGCTTGGCCGAGCCGCCCGCGGAGTCGCCCTCGACGATGAACAGCTCGTTGCGATCCGGGATCGTCGGAGGCGCAGTCGGTGAGCTTGCCCGGCAGCACCGCCACGCCCGAGAGCTTGCGCCGCTCCACCTTCTGCGCCGCGCGGGTGCGCGCCTGAGCCTGGCGCAGGACCAGCTCGGCAATGCGCTTGCCTTCGTCCACGTGCTGATTGAGCCACAGCTCGATCGGATCGCGCACCATCTGCGCCACCAGCTTGACCGCGTCGCGCGAGATCAGCTCGTTCTTCACCTGGCCCTTGAACTGGGGATCGAGCATCTTCACGCTCAGCACGAAATTGGCGCGCGACCACACATCCTCGGGCACGACTTTCAAGCCACGCTGCCCCATAGCGTGGATGTCGATGAAGTTCTTGATGGCGTTGTACACGCCCTCGCGCAACCCGGAAACGTGGGTTCCCCCGAGGCGCGTGGGGATCATGTTGACATAGGACTCGGTGACCAGATCGGCCTCCGGCGTCCAGGCGATCGCCCACATCGCGCCCTCGCCTTCGGCGAAGCTGTCCGACTCGGACTGCGCAGCGACGTAGCGCTCGCCGAAGAAGCTGTCGGCCACCGGCTCAGCCCCGGCGATAGCGGCGTCGAAATAGCCTTTGATGCCCTCGGGAAAGTGCCAGGTCTGAGTCGTCGATCTTCCCTTTCTTCTCGATGCCGAGCGTGAACTTCACGCCCGGCAGCAGCATCGCCTTGGCGCGCAGCAACGCTGCGAGGTCCGCCGCCACGATCGTCGGGGAGTCGAAGTACTTGGGGTCAGGCCAGAAGCGCACGCGCGTGCCGGTGTCCTTCGGGCGCCGCGCTGCCGAGTCTTCTTGAGCGGCTGCTTCACCTTGCCGTTGTCCGCGAACACGATCCGATAGGCGGCGCCATCGCGCTTGACATCGACCTCCAGCCGCTTCGACAGCGCATTGCTCACGCACATGCCCACGCCGTGCAACCCGCCGGCGATGCGATAGGCCGCGTCCTTGTCGGTCTTGTGGAACTTGCCGCCCGAATGCAGCGTGGTGAAGATCACCTGCACCGCCGGGACCTTCTTCTTGGGATGGATGTCGACGGGGATGCCGCGACCGTCGTCTTCCACCGACGCCGAACCGTCCTCGTACAGGACGACCGACACCTTGCTTGCGAACCCCGCCAGCCCCTCGTCCGCAGCGTTGTCGATCACCTCCACCAGCGCGTGATTGGGGTTGACCGGGTCGGTGTACATGCCCGGCCGGTGCAGGATCGGCGACAGATCCTCAAGAATCTCGATGTCTTCGGCGGTATACCCGCCGGCTTTCCTGGCCATGGCCACCTCTCTTGAATTGGCTTGCCCCTGCCCCTCGTCCCCGGCGCTTTGGGACGCGTCACGACCAAGCGCGTTGCCGTTTGCAGATTGTGTGCCCAGCCGGGCCCGCAACTCCGGATCGCGATTTCGCGCTCCGTTTCGGCGCCCCCGCGGATGGCATCCACCAGTGCGAGCAGCTCGTAGAGCTTGGCATCGCGACGGGCCGCGTACGGCACCGACTTGTACAGAGGCGAGAACTCGTAGCCGCGCACCTCGCCCTCAGCGTCTGGCCACACCGGTGGAGGCTCTTCGGGACGGTCCAAAACCCGATTCAGCGGCGGCGCAGCATAGGATGTGGGCATGCCACGCGTCAGCCGGCCGTGCACGGGGGTAAACACGTACTTGACGCCGTGAACCAGAAGCTCCTCGAGAGCGTCCGGGTCGGGCGTGCCCCACCCCTCCTCCAGACGCATCAACGACGCCTCCGTCGCGCGCTTGACCCCGGCATGCACCTCCGAGGCCGACATGCCCAGCTCGTAGGCGAGCTGACTGTAGGACCAGGGCGAGCCGTCCAGCGCGACGATCTTGAGCAGGACGCAGATGTCCTGGGGCTTGAGGCTCAAAAGCGGTCCCCGGCGCGGGTGATTGGCCGGTATTCTATTCGCGAATCGCGAATCGCGAAAGCCCGTCCATCTGCCCTGACTCGAGACGCTCCGGGCGCGCGGCTGACGGTATTCGTCCGACCAAAAAAAAGGCAGGGGGAATCCCCTGCCTTTTCTGCCGCAAATGTGACGCGATTACTGGTTGTTGGCGCGCCCCGCACCGGTCGGCGTCGGGCTTGTCACGGCGCCGCCGCCCTTGCTGGCAGTGGGATCAGCGCGCCCGGGCTGGTTAACGCTCTCGCCACCCGCCTTAACGCTCCCGGTGCCCGAGGACTGAGCAGCACCCTGCCCGGACTTGTCCATGGGATTGGCCGACTGCTGTACGGTGGCTGACTTGTGTTTTTTCTTCTTCGCGTGCTTCTGGGGCGCGGGCGGATTGCCCTGGGTACCCTGGTCAATGGCGTAAGCCGAAAAGGTCACGGCCGAGAACAAAGCGGCCACCAAAATCGCAACTAGACGTCGCATGTCTGTCTCCTAAGGGTCGAATCGTTTGTCGCTCTCGCGGGGTGTGGTCGCACCCACCCCACCAACGTCCAAGGCCGCCAACGGTTTACGAACTACCTTTCCGTTGCCGGACATTCGACCCCGGCCCGATGATTCCCTGTCGAGGGCGTGGTCCCTTGAGCTGACGGGGGCTCAGCACCTTCCCCGTTCGCAGGCTCGGCCGCCAGGAAAGCGATGTCACCGTAGTAGCCTTCTGTCTTCTGGCTCGTCGCATCGGTGTCCGTGATGATGCCGATGGTCGTTATTCTTCCCGGTTCCTCGCCGAAGACGCGCCGGTAGTCTTCGTAAACGTTGCGTTTCTCGGTCACCCACTGTCCCACATGCTCCGGACCACTCTCGACCATGACCATCCGGATCCGCGCGGTCCACGTGTTGATGATGGTCGTCTCCGGAGGAGCGCCGTCGCCCCACACGTATTCCAGGGTGGCGTAGGGAAGGGCCATACCAGTCCAAGCCTTGACCTGGGCCGCCCAGAGCCGGTCCCCGAATGTCAGGTTCTTCGAATCGCCATCGAAAGAGACGTCGATGCGAGCCGGCGCATCGTCCCCCTCGCGCGTAGTGTTGTCGACTCCGGGTAAGCGCTGGGGGACCTTCCACCGCCAGGTGAGCCATGGATATTTGCGCGGATCGATGTCCACCAGTTCTATCAGACCGGACGAGCTGCCGTCGGCGCGTGCTTCTACGACCGTTGTGCCGCAATCGTCCACCAAGCTGTAGTGCGTTTCCTTGCGGAACTTGGAGAAACCCAGCGCATGCCAGCCTCCGGGGTACGTACCGCCGGGCCGGGCCGCGGAGAACGGCGCAACCTGTTCGGGAGCCGGGGCTGGGGGCATCTGCTTGCAGCTACTCAGCAATGCGATCGCCAGCATGACGAGCCACCCGATCAGCCCCTGTTGCATCCGCGTGATGCCGGAAGCAACCAGATGTCGAACCCCGATCACGGGTTGCGGAGCCGGAACACGATGGGGAACCGCACCGCGAAGTCGCGCGAGCGCAACTCTTCGGGAGCACTCGGCAACCGCATATTCCTGGCGATCTGCAGAGCCGTGTCGTCCAGGGGCGGATAGCCACTGCTTTCGCCCACGACGATACTTCTGATATAGCCTGCCGCGTCGTAGCGCACCTCGATCTGGGTGGTGCCCTGCCAATCCTTGCCTTTCGCGTCCTTCGGGTAGTCGCGCTGATCCAAGACCTGCGAAGCGACGCGTTGGACCTCGGCTGCGAACCGGTCCACTGCCGTGGTACCGCTCTCGCGTTGGGGTTTCGCGAGCACGGGCGGCTTGGACGCAGGCGGCGGCGTACTCGCGGGCGAGCCCTCGTTCTGCTTAGCGGGACCCGCGGGCGGCGGCGACTGCGCCTGTTGCTTTGCTTTCGGCTGCGCTGCGATCGCTGCGCTACGCTCGGGTTGAGAAGGGTGGGATTCGGGCTCGGGAGCGGCTGATGAGCGCGGCTGTTGCTTGGACTCCGGGGACGTTGCGGTCACAGCAGGGCTATCACTTTGGGCAGGCGGCGTTACCGCTACAGGCGCCGCCGGTTGAGACTTGGCATCCGGCTGCGCTATCGCAACCGCGGAACGCTCGGGTTGCTGAGCCGGTGCCGCAGGCGCGCCCGCAGTTTGGGACTGTTGTTTCAGATTCGGCTGCGCTGTCACAACCTGCGAGTGGTCAGCTTGAGCTGCAGGGGTCGCGGGCCCTGGCTTGGTGGGCGATTGAGGTTGCTGCTTCACCTCCGGCTCGCGCGCAATCGCCGCAGCGCGCTCCGCCTGGGAAGAACGCGGCGGAGGGACAGGCGCGGTTGCGGATTCGGCCTGTGGCTTGGCCTCCGGTTGCGGTGTCGTCGCCGGGCGGGAAGCTTGCGGCGGAGGTGCAGCCGCGGTTACGGATTCGGCCTGCGGCTTGGCCTCCGGTTGCGGTGTCGTCGCCGGGCGGGAAGCTTGCGACGGAGGTGCGGCGGCGGTTGCGGATTCGGTCTGTGGCTTGGCCTCCGGTCGCGGTGTCGTCGCCGGGCGGGAATCTTGTGGAGGTGTAGACGGCAACGGCGTGGTTGGTAAGGGGGGCTGCTGCTTCAATTCCGGCCGCGTGGTCGTTGTCGCCGGGCGCGCACCTTGGGGAGGCGGCGTTGGAGACGCTAACGCGGCTGGCGACCGAGCTGGTTGCGTGGGTTGCGCCGGCGGCGTTGCTCCGAGCACCGGGCTGCTCTTCGCTAGCGCGTCCTTGTCAGTGCCGGCGAAGCGCTTCCGATACGCATCGCGCGCGTTGCTCTCGATCTTGGCACGGCTCGGTTCGACCAGCGCCTGCGCGCTTTCCCGTGCACCTTCCACGTAGCGGTAGTGTCCGCAGCGATTGTTGTAGTCAGCGACTAGGCCGTTGAAGTAATCGACCTGGCCCCTTTCGTACCTGTCCACCAGAGACCTGACCGCATCGATCCGGATGATCTGAGCCAGGCAGTACCTGATCGCAGCATCGGAAAACATCAGGTTGTCGACCCCGCCGGGAGGGATCTCCTCGTCGAACGGGAGAGCTGGCTTCTGGGCCGACGGCGACTCGGCCGCAGCAACCTTCGCGGGCTTCCCCGCTGGGCTCGGGTTGCTTCTAGGCGCGGCAATTGGAGAGCGCCGCGAATCGGGAGACGGCTTGGACGGCTCCTGTGCCCCGAGGGCGATCGACCCGGCACAAGGTACAAGCGCCGCAACAGCGACAATCGCCCAAAACGGAGCTGCTCTCCTACGATTTAGCGTCGCGTACCGCATCTCTATGCGCAATGATAGCTTGATGATCGTGCCTGTGCCTCAAGGCAACCGCAGCCGACGCAGCCATGCAGTCGCCTCTGCGGGGCATCCCAATGTCGCTTGCACCCCACATGGCCTCTCGCCGCATCATGCCCAAGGGCTGGCAGAATACAAAGTTTCCCCGGCTGTATAACAAAGGCGATATTCACTTGCATCTAAGACGCTCCTAGTCTCGACCGTGTCCAACTAGACTTCGTGCTGCACTTGGAGAGACGTATGGAGAGTCTGAAGCGCTACGCATCCAATGTGGCTATGGCGGTGGTGAGGGCGTGGTACTGGCAGCCCCACAGGCGGTGGGACCGATTGTTCAGGGACCTCTGAAACTACTATCCGTAAAGGAGAGCGCAATGGGAAGCATCCTAGTGCAGATCATTACCTTCTCTGGTGAGATAGCCGCCAATACAAAGTCCACTTTTAAGTATTGGAACAATCCTTGGCAAAACTCCGTGTACAATTTCTCCGCGGTACCTACCGGCGGGGACAACCCGCCCGACAAATGGTACGCACTGGAGGTCACGGACGTCGGCTATGATCACATCGTGGCCCCGGGCGGCATGCCTGGCGCAAAGCGCCGAGTCCGATTCAAGGTAAATAACCCAAATCCCTTCAAAGTAACTTATGAAATCCACATGAGTGTCGCATCACCATAACGGAGGATAGCGATGAAAGCGATTGTGGTACACGATGCCTCTGGTCGCATCAAGTCAGTTGACTTTGTTGCTGACGGTGTCGGATATGAAGCGGAGTCGGGCGAGCAGACCATCGAGATAGACCCGGGGGATATCGGCTTCAACCTGGACCCGTCCGGACACGACAGTAAACGTTTGCACGAGTACGCGAAGAAGATGGTCGAGGACTTTCGAGTAGCTCACGGGAAGGTCGTTAGGCGCTAGCTGGTCGAGACCTGTTTCCTAGCCTGCTCGTACCGCTTGCACAGCCGCGCGAAACGCCTCCGCTATCCGCGCGCTGGCAGGCATCGCTGTTCGCGGAAATCAGGAATTTGATGAGATGTACCCGGTACGGGAACGGCGGCCCCAAAGTCCCCCACACGATCTTTCGATGAGATAGGCCGCAGCGATCAGCAGCGAGCGTCGCTGTGTGGACTTGGGCCGGTTGCAGGATCAGATCCGCACGGGTCGCGCGGGCGCGTGTGGTCAGCCCGTTTCCGTTTCCGACAGGTTGGCGCCGATGAGGGGCTGGTACCCGACATTATTGCCTCGAACAGCAGACGTTGGGGGCGCCTGATCCCCCTGGAAGTGTTTCTGCCGAGGAGCTGATCCAGCGACCCTCTCGTGATACCACCCGCTGTTCAACGCTTCACCGTAAGTCGACGGCACAGTTCCGAAGCTGCAACCTGCGCAGCCTGGACGAGCAACTGGCGTCGTTGCGCAATTGCTGGCGCTCCTGAAAGATATCCACTGAAAGAGTAGCTATCGACCGGAGGTACGTCCGACCCCTGAGAACCTTTTTTACTGACGGTGACCGTTACACTGTAAATGTACATTCCGTCCTTGGGGCTCAAGAGATCCGTCCCCACGACATAGAATCCGTATTTCGCTATGGGGTAATTCTGAATGCAGGTCTCCGTCATGCCGTTAGCGACTCCACCTGCGAGCTCGTTAACAGTGAGGGTGCTGGTGTTCGCCGATGCGACCCAGGAGAAGTTGCCTGCCTCCACCGATTTGCAGCAGATCCAGGAACACAAGAAGATTGTAATAACCCGCGCCATCCGCACAAGCCGCTCTCTCATGACAAGAAGCTCCAACCCGGCCACTTACCCCTACCCCTCTCAATTTGGCGGGACAGTAGTCGGTTCAGTCGAGCGTCATCCATAGTGATAGCTTGACACGAGAGGGGACGGGAGTGGAACAACGTAGCGGCTCGGCCTGAGTAACTGGATACTACGCGCGTCTCAGCCCTGGCCTCTGACTTTGGTAGGTCCTGGCTGAACTACCGTGACATTCGCAGGCGCGCCGTTCACTTCTCGAGCCTGCAGAGCCACGAGTTCCGGCAACAGTGTAGCGTCTGACTGGAGCAGCAGTTGTATGCGGCCCAAAATGTCCTCACGAGTTAGCAGATGCATCTCGTTGACTTGCTTCTCCTCGACCGCAGAAAGGCGTGGTACAACGCGATCCAGCAAGATCTCTATCGCTTTGATTTGAGTAGGCTCAAGCGCAACTCTACCGTCGCCGCAATCGGACAAGCGGTTCATCAGGTGACTGACCTTGAGCTTCGCCTTCCAGTCGTCGCGATTTTCCTTGACGCTCCGGTTACCCCGGCGCCGGGTATGCTGGTTTTCTCGCGCGTCGTTCTTGACTGCGGCCATGATCAACAGCCTATGCGTTCTGGTACTTGACTGAGGCAGCGGTAGGAATAGCCTTTCGCGGTCTGCAAGCTTAGACAGTTTGAGCCTGAGGACCAAGGCACGCAATCGCACCGAAAAATGTGGACGGCACTCCTGGCCCCTCCTGCCTAGGGATCGGGGGGGCCTACCCGGTGGGGCTGCCCCCGAAGCATGCTTCGTCACGAGTGGAAAGCAGCGACGCGCGGGCCGAGCGCACCCGTCTCGTCCCCTGGGTCCGCGGCACGATATGGTAGTGCCCGGACCCCCTCACACCTACAATTTGCCCCAGTAAACACTGAGACTGTGTAGCTGCGCGCGTAGTCTCGGTCTCTAGCAAGGAAAGAATGGCCAATAAAATCAATGTCGATGCGGTCCTACTTGACTTGGGAGGGGTCCTGGTCGATTGGGATCCTCGCCATCTCTACCGCCCTCTGTTCCAGGGCGACGAAGCGGCCATGGAACATTTCCTGACCGAGATCTGCCCACCGGAGTGGAACCGTCAGATGGACGCCGGCAGGCCTTTCGACGAGGCGATCGCCGAGCGCCAGCGCCTGTTCCCCAGGCACGCGGAGCTGATCGCGCTGTGGAAGACGGGCTGGGAGCAGATGCTGCGCGAGCCAATCCACGATGCGGTGGAGGTGGTCGACGCACTGCGCAGGCGCGGACACCGCCTCTATGCCCTGACGAACTGGTCGGCCGAGACCTTCCCGGTGGCGCGGGCACGCTTTGCCTTCCTGAGTTGGTTTGAGGACATCGTCGTATCGGGGGAGGTGAAGCTGGCCAAGCCAGATCCGCGCATCTTCCAGCTTACCTTCCAGCGCTGCGGTCTGACGCCCGCGTCCACGCTCTACGTCGACGACGTGCGGCGCAACGTCGAAGTCGCGCGCGAGCTCGGTCTGCATGCGCTCCACTTCGAGCACCCACGGAAGCTGCGGGCCGACTTGGAGCGGCTCGGGCTGTTGTAGCGTCGCGCGCATAGATGTCACGGGAACCTAGGAACAACGCGGCATTTGCGGCCAAGAATATGGACGAGCTGCTCAAGATCCTCGGCGCCAGCACGCCGAAGCTCAGTACCGAGGTCGTGCTCATGGCACCCGAGCATGAAGAGGGAATTGAAATATGACGCCGAGACTGGTGCGCTGGTGTCGAGCCAGCTTGAGGACCAGGACGAAGACGCGGACGACTGATCGTGCGTCCTCTCCTTGTTGCTGATCTGAGCTGTCGATCCGGGCTTTCGCTAGAGCTGCGCGACGGCGAAGGTATCGCAGGACTTGGTGCTGCCGGACTCCAATCCGCGCTTGAACCAGCGCACGCGCTGCTCGGAGCTGCCGTGCGTGAAGGACTCGGGCGAGACGTAGCCGCGCGCGCGCATCTGCATCCGATCGTCGCCGATCTGGGCGGCCGCTTTGAGGCCCTCCTCCATGTCGCCGGGATCAAGGATGCGGCGCGCGTGGTCCGCGCGGTTGGCCCAGACACCCGCCAGGCAGTCCGCCTGAAGCTCGACGCGCACCGACAGCGCGTTAGCCTGGGACTCGGAGGCGCGCTGCTGCGCGGCGTGCACCTTGTCGGAGATGCCGAGCAGGTTCTGTACGTGATGGCCGACTTCGTGCGCGATCACGTAGGCTTCCGCGAAATCTCCCGGCGCATGGAAGCGCTCGCGCAGGTCGCGATAGAAGCTCAGGTCGATGTACACCTTCTGGTCGGTCGCGCAGTAGAACGGCCCGACAGCGGCCTGTGCGAAGCCGCAGGCCGACTGTACCGCGCCGGAGAACAGCACCAGCTTGGGATCGACATAGCTGCGCCCGCTGGCCCTGAACAGCTCACCCCACGTGTCCTCCGTGGAGGCCAGCACAGCGGAGACGAAATCCTTGAGCTTGTCCTCCTCAGGCGAGCTTTGGACTGGCCCGGAGGAAGGCGCGACCGTGCTGCTCGACGGCATCTGCTGCAAAAGCTGGCTCGGGTCGACGCCCATCAGCAGCGCGATCACCACGATGATCACCACGCCGATGCCGCCCCCGGCCAATTTCATGCCGCCGCCGAACGACGCTCCCCGCATGTCCTCGACGTTCTCGCTACGCCTTTCGTCTTCCCATCTCACGATTGTCCTCCCGGCCGCGTGTCGCGACCAGTTTCGCGCCGTTCCTCGCGCCGCAGGCACGGGGAAGCCATAGGTCCCGCGTCGAGCTTGATCGAAGCCTGCAACGCACACTACGCTTCGCCATTCTAGCTCGCCCGCCGCGCTCGAAGACAAGTCACGCGCTACAACTACACAGCGGGCTTGCCGCCCGGCCAAATCGGATTCTGCGCCAGATCCGGCCATGCGACGGGTGCGCGGCACTTCCGCTCCTCTTGCTCCGGTGGCTGGGCTGCGTCCCACTGCGCCGCCACGTACCGGTTGCCGGTGATGCCGTCGGCCGCGTCCGAGCACAACCACACGATTGGGGGCGCCATGACGGTGGGCGAGATCAAATCCTTGCGCGTCGAACCCCGACGCGTCCGGGACCATGGGCGTGTCGGCTGGTCCTCCGGGAACCACGATGTTGACCGTCACGCCGGTGCCCGCGAACTCTTTGGCATGTCCCGACGTCATGGCTTCGAGACCGGCTTTGCACGGGCCGTAGGGGTGGAATCCGCCGCGCAGCATGGTGAAAAAGCTGGTGGTGACATTGATGATCCTGCCCCAGCCCTGGTCGAGCAGATGTTCGATCGCGGCGCGGGTCATGTTCCACGCCCCCGTGAAGTTCGTAGCCACGAACCGTTGCCACATCTGCGGCGTGATCTCCCGGATGCTGACCAGGTTCGCCGTGTGATTTGCGCGGATCACGCGCATGCCCAGCGCGCCGTTGTTGATGAGGATGTGCAATCCGCCGAGCTCGTCGATCGTCTCCTCGACGGCGCGCTCGCAATCGGCGTAGTCCGAGATGTCCGTCACCTTCGCGAACAAGCGCTCCTCGTCTCGATCCGACACAGCGCCTCTGAGTGCGACCAATCCGGTTTCGTTCACGTCCAGGCCGACGACCTTCGCTCCTTCGGCAAGCAGGGCCCGCACCAGCACACGTCCGAACCCGCCCGCTGCGCCGGTGACGATGGCCACCTTGCCGCTCAGCCGACCTGCCGACATCTTCGACCTCCCTGGGAAGCTATCGTGTCAGCGCGCGCTCCACGAAATCGAGGCGATCCTGACCCCAAAAGATTTCGCCGTTCAGCACGTAGCTCGGCGCACCGAACACCTGGCGCTCGATCGCCTCCTGCGTGTAGGCTCCGTACGCTGCCTTGGCCTCGTCTTCCCGTGCGCGCAGCGCCGCGCCGTCCAGGCCAGCGCCGGCTGCGACTTGGTCCAGCGTCTCGGGCGTCGGCGCAGTTGCGCTCGTGCGCCCAGCACGCCTGCATGATGCCGTAGGCCAGCTGCATGGCGCGCTGCGCGCCATGCTGACGGTCGGCGGCGATGATCATGCACGAAGCGAGATCGGTGGCGTAGGGAAAATGCTTCGGCTCCAGGTTCAGCGGCAGGCCGAGGTGCTCGCGCCAACGCCGCAGCTCCATCAGGCGATAGGCCTGGCGCTGCGGCGCGCGCTGCTTGACCGGCAGCCCGCCGGAGACCGGGAAGATCCGGCCGTAGTCCACCGGCTTGACGTTCACCTGGGCACCCGAGCGCGCGATCATCTGGGCGAAGCGCGAGTGCCCCAGGTAGGTCCACGGCGACGCGGGAGTGAAGTAGTAGTCTACGGTCTTGGGCATGGGGTCGTTGCGGCTCTGGCGAAGATTCGTTATCTTCGCACAGGCCCGCAATATGCCCAACTCGACCCGCCGATGCCGCTGGGCGCGGCAAGAATTTGTCAGCGGATCTGCGCGGCAGCCGGGGCTGCCTGCTCAGCCCTTCGGGAGACGTTCGAGGGCGAGCTTGAGCAGCGCAGCCACTTCGTCGGGTTGCACCTGGCGCACCGCCGCGGTCTTGAGCCCGTTCAGCTCGACATAGCGCTGGCCAGCCAGAGTCCCGGCCACGCCTTCGACAAAGAAGGCCGCGTCGCCGACCCCCGGAACTGAATGCACCTTGCGCATGCCGCTGCCCTCGGCCAAGGTCACCCGCTGCTCAAAGCGCTTGCGGTCCCACCCCTGAGGGTGCACCAGCACCAGGAACCGGCGCCCGCTCTCGCCTTTCATGTCGTACACGCACATGGGCACGCCAAACGGATCGTGCTCGGCACGCCCGTCCAGCGGCGTGTGTCCGAGCACCGCTGCGAGATCGGCGGGCTTAAGCAGGCAGGGACTGATGTCCGCGGCGTCGGCGCAACCGCATGCCAGCCACAGCAGAGGAATCAGAATTACTCTCATGGCGCACCGGCACCGGACGGAGGCTCGCTCCCTTTGCGGTGCGAGGCCTCAGTGCCCAGCCGGCTTGACCGCCAGGACCTTGGCCTTTTCTTCTTCGGGAAGGTACCAGTCGTACAGATCGACGCGCCTGCGGGTGTCCTTGTCACCTACTTCTACGGTGAGCAGCTGGTGGTCCTGGCACTGCCCCGTCTCGGCCTTGTCGGGCGCGCTCAGCACGCAGACGCTGAAGGCACTATAGGCCCCGCGCAATGGTTGCTCGCCAGGCTCGTCCTCGACCCCGGGGCCATGCGGGACGGCAAAAACGATGTAGCGCCCTGCGGCAACATCGAGCCGATAGCTGCGCTGCCCCGCGCGCGTCTCGACGCTGTACTGCTTGCCGGTATCCAGGTCGACTGCGACGACGGTTAGCGCCGGAATCGAATCTCCAGGGAAAGCCAACCCGCCGGTGATCGAGCCCGCGAACGTCGCTGTAGAGGCGGTCAGAGTCACCGCCAGGGCCGCCACGCGCCACGCCCTTCTTGCCTGTATGGGAACCATGGTGTTCATCTCCTTCGGCGGTCGTTGCCACCGACCCGGCATCACTGCGCGAACTGCGGCGTGTGCCCCGCGCGCAGACGGTAGGAATATCGGTATCGCCCCGCTAACCTTGAGTTTGTGTAATGGCCGCCCGGGCTACCGCCTTCTGTTATAGTTCGCGGCTTTTCACTGCACTTGCGTGCGCACTTGCTCAGCCATGGAATAGCGTGGATCCCGCACCTCAGCCCGTCAAGGCACTCGCGCACCCGCTCCCTGCGCTGAAGCACGACGCGGCCGGCAGACCCCGCGTCGACTACCGCGCGGTGCTCGCTCTGGCCGCGCCGCTGTTTTTAAACAGCAGCATCCAGGCGGTGCTGAACCTCACCGACACCTGGTTCCTCGGCCGCATCTCGACCAACGCCACCGCAGCGGTGGGCGCGGTGTACTGGTTCGTCATTGTGTTCGTGCTGCTGTTCGGCGGCGTAGCGATGGCCGTTCAGACGCTGGTGGCACAGGCATACGGCGCGGGCGAGCGCATGCGCGCCGCACGCGTGACCTGGGCCGGGCTGTGGACCGTTCTGACGATAAGCCCGCTGTTCCTGGGGGTGGCGCTGGCTGGCCGGCCGCTGATCGCCCCGTTCAAGCTCGCGCCCGACATCGAGGCGCTGTCGCTGCAATTCTGGTTCCCGCGCCTGCTGGGAGCGGTTGGGGGTGTCGCGCTGTGGACCGTCTCCAGCTTCTTCAACGGCATCGGCCGCCCACAGGTCACACTGGTGATGATGCTGTGCGTTGCGGTGGTCAACGCCGTGCTCAACCAAGTGTTCATTTTCGAGCTGGGTATGGGCGTGGCCGGCTCGGCTTGGGCCACCGGCGCCGCGCAGCTGGTGGGGTTCGGTGATTGGAATGAGCATGTTCCTGAGCCGCGGCATGTGCCGCGAGTTCTCCGCGCACCGCTGCTGGCGCCCGGACAGCAGGGAAATCCGCCGGGCGGTTGCGCTGGGCTTGCCGATGGGTCTGCTGCCAGCCGTGGATCTGATCGGATTGGCGCTGTTTCAGGCGATGCAGGCAAGCCTGGGCACCGTAGCCGGCGCCGCCACCCAGATCGTCATGATGATGACCTCGATCGCCTACATGCCGGCGATCGGCATCGCCAGCGCTGGCACTACGCTGGTGGGTCAGTCGATCGGCGCCGGCGACCGCAGTTGGGCGATGCGCGTGGGCAACACGGCGATCACGCTGACCGTTGCCTACATGGGCCTGGTCAGCGTCGCGCTCGCGCTGGCCGGACCCTGGCTGCTGCCGCTGTTCGTCTCGAAGACCGATCCCCATGCTGGACAGGTGCTGGCTCTGGGATACACCCTGCTGTGGATCGCAGCCGCATATCAGATCTTCGACGGCTTCAACCTGGGCGCGGGTTTCTGCCTGCGCGGCGCGGGCGACGTGCGTGTGCCCGTGCTGATGGTGGTGGTTCTGTCCTGGTTCTGCTTCGTTCCTCTCGCGCACATGCTGAGCTTCGCGCCGGGCGAGGGCTGGGTCCACTTCCTCCCGCAGTTCGATTTCGGCGCAGCCGGTGGCTGGAGCGCGTTGCTCCTCTACACCTTCGCGCTCGCGACCGCCATGTTCCTGCGCTGGCGCTCGGGTGCCTGGCGCAGGATCAATCTGAGCTGACGAAAAAAGACCCGGGGACAACCCGGGTCTTGGCACCGCACTGAACTCGGGGAGGCGCGGGCTACTGTGCGTCGTTGTCGTTCTCCGGGATGATCTCCCAGGTTTGGTTGTCTCCGTGCTGCTGCGTGTAGAACACGCGCCAGCCGAAATGGAACGGCCAGGGCAGCTTGGCGCCGAGCAGCCCGTTCACCGTCGGATCGCCGTCGGAGATGTGGATGCCGGTGATCTCGTTATCGCCTTCGTTTTGGAATCCACCGGTACCCAGCAGGCCCGAGTCGATGGTCGCCGACGGATCGCGGCCCAGGGCCAAGATGCGCACCGGCTGGTTGACGGGATTGCTGTAGTCCTTGCGTACGTCGAACAGAAATGCGGAGTCGAAGGCGTTGATCTGCGTGTGCAGCGTATCTCCCATGTCCTGCACGAAGACGACCTCGTTCGGCGACCAGAAAGCGACGTTGTCGAAGCTCGAGTGGGGCGCGTCCGAGAGGTAGAACAGGGTCAGGGTGCCGTCATCTGCCGCTGGGCTGCGTTGCGCAAGCTTGAAGATCGCGCCGAACCCGCCAAAGGAAGCGGCTTCCGTCAGATTGTTGGTGTCTCCGGTGGTATCGAAGTAGAACTCGCGGAAGCCGGTCCCAGGCCGGAACTGCCCGTTCTCAGGGCGTTTGAACGGCGTTGCGAGCTTCGTCTTGGCCAGCGCGTTCGCGTTGAAGGAAACGAATCCGTCCGTGCTGGTGTCGTGGATGGTGACCCACTGCGTGCGAAACGTTCTTCCGTAGGTGTGCAGGTCCTTCTGGTCCATCGACGTGATGTCCGCGTCGGCTTGTCCACCGTGAAACACGATCGGGTTGCCGCTGTGCTTGGACAGCACTTGTAGAGCCTGCAGCTTGCCGCCCTTCTTCAGGTCGCGCGGATCCTTGGGAACGAAGCGGTAGATGAAGCTATTGGGTTGCTTCGCGTGCGCGTTGACCGCACCGGCTACGCCGCCCGCATCCTCGACGATCCAGATATTGCCGCTCGAATCAGCTTGCATGCCTTCGAAGCCGCCCTGGCCGATGATCTTCACGAGGCTGTCGACGTCAGCGGGTACCTCGAGCGTCGCCTGCCAGATGCCGCCGCCCTTGGCACCTTCGGCGCTGAAGAGCAGTCGCTGGGCCCACGGATACCAGGTAGATCCGTCGAATGCGGGGAGTGCGTTGCCGTCCGTGTCGGTGGTCGCCAGCAGCGTCACGCGATGCGCGCCGTCGGCGTCCAGGTTGATGCGGGTGATATAACTGTTTCCGCCCTTGCTGTTCTCGTGCCCTTGAAACAGAAAGCGGTGACCGTAGTCGTAGCGCGAATCCGGCCCGACCAAGTGTGGGAGTACGAGATATGTGTTCTTGTCCGGCTCGGTCTTGGTGGCTTCGGCGTTGCTCCCCAGGGCCGGCAGCATGGGCCCGTCGTTGTTGTAGCCATAGAAGGAGAATTGTCCCGACGTGTTCTCCAGCGGGTTCGAGCCCTGCACGACGATCTTCTCCGCCAGTTCTGGCGAGAGCACGTTGGGCGGCGCGAACCCGGGGCTCTTGGGGTTGGCATCCGGGACGGGTGTCAGGCCGGCGGCGAAACTCAGGCCGCTCCCGGCCGCGAGCGGCAGCGCAATGGCGAGGGCTAGGATACGGGGCGTAATGGGCATGGATTCCTCCAGGTTGGGTTGGGGTGAGTCGGAGCGAACCGATTCGGCTCGCGTGTTCCGAGCGCGGGCATGTTGTCATGGCGCGATTAACAGCCGATGACAGAACAATGACCGCGCCGGGACGGTCCGGCTGTAAGCTCCGGCTGCGGCTGGTTCTGATGCTGGCCGAGTGGGAAAGCACCTTTCGCTACGCTTACGGGTGACACGGAGCGCGCGAAGTGGTGCAATAGCAGCGTGCTCACTAACGCGTCCGCCTTCTACCGCTTCCGCGTCCTCGCGGCCTGGCTGCTGGGCCTGAGTCTGCTCGCTGCGCCGGCGTGGGGCGTGGAGACGCTGGGGCCTGCGATTTTCCTGGTGGCGAAACCGGAGCTGCTGGACCCCAACTTCGCGCAGTCGGTAGTCCTGGTGGTGTTTCCGAAGGATGCTGGACCGGTGGGCGTGATCCTGAACCGGCCGGTGCCTCTGACGCTGAAGGACGTGTTTTCCGAAGAGCCACGGCTCAGGGGTCGTGGCGATCAGCTCTACTTCGGTGGGCCAGTGCACGTCAACGCGCTCATGTTCCTGTTCCGGCGTGCAGATGCGCCGCAGAACGCGTTTCCGATCGTTGGCGATCTCTACTTGAGCGGGGATGGGGGGCTGCTGGATGAGATGCTGTCGCGCTCGGACGGACAGGTGCAGCGCTTCTTTCTGGGTTACTCCGGGCTGGGCCACCCAGCAGCTCGACTTCGAGATAGCCGAAGGCGGGTGGTACGTCGTTCCCGCGGATCTGGAGACCGTGCTGAAGGGCGACCCCAAGACCTTATGGCGCGACTTGCTGCTGCGCGCAACAGCCGTGAAAACGTGACAGGCCGTGATTCGTGACTCGTGATTCGTAAATTCAAACAGCGGGGCGCGAGTTGCGAAGCACGAATTACGTGTGACGAATGACGAGTTGCGAGTTATGAATCACGGAAACTAGACGGTGACGCAACCGATGGAAGACAGCTTGTTCTCGGTGAAAGACCAAGTTGTGCTCGTCTCCGGCGGCAGCCGGGGCATCGGGCGAGCGCTGGCGGAGGGCTTTGCCGAGCGCGGCGCGCAGGTCATCATCTCCGGCCGCGAACAGGCCACGCTGGATCAGACGGCGGGCGAGATCTCGAAGGCGCTGCCGGTCCGCGCAATCGTGGCCGACGTGGCCAAGCCGGACGACATCTCGCGCCTGGTGGACCAGGTGCTGAAAGAGTTCGGCCACATCGACACGCTGGTGAGCGTGGCCGGAGTCAACAAGCGCATGAAGGTGGAGAATTACACGCCCGAGGAGTTCGACTGGATTCTGGACATCAACCTGCGCGGGGCTTTCCTGCTGGCGCAACGGGTCGGCCGTCACATGATCGAGCCGGCACAGCGGCAGCATCATCAACATCGACTCGCTCAACACCTACGCGCCGCTCAAAGGCGTGACGCCCTACGCGATCAGCAAGGCCGGCGTGTCGATGATGACGCGCGGCATGGCCACGGAATGGGGGCAGCACGGCGTGCGCGTGAACGCTATTGCGCCCGGATTCTTCCCGACCGACCTGTCGAAAAAACTCTGGGCACAGGACAAGATGCGCGCCTGGGGCGAGGGCAACACGCCGCTCGGCAAACTGGGCGAAGTGCGCGATCTGGTAGGCAGCGCCATCTTCCTGGCCTCGCCCGCGGCCCGTTTCGTGACCGGGCAGGTGCTGCGCGTGGACGGCGGCTGTTCCGCTGGAATCTCATGGCCAATCGACCTCTGAGGTAGGCGATGAGCACTATCCGTTGCAAGTGTATGACCGCCGTGACCCTGCTCGGGTTGACCGCGGCAGGACGGGCTGAAATGCAATGCCCCGACACGCTGAGCGTGAATCAGCGCGCCGATCCTCCCACTGGCTGGAGCGTGACCTACGCGGAGCAGGCGCCGCGTCTGTCGGGCGTGACCATCTACGACGGTCAGCCGGCCAACCGCGTCACCATCAAGTACACCAACCGCAAGCAGAGCGCCAAGGAGCTGATCCTGACTGGGACCTGGGGGACAACCCGCGCAGCTTCTACCTCCAGTGCAGCTACGAGCGCTCCACCGCGCAGATCGCCTCCCCGTTGCCTCCGGGGGTGCGTACCTGCGAGGTGGTGTTCGACCGCACCGTGTCCTATCCCGGGCGGCGGATTCGCCGTCAAGCGGATGGTTTGCCGGTAGAGGGACTTTTCCCGGCGCGCGGCCTGGCTTCCGCGCCGCCGGTGGCCAAAGGCGAGGTCCTACGCCGCGAGAATCTGCCAGGCCAGCGTCATCTGAGCGACAAATCCGGCCGTGAACGCCAGCGTGCGCACCCAGGCAGCCGGAATGTGTACGCGAGGAAGTGGACCACTCGGGCCCAGAAGTACAGACGCATGCCATGACCGTCGCGCTATTGCTAATGCCGGCCGCCTGAGCAGCCAGCACCAGCGCAGCGAAGATCACCAGATTCTCGATCGCGTTCGCGTGCGCCGCCTTCATCCGCCGCGCCCACGGCGACTGCGGCTTCGGATTGTCCGGATAGCCAACCGTGTCCATCAGCCCCAAACCAAAGATCCGGTCGAGAATGTAGGGAACCCACATCAGCGCCGTGAGAGTCGTCACCCAAACCAGATACGTCAGCTCTGCTTTCATCGCATCCTCCGTCTCTGCTGTTCGTTTATGTGCTGATCACGTATTGCAGGGCGCCCATGCCGCGAGCGCGCCGGTAGTATACCGTCATGCTTTGGACGCGGCGGATGTCATCTCGAGCTGCTGGTGTCCCGAGGATGACTTGGCCGACTCCGTGCCGCTACAGGTGCGTGCGAGACGACGCACCCCTGGGGGGATACTCATTGCGGAAACCGCCCAAGTGTGGGCGAGCGCAAGTTGCATTTCGGGCAGGCCGCATCGATACTACGCCGTCCCGCGGCCGGAGCCGGATCGAGCACCTGCGCGCCTGCCGGACCAGCGAGCTGTGGAGCTTCTTCAGGGGTCAGCGGCGTGAAGGTCTTGGTGTTGGGGGCGGGCGTGGTCGGCGTGACCAGCGCCTGGTATCTGGCGGAGGCCGGTCACGAGGTCACGGTGGTCGACCGCCAGCCCATCGCCGGCTTCGAAACCAGCTTCGCCAACGGCGGACAGATCTCGGTCAGCCACGCCGAGCCGTGGGCCAACCCCGGTGCACCGCTCAAGATCCTGCAGTGGCTGGGGCACGAGGACGCGCCGCTGCTGTTCCGCCCGCGACTCAGCGCGCGCCAGTGGGGCTGGGGCTTGAGATTCCTGTACGAATGCCTACCCGCTCGCACCCGTCGCAACACGCTGGAGATCCTGAAGCTCGCCTGGTTCAGCCGCAACGAGCTGCAGGCCCTGCGCAGCCGCACCGGGATCCGCTACGAGCACTCGGAGCTAGGCATCCTGCATCTGCACACCGACCTGCGCGAGCTGGACGCCGCCGGGGCGCGCATCGAGCTCATGCGCAGCCACGGCTTCGAGATGCAGCTCAAGACGGCGCGGCAATGCCTCGAGATCGAGCCCGCGCTCGAGCATAGTCGGGTGTTCCTGGCCGGCGGCACTTATTCGCCGCCGATGAATCGGGCGACGCGCACCTGTTCTCGCGCCACCTGGAAGACTTGTGCCGCCACGTGGACGTCGTGTTCCTGTTCCAGACCACGGTGCAGCGCTTGCTGCAGGAGGGGGACCGCGTCACGGGCGTGCGCGTGCGCCACGTCGAGGGCCCGGAGCAAGTCCTGCGCGCCGATGCCTACCTCGTCTGCCTCGGCAGCTATACGCCCTTGCTGGTCGAGCCGCTGGGCGTGCGCGTGCCGGTCTACCCGGTAAAAGGCTATTCGGTCACCATACCCATCAGGAACTTTGAGGCCGCGCCACGCGTATGCCTCACCGACGACGGCGCCAAGCTCGCGATCTCGCGGCTGGGCGACCGTCTGCGCGTGGCCGGGACGGCGGAGCTGAACGCCTACGACACCTCGATCAATCCGGTACGCTGTAGCGCGATCCTGCAGCGTGCGCAGGAGCTGTTTCCGGACGCCGCCGACTACTGGCGCGCGCAGCCCTGGGCCGGGCTGCGTCCGGCCACACCCAGCAACGTGCCTGTCGTCGGGCGAACGCGGCTGTCCAACCTGTTCCTCAACACCGGGCACGGCACCCTGGGATGGACCATGGCGTGCGGCTCGGCGAGCGCCATCGCGAGCATCATCAGCGGTCGGCAGCCTGCTGTCGACTTTGCGTTCGCGCATGCCTGACCGATGAAGCGCCGGCGAGCTAGGCCGTGGAGCGGCGGTACGCAAATACGCTACCGAGGCGACGGCGTCTAGGTCCCCCGGGGCGGCACCCGGCTCCAGTTCGGACAGGTTCGGAACGTGCTTGCTCCGAGACGCCGCTAACGGCACACTTGATTCCCAACCGAAGGGAGCCCCTATGGCAACCGGTACATCCGGGGACGGGCCGCTCCTGGTCTTTGCCCGAGCCGCACCTCAAGGCGCTGGCAGACCACGGGACCGTCAAGGCCTACCCCAAGAACACTATCATCGTCAGCGAGGGCGATCGCAGCGATTCGCTTTACGTGATCCTGTCCGGCAAGGTCAAGGTGTACCTGGCCGACGAAGAGGGCAAGGAGATGGTCCTCAATACGCAGGGTCCAGGCGAGTACTTCGGCGAGATCATGCTCGACGAAGGGCCGCGCTCGGCGTCGGTGATGACGCTCGAGCCAAGCAAGTTCTGTATCGTCTCCAAGGAACAGTTCAACCAGTTCTTGGCACACAATCCCGACGTCAGCTTGGAGCTCGTACGGAGCCTGATCCACCGCGTCCGGGAACTGACCAAGAAGGTCAGCGACCTGGCCCTGCTCGACGTGTATGGGCGGGTCAGGCAGTTGCTGCTGGAACTCGCTACGGAGCAGGACGGGAAGCTGGTGGTCGAGCGCCTCACTCAGCAGGAGATGGCGAGCCGCGTGGGCTGCGCGCGTGAGATGATCAGCCGCATCTTCAAGGATCTGCGCAGCGGCGGCTACATCAAGGATGACGGCGAGCGGCTCATCATCGTGAAGAAGCCGCCACCCAGGTGGTGATGGTCGTGAAGTGCCCTCGCTGCCAGCACGCAAACCGAGCTGGCGCGAGATTCTGCGAGCAATGCGCGGCGCCGCTGGCCCGCTTTTGCACCAACTGCGGCACGCTGCTGCCAGACGCAGCCAAGTTCTGCCCCGGATGTGCTCACCCCGTAGACTCAGCGGCCTCCCCGCCTGCGCACGCAGCCGTGCAGCGGTCGGCGAGCGCAACGCCAGTGGGAGAGCGCCGGCAGGCGACGGTTCTGTTCGCCGACATCTCGGGATACACGACGCTGTGCGCCAGCATGGACGCGGAGCAGGTTCAGGCGCTGCTCAGCCGCTTCTACGAGCTGACCGATTCGCGCATCGTCGCCTACGGCGGTCATGTGATCGATCATGCCGGTGACGGCGTGGTCGCGGTGTTCGGCGCGCCGGTGGCGTATGGCAACGACGGCGAGCGAGCGGTGCGCGCCGCGCTGGAGCTGCACAAGGAGGCCGCGCAGCTCCACGACGGGTCGGGCGAGGCGCTGCGGTTGCACATAGGCATCGCCAGCGGCGAGGTTGTTGCTGCCGTCATCGCCGGCGGCGCACAGCCGAAGTACGCCGTGACCGGAGACGCCGTCAACCTCGCGGCCCGGCTCGACGCGCTGGCGCAGTCGGGTCAGACGCTCATCTCGGACACGCTGTACGCGACGGTGTCGCGCCTGGCCGATGCCGAAGGGCTCGGTGAGGTCGCGATCAAGGGATTCGACAAACCGCTGCGCGTGTGGAGCGTGCGCGGCTTGCGCCCGGCCGCTGCCGCGGGCCGACCGTTTGTCGGGCGCCACAACGAGATGCGACAGCTCAGCGGTGCGCTCGATGCGGTCCTGGAATCCGGCGCCGGGGTTGCAATCTGCGTCCGCGGCGAGCCGGGGATCGGTAAGACCCGGCTGATCGAGGAGCTGCGCTCAGAGGCAACGGCCCGAGGCTACACCTGTCATACCGGGCACGTGCTGGACTTCGGCGTGCGTAAGGGCCAGGACGCCGTCCCCGTGATCCTCAGCGGTCTGCTCCAGGTGGCCACGCCCGGCGACGAATCAGCGCGCCGCTCAGCCGTGGAGCGCGGTTTGAACGAGGGCCTCATCGGCCCCGATCACGCAGTGTTCATCAACGACCTGCTCGACCTGGCGCAGCCGTCCGAACTGCAGGCCGTGTTCGACGCGATGGATAACGCGACGCGCACCCAGCGCACCGGTGAAGCGGTGACCGCAGTACTCAAGTGTGCAGCATCCCGGCAGCCGAGGCTGGTCGTCATCGAGGACGTGCACTGGGCGTCTCCCGCCTGGTTGCGGCACTTTGCACAGCTGACGGTGGCGGCCACCGAAATTCCAGTCGTGCTGGTCATGACCACCCGCATCGAGGGCGATCCGCTGGACAAGGTCTGGCGCGCCTCGACCCGCGGCACTCCGCTGATGACGATCGATCTGGGGCCGCTGCGGCCCGAGGAAGCACGACTGCTAGCCGGTGGATTCATCGAGGCCTCGAACCGGTTTGCCGCCACTTGTATCGAGCGCGCCGAGGGCAACCCGCTGTTCCTGGAGCAGCTGCTGCGCAACGTGCAGGAGAGTGAATCGTCGAACATTCCGCCCACCATCCAGAGCCTGGTGCTGGCGCGGATGGACCGCCTGCAACCGCGCGACAAACAAGCTCTGCAGGCCGCCTCCGTTGTCGGCAAGCGCTTCAGCGTGGCAGCCCTCAGATTCCTGATCGATGATCCCGATTACGACTGCGACGCGCTGGTCGCTTGCGACCTGGTGCGCCCAGCGGCGAGCGACTACCTGTTCGCGCACGCCCTGATCCAGGAAGGCGTCTACTCGCTCGCTGCTCCACAGCAAGAAGCGCGAGCTGCATCGCAAGGCTGCCGACTGGTTCGGCGACCAGGAGTCCATTCTGCGCGCCGAGCATCTGGACCGGGCGGGAGATCCCGAGGCTGCTCAGGCCTACCTGAGCGCGGCAACGGACCAGGCGGGACGGTCGCGCTTCGACGTGGCGCTTCAGCTGACCGAACGCGGCGCGCAGTTGGCCACCAGCGGCGCCTCTACGCTGCGCTCTCACCCTGCTGCGGGGCGATATGCTGCGAGAGCTCGGTCGCTCGCAGGATTCGATCGCGGCATTTCAGGAGGCCGTCGAGCTGGCAGAAGACGACGCACAACGCTGCCGCGCGTGGATGGGTGTCGCGGCCGGCAATCGCGTGACCGGAGACTTCGCCGCCGCGATGGACGCATTGGGCCAGGCCGAGCCCATCGCCCAGCGCCTGGGACTTGTCGCTGACTCCTCCTGGATTCGCCACACGCGCGGCAATCTATTCTTCGCTCAAGGCAAGGTCAGCGACTGCCACGACGAGCACCAGGCCGCGCTCGCCTACGCGCGACAGATCGGCGACCCCGAGTGCGAGGCGCGCGCGCTGAGCGGCCTGGGAGATGCTCAGTATGCGCAGGGCCGGATGCTCACGGCGCTGGGGTACTTCAGGAGCTGTGTCGAACTTTCTCGGCAAGCGGGGTTGGTCAGAGTCGAGGTCCCCAACCGCGCCATGGTCGGCCACTGCCTTCTGTACAAGAACGAAGTGGATCGCGCCATCTCCGAAGCGCAGGCCGCATGCGACACGGCTCACAAGGTCGGCCTGGTGCAGAGCGAGATCTTTGCGCAGGAGTCGCTCACGCTTCGCTCTGGTGATGGCCGGGCGCTATGACGAGGCCGAGCAGGCCGGCATCAGGTGCCTCTCTCTGGCACGGCCCGCGGACGCGCGCCGGTATCGAGTCGGCGGTGCTCTACGTGCTCGCGACGCTGCGGATCGCGCAGGGCAACCGCGAGGTTGCGAGAGAGCAGTTGACCGAATCTCTCGAGCTGGCCCGCCAGACCGGAATGGGTTTCCTCGGCGCCGCCATCTTCGGTGCCATCGCGTATGCGGCTGCGGACCCAGCCGAACGCCGACGACGCCCTCGAACAAGGCGAAGCCTTGCTGCGCGAGCCCTGCGTCAGCCACTGCCACCTCTGGTTCTATTGGACACGCCATCGACGCGACGCTCGCGGCCAGGGAATGGGATGCAGCCCTGCGCTACGCCGGCGCTCTTGGAAGGCTATGTCCGCGGCGAGCCGCTCCCCTGGGCCAGCCTGCTTGCTAGGCGCGCCCGCGCGCTCGCAGCCGTCGGACTGCGAGGCCCGACTGAGGCAACCCTGAGCGAGCTCAGGCGCCTGCGCGAACAGGCATTGCAGGCGGGTTTGGGTTCGGTCCTACCGGCGATCGACGCGGTGCTGGGGACCGCATGATCGTGACGCAGTGGCGAGCCACGCTCGCATGCCCGTCAGGCTCAAATTGGAGGGCGAGACGGCTCGCCGACCTGCTTCGGTCGAGCGCTCCGCCTCAAGGGTTTACGCAAACCAGCTGCTCTCCGGGCACGAGGCCAATGGAGCGCTGAGCCCACGGAGACCTTGCGGTTCCGTTGATTGCCGGAGCGGCGCGCCGCAGCAGGTCTGCGCCGGCAGCGATGCACTCGAAGCGCACGCTCTCCTCGCTCGCGTCGCCTTGCGTCCCCAGCTGCCAGGCGCTCGTGTACCCGCTCCCCACGCCCAGATTCGCCCGGAAGCCGTGTTGGGTGGCAAGCATGGGCACCAATGCCAGTGCCGCGATGATCGTAAGCATCAGTCTCGTATTCATAGCCGCCTCCTACCGAACGTGTTGACCGGGATTTACGTTTCATGGCCCCGATCGGATTCCAAAACACTTGGCCGCTGCTGGCCTGGCTCCACCTCAGGTCCATGCCCTGCTCCTGGACCGGCGCAGCGTACGTGATGCGTAGACTACCCCCCAGGCCCCGGCCGATCCCGTGCGAATTCCCGTCTGGGCTGTGACTTATTCACACTATTCAGTCGTTTTGACCTGTTGAGGCTTACACTAGCCACCCCATGAACACACCTGGCATCGACGACATCCGCGATTTCCGCTTGATCTCACCGAGCCTGGGCACGTCGGGCATGCCCAGGGAAGAGCACATTCCCGCCATCCGGGCGGCAGGGTTCGAGGTGGTGGTCAACCTCGCGCTCACCACCTCCGAGGGCGCGATCCCGCACGAAAGCAACCTCGTGACGCGCGAGGGCATGGCCTACTTCCAGATCCCGGTCCAGTTTCAGGCGCCCAGCGTCGCAGACTTCGATCTGTTCTGCGGGCTCATGCACGCCTGCGAAGGGCGCCGCATCTTCGTGCACTGCGCCGCCAACAAGCGCGTTTCCGCCTTCGTCTACCTCTATCGCGTGCTGCACCAGGGCGTGTCCGAGGAGCAAGCGCGCCAGGACATGCATGCGATCTGGCAGCCCGACGAGGTGTGGAGCCGGTTCATCGCCGAGCAGATGGGCCGGCGATAGTTACGGCAGGTGAACGGTCCGGGTTTGATTTCCTGCGCTCGGGTGCTTCGTCTCGATGCGGATGATTGCGCTGGCCCTCGTTCTGTTCCTGCAGCCAATCACCCGTGGCATTAACAAGGCCGATATGAAGTTCAAGGCGGCAGTGCTGAACCAGGTGGGCAAACCTCTCGATATCGAAGAGATCGAGCTCGGCAAGCTGGCCCCCACCGACGTCCTGGTGCACGTGCACGCGAGCGGGCTGTGCCACACAGACCTGGAAGTGATCGAAGGCTCGTTGGCCTATCCGCTCCCGATCGTGCTCGGTCACGAGGGTGCCGGCGTGGTCGAGGCGGTCGGCGCTGGCGTGACGCAGGTCAAACCCGGCGATCATGTGATCTGCTCATGGAATCCGCTTTGCGGGCAATGCTTCTACTGCGAGCGCGACCTGCCCATCCTGTGCGAACCCTTCACGCGCTGGCAGCCCAAGGGCATGCTGCTCGACGGGCGCTCGCGCCTGTCCCGCAACGGGCGCCAGATCCATCACTTCTCGGTGGTGTCCTCCCATGCGCAGTACTGCGTAGTGCCCGAGTCGGGCGCCATCGCGGTCTCCAAGGAGATTGCCTTCGATCGTGCCTGCCTGGTCGGCTGCGGCGTGATGACCGGCGTGGGTGCGGCCACGCGCAAAGCGCGCGTGGAGCCGGGAGCCAGCGTGCTGGTGATCGGCTGCGGGGCCGTGGGACTGAACGTGATCCAGGGGGCGAAGCTCGCCGGGGCGGGGCTGATCGTCGCGGCCGACGTGAGCGATGCCAAGCTTCGCGGCGCCAAGCTCTTCGGCGCAGATCTGAGCCTGGATGCAGCGGGACCGGACGTCGTGGAACGGCTGCGCAGCGTGACCCAAGGACGCGGGCCCGATTACGTGTTTGAGGCCGCGGGTCACGAGCACGCCTTCCGGCTGGCGCTGGAGGCCGTGCGCCCGGGCGGGCAGGTCGTGTTCCTGGGCAAGGTCAACGTGAACCAGGATGTCGCGTTTCGCTGGGGTTCGCTGATGGGTGAGAAGCGGATCGTGCGCTCCAGCTACGGCGGTGGGCGCCCGCGGCGCGACTTTCCCTGGCTGGTGCAGCAATATCTGGAAGGCAACCTCAAGCTCGACGAGCTGGTCACACGGCGCATCCCGCTCGAGGAGATCAACAGCGGGTTCGATGCGATCCGCCGTGGGGAGACCATTCGCGAGGTTGTGGTCTTCCCGACCTGAGTCGGCCGGTGGGCTCTCCTGGATTTCGGTGCTGACGCGTCAGTCATCCACGGCTACCACGTCGGCGTATTGGGTCGGGAAGAACCGGGCTGCGACGCTGTTCGGACCGGCACCCGGCGGACCCTTCGGTATGGACATGATCGACTACATGGGCTGGATGTACGACGCCGGCGGGATCGAGCTGTACCGCGAGTTCTACCAGAACGAGCTCAAGCGCAACGTCGTTCCCATCCCGATGACCGCGGTCGCCAACCAGGTGCTGGGCTGGTTCAAGCGTCCGGTGACGAGCTGGAACGACCTCAAGGGGCGCAAGTGCCGCGAGACCGGGCATCACCGCCGAGGTCTTCAGCAAGTCCGGCATGACGCCCGTCAACATGCCGGGCGGCGAGATCGTGCCGGCCGGCGAGCGCGGCGTCATCGAGTGCGGCGAGTGCGTGGGCCCGGCCGAGGACATGAAGATCGGCTTCCAGACCGTCTGGAAGCACTTCTACATGCCGTCCACGCACGAGCCCGCGACCGTGCTCGAGCTGCTGATCAACGCCGACGTGTGGAAGAGGCTCACGCCCGACCTGCACGAGATCATCCAGGTCCGCCACCTGGGAGGCGACCTTCCGCTCGCAGACCATCATCCAACAAGCTCAACGCCGAGGCGCTGAACGAGCTGCGCGAGAAGCACGGCGTGAAGATCGAGCGCACGCCCCAGGACATCCTCACGCAAGATCCTGGAGTCCTGGGACCAGATCGCCAAGGAGGAAGCGGACAAGAACCCGTTCTTCAAGAAGGTCTACGACGCGCAGCGCGCTTACGCTTCCAAGGTCGTGCCGGCACGCCGCTTCGTGATCCCGCCCTACGACATCGGCGCCGACTACTACTGGCCCGAGAAGAAGTGATGCTCGAGTGATGCGAAGGGCCGCGCATCCGCGGCCCTTTTTCGTCTCGCCGCAGCACGATGGGACTACCTTCATGCCAAGCGAGCTCGTGCACGAGCCCGACGCCGCGAGCCGCCCCGTGCGCGATATCTGCGCGATCATCCGGTGTCATCGACGGCATCACGCACTGGACCGGCTACGCTCTTCACGCTGCTGGTCATCCCGCTGATCGTCGCCAACGTCATCGAAGTGTTCATGCGCTACGTGCATGGACTCGCCGACATCCTGGGCGCTCGACGTGACCACCATGTCGTTCGGCGCTCTGTTCATGCTGGGCGCCGCCTACGCGCTGCTCAAGGGAGCGCACGTGCGTACCGACATGCTGTGGCAGAGCTTCTCCGACCGCAAGAAGGGCATCATCGACAGCTTCGCCTACATGGTGTTCTTCCTGCCGTCGATGGCGATCCTGTTCGCCATCTCGTTCGATGATTTCTTCTATTCGCTGTCGATCAACGAGCATTCCACTTCGAGCCTCTGGCAGCCGGTGATCTGGCCGTTGCGCGCCGTGATCCCGCTGACCGCGCCGCTGCTGTTCCTGCAGGGCGTGTCGGAGCTGATCAAGAGCCTGTGGGCCGCGCATACCGGCGTATTGCTGTCCACCACGAAACCATCGAGCTGTAAGCAGGCGATAGCGTCAGCGAGATCCTGGGCGCTCGATGATGATGGGTCGCCATGATCGGCATCATCTTCATCGGCTTCCCGATCGCGTTCACGCTGCTCTTCATCGCGCTGCGTGTTCGGCTCCATCGGCTTGGGCTCGACCAGACCTTCAGTCTGGCCTACCTGCAGATCTGGGGCACGATGAAGGACGACATCCTGCCCGCCGTGCCGCTGTTCGTCTTCATGGGTTTCATGACGGAGCAGGCCGGGTTGATGGAGCGCCTGTTCCTGGCGCTGCGCAACCTGCTGGCGCCGCTGCGCGGTCGCTCTATCTCGCGGTGATCCTGACCTCCATGATCTTCGCGATGGCCACCGGCATCGTCGGCGCGGCGGTGACCGTGCTGGGCATCATGGCCGGCCCGATCATGGTCAGAACCGGGTACGACGCCAAGCTCTCGGCTGGCGCGATCGCCGCCGGCGGCACGCTCGGTATCTTGATCCCACCGAGTGTGATGCTCGTGGTGATGGGCCCGACTCTGGCGTGCCGGTCAATATCCTGTACTCGTCCGCCTTCGCGCCCGGACTTCCTGCTCGGCGGCATGTACATCGTGTATTGCCTGGTGCGCAGCGCCCTGCAATCCCAAGCTGGGTCCGCCGGTGCCGAAAGCCGAGCGCGTCACGGACCCTGATCGAGTCGGCAAGGAGTTCTTTATCGGCGTGGTGCCCCTCGCGGCGCTCATCGGTTTCACGCTGGGAACCATCCTGGCAGGCCTTGCCACTCCGACCGAGGCCGCCTCCTGCGGCGCCTTCGGCGCTACGCTGCTGGCGCTCGCTCTATCGCAAGCTCACCTTCAGGCGCTCAAGAACACCGCCATCTCGACCATGGTGACCTCGAGCATGGTGCTGCTGCTGGCCGTCTCCTCGAACGTGTTCGGGCGGTTTTTACCAACTGGGCGCCACGACCTGATCACCAACTCGCTGGTCGGCCTGCCCGGCCGTGCGCGTTTCAGTCAGCTTCCCTTGAACACGGGTTTGCGCTTGGCGTGAAAAGCAGTCACGCCTTCGCGGAAATCGTCCGACGAGCGCAGGCGGCTGTAGCAATGGCCTTCCATCTCGATGCCGATGCTGAGCGTCGCGTCCTCGGTATCGTTCAACAGCTTCTTTGCCGTGCGCTGCGCGAGCGGCGCGAATTCCCTGCAGCTCCTCCACCAGCGCGTCGGTCGCGCGCTCGAGCTCGGCGTCGGGCACGCACTCGGTCACGATGCCCCAGTCGTACGCCTGCTTCGCAGCGATGCGGCGCGAACGCATCACCACGTCCTTGGCTGCGCGTGATGCCGATCATCTTCTGCAGCCGCGCGGAGCCGCCGGAGCCCGGGATCTGGCCGAGCTTCTGCTCAGGCAGGGCATACAGCGCCGTCTCCGAAGCGATGCGGAAATCGCAAGCGAGCGAGATCTCGAACCCGACTCCGAAGCAGTAGCCGCGATTCGCCGCGACGACCGGCTTCTCGCAGCGCGCCGGCGCACCGACGTTCCACGCCAGCTTGGACACCTGCTCCGGGCTCGCCTCGAGAAAGCCCTTGATGTCGCCCCCGCTGGAGAAATGCTCGCCCGCGGCGCGCAGCACGATCACGCGCACGCCCGGATGCGCATCGAGCGCTTCGAAGGCGCAGCGCAGCTGATCGCGCTGCGGCATGCTGACCACGTTCAGCGGCGGCCGGTCGAGGATGATGTCGGCACGGCTGCGCGCCTCGTCTATCTCGACGCGAAAGCCGTCGAGATTGTCCAGGAGCCCTTGCGAGGGATGCTTGAGTGTCATCGGTTTTCCTTGTCGAAGCTGGCAGGCTGGAGCACATGTCCGTCAGTGAGGCCGGGGTCAACCAGGACTCGTCTGCCTGCGGCGTTGGGCGGCCACGGCGAGGATGGCCACGACGATCGGGGTGTATCCAGTGCAGCGGCACAGATGCCCCGAGAGCATCTCGCGCACCTGCCGTTCGGTGGGCTCAGGCATGCGCTCAAGGAACTCGGAGGCCGACATCAAGATCCCTGCCGTGCAGAATCCGCACTGCAGCGCATGATGGCGGCGGAACGCGGCCTGCAGGTCGGACAGTGAGCCCTCTGGGCCAGCCAGCGCTTCCACGGTCTGCACGTCCTGACCTTCCGCGGCGACCGCCAGAGACAGGCACGATCGCTGGGCGGAGCCGTCGATGCGCACCGTGCACGCTCCACACACGCCGTGCTCGCAGCCGACATGCACCCCCGTGGCGCCGAGCTCGTGCCGCAGGAAATCCGACAAGAGCGTGCGCGGTTCACTGTGGCCAACGCGCTTGACCCCGTTGAGCGTCAGCTCGATCCGGTGCCGGGCGCCGCGCGTGAACCGCTTCACTGCTGCAACTCCTCGATCAATTTCCTACCCAGGTTCCGTACGAGATGCCGTCGATAGGCGCCGCTCGCGTGCTGGTCGTCCCGTGCATCCAGATCCCAGGCGAGCTGGTTGAGCGCCGCGTCCAGTTCGTCGTCCACCAGTCGAGGCCAGCGCTGTACCCAGGGCCGGTCCGCTACACCACCTACGCCGACGCGGATCTCGGCGGCACTGACCACCGCAGCCAGTCCCACGATGGCGAAATCGCCGTGCCGCATCGCTATCTCGGCAAAGGCATAGCGCTCGCCGCCGCGCGCGAGCGGGAAGCGCACCTCCTCCACGATCTCGGTGGGTTGGCGCGCGGTGGAGAGCGAGCCCTGGAAGAACTCGTCGGCGTGTACCGTGCGCCGACGGGAGCGAGAACGCAGCACGACCTCACCGCCGAGCATGGCGAGACACAGAGGCAGCTCTGCGCTCGGATCCGCATGCGCGATCGAGCCGCACACGGTACCACGGTTGCGCGTCTGAACGTGGCCCAGGTGCGGGAACGCCTGAGCCAGAAGCGGCACCTCATCCACTAAACTCGGACGGCACTCCACAGCCGCCTGCGTAACCGCCGCGCGGACAGCGAGTGCTCCGTCATCGACGCGCGTCACGGTGAGATCCGCTGCACGGGAGATGTCGAGGAGCATCTTCGGTTGCGCGACGCGCATGTTGAGCATCGGCATGAGCGATTGGCCGCCGGCAAGGACGCGCGCGTCGTCTCCGTACTCGGCCAGGAGCGCGACCGCCTCGTCTGCGGAATCGCACCGGATGTAATCGAAAGCCGCGGGTTTCACTGGGCGATACCCAGCCAGCGCAAGAGCCGCGTCCACGTGCCGGCGGCAGAAGTAACCCCAAGGTTCGCACTGGCTACCACTGCGGCGTGCGCGCGGGCCTGCTGCTGTCGTCCGGGGGCGGGATCTGGCACGCCGAGCAGCGAAAGAATCTTCGACGGCGTGAGCGGAAGGGTGATCTTTTCGGGATCGACGGCCGGGCCCAGCGCATCCGCGATGGCATTCGCGATGCATACCGGCGTGCTCATGTTGCTGCCTTCACCGATGCCCTTCGCGCCAAGCGGGGTAAAAGGCGACGGCGTTTCCATATGGAGGATCACCGGTTCCGGCACTTCCATTGCGGTCGGCACCAAGTAGTCGGCGAGCGTCCCCGATAGAAACGCGCCGTCCGCGCTGTAGGAGAACTCTTCCATCAACGCGGCACCCAGTCCCTGCGCAAACCCGCCGCGGATCTGACCCTCGGCCAGAGCCGGGTTGAGCAACCTGCCCGCGTCGTGCAGCGTAACGTAGCGGTCGATGCGCACTTTGCCGGTGTCGCGCTCGATCTCGACCGCGCACAGATCGAACCCGAAGCCGTACGCCGCCGACGTGTTCACCCTGTCCTGCTCGTCGGGCGCCGCGAGCTGCTCCGGTGTCCAGAACACGGTCTCTCGCAGACCCGCTTCCATCCCGTCCGGCAGTAGAGCCGGCGCCCAGTGCGCGCTGCTCGCAACCCGCGTGAAGGGAAGCACCTTGTCTGGCAGCTGGCGGGCGAACACTTTGCCGCCGGCAAAGATGACGTCGTCCATTGTGCAGCCAAGCTGGGCGGCTGCGATCTTGGCGAGCTTCGCGCGCAGCTTCATCGCAGCCAGATGCGCCGTGCCCGCCACCGCTCCCGCGAAGCGGCTCGAGTAGTTACCCGAGGCGACCGACCACGCGTCCTTCTGCGTGTCCAGCTCGACGTTGACTGCGATCTCATCCGGTCCGAGACCGAACACGTCGGCCACCACTTGGGCGAGCACGGTGATGTGCCCCTGACCCTGCGGAGCGGACGCGACCACAACGCTGATGCCCCCGAGCAGATCGATGCTTACCGTAGCGCTCGCGATCGCACCGTTCTTGGGCCCGGCTTTGGCGCGCGCTTCCGCTGGCAGCACTGTTGTGATGTACCCCATGTTCGAGATGGACGGCTCGACGATCGCGGCGTAGCCGATTCCATACAGGCGTCCCTCGGCCCGTGCCTGCGCTTGCCGCGCGAGCAGGTCCGTCAGTCCGCCCTGCTTCGCAGCGAGATCGACGGCGGCGTGGTAATCGCCGGAATCGATGAGCGCGCCGGCTGCGGCCCGATACGGGAAAGCATTTGCGCGGATGAAGTTGCGGCGATAGACCTCGAGCGGATCGAGCTCCAGCTCCACTCGCGATTCGTTGCACCAGGCGCTCGAGCGCGAAGTACACCTGTGGGCCGCCGAAACCGCGCACCAGGCCCGCCGGCGTCCTGTTGGTCAGTACGACCCGGTTACGCACGCTCAAGTGGCGGATGTCGTAGGCCCCGGTGAGGCACCCGTGCATGCGGTAGAAAGTCGCGGGTTCAGGCGCGCGCAGGTATGCACCACAGTCGTCCAGTTGGTCGTAGGCGAGCGCGGTGATGCGACCGTCCGGCTGCACCGCGGCCTCGATGGTGGAGACGCGGCCAGTTGACGAGGTGGCGGCGAGCAGATGTTCCAGGCGGTCCTCCACCCACTTCACCGGCGCCCGCGCCTTGCGCGCGGCGAGGCACAGCGCGACCACGTAGGCAAACACCGCCTGTTTCACTCCGAAGCTGCCGCCGGAATCGCGCGGGACGCGCAGGCGCAGCTTCGCGGCAGGCACCTTGAGCGCCAGCGCCATGACCGCGTGCAGGGAGAACGGGCCCATGAAGTTCGCCAGGACGTCGTAGCCCTCGTCGCCGGGGAGATGCTCAGCGACTACCACGGAGCACTCGATCGGCGTGCAGGAGTTGCGCGGGTAGCGCACGTGGAGACGAATGCGGTGCGGCGCGGACGCAAACGCGGCATCGGGATCGCCGTATGCGAAGCTGCGATCGCTCACGACGTTCGAGCCGACTCGTTCGTGCAAGATCGGCGCGTCCGCCGCGATCGCCGATTCGATCTCGACCACGGCATGAAGCGGTTCGTAGTCGACCTTGATCAGCTCTAGTGCATCCTCGGCGAGGTAACGGTCTTCCGCCACGACCACCGCGACGGGCTCGCCCGCGTAGCGCACCTTGTCCACGGCCAGGCACCAGTGCTCCATGGGCGCCTTCACGCCGACTACGAACGGCGCGGCCCAGCGCTCGACGTCGACCCCGGTAAGCACAGCGCGCACGCCTTGCAACCCGAGTGCAGCGGTTGCGTCGATATCGCGCAGTCGCGCGTGCGCGTAGGGGGAACGCAGGAACGCCGCGTGCAGTGTGCCCGGTCGCGTGCCCAGATCATCCGCGTAGCGCCCGCCGCCCGTGAGCAGCGCGGCATCCTCGCGCCGCTCGATCGAGCGGCCGGTCCAGGGCTCTCGCGCTGTGACCGCAGGCGTCGGCACCATTGGCTCGTTCACGGGCTCAGCGTGCGACCGCGTAACGCTGAACCTTATCCTCGTCGAGCTCGACGCCCAAGCCTGGCTTCTGCGGCAAGGCCATGCAGCCGTCGGAGGCATCGAGCCGGATGGGCTCGGCCAGGTACCACTGAAAGATGTCGCTGCTGAATCCAGGCGGGTCATGGAAGACCTCGACGAACGGGCAGTTCGGGATCGCAGCACATAGATGCAGATGCGCCACGAAGCCGAGTCCGCCGCCGCCATGGTGGGGAGCGCAGAGTTTGTGATGCATCTCGGCCAGCGCGCAGGCCTTCCGGATCTGGGACATCGTCTCGCCGACCATCGCCTCCGGCTGGAGCACATCGTAGCAGTTGCGCTCGATCAGCCAGCGATATTCGTGTAGTCCGCAGTTGTTTTCCCCGCCGGCGATCAGGATTTCCACCGCTGCGGCGAGGCGCGTCAGGTTATCGAGATCGTAGCGATCGAGGGGTTCCTCGAGCCAGTACACCCCGAGCCGCTCCAGCTCGCGCGCGGTGTTCAATGCGCGCTCGTAGCTCCAGACCGGGCCGGGCTCGGGCTGCAGCGTGCCCGGTAACTGCGCCTGGTTTGCGTCGACCAGGAGGGTGAAGTCCGGACCGGCGGCGCGCCGCACCGCTTCAACCTGCGCGATGTCCGCCTTGATGGTCCAATCGTGGATGCGCAACTTAGCCGCTCGCCAGCCATCCGCCTGAAGGCGCAAAACGTCCTCGGCGCGCTGCTGAGGTGTGCTCACCTCGATGCACGACGCATACGCCGGCACGCGGTCGCGAAAGCCGCCCCAGAGCTTGTAGACCGGCTGACCGCATGCCTTGCCGATGATGTCCCAGAGGGCAATCTCGACGCCCCATCCCGCCCCCGCATTTCGGAAGATCCGCGCGTGACGCTCCAGCGCGAACGGGTCCTGGCCGATGAGCTTCGGCTTGATCCAGGACTCGATCGCTGGTGAAATCGCATAGCCGGGCGAACCCAAGCCGACGATCCCCTCGTCGGTCATGACCTTCACGATAGTCCCTCCCCAGCGCCGCCATTCGCTGCCCGGGGCCCAGGCCGGCTTCATCGCCTTGGGCAGTTCCGGTCCGGATAGCTGCAGAACCTGAAGATCGGTGATTTTCATAGTTGGTCTGCTCCATCCTGTTCAGTGGGATGGCACCGACGTTACTACTCGCGCGCTTGGGTTGAGAGGAAGCGGTCAGCGGTGAGTTCTCACCGAGTCGCCTACCCGCATCCCCATCAGCTCCGCTGCACTGGCGCCGTTTATCGCGATCTCCACGAGCCCGATGCTGTTCTCGTACCAGAACGGGCTGCCGGGCGTAGCTTCTGCGAAGACGCGAGCGTAGGCGAGCTGACGCCCACCGGCCTCGATCTTCGCACTGCGCGACACATGGCTCGCCCGCAGGCCGGTCAGCACGTTGCCATAGTGGTCGATGTAAATGACTTCGGCCAGATCGTCGGCCCCGAGTCGGACGCTCAATCCGTCCGTCTCTTCAAGCTTGTCCTTCGCGAGATGTCCCGCCGCGATCGAGGCAGCTATCGGAGCGAACAAATCGCGCCCGTGGAAAGATGCCGATTGCGCTTGAGGCCGCCAGACGATGCGCCAGGTCCGCGCCTCGCCGGCGCGCGCAGCGACAACGGACAGCAAGCCGTTGTCCGGGCCGACGTACGCCTTGCTGTCCGCCTCCAGGAGCACCGCATCGCGCGCGCTGCCGACGCCTGGGTCGATCACGGCCAGGAACACGGAACCGGCGGGGAAGTGCGCCTGCAGCGCGGCGAGCAAATGAGCTCCTGCGCGCGCGTTAAAATTCGGCACGCTGTGCAGCAGATCATGGATCGGGGTGCCGGGAGGTGTCTGTTGCAGCAACACCGCCTTCACCTGCGCGACATAGATATCGTCGGCGCCAAAGTCAGTGAACAGTACGATCATGGGTTGGACGCGCAAGGTCTGAGATGTCTCTTCCTATTGTATGGAAGCTTCACGTCGCTCACACAACGCACGTATGTCGCGCGCTGGGTAGTCGATAATGACCGACTAGCATGAATGCAGCCCGCGTCATTCTCGAATACCACGAGCGCAGTAAACACCACCTGCGCCGCTATGCGCCAGGTCCCGGGTATCTCGACTGGGCGAACCAGCCCGACCCGTTCCGGACCTATGCGGGGGCGCCGCGCGTCGAGCTTGAGCTTGCGGCCGATGGCCTGCCGACACGTTTCAATGATGTGCGCACAGGTCGGCTGCCCTTGCCCGTGCCGCTCAGCCGCGACTCGATTGCGATCTTCTTCGAGCTCTCGCTCGCGATCTCGGCGTGGAAGTCCTATCGAGGAACGTCGTGGGCGCTGCGCTGCAATCCTTCGAGCGGGAACCTGCATCCGACCGAGGGCTATCTCGTCGCCTCCGACCTTCCGGGCCTGGAGGGTGGCGTCTATCACTACCTGAGCCGCGATCACATCCTCGAGCAGCGCGCGCGGTGGACCGCGCCAGCGCCGGTCATTGTCGGTGGTGTATTGATCGGTATCGCGTCGATCTACTGGCGCGAAGCATGGAAGTACGGGATGCGCGCATTCCGCTATTGCCAGCACGATTGTGGGCACGCCATCGCCGCGGTGAGCTATGCGGCTGCATCGCTCGGTTGGCAGACGCAGAATGCTCGATCCGGCGGCGGACGAGGATGTCGCCATCTTGCTTGGTCTCGACCGCGGCGCCGACGACCGCGACGTCGAGCGCGAGGAACCGGACTGTCTGCTCTGGGTGGGCCCGGGCGAGCCGCCAGCGCTCGATGTGCTGGTCACCGCAGCACGCAGCGCGAGCTGGTCGGGCGAACCCAACCGCCTGAGCGACGAGCGCATTCAGTGGCCCGACATTGACCACGCGCACGAGGCCACGCCAAAGCCGCGCACGCTGCCGGCGAGCCCGGCGGCACCGATTGCGACATTCGAGCTTTCCGCACCCCGCCTCGATCTTGCCGCCGCCACCATCTTCCGACAGCGTCGCAGCGCGGTGGACTTCGACGGCGTGACTTCGATCTCGGCGGATGCGTTCTACACCATGCTCGAGCCGTTGCTGCCGCGTCCGGGCCTGCCGCCCTGGAATGCATGGCCGTGGCCGCCGCGCGTCCATCTGGCGCTCTTCGTCCATCGGATCGAGGGGCTCGAGCCAGGGCTGTATGCGTTCCTGCGCGAGGCGGCGGCACTCGAGTCGCTCAAGCGCGCGATGCCGCGCGATTGGCAGTGGCAGAAAGGAAGGCCCGGCCCACCTGCCGCTCTACCTGCTGTGGCCGCACGACGCGCGCGAAGCGGCGCAGCTCATCTGCTGCCATCAGGACATCGCCGCCGACTCCTGCTACGCGCTCGGCATGCTCGCCTCCTTCGAGGATGTCGAGGAATCGCCGTGGCGCTACCGCAGGTTGTACTGGGAGTGCGGCATGATCGGGCAGACGCTCTACCTCGAGGCCGAAGCCGCAGGGATCCGCGCCACCGGCATCGGCTGCTTCTTCGACGACGAGATGCACCGACTGCTCGGGCTCGAAGGACACGAGTGGCAGAGCCTCTACCACTTCACAGCCGGCGGCCCAGTGGAGGATGGACGCTTGACAACGCTGCCGCCGTATGACCCAGGCGGCCCGCGTTAGCACGTCACGCGCGGGCTGACGAGCATCAATCGTTGGCAGCGATGCGTCCCCATTGGCTCCGGACAGTGGCCGGGATGGAGCGAAAGCGAAATCCAGGCATCCGCGCATTGACAGCCAAAGATGCCCGCGCCTACCATCGCTGCGTCACGAGAACAGTATCAAGAACCGGTCGCAGTACCGGAAAACACGCCGTGACAATCCACGAGGAGGGGACTCAAATGACTAATGCATTCAGGGGTGCGTCCGCCCTGCTGGTCGCCGTCCTGGCCGTAGTTCTGGGCGCCGAGCCGGCGACAGCCCAACAAACCGTGTTGAAGATGCAGGCGTCGTGGCCGGCGTCGCTCACGCTGTACGACAACTTCCAGATGTTCGCCGACCGGCTCAGCAAGATCTCGGGCGGGACGCTGAAAGTCGAGGCCATGCCGGCCGGCCAGGTGGTGCCCGCGTTCGAGGTGCTGGACGCGACCCACAAGAAGGTGATCGACGGCGCGCACACCTGGGCGGGCTACTGGGTCGGCAAGAACAAGGCCGGCATCCTGCTCACCGGCGGCCCCGGCGGGCTCGGCATGGACTACATCGACTACGTGGGCTGGATGTACGACGGCGGCGGGTGGGAGCTCTATCAAGAGTTCTACCGCGATGTGCTGAAGCTGAACGTCGTGGCCTTCCCGATCCTGCCCTCCGGCCCGCAGGCGCTGGGCTGGTTCAAGCGGCCGATCAAGAACCTGGCTGACTTCAAGGGCATGAAGTGCCGGCAGACCGGGATGGCGGCGGAGGTCTACACGCGCATGGGCATGACCACGGTCAACATGCCGGGCGGCGAGATCATCCCCTCCGCACAGCGCGGCGTGATCGACTGCGCGGAATGGGTGGGTGGCGTGGAGGACCTGCGCCTCGGCTTCCACAACGTGTGGAAGTACCACTACACGCCCAGCATGCACGAGAACCTGACCACCGGCGAGCTGCTCATCAACGGCGACGTGTGGAAGAGCCTGACTCCCACGCAGCAGGAGCAGATCAAATCGGCGGCGAACGAGACGTTCCTGCTGTGGTGGGCAAAGTGGCAGAAGCAGAACGCCGAAGCGCTGAAGGAGCTGCAGGAAAAGCACGGCGTTCAGGTGCTGCGCACCCCGCCGGACATCCTGATCGAGTTCCTGAAGACCTGGGACATCATCGCCAAGGAAGAAGAGGAGAAGAACCCCTTCTTCAAGAAGGTGCACGACTCCCAGCGCGCGTACGCGGCCATGGTCGTCCCGGCCAAGCGCTTCATGTTCCCGCCCTACTCGTTCGCCGCCAACTACTATTTCCCCGAGAAGGGTGCGGCTCCTAGATAAGACGCCGGCCGCCGGGGGCCCGTCCTCCGGCTGACCGGTCCCGCCCGCCGCCCTGCGGCGGGCTTTTGTTGCTCGCCTCCAGGGGAGACTCATGGCCGAACAGTCGCCTACCCTCATCAGGATCGTCCGGGTGATCGATCGCTTCACCGACACTACCGGCGGCTGGGTCGCCTGGCTCAGCGTGCCGCTCGTGCTCGCGGTCAGCTACGAAGTCATCGCGCGCTACTTCTTCAACGCCCCGACGCTGTGGGCGTTCGACGTGACCTACATGCTCTACGGCGCCCTGTTCATGCTGGGGGCGGCGTACGCGCTGCACAAGGGCGCGCACATCCGCACGGACTTCCTCTGGGAAAAGTGGTCGGTCAGGACCAGGGGTCTCATCGACGCGATCGCATACGTCGTGTTCTTTTTCCCGTCGCTGATCGTCTTGTTCTTCGTCAGCTTCCACGAGGCGTACTACGCCTGGCAGATCATGGAGACTTCCGAGCAGACCGCCTGGCGGCCCGATGCTGTGGCCGTTCAAGGCGGTGGTGCCGGTGACCTGTCTCCTGCTGCTGATCCAGGGCGTTTCCGAAACGGTCAAGAGCCTGTACGCAGCGCGCACGGGCATCGAGCTCGAGCACAAGGAGAAGGTGGAGATATGAGCCGGCACAACAACATTCGGGAGGTGGCACCATGACCGGCCAGGAGCTGCTCGGCCTGATCATGCTGATCGTGATGCTGGGGGCCATCTTCATCGGCTTTCCGATCAGCTTCACGCTGCTGTTTCTCGCGCTCAGCTTCGGCTACTTCGGCCTGGGCGGATCCACGGTCTTCAACCTGGCGTACTTCCAGACCATCGGCATGATGAAGGAGGAACTGCTCGCGGCGGTGCCGCTGTTCATCTTCATGGGCTTCATCACCGAGCAGGCCGGGCTGATGGAGCGATTGTTCACCGCGTTCCGGCTCCTGCTCGCGCCGGTGCGCGGCGCGCTGTTCCTGGTCGTGATTCTCACCGCGACCGTGTTCGCGATGGCGACCGGCATCGTCGGCGCCGCGGTGACGGTGCTCGGCATCATGGCCGCGCCGATCATGATCAAGACCGGGTACGACGCGAAGCTCTCGGCGGGAGCGATCACCGCCGGCGGCACGCTCGGCATCCTGATTCCGCCGTCCGTCATGCTGATCGTGATGGGTCCGGTGCTGGGCGTGTCGGTGGCCGACCTGTATGCGGCCGCGTTCGGGCCGGGCTTCATGCTCGCTGGGCTCTACCTCGTGTACCTGCTGGGGCGCGCATTCATCAACCCGAAGCTCGGGCCGCCGGTGCCGAAGTCGGAGCGCGTTCACTCGGTGCCCGTTATTTTGAAAGAAGTGGCCATCGGCGTGCTGCCGCTGCTTGGCCTCATCGCCGCCACGCTGGGCTCGATCCTGGCCGGCTGGGCGACCCCGACGGAGGCGTCCGGCATCGGCGCGCTGGGTGCGATGATCCTCGCCGTGGCTTATCGCAAGGCCACGCTCGCGGGCCTGAAGCGGGCGCTGCTCAGCACCATGTCGACCTCGAGCATGGTGTTGTTCCTCGCCGTGACGTCGAACGTGTTCGGCGCCGTGTTCGCGCGGCTCGGCACGGCGAACTGGATCACGGACCAGATGCTCTTATTGCCGCTCTCGCCCACGGCCATGCTGATCATGGTGATCTTCCTGATCTTCCTCCTGGGGTGGCCGTTCGAATGGCCGGCGATCGTCCTGGTGTTCCTGCCGATCTTCTACCCGATAGTCGCGGCGCTCAAGTTCGATATGGTCTGGTTCGGCGCGCTGGTGGCGGTGACGCTGCAAACCGCCTTCCTGTCGCCCCCGGTGGCGATGTCCGCGTATTACTTGAAGCAGGTGGTCAAGGACTGGTCGCTCGCGACGATCTACAAGGGCATGTTCGAGTTCATGGTGCTGCAGTGCATCGCGATCGGGCTGCTCATCATCTTCCCAAAGATCGCCACCTACCTTCCAGAACAGCTGAAAGAGGCGAGCCGCAGCATACAGATCGAGCAGATCAAGGACGACACGCCCAGCCTCGAGGTGGACACGATGGAGAAGATGCAGGAGCAATCCGAGCGCGAGGGCGCTGCGGCGCAGGAGAAGAAGCCCGACGCGGCCAAGTGACGGGCCGGTTGCGCCGGCTGAGGCGACCGGGCCGGCCACCCCACGCCGGCCGGCAGCGCGGCTCGCTCACTTCACCAGCAGCACCGGTACGGGTGAGAGGTGGCTGACCCGCGTGGACACCGAGCCGAGGAGCATGTTGGCGATGGTCCCCATGCCCCGCGTACCCATCACGACCAGATCGCTCCCATGCTCCGCTGCATAGCGGGCGATGCATTCGGGCTCGTCCCCCACCGCCACGTGGACCGCGCACGGGGCTGCCGAGCTCTCGAGCGCCTCGCGCGCGCCGCGCAGGGCGCTCTCACCTTCCTCCTGATAGAAGCGGTTGATCTCCTCCTGCGACACGAACATGCGCACGTTGCCGGAGGCGATGCGGCGCTGAACGTTGAGAAGGTCGAACTCCACCGGCTCGCGGAACTTTTCGCGCAAGGAAATCGCGTAACGAACAGCGCGCAGGGCGCTGTCGGAGCCGTCGACCGGAACTAGTATACGCATGCTCGTCTCCTCCCATGCCGCCCGGACACGCTTCTCAGCGCCGCGGGCGGGTTTCATCACTTCCATTCAGGTCGATCACCTGCTGGCGACGCGAACGTCCGCCGTAAGCGGCGATGACGTGCCCGGCCAAGATCACCACCACAGCGCCCGACGACAGGCACGCCATACAACACGAGCGCCTCACTTGCCGGCAGCCACGACTCGACGACCGGCTCGTCTACCAGCATCTCGCCGGCCACGTAGCCGATCAGCCCCGCACCCAGCGTCACGAGGACCGGGAACCGGTCCATGATCCGCAGGATGAGGGCGCTGCCGAACACGATCAGCGGGATGCTGATGATCAAACCGACGATCAGCAACATCAGTTGCCCGCGCGCCGCGGCCGCCACGCCCAGGACATTATCCAGGCTCATCACGAAGTCAGCCACGAGGATCGTGCGTATAGCCCCCCACGGACCGTTCGCCTTCGCCGTCACAAGATCGTGGTCCTCGCCGCTATCCAGCAGCATCCGGACCCCGATCCACAGCAGCAGAAGCGCGCCAGCCAGCCTCAGCCACGGCAACTGCAGCAGCTCCGCGGCCGCGACGGTGAGCGCGATTCGCATCAGGATGGCGCCTGCACTGCCCAGCAAGATGGCTGTCCGCCGCTGCTCCCGAGGCAGCGTACGGGAGGCCAGAGCGATCACCACGGCGTTGTCGCCGCTGAGGACGATGTTTACGCCGATGATCTCGAGCAGGCTGCTGAGAAGCTCGATGCCGCGCATGGCGCGCCCCTGTGCATCGTTGCGCTATTGGCCGGCAGAGCCGTGGGCCCCGACGGGACTGCTGTAGCACGGTAATCGCAGGCTTCCCCGATCGGCGTCGGGTCGTGGTGATCCTGGCTTGACGAGAAGTACAATGGCACAAAAGAAGAATACCGAGCGTCCGGGGCGACATCAAGAAGCCGCGTACACGAGATCGGTCGGCCCAGCCCCAGGCACAGAACACAGCAAGCTGTTCAGAGGGGGACTCCTATGTCAACGCCAGACAAACCCAAGTTCTTCAAAGTGCCCGACCCCTTTCCACTCACCATCGTCGGCTTGTTTGCCGCCTTGGGGCCTCAGGCGATCAACTTCGGGATCTCGGTGGGCGGCGGGGAAACGATGCTGATCCCGAATCTCGCCGCCCAGGGCGCAGTCAACCTGTTCTGGATCATGACGATCTCGACCATTGTCGAGACGGTTCTCGTGATCGAGTGCGTGAAGTACAGCGTCGTTACGGGACGCTCGTTTTTCACGATGACTCGGGACATTCCCCCGCGGGGCCTGTTCTGGCCCTGGACCTGGGCCGTCCTGTCGATCCTCACCTTCGCCTGGCCGTTCTGGCTGGGCGGCTCCTCGGCCGCGCTGCTCAAAGCGACTGGAGGCACGTCGGAATCCATGACCTTCGGCATCAAGACCTACTACCTCTGGTGCTGGGGCGCGTTGCTCGTGGTGCTCGCCGTGTTCGTGTTCTCCAAGACCGTCTACGGCAGCATCTCGAAAATCTTCCAATGGCTGATGTGGATCAACATCGTCGGCATCATCATCACGGTCGCCATCACCGCGGGCTGGGACGATTATCGCGCGGTGCTGTGGGGTTACTTCAACTTCGGGCTCGCCAGTACCGACAAGCCGGTGTCCTGGAAATACATTGCGGCGCTCTACAACCAGCCGGGCGGCAGCCTGATGTGGGTTTCCCTGTGGGTGCTCGAAGCCGGCTGGGGGATGGGCCGCTACGGAGGCAAGGTGACCGGCCTGCTGCGTCCGCCGGAGAAGGTCAACACCGAGGTGGTGCCCTGGGACTACTCCGACCCGCAGGAAGTCAAGAAGATGCAGGGCTGGGTCGGCATCGGCAGGTGGAGCCAGATCATCTGGTGGAGCATTCTCGGCGCCATGGTCATGACCTACCTGTACGCCACGGCGGGCTACGCGTACTTCTATAAGGCAGGCATCGTCAAGACCGGCCTCGAGGTTCCGATCCAAATCGCGACCATCGTGGGCGGGATCTTCGGTCCCATCGCGTTTGCGGTATTCCTGGTCTTCGTCTTCGCGACGCTTTACGACGCCGGCTTTGCGATCATCGACACGTTCATCGGCAGGACCGTGGCCGACGCGGTCGCCGTCACACCTCGGCTCCAGGGTAAGCGCCCGTATCGTTTCTACTACTTCGTCGTCGTCATCGCCGTTATCGCCGGGGGCTTCTACTTCGTGACCGCGAAGGAGCCCTATGCGCTGTGGCTGTTCGTCGCGACCTCGGCGGTCTTGCTGCGCAGCATCGCAGCGATACAGATCCTGTACATGAACTCGAAGCATCTGCCGGATCCGTTCAAACCGGGGCGGATCACCAAGACGATCCTGTGGTTCACGTTCATCACCGGTATCGCTGCTTGGGCGTTGGGCATGTACGCGACGGCCATGAACATTTGACTCCGTCCTATGCGGCAGCCCGGCACCTTCCCGATCGTGCGCTCGATTTCACCAACGATCCCATTGCAGCGGACTATGTCGACATTGCACACTCGATTCACCAAGGATTTTGGGGTTCGGTTCCCGATCGTGTGCGCGCCGATGGGCCTGGTAACCGGTGGACGTCTGGCTGCCGCGGTATCGGGCGCCGGCGGGCTCGGGATCGTTGGCGGGGGCTACGCGGGGATTCTTGGCGGCGAGCCGAATCTCAAGCAAGAATTGGCGCGTGTCCGGGGCCACAAGTTCGGTATCGGCTTTATTACGTGGGCGCTGGCGCGCGTCCCCCACGTCCTGGATGAAACGCTTGGTCATTCTCCCTTTTGTGTGTTTCTCTCTTTCGGCGATCCAACCCTGTTTGCGGAACGGATACGACGCAGCGGTGCCAAGCTAATTTGCCAAGTCCAGTCGCTGCGGCATGTTGACGAGGCGATCGAAGCGGGCGCCGATGCCATCGTCGCCCAGGGAACAGAGGCCGGTGGACATGGCGCCAAGCGCTCAACGCTGCCGTTCGTGCCCGAGGTGGCAGACTATCTCGCCAAGAAGGCGCCAACCACATTGCTTCTCGCGGCGGGAGGAATTGCCGATGGCCGCGGGCTTGCTGCGGCGTTGATGCTGGGTGCTGATGGCGTCGTCGTCGGTACCCGGTTCTGGGCATCCCAAGAAGCCCTCACGCCGGCGCCCGCATCGGACCGGGCGATACGCGCCACCGGGGACGACACCGTGCGCACTAAGGCGATCGATGCTCTGCGTGGCGTTCCGTGGCCCGAGGAGTTCTCCTTCCGGGTAGTCAAGAACGAGTTGACCGAGCAGTGGGCACACCGTGAAGGGGATGCGGCCGCAGCGTTCGGCAGCCTTGCGAGCGCCTACGCGGACGCAAGATCGCGACACGATTTCGATGTGGTGGCGATAGTCGCCGGGGAATGCGTCGGTCTCATACGCGATCGTCCCGGCGCGGCAAGTATCGTGGAAAGCATGGTGACGCAGGCGCAGTCGCTGCTTAGCCGCGGGGCGACGCTCGATTTCGAGGGCACGCCCAGCCTTGGCGTGCAGGGTACGCCCCCAGAGGGTCGCCCGTGACGCCCAGCATCAGGGCGTACGCCGAACGCAGGAGGAAGGCGCTCGGCATCGCGCTCCTCCAGCTGCTGCGGCTGCGCGCGGATCAAATGATCCGCTGACAGCGGAAGGACGGTCATGTCACAACACGCTCTGGGCCACATCGTCATCCAACGCATCGTCGAGTCTGTCTGCGCAGACTTCCATCCGTTGAGCTTCTTCCCCGAGACCACCGCTGAGGACTGGGGACGGCATCGGACATGGATGGAGCAGGAGCCGCGCGCCCTCGATCCGGTCTCGGGGAATCTCGTTCTGACCATTCAGGCATTTCTGCTGCGCACACGCCATCACACGATACTCGTCGACACCTGCGTCGGGAATGACAAGCCCCGGCTGCGGCGGCCGTTCTGGCATATGCAGCGGCTCGACACTTTCCTACCGCGTCTCGCTGCAGCGGGCGTAGCCCCGGAAAGCGTGGACTACGTGATGTGCACACATCTGCATTGGGACCACGTAGGGTGGAACACGCAGCTACGCGACGGCCGCTGGGTGCCCACCTTTCCCAATGCGCGCTACATTTTCGCCCGGCGGGAATGGGAGTCCTGGGAAACGCTCCACCGTCAAACCCCGCAGCCCCAGATCGCCGATAGCGTCTTGCCCGTGATCGAGGCGCGCCAGGCGCAGTTCGTCAGCGACGACTTCGCGCTCGACGACGAGGTGTGGCTTGAGCCCACTCCGGGCCACACCGCGGGTCACGTCAGCATCCACCTGTGCTCCCAGGATGCTCACGCGATCATAACGGGCGATTGCATCCACAGCCCCGTGCAGTGCCTCGAACCCGGCTGGATCATGCAGGCGGACGCCGACCCCGCATTGGCGCGAACCACTCGCCGCAATTTCCTGGATCGCTACTGCGACAACGGTGCGCTTGTGTGCGCGACACACTTCCCGCAGCCGTCGATCGGCCGTGTTGTTCGGCACGACGGCGCCTTCCGGTTCAGCTACGAACTGGCGTGACGCTCGAAGACGGTTGCCTGAGCCTGCAGACCGTCTGCGGTCGAGGCCAACCCGCAACGAAACTTGCGCTGCGCCTCCGGCGTCAGGCTACTCCACCACGATCCCGTCCAGCTTCTCCTTGGGCCGCGGATATTGCATCTTCAGCCCCTCGAGCGAGTCGAGCAGCACCGAGGAGACAAACAGATTGCGGTTCATCTTGGAATTGGACGGGACGACATACCAGGGCGCCCACTCCGTTGAGGTCGCTGCCAGCGCATCGGTGTACGCCTTCATGTAGTCGGGCCACAGCTTGCGCTCGGCCAGGTCGTTGATGCGGAACTTCCACTGCTTCTTCGGGTTGTCGATGCGCTCCTGCAGGCGCTTGCGCTGCTCGTCCTTGGAGATGTGGAGATAGAACTTGAGGATGACGGTGCCATTGTCCACCAGCAGGCGCTCGAAGGCGTTGATCACCTCGTAGCGGCGCTTGCACTCGGCCTCGCTGATCAACTTGTGCACGCGCACCACCAGCACGTCCTCGTAGTGGCTGCGATTGAAGATAACCACCTCGCCCTTGGCCGGCGCATGCGGGTGCACGCGCCAGAGGAAGTCGTGTGCCAGCTCGTCCTCGGTCGGCGCCTTGAACCGCACTGCGCGCACGCCCAGCGGATCGACCTCGCGGAACACATGCCGGATCGTGCCGTCCTTGCCCGAAGTATCCATCCCCTGCAGCACCACGAGGACGCCGCGTTTGGCCTCCGCATAGAGCAGCTCCTGCAGTTCGTCGATGCGGGCGGCAAGCTCCATCAGGCGCTTCTCGTCCTCTTCTTTGGTGCCGGGCGATGCGCTCTTGTCGTCGGGGTCCCAGTCCTTGAGGTCGACCTTCGAGCCCGGCTTGACGCGGTACTTGGAGAAGTTCATCGGGAGCCTCCGTGCGAGATAACTTTGGCATTCTATCTTTCCTGGCAGGCGCTCCGGTTGCCCCGGTACCGCAGATCGAGTAAGGTCGGCTGCACAGTACTCCGGTAGGCACGCTCTACCGCGATCTTTTCCGCGAGCTGGACCGAGCGCTTGCGCCGCGGACTGTTGCCTATCGTGCAAGGTCTCGATGAGAACGTCGATGTCGAGAGGACGCGGACCGCGGAGCGCTGACTCTGCGTGTGTACCGCTCGCAGCTCGCATAGCGGGGATCGCCTCCGCATGGTTGGCTCCGTTAGCAGTGGTTGCGTTGCCCGGCGACCAGCCTTCCGACCCTCGCGCGCTGTCCGGCGGCGCGTTCACGGTCGCTGTCGAATCGCAGCGGGCGTATCAACAGCCCGCGCCCATCCTGAACGCCACCCAGCTCGAGCAGTTCCTGGAGGGCAAGAAAGGGCTTTGCGCAGCACTGGGTAGTTGCGCCCTCGATTCTCGGGCTATGGGGCCGCGGCCCGACCTCGAACGCCGAGGCCTGCACCGACTGCCACGAGAACGGCGGCCGGGGCCGTGCGCCGGACGATCCGACCGAGCCCATGCGTTCGATGCTGGTGCGGCTCAGCATCCCTGGCACGGGACCTCACGGCGGCCCGAACCCACACCCCGTCGTACGGCGATCAGTTGCAAAACGAAGGTATCCTGGGGCGGGTCCCGCCGGAAGGCGATCCCCGCCTCCGCTGGGAGACGCGCAGCGTCACGATGGCCGATGGCGAGATCGTGCAACTGCGGGCGCCCGTGCTCGAGTTGCGACATCTCAACTTCGGTCCGCTGGGCCCGGAGGTGATGACCTCGGTGCGTGTCGCGCCGGCCCTGGTCGGTATCGGCCTTCTCGATGCAGTGTCGGAAGACACGATCCGCGCACTCGCGGCGGATCAGGAACGCAAGGGGCTGCACGGTCGCCCCAACGTCGTGTGGGACCTGATCAACAACCGCGAAGCGTTGGGCCGCTTCGGCTACAAGGCCAATCAACCCAGCGTCGAACAGCAGATCGTCTTTGCGTATCACGCCGATCTCGGCGTGACCTCGCGCTGGTTCCCGGAAGAAAACTGCACCGAGGTCCAGCTCCAGTGTCTCGCTGAGCCGCCAGGCGGACACCCTGAGCTGCCGGACGCATTTCTCGACCCCGTGCTGCTCTACGCGAGAGCGCTGGCCGTGCCCGCGCGCCGCAATGTGGATGATGCGCAGGTCAAGCGCGGCGAAGCGCTCTTCTCTCTGGCGGGATGCGACGGGTGTCACTCACCGACGCTGAAGACGGGAGACTACGCGGCTCTGCCCGCCCTTTCGCAACAGACCATCCACCCCTACACAGACCTGCTGCTGCACGATATGGGTGAGGGACTGGCCGACGGGCGGCCGGACTTCCGCGCGGGTGCGCGCGAGTGGCGCACCGCCCCGCTATGGGGACTCGGCATCTCGCAGACCGTGAACGGCAACGGTACGCTTCTGCACGATGGCCGCGCGCGCAATCCTGCCGAAGCGATCCTATGGCATGGCGGCGAGGCGCAATCGTCGCGCGAAGCGTTCAGGACAATGCCAAAATCCGATCGCGATGCGTTGATCGCGTTTCTGAGTTCGCTGTGAGCGCGCGGCCTCGAACCTCGGCGAGTGGCGTTGCCCGGGTTGGGCTCGGGCCCGCAGGCCAAGAGCTTGCTCGAAGGCACGTTGAAGTAGGCCTGCGCCGCAGGGCCGGTCACCTGTCGCTCTGCGACGCGGGTCACATTCCGGAAACAGCCCTGGGCAGGCATGTCGCAGCGCAACACGGACATCTCCAATCGCTTGTTGCGATCGATAGTCTTCAGGCGTAGCATCGACTGACAGAACAAAAACACCGTGGCCTTAATCGCAACTCATCGCAAGAGGAGGTACGCCATGTGTTTTGAGTTCGAGTACCTGTACTGGGCCAAATTGGAAGAGGAAGCGCGTCAGCGCAAAGAGGAAGAGGAAGCGCGCAGGCGGGCAGCGCAAGCGACCCCGAAACCTGCGAAGCAACCCGAGCAGCAGCAGCCAGTGCCGGTCTGACCGGTTCAAGCGATACCACAAAACCCCGCCCCTCGATCGAGGCGCGGGGTTTTTTTGCGTCCGGCTTGATGGGAACTACTTTTGCGCCGGCCCGGCGTTCATCATCGGCGCAACGCTCATAGGAGAGCGCGACTTGGCCTCAGCGCCCGTGTTCAGTGCCCCGTCCACATCGGCCGCGCCACCGCCAGCTCGGGCGGAGAGACCGGGATCGGCTCGCCGTTGCGCCACTGCACGATGACCAGCGGTGCGCCCACGCGCCGACCCTTGTCGTCGAACTTGAGGCGTCCGCCCGGGTAGAAGCGCGCTGGACCCTCGGTGGTATCCATCGCACGGATGGCCTCGGCAACCTTCTTGCGGTCTGCGACGCCGGCTTTTTCTAGCGCCTCCTTGAGAATCCACACGTGGCCGTAAGGCGAGAGGCTGTCCTGCGTCATCCAGGGCTCGCCCGTACGCTTCTTGAACTCCTCGACCAGCTTCTCCTGACCCTTACCGCCCCAGTTTGCAAGCGTCACCAACACGCCCTCCATAATCTCTTTGCCTGCGGTAACACGTAGTTCGGACGCGGCCATGTGGGCGCCGTTGCCCACAACCGGAAGCCGGCTGCGATTCAGCCCCATCTCGCTGAGCTTCTCCAGCAGCAGCTTGTCGTCGGACACCGCGGTGGGCAACAGAAAGAGGAACTCGGGCTTCGCGGCGCGCACCTTCTGCACGAGCGGCGTCGCGTCCGACAGCGGCGGCGTGAAGGTCTCGTCGACCAGGAGCTTGATACCCGCTTTCTCGAGCCCGCCGCCGCGCATTGGCTTGGCGAAGCTGACCGAAGCGGCGGTGTTGTCCATGATGATCCCGACGGTCGTCGGCTTGTGCCCGGTCGCCGACTGCGCCAGCTCGAGTATCGTCGGCAGCGCCTTCTCGGCCTGGTCGGCGCCCGTTGGGGAGGTCTGGAATACATAGTGAAAGCCGCGGCCGGTGATCAGGTCCGAATAGGACAGCGTGAGCCACGGCAGCTCGGCGCGCTCGGTCACTTCGGTGACTGCCAGCGTGAAGGAGCTGAGCCATGCGCCGAGACCGCCGACGAGATCGGGCTCCTGCGCGAGTACGCGTTGTGCGGCGCTCTTGGCCTTTTCGGCGTTGTCGCCGGCATCGGAGACCACGAGCTTCATCTTGGCGCCGCCCAACGCCTTGATGCCTCCCGCGTTGTTGATGTGCTCGATCGCGAGCTCGGCGCCGGCGCGCTCCAGCTCACCCATACGGGCCCACGGACCCGACAGCGGCACGATCAGTGCGATCTTGACCTCCTTGGTCTGAGCGGGCACTGGGGCCGGCCACAGCAGCAGCCAGCCTACGGTGCCAGCGAATAACGCGCAGCGCAGCGCAAGCCTTATGGTTCCAAGCATGCTTCTCCTCCTTCCGTAACTGTCATCAGATGCCGAGATAAGAGCGGCGCACGCGCTCGTCCGCCAGCAACGCGTCGCGGGGCCCTTCGAGAATCACGCGCCCCGCTTCGAGGACGTAGCCGGTGTCGCATGAATCCAGCGCTTCGACCACCCGCTGCTCGACCAGGAGAACAGTGAGGCCGTCCTCCCGATGCAGGGTTTCGATGCGCTCGAAGATCGCGTCCGCGGACGTAGGCGACAGCCCCATCGACGGCTCGTCGAGCATCAGAAGCTTGGGCGACGAGGCGATGCCGCGGCCGATGGCCAACATCTGCTGCTCGCCGCCGGAAAGGGTGCCGGCGAGCTGACCGCGGCGATCCGCCAGCACGGGGAACAAGCTGAAGATGCGCTCGATGTTGTGCGCCCAGTGCGCGCGACCTTCGGCGGAGTATGCGCCCATTTCGAGATTCTCAAGCACGGTGAGTGACGCGAACACCTGTCGCCCTTCGGGCACATGCGCTATGCCAAGGAGTGCCCTCTCGGACGGCGGCACGCCGAGCAGATCGCGCCCTCGAAACCGGATGCGGCCGCCGAGCGGCCGCACGGTGCCGGAGACGGTCTTGAACAGTGTCGTCTTGCCGGCGCCATTGGGACCGATGATGGCCACGAACCCGCCTTCCGGGACGCGCAGCGAGACCTCCGTGAGCGCTTTCAGGCCGCGGTACGCAACAGAGATCGCGTCGATCTCAAGCACGGGCCGCGCTCCACCGTTTCCCGAGATAGGCCTCGATCACGCTCGGATCGCTTGTCACCTCGCGTGCCTGTCCGGCAGCCAGCACGCGCCCGTGGTCGAGCACGATCAGGCGGTCGACCAGGCGCATCATCGCCTGCATGGTGTGCTCGATGATCACGATGGTGATACCGTCGGCAGAGAGCGAGCGGATAACCGTCAGCAGTTCGGCAATTTCCCCACTGGCCAGCCCGGCGAGAGGCTCGTCGAGGAGCAGCAGCCGCGGCCCGCCGGCCAATGCGCGCGCCAGCTCCATCAGCCGCAGCTCCTTGTTGGTGAGCACACCGGCAGGTGCGTCGGCTCGAGCCGCGAGCTCGACGCGCTCGAGAGCTTGCTGCGCGACGGCAAACGCCGCGGCATCGGTCGCCTCTGCTACATAAGCGCCGACCACCGTGTTCTGAAGCACCGACATGCGCGCAAAGGCGCGCACCGTCTGAAACGTGCGGCCCACACCCAAGCGGCAGATGCGGTTCGGCTTCAGGCCGACGAGGTCGGTTCCGGCGAACAGAATCTGCCCCTGGTCGGGAAGCAGGAAACCATTCAGGAGATTGAAGAGCGTGGTCTTGCCCGCGCCGTTCGGCCCGATGATGCCCAGCAGTGCGCCTTCCTCCACCTCGAAGCTCACGTCTTCGACAGCGCGCAGGCCACCGAAAGATTTCGATAGCCTCGCGACCCGCAAGATCGTGCCCCGTTCCGCTGGAGCGGTGGGTTTCGGGGCAGCGACGCGAGGCGACGAGCTCGGGGCGCAGGGGGCTGTCCGAGGTTGCGCCCGCCCCGGCGCGAAACGGTCTCGCACGCGCCAGAACACGCCTTCGGGCGCCAGCAAGACGACGAGGATGATGGCGACGCCGTAAACGATTCCCTGTATGCCAGGGATTACGTCGCCGAGCTCCGCGCGCAAGGTTTCGCTCAACGGGATGAGCACGGCAGCACCGATCAACGGGCCCCACAATGTGCCGGCGCCGCCGAACAGCGCCACGATCAGCGCCTGAGCCGAGGTGAGCATGCCGAATACGCTGCTCGGCGTCACCACCAGCAGCACCACGGCATAGAAGCCTCCCACCGCGGCGGCCAGCGCGCCGCTCACCATGATGGCACGCATTTTCCAGCGCAGAGTATCGATGCCTGCAGCCTCGGCCGCGGGCTCGTTCTGCTTGATGGCCAGCAACGACATACCGAAGCGCGAGCGCTCCACACCCAGCGAGACCAATAGAGCCAGAAGCAGTAGCGCGACGGCGATGACGGTGTAGGCACGTGGGTCGCTGAATTGCATGTACCAAGCAGCGGCTTCGCGCTTCATCGGCAGCGCCACCTCTTGATACCCGAGCCACTCGAAGACGTACAGCAACGCCAGCGGGTAGGCGAGCATCGCCAGCGCGAAGTAGTGCCCTCGCAGGCGGAACGTCGGGTAACCGATGAGCACTGCTGCGGCGACGCCGACCAGCATGCCGAGCGGGATGCCGAGCCATGGTGTCACATCGAAGCGGACCAGCGCGATCGTCACCGTGTATGCGCCCAGGCCGAAGAACGACGCATGGCCAAAGGAGACGAGACCCGTGTAGCCGCTCAGGAGGTTCCACGACAGTCCCATGACTGCCCAGATCGGCACCAGCGTGAGCATCAGCTGATAGTAGCTGTTGCTCACCAGCAGGCCGATCACCAGCCAGATCGCACCGATGGCGGCGATCGCGATGAGCGCGCGAGTCCTGTCTCCGCGCCCCGAACGCATCGGTCAGGTCCTCTCTGCCCGGCGGCCGAACAAGCCCTGCGGCCGCATTAGAACGATCAGCAGAAAGACCACGAAGATGGCGCTGTTCTGCAGCTGCGGCGACAGCACCAGGCTGGAGAGCTGCTGCACGAGCCCGATCGTCATTCCGCCCCAAAACGCGCCGAGCATGCTGCCCATGCCGCCGAGGACCACGCCGGCGTACATGATGATCACGAACTCGAGCCCGACGTACGGCTGAAACGAGGAGTACGTGGCGACCAGCCCGCCGGCGACCGCTGTGACGCCGGTTCCGATACCGAAGGCGATCCGGTGCGCGCGATCCACGTCGATGCCCATATAGGTGGCGGCCTCGGGGTTGTCCGCCGCCGCACGCAGCGCCTTCCCGAGCCGGGAGTGGCCGATGAACCAGTAGAGGCCGGCGGCAGCTGCGATTGAGATCAGCGCTGCGATGCTGCGCGCTTTGTTGACGAAGACGGCGCTGTCATGCAGCAGCGGAATCTCCCAAGCGCTCGCCGACAGCGGCGTACGGACCGACTGCGGCGTGGAACCGAACAGGATCAAGCCGCCGTTTTGCAGGATGAGTGCTACACCCAGCGTCAAGATGAGCTGGGCGTAGTGTCCTTCGCCCTCGATCCCCGCGACGCGTGTTCCCGTGACGCGGGAGACAAGCAGCCGGTGCAAAAAATACCCGCCCACGAACAGCACCGGCCCGGCGCATATCGCGGCTACGAACGGTGTGGCGACGGGTCCGAACACCGCGGTCCCCGCGAGACCTGCCGCCAGGTACAGGGTGAAGTACATCCCCAGCATGAGGAAGTCACCCTGCGCGAAGTTGATCACGCGCATCACGCCGAAGATCAGGCCCAGGCCGAGGCACATCAGGCCGTAAATGCAGCCCACCAGCAGCCCGGCTGTCAGCGCCTGGAGGAAGCTCTCGGTGAAGCCTGCGAGCCCGCTCATGGCGCGGGCGTCGCCGCCTCGATCAGCGTGCGGCAATCAGCCAGCTTATCGATGCTCCAGCACAGTGCGATCAGCTCGTTCGACCGCTGCGCCCCCAACACTGGCGCGGCCTGGTCGCGGAACTTGTCCTCGAGCTCGCCATCGGTCATCGGGCGCGCCAGGTTGCCGATGGCGTGCTCCACGTGCTTGACCACGCGCTCGCCGCTCGCCAGCGTCACCTCCGCGATCACTTCATCCTCCGCGATGCTCTTGTCGGCCACGGCGACGGTCATCGTCTCGCGCACGCGCTTGACGTCCGGATCGTTGACCGTCGCGTCGGTAAACTCCGCGATTCCGGCCTTGCCGCGGACCAGACCGATCGCGGCGGCGTGGTAGACCGAGAACTTGCCCTCCAATCCCTTGCCGATGTCCCGCTTGTTGCACAGGTCGAGCACGAGCGGGGCAACTTTCAAGTGCACCGCCTCGCACGTCGCGCGGCGACAGCTTCCGTTCGCGCTGGATCTGGATGCAGGCATCGATCGTGGGGTGGATGACGATCCCGCAGGGGAACGGCTTGTAGGTGTTCCGCCGCAGGCCGAAGTCGGAGCCGAAGCCCGTTGTAACTCGAGCCAGATCGAACTCCCTGGCCGTCACCGGTGCGAAGCCTCTAGGCCCCTCGATGCCGTACTCGCCGCTGGTGAATCCGGCTTGCGCCAGCAACGCCCCCATGTAGCCGCTCTGGGCCGAGCGCCCCGGATGGAAGGCCTTGCCCATGGAGCCGAACATCTCCCGCAGCCCGGCCGACTGGGTGGCGGCCAGCCCGATGGCCCAGATCATGTTCTGCAGCGGTAGGCCAAGGAGTTTACCGATGGCGACGGCTGCGCCGAAGACGCCGATCGAGCCGGTGCTGTGCCAGCCCGCCTCGTAGTGTGCAGGATAAGTTGCATCGCCGATGCGCGTCTGCACCTCGAAGCCGAGCACCAGCGCGTGCACGAGGTCAGCGCCGGTGACCGGCGTCGTGCAGGCATATGCGAACAATGCGGACGCCGCGGGCGACGTCGGATGAATATAGTTGCTCGGCGTGGTGTCGTCGTAGTCGAGGACATGCGAGCTGATCCCGTTCAGCAGAGACGCGTGCAGCGGATCGAGCCGCTCGCCGCGACCGAGCACGCGCGCGGTGCGCTTCCCGGAATATGGGTCCAACACCTTGAGCGCGATCTGAACCGCGTCTTCGCGGCTTCCGCCGACCGCACATCCGACGTAATTCAGGATCGCGCGGCGAGCCTCATGCTGGACGTCTGACGGGATCTGGTCGGGCCGGCTCCCGACCAAATAAGAAGCGAGCTCTCTGGTGACAGACATTCTCTCCCCGCGTTTTAAACTTGATTACCAATGAAGCGCAGTCGAACTCTAGGACTCCTTCCCCCGCCTGCGGGGACAACACGCCGCAGAGCGGCTTGTTGCGGCGGACACTAACCTTTAGGTTATGTGGTAGCCAAAGGCGGGGATGGGGGAAATTCGTCTGAGGGAGGGAGATAGCAGAGGCTATCTCTTCGGGTCGACGTCGACGCGCACGACGACGCCCTCGAGGCCCGGGCGCGCCGCCGGATAGCGGTTCAGCACCAGCGGGTCGTGGCCCGGGATGATGTGCTGCGGAGAGCTCGCGAGCCGCCTCAAGGTGGCGTGCCCTTCGAGCATGTCGGCCACGTTGTAGACGATCGGAAACGGCCGTCCTTGCTCCATGTTCGCGTACAGGTGCGACGCGTCCGATGCGAGCACCACCCAGCCGCGTTTTGTGGCAACGCGCACCACCTGCAGTCCCATCGTGTGACCTCCGATGTGATGGACGGTGACGCCGGGCGCCAGCTCGTCGCTGCCATCATGGAACTGCACGCGTCCTTCGAACAGCCGCCGGATCATGACCGTCACATCGTCGGGGTCGAAGGGATGGCGCAAGACCGGATGGCACATGTGGCGACCCGTGCAGTAAGCCATCTCCTTTTCTTGCAGGTGATAGCGCGCCCGCGGGAACAGCGTGTAGTTGCCGACGTGGTCGTAGTGCATGTGAGTGATGATGACGTCTTCGACATCGGCGGGGTCTACCCCGATTGCCTTCAATCCGACGCCGGGCGAGCGCACCACGTTGCGCTGGCGCTTGCTGGCCATCTCGGTATCGAAGCCGGTGTCGACGACGAACCTGCGCTTGTCTCCCACGATCGCCCAGACGAAGTAGTCGAGCGGCATCGGGCCCTCATGGGCATCGCCGCCGATGAAGTTCTCGTTTGCGAAGCGATTCGGATGATGGCCGTAATGGATGGCGTAGACCTCGTAGGTTTCCGTGGTCGTCATCGGTGCCTCCCGGTTTATCCTTTGACCTCGACTCCTGCCCATTCCTCGACGCATTTCACCATCGTCGTGAAATCGGAGTCGAACCCCTGCCTCGCCTTCGTGATCGCCAGGAGCTGGCGCACCGCGTTCCCGACCAGCATGGGCACCCCTAGCGCCTCGGCCTGCTCCAGACACAGCATCACGTCCTTGTACAGCAATCCGGTCGCGAAGCCGAAGTCGAAGGTGCGTGGCAGGATGGCTTTCGGAAACTTGTCCTGCGTGGCGCTGTTGCGGCCGCTTCCGGCGTTGATGACGTCGATCATGACCTTCGGATCGAGCCCGGCCTTGACGCCCATCACGATGGCTTCGGAGGAAATGGCCAGCGCCGTCGCGGAGAGGAGGTTATTGGCAAGCTTCATCGTCTGCCCCATGCCGGGGCGATCGCCGATGAAGAAAAACTTGCCGAGGACCTCCAGTATCGGTCGCAGCTTCGCAGCCAAGTCCCGAGGGCAGGAGACCATCACGGCGAGCGTCCCCTTCTCGGCACCGCTGATCCCGCCGCTCACCGGGGCATCCACCGCCGTGATGCCTTTGGCGCGCAGACCTTCGGCGACGGCGATCGCCGTCCGCGGCCCGGAGGTAGACAGATCGACGAACGTCTTGACCCTGGTGCCGGAGATGACGCCGTCCTCTCCCAGCGCAACGGTCTGGACCACGGTCGGGGTCGGCAGACTCACGAGGATCGTCTCGACGGCGGAGGCCAGCGCCGCCGGAGACGCCGCCCGCTGCGCCCCGCGCGCAATGAGCGGCGCCATCGCTCGCTCGTCCTTGTCGCAGATCATCAGCCGGTAGCCGGCGTCCAGCAGGCGCCCGGCCATCGGGCCGCCCATCCTGCCGACGCCGATGAACCCCAGTTGCTCCTTCGCCATCGTCGACTCCTACTCAGCCCTGCGCAATCAGCTCATAACGCGCAAACGATAAACCCCCATCCCACCCTCGCCCGCTCGCGGGGGAGGGCGCAGGGAGGGGGCACGCTGTCGCCTCGCGGGCAATTGTAATGAGTTTCGCGCTGCAACATCCAATCCGTGCCGACCGCGCGGCGCGTATAGCACGTGGTGCGCAAGTTTCCTCATGTTGCGCGCGCCTGCCGCCTTGCGCTATGGTACCGGTGCCTTTCTCTCGGCGCGCACGCTTGCCCGCGCTGCGCTTGGCCGGAATCACAACCTCCGAATAATGCCCGTCATCCAGAGACATCATGTCGTCCCGCTCTGAGCAGCTGGCCCGTTGGGCATCTCGCCTGAAGTTCGAGGATCTTCCGGCAGACGTGGTCGAAAGCACCAAGCTGCGCGTCCTCGACGTGATGGGGCTGGCGTTGGCTGGGCTCGGCACCGCCTTCGGCCAGTCCGTGCGGCAAGGGGCGATCGGGATCGGTTCCAGCGGCGAAAGCCGGATATTCGGAACGGGCGATCGCGTCGGGGCGACCACGGCGGCGTTCGTGAACGCGGCGCTGGCGCAAGCCCTGGAGTTCGACGACACCCACAACGAATCCATCGTGCATATGAGCAGTCCGTCGGTGGCGGTTGCTCTCGCTTTGTCCGAGACGTTGCCTGTTTCTGGCAAGCAGTTGATTACGGCGGTCGCTCTGAGCAACGAGATCGCATGCCGCGTAGGCAGCGTGGCGCCCGGACAGTTTCATCGCCGCGGCTTACATCCGACCGGGCTGTTCGCCCCGTTCGGGACCACTTATCTCGCGGGAAAACTGCTGGGCCTGAGCGAGGAGCAGCTCGTGAACGCCGCGGGCATCGTCGGCAGCTTCGCAGCAGGCATCCTGCAGTGCTGGGTCGATGGCACGGACTCGAAGTACCTGCATTCGGGCTGGGCGGCGCAAAGCGGCATCGTCGCGGCCTTTCTGGGCCGCGCCGGCACGACCGGCCCGACGGAGGTCTTCGAGGGACGGTTCGGGTTCATGGCCTCGCATCTACCGGACGGCAACACGCCGCGAAACTTTGCGCGGATCACAGAAGGGCTCGGCACGTTGTGGGAAAGCCGCAAGTCCTCCTTCAAACCGTTCCCCGCCGCCCACGTGATTCACCCCTATATCGACGCGTTGCTGAGGCTGCGAAAGCAACACGCCATACGCCCCGCTTCCGTGCGCGAGATCGCGTGCGCCGTGGCCGGCCACATCGTCCCGATCGTGTGCGAACCGGTGGCCGAGAAGCGGCGACCCAGGTCCGATTCGCATGGACGCGTCAGCCTGCAGTACACCTTGGCGGAGGCACTGCACGCGGGCCGCCTGGGAAAAGATGCCTATCAACCGAGTTCGCTCCAGGATCCCGAGATCCTGCGCCTCGCGGACTCGGTCACCTACCACGTCGATCCGTCGTTCCCGGGCTCCGAGCGGTTCAAGGGTCAGGTCAAGGTCATCATGGACAACGGCGCGACCTACGAGGCCGTCGAGGAACACAACAGGGGCTCGGCCGAGAACCCGATGAGCACCGAGGATCTGCTCGCGAAGTTCGAAGAGAATGCGGCTCCCGTCCTCTCGCCTGCGCAGACCCATCGGCTTGCCGAGGCCATCTTCGAGCTGGAAAGCTCCAGAGATGCCAGCGCGTTGGTTCAGCTAACGATTCGGGATTTGAGTTGAAACGGCGGAACTGGCGCAACGATAGCTCAGGGCGTCCCTCCGGACTTGATCGGGTAGGCCGCCTCGCGCCACGCTTTCATTCCGCCGTCCAACGCCACTGCCCGCTGAAAGCCCATCCCACGCAACGTCGCCGCAGCGAGCGTCGAAATACGACCAAACTCACAGTACGTCAGGATGCGGCGGGTCGGATCCGGCAGATCCTGGTTGACGCGCAGCTCGAGCTGGCCGCGCGGCAGCAACCGGGCTCCTGGAATGTGGCCACCCTCGTAGGCGTCGCGCTCGCGCACATCGAGCACAATCAAGTCCGCTTCGCCGGCCTCGATGCGTGATTTGAGCTCGGCGAGCGACATGAAGGGCACCATCGCCGCGGCCTCGGCCAGCAACTGAGCCACGGTCTTCCCTCCGCTCATGTTGGTGCGCAGGGCCTCGGTGACATGAGTCGGCATGCTCAGATTGAGGCTTCGCATCATCTCGACAAAAGCGTTGCGGTCGCGTTGCTGCAAGCGAGGGTTCTCGGCCAGCTCCTGCGCGATCGTCGAGTGCACCCTCCCCTTGTACTCATGCGCCGGAAACACCTTCAGATCGGCGTCCCGTCGCAGGATGCCTTCAAACAGGCTGTCGTAGAGCGCTTCCGCATCGCCGGTCGGCAGATCGGTCCGGCCGGTGGCACCGATGAGCAGTGTATCGCCTGTGAACAGACGATCCTCGACCAGCAGAGACATCGAGTCGCGTGTATGGCCCGGCGTGTGGATCACCTGCAGCCGCAGCCGTCCCAAGACTATCATTTCGCCGTCGTCGACACGCATGTCGACGAACGGTGCCACGCTTGCCCGATGCATGACCACCGGCACCCCGAGCTTTCGCGCAAGCTCCTGTGTGGCCGAGAAATGATCGGCGTGCGTGTGCGTGTCGATCAGGTAGTGGACACGCAAGGCGTCACGCGCCGCGAGCGCGAGGTAGCGGTCGATCTGGCTGATTTCCGGATCGATCAGCGCCGCCGCGCAAGTCTCTGCACAGCCTACCAAGTACGATTGGCAGCCGCCGGTCGCTATCTGCTCAAAGATCATCATTCCCTCCCCTCACCGGCCGGAGTATCGCGCAATGACCAGGGGCTGAGATCGTCGTCCGGCCCGTTCCGAGCCTAAGTCTTCCGCCGGCGGGGTGAGCCGACACGCACACCGTCAGAGCCACTTCGCCTTGCGGAAGCGGTAGAAAAGGTAACCGTCGATCGCGGCCATGGTCGCGACCGATGCCGGGTAGCCCCACTCCCAGGAGAGCTCCGGCATGTGCTGGAAGTTCATGCCATAGACGCCGGCGATCATGGTCGGCACGGCCACCAATGCGGCGTACGCGGCGAGGCGTTTGGTGACCTCGCTCTCCTGGATGGTGAGCAATGACAGGTTCACGGTGATGGCCGTGGTGACCATTTCCCGCAAGCTTTCGATCGATTGGTTCAGCCGGATCAGATGGTCGTAGATATCGCGGAAGTACTCCTGGAGACGGGCACAGGGCTGAGGCACGCGCCCGCCGTGAAGCTTGCCGGTCGCCTCGAGCAGCGGACCAGTCGCGTGCTTGAGCGTCATCAGCTTCTGCTTCAAGCTGTACAGCGCCTCGATGATCTCGCGGTTGCTGCGACCGGAGAAGATGAGCCTCTCGACCTCCTCCAGCTCGACCTCGAGCGCGTCCAGCACCGGGAAGTAACGGTCCACCACTGCATCCATGATCGCGTACAGCACGTAACCCGAGCCGTACCGCAGCAGTTCGGGCTCGCGCTCGGTGCGTGCGCGGACGTCCGTCAAGCCCCGCTCGGTGCCGCGCCGGACCGACAGCACGTAGTTGCGGCCCACGAAAACGGCGACCTCCCCGACCTTCAGCTCGTCGCCGGCGACCTCGACCGTCTGCAGGACGGCGAACAAGCAATCCCCGTACTCCTCGATCTTCGGACGCTGGTGACCCTTGCGCGCGTCGTCGACGGCGAGCTCGTGGAGGCCGAACTCGTCCTTCATCGCGTCGAGCTCCCCCGGAGAAGGTTCGTACAGCGCAACCCAGACGAAGCACTCTGGCCGGGCCAGGTAATTGCGTATCTCGCTCGGCATGATGTCCCCGAGCTTCTTGCCGTCTTGGTACGCGACGCAGTTGACGAGCATGGCAGTCCTCCCCGGGGGCGAATGCTAGCACCGTGACGGGGGGCGATGGGAACCGGAGACACGTCCCCACCCCCACCCCAACCCTCTTCCGTACACGGGGAGGGAATGGCACCCTAACCCTCCCCTGTATACGGGGGAGGGAATGGGAGGGGGCAAGTGCTCGGGTTTCCGATACGATCAGTTGAGCCCGTAGAGCTGCCGCGCGTTGTCGCAGAGGATGCGGCGGCGCGCGCCGGCCGGGATGTCCTTGAAGTTGTCCTCGATCGCCTTCTTCGACTCGGGCCAGGTGCTGTCGGCGTGCGGGTAGTCCGAGGCCCACATCACGCGGTCCTCGCCGAGAGTGTCCAGCAGGCGCAGCCCGGCGTGATCGGTCTGGAAGGTGGCCCAGATCTGGCGGCGGAAGTAGGCGCTCGGCGCCATGGCCAGAGCGAGCTGGCTCTGGCTGCGCCAGAAGTCCGGCGCGTCGAGGAACTTCCGATAGGTGTCGTCCATCCTCTCGAGCATATAGGGCAGCCAGCCGATTCCAGTCTCCGCGAGGACGATCTTCAAGCTCGGGTGGCGCTCCAGGGCCCCCGAGAAGATCACGGCCGCGAGCGCCTCGTCCATCTGCAGCGGCGAGGTCGACACGCGCACCCCCATGTTTCCCGGGGTTGGCGGCCTTGGGTCCGCTGAACACGACCGTGCGCATCCCGCCGCCCAGGTGGAAGCCGATCGGGATGCCGGTCTCGGCCGCCGCCTGCCCACAGCGGCTCCCACGCCTCGTCCCACAGCGGCGTCTCCACTCGCGCCGCCAGGAGCATGCAGGTCCGCAAGCCGATCCGCCGCAGGTAGCGCACTTCTTCCGCCGCGCTCTTGGGGTCGTCGATGGGGATCAGGCCGACGCCGATCAGGCGCTCGGGTGCCGTCGCGCAGAACTCGGCGAGCCAGTCGTTGTAGGCGCGATAGCACACCTTGCGCAGCTCCGGATCCTCGATGAGCAGCGGCACGATGGGGCCGTACATCACGGTGGCGTCCACGCCGTCGCGATCCATGTCGGCCAGCCGCAGCGCGGTCGTCGTCGGCCGCAGAACGCCGGGCTCGAGCACGCCGCCGCGCTCGAGCGCAAGGCGCCGCCCGCCCATCGCGCCGGCAGCGCCCTTGCGCCCACCCCACGGATCCCAGCGGTCGCCGCCGCAGAACCAGTACGGGCCCTCGGGCGTGTCCGCGACCCGCGGACAGCGCTCCCGCCACTGCGCCGGAACGCGCTTCTGCCAGAGATCCTTCGGCAGCCACTGCAGATCGATGTGATCGTCGGCCGAGACGATGCGGTATTCCATGGCGACCTCCTCAGTGCGGTGGCAGAGCCTGTCGTCCTTGATCGAGGAATGGGAAGGTCAACCATAGCACAAGTGAAGTGAGACCCATCGACACGCGTGTTGCGCATGAAGCCAATGGCGTCCCGGTCACTTCCAAGCCCGATCCGGTGTTGACGCCCGTTGCCCGCGCGGCTAGCCTGAGTGTCACGCGTATCCACAAGGCGGCTTATGCCTTCGAGCAGGCTGGCGATTGGAAGCAGATGTGAGCAAAGCGGGTGAGATTAGCGCTTTCGAACTGCTGAACGTCACACGCCACGAGCAGAGTTTGCACATCGAGCTGAATCGGCCCGAGCGGCTGAACGCTCTGTCGAAACAGGCTCTGCTCGAGCTCGAAGCGTGCCTGGATACGGCCGAGGCAGACCCACAAGTTCGCGCCGTGGTGATCAGCGGAGCGGGCAAGGCCTTCTCGTCGGGCTTCGACTTGAAAGAGCAGATGGAACGGCGCCCCGAGGGACCGGACGCCTGGCGCGAGATACTGGAGCTGGATTTCCGCGCCACAATGCGATTCTGGCATTGCCCCAAGCCGACCATCGCGGCGATTCACGGCGCTTGTCTCGCGGGGGCGTTCGAGCTAGCTCTGGCCTGCGACATCGCAGTGGCCGCGGAAGATGCCTTCTTCGGCGAGCCCGAGCTGAAGTTCGGCGCCGGCATCGTGACCATGCTGCTGCCGTGGATGGTCGGGCCCAAGCAGGCCAAGGAGATCATCCTGCTCGGACTCGACGACATCGATGCGGCCACGGCGCTGCGCCTGGGTCTCGTCAACCGCGTGGTGCCAGCGGGCACGCATGTGTCCACGGCGTTGCGGATCGCAGCCAACATCGCAGCGATCGATCCGGCGTCTGGTCCGGGACACCAAGAAGGCTATCAACTCGAAGCTACGAAGCCCGGGGGATGCATGCCGCTCTTAAGGAAGCGCTCGACATCGATCACGCGATCGAATCAGACGGGTCTGCGGACAAGAAGCAGTTCATGGACATCGTTCGGGCGCGGGGCTTGAAGGCAGCCATCGCGTGGCGGGATGCGCGCTTCTGGGGCATTCGATCACCACTCCCATCAGAATGAGCGTACGAACGTCCCATGAGAAGACGCTCTCCTTCGGGTCGCGGGGCGGCCGCTGCATGATGTCGGGGTCGGGCGGGGACAGACCCAGCGCCAGGGCCGGAGGACCGTCGGTGGCCAGGTTGATGTAGAGAATCGCGGCCGGTAATAGCGGCAGCAGCTCGGGGCCCGTGACCATCACCACCCCACCCAGGACCACGACCTCGGTGATATTCGCCCGCAGCAGGTAGGTGAGGTACTTCTTGATGTTGTCGTAGATCCAGCGGCCGCGCTCGATCGCGCTGCACGATCGTCGCGAAGTTGTCGTCGCCGAGCACCATGTCGGCGGCTTCCTTCGCCACGTCCGTTCCGGTGATTCCCATGGCGATGCCGATGTCTGCGTGCTTGAGCGCAGGCGCGTCGTTCACCCCATCGCCGGTCATCGCGACCACTTCGCCCCGGTGCTTCCAGGCTCGGACGATCTTCAGCTTGTCCATGGGTGAGACCCGGGCGTATACCGTCACCCGATCGACGACGCGTTCGAACTCCTCTTCGTTCATCTTGTTGAGATCGTCGCCCGTGAGCGCGAGGTCGCCTTCGCGGTAGATCCCGATCTCTCCGGCCACGGCCACGGCGGTGAGCTTGTGGTCGCCGGTGATCATGATGGGGCGGATGTGCACCTGGCGGCAGACCTTAACGGCCTCCACTGCTTCCTGTCGCGGCGGGTCCATCATTCCGACCAGACCGAGGAAGGTCAGCTCGCGCTCGACAGAATCCTCCGCATAGGGACCGTCTACGGCCACTTCCTTGCAGGCGAGGGCGAGGACCCGCAGGGCGTCCATGGCCATCTGCTCGTTAGCCGCGAGGATCTTCGCCCGCTCGGCGTCGGTGAGCGTCGCGCTCCTGGTTCCCCTCCAGCACGGCCGAGCAGCGCTCCAGAATCAGTTCCGGGGCGCCTTTGACGAAGGCCAACCGGCGCTCGCCGGACATGCTGTGGATCGTCGTCATCCGCTTGCGCTCGGAGCTGAACGGCAGCTCCTCCACCCTGGGCGCCTCCAGTCGGCACTCCTCTTGGTGCAGCCCAGCTTTGACGGCAAGCACGATCAGGGCGCCCTCGGTCGGGTCGCCCTTGACGAACCACCGTCCCTCCTCCTCGCTCAGCACGGCGTCGCTGCAGAGGACGCCACCGGTCAGGAGCAGCCGCGCCGCGTTCCGGTCGAGCGGCAGCGGCGGATTGAAGTTTCCAACGGGAGCATAGCCGGCGCCGCTTACCTCTACGACACCTCCGCTCACGAACACGCGCCGCGCGGTCATCTCGCCCTTGGTGAGCGTGCCGGTCTTGTCCGAGCAGATCACCGTCGTACACCCAAGCGTCTCCACCGCGGGCATCCGCCGTACCAGGGCGTTGCGCTTCGCCATCTCGTGCATAGCGATCGCAAGCGCACCGGTCACGATGGCAGCAAGCGCCTCGGGGACGGCCGCCACCGCAAGTGCGATGGCAAAGATCAGCATGCCCACCACGAACTCGAGGCTGAGTTGACCGACGATCGCCTCCCTGACGACGTTCGTCACCACCGTGAGGCCACACACGGCGAGCGCGATGATCCCGAGCCACCGCCCGATCTCTTCGGTACGCTTCTCGAGCGGGGTCTTGTCGTCGCTGACCGCCGCGACCTGTTCGGCGATCTTGCCGAACTCGGTGTTCATGCCGGTGCCGGTGACGATCGCCTTGGCGCGACCGTAGGTAACCGTCGTTCCCGTGAACACCACGTTGCGCCGGTCGCCGACCGGTACGTCGACTGGCAGCATCCTTAGGTCCTTCTCGACGGGAAAGGACTCGCCCGTCAGGGGCGCCTCGTCGCACTTCAGTGCGAACTCCTCGACCAGCCGCGCGTCGGCGGGAATCCGATCGCCAGCTTCGAGGAGCATGATGTCCCCGGGGACGAGATCTCGTGACGGGATGCGGAGCTCCTTGCCCTCTCGCAGCACCGTGATGGTCGGGGCCAGCATCCGTTTCAGCGCGTCGAGCGCCCGCTCGGCCCGATATTCCTGGACGAAGCCCAGGACCGCGCAGAAGATGACGATCGCCAGAATGATGCCGGCATCGACGATCTCTCCGAGCAGCGCCGACAGGACCGTGGCGATGAGCAGGATGATGATCAGCGTGTTCTTGAACTGCTTGAGGAGCAGCGTCGCCGGCGAGATCCTATCCTCCTTCGCCAGCTCGTTCGGCCCGTATTTCTCGCGGCGGTTGCGGGCGCTCGCCTCGCTCAAACCTTGCCGCGGGTCTGCGTCCAGTTCGCGCAGGACCGCGTCGACTTCCTGGGCGTGCCAAGTCATGGTTTCCTCATCGAGAAAGAGCCTGCAACCGTACCATGTTCCCTCCGGGGCCCAAAGCTCTGAATGGCGTAAGCCTACCAGCGCAGCCGGCATCGGCTGGACTGCCGTCAGCCCGACGGCGCTCGTGATGCAGTCCTTTTGCGCTGCGCGGTAGGGCCGCCGATCACGCTTGCTTCTCGAAGATATAGCGCCTCGTGTGGCTTCGAGGAAGGTCCCCGCTTCCTTTACATGTGGGATCCGACCAGCTGGGCTTGGTTAACCGCGCGCCCAGCGCAGCGCCTCGCGCAGCATCTGGGTCAGCACCGGCCGAAGCGCGGCGGCGCGGCTCTCGTCGAAGGAGTAGGGATACTCCTCCTGCATGTACGTGAGCTGCGCCAGTTCGAGCTGAATCGCGTGCACGCCTTCAGCTCGGCCGCCCATAGCGACGGGTGATATATCCTCCCTTGAACCGACCGTCGAGGACGGCGGTGTAGCGCGAATGACTTCGCGCGATCTGCAGCAGCAGTTGTGCGAGGCCCTCATCGCACGCCGCACCTCCGGCGCTGCCGAGATTGAGATCCGGCAATCGGCCCTCGAAGAAGCGCGGCAGCACCGAGCAGATCGAATGCGCATCCCATAGCACGACTCTGCCGTGGCGCTCGCGCAGGCGGTCGACTTCGCTCGTACAGGGCCGCGTGGTAGGGCTGCCCAGTACTTGTCGATACGGCGTTGGATCTCGGCAGCGTCCGGCTGCTGCCCTTCCCGGTAGAGTGGCTCACGGTGAAACGTGTCCACCGGGCACAGCCCGGTCGTGTCCTGCCCCGGATAGAGGCTGGTGTCGTCGCGAGGTCGATTGAGATCGATCGCGTAGCGGGAGTGCGTCGCGACGATGACCGAGGCTCCGAGCCCGTCGATGAAGTCATACAGGCGCTCGAGATGCCAGTCGGTGTCCGGCAGCCGCAGCGCGGCGTCCGTCAGCCGTGCAGCGATGTCGGGAGGCAGGAACGTGCCGACGTGCGGCATCGAGATCAGCAGCGGCGCGGTTCCGCGCCTGAGCTCGAACGTCTTGGTCATGTCCGCTGTCATCGGCGGGCGGCGTCGCTATCGTTCGAGCAAAGCATCCCGCGTGCGAAGATAATCGCGCAGCGCGCTCTCTTCGCGGGCATGATGGCCTTGCTGCCACGACCCAGCGGCCGCCGACCATCACGTCGCGCACGCTGTCGCTGCCGTGATTGCCGAAGATCCAGGCCGAAAGCGCGAGCGCGGGTTCCGGCAGCGAGCAGTCGGGGCCATCGGGGTCCAGCACCAGGAGGTCGGCGCACTGTCCGACCGCGAGGCCTCCGATTTTGCGGGCGCTCGCCCGCGCCCCTCCGGACACGGCCCGCAGGAACAGGTGCTCCGCAACTTGGGAAGCTGCGGCGCCGGCGAGGACGTTGCGTGTGCGGTGGAGCAGGCGCTGCGCGTACTCCAGCCATCGCAGCTCCTCTTGCACGCTCACGCTGACGTGACTGTCCGATCCGATGCCCCAGGCGCCCCCGGCTGCGAAGTACCCGACCGCGTCGAAGATGCCATCGGCGAGATTCGCCTCAGTGGAGGGGCACAGGCCAACCGTTGCGCCGCTGCCGGCGAGCCGCTCGGACTCCTCTGCGCGCATGTGCGTAGCGTGCACCAGGCACCATCGCTCGTCGACCTCGAAGTGATCGAGCAACCACGTCACCGGACGCGCACCGAGAGCGGCGAGGCTGTCGGCGACCTCGCCTCTCTGCTCGGCCACGTGGATGTGGACGGGCGTGCTGGCGTCGGTGGCAGTCACACCCGCTACCAGTCGCTCCAGCGAGTCTGGAGACACCGCGCGCAGCGAATGCGGCGCGACGCCGTATCGAAGCCGTTCGTGCTCGGGATGGGTGCGGCGCAGCTCCGCCAGCATCTCCAGCAAGTCTTCGGGCGCGCTCACGAACCGGCGTTGCTCCGCAAGAGCGGGCTGCTGGCCGAAGCCGCTGTGTTCGTACAGCACGGGCAGCAGCGTCAAACCGATGCCCGCGTCGGCGGCGGCGGCGATGATGCGCTCGGAGAGCTCGATTCGGTTGGCATAAGGCCGGCCGTGCGGATCGTGATGGATGTAGTGGAACTCGCACACCGAGGTGTATCCGCACTTGAGCATCTCGATGTAGAGCTGCGTGGCGATCGACTGCAGCTCCTCGGGACGCAGCCGCAGCGCGAAGCGGTACATGAGCCTGCGCCAGCCCCAGAAGTTGTTGTCGCCCGGCGCACGATACTCGGTCAGTCCCGTCATCGCGCGCTGAAAGGCATGCGAGTGCAGATTGGGCATCCCGGGAAGCACGGGGCCAGCCGCCTGTGCGAGCTGCGCTTCGGGCGTGGCCCCCTTGCTCACTTCGGTGAGAACGCCGGAGCTGTTCCAGGCCAGACGGACGTTGCGCGCCCAGCCATCCGGCAACAACGCGTGCTCGGCGAACAGTGCGTTCACGGGCGCTGGCCGTGCACGACGCGGCCGCCTCGCACGACGCACCGGCACGGGTTGCGTCCAAACCAGTACGCGAGCTCGGCCGGCGATTCGATGTCCCACAGCACGAAGTCTGCGTGCCGCCCTGCTTCGAGCACGCCGTGCCGGTGAGCTTGTCCCAGGGCCCGGGCAGCGTGACGCGTGACGCCCGAAAGCGCCTCGGCCACGGTCATGCGCAGCAGCGTGCAGGCGAGATTGAGCATCAGCAGCAGCGAGGTCGTCGGCGAGCTGCCGGGGTTTGCGTCGGTCGCCAGCGCGATCGGCACCTCGTATCGGCGCAGCAAGTCGAGCGGCGGCAGTTTGGTCTCGCGCAGGAAATAGAAGGCGCCGGGCAGCAGCACGGCCACCGTTCCCGCCTCGCGCAGCGCCGCGACTCCCGCCTCGTCCAGGTGCTCCAGGTGATCGGCGGAGAGCGCCTTGTAGCGCGCTGCGAGCTGTGCGCCCCCGCAGTTGGAAAGCTGCTCGGCGTGGATCTTCACCGGGAGGCCGAGGCTGCGCGCGGCAGTGAAGACGCGCTCGGTTTGAGCGGCTGTGAAGCCGATGCGCTCGCAGAACACGTCCACGGCATCCACCAGTCCCTCGGCGGCGAGCGCCGGCAGCATCGTCCCGGCCACATGATCGATGTAATCATCCGCGCGACCTGCGTACTCCGGCGGCACGGCGTGCGCGCCGAGAAAGGTGGTGTAGACGCTGACCGGGTAGCGCTCCCCGAGCTGCCGCGCCACGCGCAGCTGCTTGCGCTCGGTCGCCAGGTCCAGACCGTACCCGGACTTGATCTCCACGGCCGTCACGCCTTCGGCCAGCAAGGCCTCGAGCCGCGGGGCACTGGCTTCGTACAACTGCTCTTCGCTCGCCATGCGTGTGGCGCGCACGGTCGAGACGATGCCGCCGCCCCGGCGCGCGATGTCCTCGTAGCTCGCGCCTTGCAGGCGCAGCGCGAACTCATCGGCCCGCTGTCCCGCGAAAACCAGGTGCGTGTGGCAGTCCACCAGGCCGGGGTGATCCAGCGACCGCCGGCATCGTGGCGTGGAAGGCTCGCGTAGCTCTCGGGCAACGCGTCTCGTGCGCCGATCCAGGCGATGCGAGCCTCGCGCACGACAATCGCGCCGTCCGTTATCGCGCGATCCGGGTCACCGGTCGGCAGGAGCTTCGCGTTGTGCCAGAGGCCTTCGGCGTCAGCGTTCACTGGGTGACGAACGGCAGCTTGAGGCCCTGCTCGCGCGCGCACTCGATCGCGGCTTCGTAGCCCGCGTCTGCGTGGCGCATCACGCCGCTGGCGGGATCGTTCCAGAGAACGCGTTCGATGCGCTTGGCGGCGGCATCCGTGCCATCGCACACGATCACCATGCCGGCGTGCTGCGAGAAGCCGATCCCCACGCCGCCCCCGTGGTGGAAGCTCACCCAGGTGGCGCCGCTGGCCGTGTTGAGCAGCGCGTTGAGCAGCGGCCAATCCGACACGGCATCCGAGCCGTCTTTCATCGCCTCGGTTTCGCGGTTGGGGCTGGCCACCGAACCCGAATCCAGATGGTCTCGCCCGATCACGATCGGGGCCTTGAGCTCGCCGCTGGGCGACCATTTCATTGAAGGCCAGCCCGGCGCGGTGACGCTCGCCCAGCCCGACCCAACAGATGCGCGCCGGCAGTCCCTGAAACGCGATTCGGCTGCGCGCCATGTCGAGCCAGCGGTGCAAGTGCTTGTCGTTCGGAAACAGCTCCTTCATCTTGCGATCCGTCTTGTAGATGTCCTCCGGATCGCCCGAGAGCGCCACCCAACGGAACGGGCCCACGCCGCGGCAGAACAAAGGCCGAATGCAGGCGGGCACGAAACCAGGGAAAGCAAACGCGTTCTCGACGCCTTCCTCGAACGCGACCTGGCGGATGTTGTTGCCATAGTCGAGCGTGGGGACGCCCATCTCGTGGAACTGCAGCATCGCCTGGACGTGCTTGGCGATGGAGCGGCGCGCGGCGCGCTGCAAGCCCTCGGGATCGTGCGCCTGCGCGTCCTTCCACTGCGCTACGGTCCAGCCTTCCGGCAGGTAGCCGTAGCTCAGATCGTGCGCAGAGGTCTGATCGGTGACGATGTCCGGACGCATGCCGCCGGCCCGAGCGCGCTTGGCCAGCTCGGGGATCACTTCCGCGGCGTTGCCGAGCAGCCCCACCGAGATCGCCTGCTTGTCGCGCAGCGCCGCGCCGATGATCGCGAGTGCCTCATCGAGCGAGGTCGCCTTCCTGTCCAGGTAGCGCGTGCGCAGGCGGGCGTCGATGCGGTCCTCCTGACACTCGACGGCCAGCACGCACGCGCCGGCCAGCACGCCGGCCAGCGGCTGCGCGCCGCCCATGCCGCCCAGTCCGGCGGTGAGAATCCATCTGCCGGAGAGATCTCCACCGTAGTGCTGTCGGCCCGCCTCGGAGAACGTCTCGAACGTGCCCTGCACGATCCCCTGCGAGCCGATGTAGATCCACGAGCCCGCAGTCATCTGCCCGTACATCATCAGGCCCTTGCGATCGAGCTCGTTGAAGTGCTCCCAGGTCGCCCAGTGCGGGACCAGGTTCGAGTTGGCGATCAGCACGCGCGGCGCGTCCGGATGCGTGCGGAACACGCCCACCGGCTTGCCGGACTGGATGAGGAGCGACTCGTCCTCGTTCAGATGCGCGCAGGGCCTCGAGGATCTTGTCGAAGCACTCCCAGTTGCGCGCGGCGCGGCCGATGCCGCCGTACACCACCAGATCGTCGGGGCGCTCGGCCACTTCGGGGTCGAGGTTGTTCTGCAGCATGCGATAGGCCGCTTCGATCGTCCAGCTCTTGCACGTGAGCGTCGTCCCGCGCGGCGCCCGCACGACGCGGGCCGAGTGCGCAGGGCGGGCCATCGGAGACAGTCGTGCGTTCATGTTCGCCTCCTCGAGTGCAACTCGCGGCTATCAGACTGCTCAAAAGACCCCTCTCCCTTGACGGGAGAGGGTTGAGGGTGAGGGTGAAACCTGCGCTGCCCGTGCTGGGCAGAATCGGCTTTCGCGCTCGGGTGCGCCGGCGCCGACAGCACCCAGCGCTTCATCGTCTCGATGTCCGGCGCGAGGAAACGGTCGCGCTCATAGAAGGCGACGCGCCGGCGGATGTCCCGGAACGTTTCCTCCAGAGCGGCGGAGCTCGTGAGCGGCCGGTGGAACTCGATGCCCTGTGCCGCCGCCATCGCTTCGATCCCCACGATGGTGGCGCTGTTCTCCACCATCTCGCCCAGGCGGCGCGCGGCGTTGGTGGCCATCGACACGTGATCCTCCTGATTCGCCGACGTGGGCAGGCTGTCCACCGTGGAAGGGAACGACAGGGCCTTGTTGTCGGAGGCCAGCGCGGCTGCGGTCACGTGGGCGACCATGAATCCCGAGTTGATGCCGCCGTCGCGCACCAGGAACGCCGGCAATCCGCTCAGGCTGGCATCGACCAGCAGCGCGATGCGGCGCTCCGAGAGCGCGCCGATCTCGGCCAGCACGAGCGCGAGCAGATCGCACAGCGAAGCCCACCGGTTCGGCGTGGAAGTTCCCGCCGGAGAGGATCTCGTCGTCCGGCGCGAAGATGAGCGGATTGTCGGAGACGGCGTTGGCTTCGATCTCCAGCACGCGCGCGGCGTGGCGCAGATTGTCCAGGCACGCGCCCATGACTTGCGGCTGGCAGCGGATCGAATACGGGTCCTGGACCCGCGGGCAATTGGCGTGCGAGGCGAGGATGGCGCTGCCGTGCACCAGCTCGCGAATGACGCGGGCGACGTCGATCTGGCCCAGCGTGACCGCGGACGGCGTGGATGCGAGGATCGAACGGCTTGAGCGATCCCTTGATCGCTTCCAGGGACAAGGCGCCGGCGACGAGCGCCGTGCCGAGCACGTCCTCCGCGCCGAACAGCCCGGCGAGGCCCAGCGCCGTGGACACCTGCGTGCCGTTGAGCAACGCCAGCCCTTCCTTGGGCCCGAGCGCGAGCGGTTCGACTCCGGCGCGCGCCAGACCGTCCTCGTGCGGGCATGCGTTTGCCGTCGATGCGGACCTCGCCGACGCCGATCAGCGCAGCCGCCAGGTGCGCGAGAGGCGCGAGATCGCCGGAGGCTCCGACCGATCCTTTGGCGGGAATGCACGGATACACGCGCGCATTGATGAGATCGCAGCAGCGTCGTGGATGACCTCGGGGCGGACCCCGGAGTAGCCCCGAGCCAGGCTGATCGCCTTCAGGACCATCACCAGGCGAACGACGTCGTCGGCCAGCAGTGCGCCGGTACCGGCGCTGTGCGACAGGACGAGATTGGTTTGCAGCTCGGCCAGCCGATCCGAGGGGATGATGGTCTGCGCGAACTTTCCGAAGCCGGTGTTGATGCCGTAGGCGACCGTTCCCCGCTCGAGCGTCCTGATGACGGCCTGCTGAGCCGCCTGCACATTGCGCAGCCCCGTCTCGTGCATCTCGAGATGCACGCGCTCGTCGCGCAGGCGGCGCAGCTGGGCCAACGTCACGCTGCCGGGCGCCAGAACCATCACCGAATCGATCTGGTTGGCCATCGATCCATCCGTGTTCCCTCTCCCATTTCGGGAGAGGGTCAGGGTGAGGGCCGGGGAAGCGGACAACACCCATGTTCCCGACCCTTTGCTGCAGAGCTTTGCCGCGACGCAACTTTTGGGCCCGGCTCCTGTGTCGGGCGCTTCCCGGCTCCCCGCCGACCCTGCAGTCCCGAGACCTCAGCCCCCGCAGGCCCCCGCTTCAACCAGCACGGAGCCCTGCGGCACCGTGTGCTTACGCCGCGCTGCGCATGCAGGAGACGGTCAAGCAGTATGCGCAGCGCGTGCGGCGGGCCGAGGCCGTGTCGGTCCAGATCCGCGTCGGGCTCAATTCCGGCGAGGTTGTCGTCCGCGCGATCGGCAGCGATCTGCACATGGACTACACCGCAGTGGGCCAGACCACCCACTTGGCCGCGCGCATGGAGCAGCTCGCCACGCCCGGGACTCGATCGTGCTGAGCTGCGGACACGCTGCGCCTGGCCGAGGGTTACGTTCGAGGTGGCCTCGCTCGGCCCGGTCCATGTCAAGGGGTTGCCCGAGCCCGATGGAGGTCTACGAGCTGACCGGGAGCAGGTCAGGCACGCACGCGGCTGCAGGCCGCGGCGTTGCGCGGGCTCACGCGCTTCGTCGGACGCGACGCCGAGGTCGAGCATCTGCGCCGCGTGCCTCGGCCAAGCCGGTGCGGGCCACGGCCAGGTGGTGGCCATCGTGGGCGAGGCCGGGGTGGGCAAGTCGCGGCTGGTCTACGAATTCACCCACTCCCATCGGGTGCAGGAGTGGCTGATCCTGGACGCCCCCTCTGTATCCTACGGCAAGGCCACCAGCTACCTGCCGGTGATCGACCTCCTGAAGGGCTACTTCAAGATCGGCGACCGGGACGATCACCGCGAGATGCGCGACAAGGTGCTGGGGCGCGTGCTGGGCCTGGACCGCGCGCTCGAGCCGCTGCTGCCCCGCTCCTCTCCCTCCTCGATGTGCCGGTCGAGGACGCTGCCTGGAGTTCTCTGGACCCGCCGCAGCGCCGCCAACGCACGCTGGACGGGTCAAGCGCCTGCTGCTGCGCGAGAGCCAGGTGCAACCGCTGCTGGTGGTCTTCGAGGATCTGCACTGGGTCGACGGCGAGACCCAAGCCTTGCTGGATAATCTTGTCGAGAGTCTGAGTTCGGCCCGGCTTCTGCTGCTGGTCAACTACCGACCCGAGTACGAGCATCGCTGGGGGAGCAAGACCACCTACTCCCAGTTGCGCCTCGACAGCCTGCCCGCCGAGAGCGCGCAAGAACTGCTGATGGCACTACTCGGCCCTGACGAAGAACTCGCGCCGCTCACGCAGATGCTGGTCAAGCGCGGCAACCCGTTCTTCCTGGAGGAAACGGTGCGCACCCTGGTGGAGACGGGCGCGCTGGCAGGAGAGCGGGGAGCGTACCGACTGACGCGGCCGGTGGAGACGCTGCAAGTCCCGGCCACGGTGCAAACGATCCTGGCGACGCGCATCGACCGGCTGCCGCAAGAGGAGAAGCAGCTCCTGCAGGCGGCTTCGGTGATCGGCAAGGACGTGCCCTACGCGCTGCTGGCGGCGATCGCAGATCAACCGGAGGAGACGCTACGACGTGGGCTCGCCCATTTACAAGAGGCGGAGTTCCTCTATCGAGACTCGACTCTTCCCGGACCTGTAGCACACCTTCAAGCACGCGCTCACCCACGAGGTGACCTACGGGAGCCTGCTGCAGGAGCGGCGCCGTCAGCTTCACGCTCAGATCGTCGGCGCGATCGAGCGTCTCCACGCGGACCGGTTCGAGTGAACACGTGGAGCGGCTCGCGCACCACGCGCTGCGCGGGCAGCTGTGGGACCAAGCGATGCGCTATGGGCGGCAGGCGGGGAACCGGGCGCTTGGGCGCTCGGCCCACCGCGAGGCGCTCGCCGCCTTTGACCAGGCGCGCGCTCGCCCTGCAGGAATCGCCCGAGAGCCAGCGAGCGGGCCGAGCAGCTCTTGGACCTGTGCTTCGAGCAGCGCAACGCCCTCCACCCGCTCGGCGAGTTCGTACGGCAGGCCGAGGTCCTGAACGAGGCGCGCACGCTGGCGGAGGCGCTCGGTGACCAGCAGAGGCTCGGGCAGACACTTGGGTACCAGGCGAATCTCTGTTGCATCCTCGGAGAGATCGCTCGAGCGATCGAGGTGGGGGAGCGCGCCTGCGCCATCGCCGAAGAGGTCGGCGACCTCGGGGTGCGCGTCGGCGCGAACTACCATCGCGGCGTGGCGCTCTTTCACGCGGCGACCTGCGCCGGGCGGCCGACGCCCTGGCGCACGGCGATCGCCCTCGTCGAGGCGTGCCGCTCGGCGAGCGCTTCGGGCTGGCGGGCGCCGGCGGCGGTGCTCGCCCGCTGGCATGCTGCCGTTAGTCCTGGCCGATCTGGGAGAGCTCGCGAGGCCCTCGCCGCAGGGGAAGAGGGCCTCCGGATCGCCCAGTCCGCCGGCCATCCCTACAGCGAGGTCTTAGCGCCGCGTCGAGCCTTGGCTACGTCCATCTGCGCCACGGGGACTCTCGCGCAAGGGACTCGGGTGCTGGAGCCAGGCCTCGCGCTCTGCCGGGCGACGGAGATCCGCCTCGCGCTGCCGTACTTCGCGGCGTTCCTGGGCTCCGCCTATCTCTGGTCTGCGACGCGCGACTGAGGCGGTACCGTTGCTGGAGGAGGCAGTCGAAGCAGCTGACGGCCATGCGGATTCGTGGGCGTGCGTTCGTGGTTCATCCCATTCCTGGCCGAGGCCTATCTCGTCCTCGGACGGATCCCCGAGGCGCGGGAGCAGGCGGAGCAGGCAGTGGCGCTGGCGCGCACCCACCAGCAGCGGGGCTGGGAAGCCTGGGGCCTGAAACTACTCGGCGACGTCCACGCTCACGAGCCTGCTGAGGTCGATCACGTCGAGGCCGAGCAGCCGCGACGCGTACCGGCGCACTCGCGCTCGCCACCGAGCTGGGCATGCGCCCGCTCGTCGCCCACTGTCACTTCGGCCTCGGCAAGCTGCACGCCAGGACCGGCCAGCGCGAGAAAGCGAGAAAGCATCTCGCCACCGCGACGATGCTGTACCGCGAAATGGACATGCGCTTCTGGCTGGAGAGCACAGAGACGGCGCTGGGGCCGTCCCAGGGCACCCCACACTCGAATCGGGTTCGATGATCCCGCGAGCAGCTCGCACGCGGGGTCGCGCTCAGCCAACAGTTGCGCAAGCGTAGTCGAGCTACGCAACTCCCAGGACGTGGCTTGCTGCTAGCGTGCACATTTCAACCGGGCGCCCGACTGCGTCTCGGCCCCCTCATCCTTGTGCTGTCACAGCAACATCCAAGCTTTGAGCCGTAGCACCTCCATTAGATCTACCCGCTCCCGTGCTATATTAATACCTTACTCATAGACGTATTACCTTATCCCAAACTGGCAACCACTGTAACTTCCAAGGGGCAGGTCACGATTCCTAAGAAAGTTCGCGACTTGCTTGGGATTGAAGCCGGCTCTGCCGTGGACTTCGAGCTCACGCCAAGCGGCGATGTAGTATTGCGCCATCGCAAAGGCAAGCGGAAGCGGCCGCTGCGCCGCTTCACTCGGCTGCGCGGCAGGGCAACTGTAAAGATGAGCACCGACCAAATCATGGCGCTGACCCGCGGCAAGGAATAGTTCGTTGATTCTCGTTGATACCAACGTGATCCTCGATCTCGTCGAGAATGACCCGGTATGGGCGGATTGGTCACAGCAACAGCTCGAGGCCGCGAGCCTACAGGCTACCCTTTGCATCAACCCTGTCATCTACGCGGAGCTTTCCATTGCCTTCGAGGCGATCGAAGAGCTCGAAAGTATTTTGATCCAGGGTGAGATTCACCTGGAACCGATCCCGCGGGAGGCCTTGTTCCTCGCCGGAAAAGCGTTCGTCAGCTACCGCAGAAAAAAGGGCAGGAAGACCGGGGTACTACCTGACTTCTTCATCGGTGCTCATGCAGCGGTCGCGGGATTGCCGTTGCTCACGCGAGACACGAGCCGTTACGCTACTTACTTCCCGACTCTGGAGCTCATTACTCCACCACGCGCTAAATGATCCTTGTTGGACATGTCCTTGCTTGGTCAGCGTAGCGAGTCGAGTAGCCCGTGCCGATCTACGGTTGGTTCACGGAGGGGTTCGACACGAAGGATCTGAAGGACGCCAGGGCGCTGCCGACCGATCTTGAGGCGGCCAGATGAGTGATCTGCTGCAGTGGCTGCAAGGTCTGGGGCTGGAGCGCTTCGCGGAGGCGTTCGAGCGCGAGGAACTTACGTTCGACAACCTGCCGGAGCTCACTGACGAGGAACTGAAAGAGCTCGGGCTGCCGCTAGGACCGCGCAAGACAGTCCTCAAAGCGATCGAGGCTATGCGCGGCACGACGGCGATTCGCTCGCTTCGCGCTCCCGATTCCTACACGCCCAAACACCTCGCCGAGAAGATCCTCACCTCTAAGGCTGCCCTCGAAGGCGAACGCAAACAGGTCACAGTGCTGTTCGCCGACCTGAAGGGCTCGATGGAATTGCTCGCCGATCGCGACCCCGAGGAGGCGCGCAAGATCCTCGATCCCGTCCTCGAACGCATGATGGAGGCGGTGCATCACTACGAGGGCACCGTCAACCAGGTGATGGGCGACGGCATCATGGCGCTGTTCGGCGCCCCGATCGCCCACGAGGATCACGCCGTGCGCGCCTGCTACGCCGCGCTGCGCATGCAGGAGTCGCTCCGGCGCTACGCGGAGGACACGCGCCGCTCGCACGGCGTGGAGGTGCACGATCCGGGTCGGCCTCAACTCCGGCGAGGTCGTCGTGCGCTGCGATCGGCAGCGATCTGCGCATGGACTACACCGCGGTTGGCCAGACGACCCACCTCGCCGCCCGCATGGAACAGCTCGCGCCGCCCGGGACCGTGCGGCTGACCGCAGAGACCATGCGGCTCGCCGAGGGGTACGTCGAGGTGAGATCGCTTGGGCCCATCCCCGTGAAAGGGCTCCCAGATCCGATCGAGATCTTCGAGCTGACCGGGGCGGGGACGGCGCGGACGCGCCTGCAGGCCGCGGCGTTGCGCGGTCTGACGCGCTTCGTGGGCCGCGACGCCGAGGTCGAGCACCTGCGCCGCGTCTTGAACTCACGCCGCCGCGGGCCACGGCCAGGTAGTCGCCATCGTGGGCGAGGCCGGGGTGGGCAAGTCGCGGCTGGTCTACGAGTTCACTCACTCCCATCGAGTGCAGGAGTGGATGATCGCTGGAGGCCTCATCGGTCTCCTACGGCAAGGCCACCAGTTACTTCCCGGTGATCGACCTGCTCAAGGGCTACTTCAAGATCGGCGACCGCGACGATCATCGCGAGATGCGCGACAAGGTGCTGGGGCGCGTGCTCGGCCTGGACCGCGCGCTCGAACCGCTGCTGCCCCCGCTCCTCGCTCTCCTCGACGTGCCGGTCGAGGATGCTGCCTGGATATCTCTTGACCCGCCCCAGCGCCGCCAGCGCACCCTCGATGCGGTCAAGCGCCTGCTGCTGCGCGAGAGCCAGGTGCAAGCCGCTGCTGGTGGTGTTCGAGGATCTGCACTGGGTCGATGGCGAGACTCAGGCCCTGCTCGACAGCCTGGTGGAGACGCCTCGGCTCCGCCCGCCTCCTGCTGCTGGTGAACTACCGCCCCGAGTACCAGCACCGCTGGGGCAGCAAGACCGCGTACTCCCAGCTGCGGCTCGACAGCCTCCCGGCCGAGAGCGCGCAAGAGCTGCTCGCCGCGCTTCTCGGCCCGGACCCGGGGCTTGCGCCGCTGATGCAGATGCTGGTCAAGCGCGGCAACCCGTTCTTCCTCGAGGAGACGGTGCGCACGCTGGTCGAGACGGGCGCGCTGGTAGGCGAGCGCGGAGCCTACCGGCTGACGCGCCCGGTCGAGTCGCTGCAGGTCCCGGCCACCGTGCAGACCATTCTCGCGGCGCGTATCGACCGGCTGCCGCCGGAGGAGAAGCAACTCCTGCAGGCCGCGTCGGTGATCGGCAAGGACGTGCCCTACGCGATCCTCGACGGCGATCGCGGACGCAACCGGAGGAGACCCTGCGGCGCGGGCTCGCCCACCTGCAGGAGGCCGAGTTCCTCTACGAGACGCAGCTCTTCCCGGACCTGGAGCACACCTTCAAGCACGCGCTCACGCATGAGGTGACTTATGGAAGCCTGCTGCAGGAGCGGCGCAAGACGCTGCACGCGCAGATCGTGGCCGCGATCGAGCGGCTCTACGCGGACCGGCTGAGCGAACATGTGGAGCGCCTCGCGCACCACGCGCTGCGCGGGCAGCTGTGGGACCAGGCGGTCCGGTATAGCCGGCAGGCGGGGACCCGGGCGCTCGACTGCTCGGCCCTGCGCGACGCGCTCGCTGCCTTTGACCAGGCGCGGGTCGCGCTGAACGAGTTGCCCGAGAGCCGCGAGCGGACCGAGCGGCTCATCGACCTGTGCTTCGAGCAGCGGAACGCCCTCTATCCGCTCGGCGAGTTCGCGCGGCTGGGCGAGGTCCTGAACGAAGCGCGCGCGCTGGCGGAGGGGCTCGGGGACCAGCGGCGGCTCGGGTGGGTACTTGGGTACCAGGCGGCCCTCTACAACCTCCTTGGCGAGCCCGCTCGGGCCATCGAAGCGGCGGACGGCGCGTGCGCCATCACCGAAGCGGTCGGCGAGCTCGGGCTGCGCGTCGTCGCGAACAACTACTTGGGCCAAGCGCTCTGGTATGCCGGCGACCCGTGCCGGGCGGCCGACCCCCTGCGCGCGGTGATCGCCCTCGTCGAGGGCGCGCCGCTCGGCGAGCGCTTCGGGCTGCCGGGCGTGCCGGCGGTGCTCGCCCGCTGGCTCCTGGCGGCGGTCCTGGCCGAGCTGGGAGAGTTCGCGCAGGCCCTCGCTGCAGGGGAAGAGGCCCTGCGGATCGCCCAGGCCGCTGGCCATCCCTTCAGCGAGGTCTTCGCCCGCGCGGGCCTCGGGTACGTCCATCTGCGCCACGGGGACTTCGCGGCGGCAACCCGGGTGCTGGAGCCGGGCCTCGCGCTCTGCCGGGCGACGGAGATTCGCCTCGCGCTGCCGCTCGTCGCGGCGTTCCTGGGCTCTGCCTATCTCTGGTCGGGGCGCGCCGCCGACGCGGTGCCGTTGCTGGAGGAGGGGGTCGAAGCGGTCACAGCGATGGGGATTCTGGGCTTCCGTGGGTGGATCATCGCGTTCCAGGCCGAGGCCTACCTCGTCCTCGGACGGATCGCCGAGGCGCGGGACCAAGGGGAGCAGGCCGTGGCGCGGGCGCGCGCTCACCAGCTGCGGGGCTTCGAAGCCTGGGGCCTGAAACTGCTCGGCGACGTCTACGCGCGCGCACCCGCTGAGTCCGAGCAGGCCCGGGACGCCTACCGGCACGCGCTCGCGCTCGCGACCGAGCTGGGCATGCGCCCGCTCGTCGCCCACTGTCACTTCGGCCTCGGCAGGCTGCACGCTACCCCTCACCCCCAGCCCCTCTCCCGGCCCTCACCCTACCCTCTCCCGCAAGCGGGAGAGGGACCTGTCCGTGTGTTGGGGGAGAGGGTGGCCGGAACGGGCCAGCGCGAGGAAGCGCGAGAGCAGTTCGCGATCGCGACAACGCTGTACCGCGAGATGGACATGCGCTTCTGGCTGGAGCAGGCCGAATCCGCGCTCAAGGCGCTCTAGTCTCGTCGGTCGCACCCTCATGACTTCGACACGCGCGCGAACGACCGCTTCAAGGGCTCTGCCTCCCGTGTCATCTCCGCTCACTCGATGGGCTCGGCTTCCGTCCGGAGCCTGGCAAGCAACTCAGCCACACCGAGCCTGGCGGCCCACGCGTCGAGATAGGACTGATCCAGCAGCCCGTGTTGCACTTCGTACACCCGCAGCGCGTCGCCGAACTGCTTCTCGCTGCCGCCGGACATCTGCGCCCATCTGAGTTTCATCAGGATCGTGTCCTCGGGGCGCGAGACCTGGAGCCGCACGCCCTCGAAGTCTTCGGCGGTGCGGCGGGCAAACCGGGCCTGGTCGAAGGCGTCGGCGGTGAGTAGCCAGAAATCGACCTTGTCGCCTTCACGGGTGTCGATCATGTTGAACATGCTCGCTCGCAGCGATCGCGTTGCGTATCGCCTCTTCGTCGAGGTAGAACTCGCGGCTCGGGGAACGCCGCCCTCAACGTGCGCGCGACATCGCCGGCCGCGGTGCGGATCGCGATCACCAAGTCGATATCGTGCGTGGCTCGCGGCTCGCCCTGCAGGCTGGAAGCCAGCGATCCAGTCAGCATGTACTCGATGCCGGCCTCGTCCAGCCGCGCGATGACCAGCTTCAGTAGTTCCTGTTGTGACATCGTTCGAGGCGGTCCCGCACCAGGCGGTCGAGCTCGACTGTGCTCAAGTCCGGGAACCGCCGCGCCAGCCCCGCACGGAACAGCGCACGGGTAAAGGCGGAAAGCTCGAACGCCTTGCGCAGTCGCGCCTGCGGCGACATGGCGCGGAGCGCGCGCAGATAGACGGCGTGATTGGGTCGCGGCTTGAGGCTCGTCATGCAAGCATTGTATCGACTCGCGCGACCGCCGCGGGGCGAGGCATGACGTCGCAGCACCCCTCGATACGCGTGGCGATCTTAGCGCGCATGTGCGAGGGTCCGGCCTTTGACGTGCCCAGCGGGCGCCTGAGCCGCCCGCTGGACGTTTCGGGTTACTTGATCGCTATTGGATTGATGATCGCTTGCACCGCCCCCGTAAGGCGGGCCGGGCCCAGCGTGAAGAGGAACTCCCACGCCTTATCTTTGACCAGCTCTTCGGTGTTCATGTTCTCCAGGATGTACACGCCACTGCGGGGCAGCAGGATCTCGTGGACCTCGAACGGCGCAGCGTCTTTCTCGAACGGGATGACCTCGAGAGCCCAGGTGTCGGCGCCAATCGCCGCAACCCCGCTTGGCGGCCAGGTATCTTGCCCGCCTCACGCCCAAGCCCGGGCTCTACGCTCGCATAGCGCTTGTCGTCCTTTCCGAGCAGCTTGAGCCAACCGGTGTAGAACAACACGATGTCGCCTTTCTCGATGCTCGAAACGCCCTGGCGCTTCATGGCGGCCTCGATCTCCGCGACGTTGAATGCCGTACCTTCCTTGATCATGTCCACCCCCATGAGGCCCGCCATATCGAGCACGATGCCCCGGGTGGCGATCGGCGGGAACGGTTTCGATTCCGAGCTTGGTCAGCCCGGTGATCTTGCCGATGTCCGCTTCCTTGATGCAGTTGTAGTAGACGTTGTCGATCCCGATGTGCCCCAGACCGTCGAGCTGCGGGCCGACGCCGTTCCAGCCGGTGATCATGTCATCGTTGTAGGTCAGCTTGTGCGGTCCGATCGTCTGCCCGGCCTGCTGGCCGGGTTGTACCACCGTGATGCGTCACAAAACGCGGCGGATATGCGGGTGTCTTCGAATTGGCCTCGATCCCGAGGCGGTAGGACTTGCCTTTGGTGACGAGCCTGGTTGCCGCGAGGGTTTTCTCGGGCGTGATGTAATTGGCGTTGCCGATCTGGTCATCCGGCCGAACTGTCGACTGGCACTGCCACTCGTCCGCGATCCCGTTCCCAGAGATTGCGCAGAGCGGTAGTATAGCGAAATCCGGCACCGGATGACGGACATCTTGGTTGGAGCCCGCTGTAGCGCTGTGTTCGAGTATCGGGAACGCGCGGAGCCCCGCCTCTTTGCACGAGTTGACTGATCGAGTACGCGTTATGGAGCTCCGCTGTCCCGGCCAGTCCGAGAACGAGGCGGGCGCGAAGTTCTGCGAGGAATGCGCCGCACCGCTGACCCGGGCGTGCGCGAAGTGCGGTCGTCCCTGTCTCCGACAGCGAAGTTCTGTCCCGAGTGCGCGCATCCCGCGGCAAGGCCGCCGCGGCTCCTGCGCTTCGACGCACCAGAGCGCTACACCCCCAAGCACCTCGCCGAGAAGATCCTCACCTCGAAGAGCGCGCTCGAAGGCGAGCGCAAGCAGGTCACGGTGCTCTTCGCCGACCTCAAGGGCTCGATGGAGCTGCTCGCCGACCGCGATCCCGAGGAGGCGCGCAAGATCCTCGATCCCGTGCTCGAACGCATGATGGAGGCGGTGCATCACTACGAGGGCACCGTCAACCAGGTGATGGGCGACGGGATCATGGCGCTGTTCGGCGCGCCGCTCGCCCACGAGGATCACGCGGTGCGCGCCTGCTACGCCGCGCTGCGGATGCAGGAGGCGGTGCAGCCGCTACGCGCGACGACGTGCGCCGCACCGCACGGCGTGCCGAGTCCAGATCCGGGTCGGGCTCAACTCCGGCGAGGTCGTCGTGCGCGCGATCGGCAGCGATCTGCACATGGACTACACCGCGGTGGGCCAGACGACGCACCTGGCCGCGCGCATGGAGCAGCTGCGCCGCGCCGGGCACCATCCTGCTGACGCGCGGACACGCTGCGCCTGGCCGAGGGCTACGTCCAGGTCAAGCTCGCTCGGGCCCGGTCCCCGTCAAGGGCCTCGCCGGAGCCGGTGGAGGTCTTCGAGCTGACCGGGGCGGGTCAGGCGCGCACGCGCCTGCAGGCGGCGGCCGCTGCGCGGCCTCACGCGCTTCGTCGGCCGCGACGCCGAGGTCGAGCATCTGCGCCGGGTCCTGGGCCAGGCCGGTGCGGGCCACGGCCAGGTGGTCGCCATCGTCGGCGAGGCCGGGGTGGGCAAGTCGCGGCTGGTCTACGAGTTCACCCACTCGCATCGGGTGCAGGAGTGGCTGATCCTGGAGGCCTCGTCCGTCTCCTACGGCAAGGCCACCAGCTACCTGCCGGTGATCGACCTGCTCAAGGGCTACTTCAAGATCGGCGACCGCGACGATCACCGCGAGATGCGCGACAAGGTGCTCGGGCAAGCTGCTGGACCTGGACCGCACGCTCGAGCCGCTGCTGCCCCCGCTGCTCGCTCTGCTCGATGTGCCGGTCGAGGACGCTGCCTGGCAGATCGCTGGACCCGCCCCAGCGCCGCCAGCGCACGCTCGACGCGGTCAAGCGCCTGCTGCTGCGCGAGAGCCAGGTGCAACCGCTGCTGGTGGTGTTCGAGGATCTGCACTGGATCGATGGCGAGACCCAGGCCCTGCTCGACAGCCTGGTGGAGAGCCTCGGCTCCGCGCGCCTGCTGCTGCTGGTCAACTACCGGCCCGAGTACGAGCACCGCTGGGGCAGCAAGACTGCCTACTCCCAGCTGCGGCTCGACAGCCTGCCCGCCGAGAGCGCGGCAGAGCTGCTCGCGGCGCTGCTCGGCCCGGACCCGGGGCTCGCGCCGCTCACGCAGATGCTGGTCAAGCGCGGCAACCCGTTCTTCCTGGAGGAGACGGTGCGCACGCTGGTGGAGACGGGCGCGCTGGCGGGAGAGCGCGGAGCGTACCGGCTGACGCGGCCGGTGGAGGCGCTGCAGGTCCCGGCCACGGTGCAGACGATCCTGGCGGCGCGCATCGACCGGCTGCCGCCAGAGGAGAAGCAACTCCTGCAGGCGGCCTCGGTGATCGGCAAGGACGTGCCCTACGCGCTGCTCGCGGCGATCGCGGAGCAACCGGAGGAGACCCTGCGGCGCGGGCTCGCGCATCTGCAGGAGGCGGAGTTCCTCTACGAGACGCAGCTCTTCCCGGACCTGGAGCACACCTTCAAGCACGCGCTCACGCACGAGGTGACCTACGGGAGCCTGCTGCAGGACCGGCGCCGCCAGCTGCACGCGCAGATCGTGGCCGCGATCGAGCGGCTCTACGCGGACCGGCTGAGTGAACATGTGGAGCGCCTCGCCCACCACGCGCTGCGCGGGCAGCTGTGGGACAAGGCGGTCCGCTATAGCCGGCAGGCGGGGACCCGGGCGCTCGACCGCTCGGCCGCTCCGGGAGGCGCTCGCCCACTTCGAGCAGGCGCGGGTCGCGCTGCAGGAGCTGCCCGAGAGCCGGGAGCGGACCGAGCAGCTCATCGACCTGTGCTTCGAGCAGCGGAACGCCCTCTTGCCGCTCGGCGAGTTCGCGCGGCTGGGCGAGGTCCTGAACGAGGCGCGCGCGCTGGCGGAGGGGCTCGGGGACCAGCGGCGGCTCGGGTGGGCGCTCGGGTATCTGGCGGTCCTCTACAGCCTCCTTGGCGAGCACGCTCGGGCGATCGAAGCGGGGGAGCGCGCGTGCGCCATCGCCGAAGCGGTCGGCGACCTCGGGCTGCGCGTCGTCGCGAACTACTATTTGGGCCAGGCGCTCTGGTTCGCCGGCGACCCGCGCCGGGCGGCCGAGCCCGTGCGCACGGCGATCGCCCTCGCTCAAGGGCGCGCCGCTCGGCGAGCGCTTCGGGCTGGCGGCGCTGCCGGCGGTGCTCGCCCGCTATGTCCTGGCGGTGGTCCTGGCCGAGCTGGGAGAGTTCGCGCAGGCCATCGCCGCAGGGGAAGAGGGCCTCCGGATCGCCCAGACCGCCGGCCATCCCTACAGCGAGGTCTGGGCCCGCTATGGCCTCGGGTACGCCCATCTGCGCCACGGGGACTTTGCGGCGGCAACCCGGGTGCTGGAGCAAGGTCTCGCGCTCTGCCGGGCGATGGAGATTCGCCTCGCGCTGCCGTTCGTCGCGGCGTCCCTGGGCTCCGCCTATCTCTGGTCTGGGCGCGCGGCCGACGCGGTGCCGTTGCTGGAGGAGGCGGTCGAAGCGATCACGGCGATGCGGATTCTGGGCCTGCCGTTCGTGGCTCATCACGTTCCTGGCCGAGGCCTATCTCGTCCTCGGACGGGTCGCCGAGGCGCGGGAGCAGGCGGAGCAGGCCGTGGCGCTGGCGCGCGCCCACCAGCAGCGGGGCTGGGAAGCCTGGGGTCTGAAACTGCTCGGCGACGTCCACGCCCACGCGAGTCCGCGCAGGGCGGGGTCGAGCAGGGCGGGGCCGAGCAGGCCGGGGACGCGTACCGGCAGGCGCTCGCGCTCGCGACCGAGCTGGGCATGCGCCCGCTCGTCGCCCACTGTCACTTCGGCCTCGGCAAGCTGCACGCCAGGACCGGCCAGCGCGAGAAGGCGAGAGAGCATCTCGCCACCGCGACGACGCTGTACCGCGAGATGGACATGCGCTTCTGGCTGGAGCAGGCCGAATCCGCGCTCAAAGCGCTCGAGCAGCCGAATCCGCGTCAAAGCGCTCTAGTCGCCCCCGCACCCTGCTCATGACTTCGACAGGTGCGCAAACGACTGCTTCAGCGGGTGGTCGCGGAATTCACTTGCGATACCATCGCACGAGATCGAATCGCTTTCGTCCCTAGTCCCGTGGATCCAAACCGCGAGGATTGCCCCGGATGACGCCGGAAGTAAAGCAAACCACCCCCGTCGTCGAGCACGGCGATATTTACTTTCCAGCCCTTGCTGGCAGCGTACTTGTCACATGCCAATGCCATTTTCTCGGCAATTTCGACACTCAGCACTGGCTTGGTCTCCAGGGCGGAGGCCGACGGTGCCACTCCAGCAGTTAGAACGACACCACATAGAACGATTGCTTGTATCGCCTTCTTGAAGAACATTTCGATCTCCTCGATTATGGTTGCATAGTTCTAAAGCGACTCGCACGGATCCCTAAGGGATTTCTGTTCGCCGAAAATGTCGCGCCCCCCTGGTACGCCAGTTCACCTCACACGATGAAGGTCGCATCGTCCAGAAGCAAATGGGTAGTACCAGATCCTGACGGTGGATCGGCGCGACTTTTTGGTGTTCCGGCTCAAGGGACGAAAGCGATTCGATCTCGTGCAGTGGTATCGCAAGCGTTCTGCCACTGCCCTCTATGCTTTAGTATTCTCGATACTTGGTGCGGCCGGTGCCCCCTCGAGGCCTTTGAATGACCGAACACTTTGACCTGCTGATTCGCGGTGCCACCGTTGTCGACGGGACGGGGGCGCCTGGCTACGCCGCCGACGTGGGCGTGCGAGGCGACCGGATCGCGCACATCGGACCCCTGGCACAGGCTCGCGCCGACGTAGAGATCGACGCCAGCGGCAAGGTTGCGGCGCCGGGCTTCATCGACGCACATACTCACGACGACCGCCTGCTGCTGTCCGGCCCGGAAATGACGCCGAAGGTCAGCCAAGGCGTCACCACGGTGGTCTCCGGCAATTGCGGCATCTCGCTGGCGCCTGCGCCGACGGGAATGCGGGCGCCGGTGACGCCGCCGCTGGATCTGCTCGACGGCGAAGGAGGCTGGTTCCACTTCCCGACCTTCGGCGCGTATGTCGAAGAGCTGCGTGCTCACCCGGCGGCGATCAACTGCGCACCGCTGGTGGGACATACGACGCTGCGTGTCGTCACGCTGGACGACGTGAATCGACCCGCTACCGGAGCCGAGATCGCGCACATGCGCGGCTTGGTCCAAGAGGCCTTGGCGGCCGGCGCAATCGGCGTGTCGACCGGGCTGTACTACGAGCCGGCGGCCGCTGCGCCGACCGAGGAGGTGATCGAGATCTGCCGCCCGCTCCGCGAGTTCGGCGGTCTGTACGTCACGCACATGCGCAGCGAGGGCGAGCGGATCATGGATTCGCTCGACGGAAAGCTTTCGGATCGGCCGCGAGGTCGGGGTGCCGGTCGTGATCTCGCATCACAAGGTCGCCGGTACCGCCAATCACGGCCGTTCCACGGAGACGCTGGCGTTCATCGCGCAACACATGCGCAGTCAACCCATCGGGCTCGACTGCTACCCCTATTCCGCCTCCTCGACCATTTTGTCCGCGGAACGGGTGGCCGGCGCGTCGCGCGTGCTCGTCACGTGGTCGAAGCCCCATCCCGAGCATAGCGGGAAGGACCTCGCCGTTGTCGCCAAGGAGATGGGGGTCACGATGCAAGAAGCCGTTGCACGTCTGGTGCCGGCCGGCGGGATCTACTTCTCCATGGACGAGCGCGACGTTCAGCGCATCCTCGCCTTCGCGCCTACGATGGTCGGCTCGGACGGGCTGCCGCACGACGAGTTTCCACACCCTCGTCTATGGGCTACGTTCCCGCGCGTTCTTGGACACTACAGCCGGACACTGGGCCTGTTTCCATTGGAACAGGCAGTTCACAAGATGACCGGCTTGACGGCGCGCACCTTCGGTCTCGAAGATCGCGGGGTGCTGCGCACGGGCGCCTTTGCGGACATCACCGTGTTCGATCCGGCAACAGTCGATGAGGCCGCGACCTTCGAGAAGCCGATAGCTCTCTCGAAAGGTATCGATACCGTGGTGGTGAACGGTTCGGTGGCGTGGCAGCAGGGCCGAGCGACCGGAGCCAGATCTGGGCGCGTGTTGGCGCCGACAGCGAGATGCCACCCAGGTCTGAAGCTGTCTCAAACGGGAACCGTAGCCCTCTCATCCCCAACCCTTCTCCCGCAGGGAGAGGGATTCCCTCTCCCTGGGGAGACGGCGCAGCGTGGGAAGAGCATTCACGGGACCTAGCAGATCGGATTTTTGAGCAGCTTTCCAGCAACTTACCCGCAGGGTCGCCGAGACGTGTTGAAAGGGAGATCAGCATGAAGGTCGTTTCCGCTTCGCTGCGCGCGGTCGCGCTCGGCCTCGCGCTCGCCGCGAGCTCGGCTTCGGCGCAGCAGAAGGTCCTGAAGTTCATTCCGCAGGCCGATCTGCGCATCCTCGATCCGATCGCGACCACCGCGTACATCACGCGCAACCACGGCTACATGGTGTACGACACGCTGTTCGCGACCGATGCCAATTTCCAGATCCAGCCGCAGATGGTGGACAAGTGGGAGCTCTCGAAGGACAAGCTCACCTACACCTTCACGCTGCGCGACGGGCTCAAGTTCCACGACGGCCAGCCGGTGCGCTCGGCCGATTGCATCGCATCCCTGGAGCGCTGGGCCAAGCGCGATGCGCTCGGCCAGAAGCTCGCCGAGGCGACCGAGTCGTGGAGCGCGGTGAACGACAAGACCTTCCGGCTCAAGCTCAAGAAGCCCTTTGCGCTCACGCTCGAGGCGCTGGGGAGGCTGTCGTCGAACGTGCCCTTCATCATGCCGGAGCGCATCGCCAAGACCGATGCGTTCCAGAACATCACCGACGCGACCGGCTCCGGCCCGTTCAAGTTCGTGAAAGAAGAATGGGTGCCCGGGCAACAAGGTCGTCTACGTGAAGAACACCGATTACGTGCCGCGCAAGGAGCCGCCGTCCTGGGCCGCCGGCGGCAAAGTGGTGAAAGTCGATCGCGTCGAGTGGATCTACATCCCCGATTCGGCCACGGCCGCCGCGGCGCTCAACGCGGGCGAGGCCGACTGGTGGGAGCAGCTGCCGCCCGATCTCATTCCGGTGCTGCGCAACAACAAGGACGTGCGCGTCGAGAACATCGATCCGCTCGGCTCGATCGGCATCCTCCGCTTCAACTTCCTGAACCCGCCGTTCAACAACCAGAAGATGCGCGAGGCGCTGCTCTACGTCGTCAACCAGAAGGACTACGTGCTCGCCATCGCGGGCGACGAGAAGAACGGGCGCACCTGCTACTCGTTCTACACCTGCGGAACGCCGCTATCTTCCGAGATCGGTGCCGAGGCGCTCAAGGGCAAGCGCGACTTCGAGCGCGCCAAGAAACTGATCCAGGAGTCGGGCTACAAGGGCGAGAAGATCGTGATCATCTCGGCGACCGACCAGCCGATCGTCCACGCGCAATCGCTGCTCACCGCCGAGACGCTGCGCAAGCTGGGACTGAACGTCGAGCTGCAGGCGGGCGACTGGGGCACGCTCATCACGCGGCGCACGTCCAAGGAACCGGTCGAGAAAGGAGGCTGGTCGATCTTCCACACGTGGTTCGTCGGACCGGACGATGTCTCGCCGGCGAACGCGCCGATCCGCGCCTCCGGCGAGAAGGCGTGGTTCGGCTGGCCCAACGACCCCAAGCTGGAGGAGCTGCGCGAGGCGTGGTTCAACACCACCGACGCCGGCCGCGGCCAAGAAAGCCGCCGACGCGGTCCAGCTCGAGGCCTTCAAGTTCCTGCCCTACATCCCGACCGCGCAGTTCATCATCCCGACGGCCTACCGCTCGAACCTCTCCGGCGTGATCGTCGCGCCGGTGACCTTCCTCTGGAACGTCGAGAAAAAGTAACCGGCGCGGCTGGCAAGACGTTCCTCGACAGGGAGACCGGCATGAAGCTCGCTTCCGATCTCGCTTCGTGCGCTCGCGCTCGGCCTCGTGCTCGCCGCGAGCTCGGCTTCGGCGCAGCAGAAGGTCCTGAAGTTCATCCCGCAGGCCGATCTGCGCATCCTCGATCCGATCGCGACCACCGCTGGTATCACGCGCAACCATGGCTACATGGTGTACGACACGCTGTTCGCCACCGACGCCAAGTTCCAGATCCAGCCGCAGATGGTGGACAAGTGGGAGCTCTCGAAGGACAAGCTCACCTACACCTTCACGCTGCGCGACGGACTCAAGTTCCACGACGGCCAGCCGGTGCGCTCGGCCGATTGCATCGCATCCCTGGAGCGCTGGGCCAAGCGCGATGCGCTCGGCCAGAAGCTCGCCGAGGCGACCGAGTCGTGGAGCGCGGTGAACGACAAGACCTTCCGACTCAAGCTCAAGAAGCCGTTCCCGCTCACGCTCGCAGGCGCTGGGCAAGCTATCGTCGAATGTGCCCTTCATCATGCCGGAGCGCATCGCCAAGACCGACGCGTTCCAGAACATCACCGACGCGACCGGCTCGGGCCCGTTCAAGTTCGTGAAGGAAGAATGGGTGCCGGGCAACAAGGTCGTCTACGTGAAGAACACCGACTACGTGCCGCGCAAGGAGCCGCCGTCCTGGGCCGCCGGCGGCAAGGTGGTGAAGGTGGATCGCGTCGAGTGGATCTACATCCCGGATTCGGCCACCGCCGCCGCGGCGCTCAACGCCGGCGAGGTCGACTGGTGGGAGCAGCTGCCGCCCGATCTGATTCCGCTGCTGCGCAAGAACAAGGACGTTCGCGTCGAGAACCGCGACCCGCTCGGCTATGATGGGCGTGCTCCGCTTCAATTTCCTGCAGCCGCCGTTCAACAATCAGAAGATGCGCGAGGCGCTGCTGTACGTCGTCGACCAGCAGGACTACGTGCTCGCCATCGCGGGCGACGAGAAGAACGGGCGCCCCTGCTATTCGTTCTTTGCCTGCGGGACGCCACTTTCTTCCGAGGTCGGCGCCGAGCCGCTGAAGGGCAAGCGCGACTTCGACCGCGCCAGGAAGCTGATCCAGGAAGTCGGGCTACAAGGGCGAGAAGATCGTGATCATCTCGGCCACCGATCAGCCGATCGTGCACTCGCAGTCGCTGCTTACGGCTGAGCTGCTGCGCAAGCTGGGCCTGAACGTCGAGCTGCAGGCGGGCGACTGGGGCACGCTCATCACCCGCCGCACGTCGAAGGAGCCGGTCGAGAAGGGCGGCTGGTCGATCTTCCACACGGTCTTCGTCGCGGCGGCAGTTGAGCTCGCCGGCGAGCTCGCCGATGCGCGCTCGGGCGACAATGCGTGGTTCGGCTGGCCGACAGACAAGAAGCTCGAGGAGTTGCGCGAGGCGTGGTTCAACACAGCCGATGCGGCCGCCGCCAAGAAAGCGGCTGACGCGGTGCAGCTGGAAGCCTTCAAGTTCGTGCCCTATATCCCGACGGCGCAGTTCATCATCCCGACGGCCTATCGCTCGAACCTCTCCGGTGCTGATCGTCGCGCCGGTGATCTTCCTCTGGAACGTCGAGAAGAAGTGAGCCCGCAGGCCAGCCCATCGCGCGCCATGATCGCCTACATCCTGCGACGCCTTGGCGCGACGTTCATCGTCATGGCGGTGGTCGCGCTGTTCGTATTCTCGCTGCTGTTCCTGACGCCGGGAGATCCGGCTGCGGTGATCGCCGGCGACATCGCCACCGACGACGACATCAAGAACATCCGCGCGAAGCTGGGCCTGGATGAGCCGTTCCTGGTGCAGTTCGGCGGCTGGGTCTGGCGGCTGCTGCACGGCGACCTCGGCACGTCGATCTTCACCAATCTGCCGGTCACGACGCTGATCGGACAGCGCGTCCAGCCGACGGTGTCGCTGACTCTGTGCACGCTCATCGTCGCGGTGCTCATCGCGGTGCCGCTCGGCGTCGTCGCGGCCGCAAGAGCGGGCACCTGGGTGGACCGCCTCGTGATGGGCTTCTCGGTGCTGGGCTTTTCGGTGCCTGTGTTCGTGCTGGCCTACATGCTGATCATCGTGTTCTCGGTCCAGCTCGAATGGCTGCCGGTGCAGGGCTACCGCCCGATCGGCGAGGGCTTCTGGCCGTGGCTGTCGCATCTCATCCTGCCGAGCATCGCGCTGGGCACCGTCTACATGGCGCTCATCGCGCGCATCACGCGCGCAGCCATGCTAGATGTGCTGTCGCAGGACTACATCCGCACCGCGAACGCGAAGGGCCTCGCGCCGCGCGCGGTGCTCACGCGCCACGCGCTCAAGAACGCCGGCGTCCCCATCATCACGGTGATCGGCATCGGCATCGCATTGCTGATCAGCGGCGCGATCGTCACCGAGACGGTGTTCGCGATTCCGGGCATCGGCCGGCTCACGGTCGATGCGATTCTGCGGCGCGACTATCCGATCATCCAGGGCGTGATCCTGCTGTTCTCCGGCGGTGTACGTGCTGATCAACCTGCTGGTCGATCTCTCCTACCGATTGTTCGACCCGCGCATCCGCTACTGACATGACCACCGCAGTTCTCACCGCGCCGACATCCGCGTCGCCGACCTGGCAGTGGTTCCGTGACGCCTTCCGCCGGCATCCGACCGCCATCGTCGGCGGCATGGTGCTCGCCGTGATGGTGCTGATCGCGTTGCTGGCCCCCTGGCTCGGCACCGTGGACCCGCAGGCGCTCTCGCCGATCCAGCGTCTCAAGCCGCCCTCCGGCGAGCACTGGTTCGGCACCGACATGCTGGGGCGCGACGTATACAGCCGGGTGATCTACGGTTCGCGCATCTCGCTCACGGTCGGGATCGCGGTCGCAGCGCTGTCGATCGCAGTCGGGCTGGCGATCGGGCTCGTCACCGGCTTCATCCGCTGGCTCGACGCGATCGTGATGCGCGTGATGGACGGCTTGATGTCGATCCCCTCGGTGCTGCTCGCCATCGCGCTCATGGCGCTGACCAAGGCGAGCGTCGGCAACGTCATCCTCGCCATCACGCTCGCCGAGGTGCCGCGCGTGGTGCGGCTGGTGCGCAGCCTGGTGCTCAGCCTGCGCGAGCAGCCGTACGTGGAAGCCGCGATCGCCGCGGGCACCAATCTACCGCTCATTCTGCTGCGCCACATCCTCCCCAACACCGTGGCGCCGCTGCTGGTGCAGGGCACCTACATCTGCGCCTCGGCCATGATCCTCGAGGCGATTCTCTCGTTCATCGGCGCCGGCACACCGCCGAACATTCCGAGCTGGGGCAACATCATGGCCGAGGCGAGGAGCCTGTTCCAGATCGCCGGTTACTTGATCCTGTTCCCGGGACTGTTCCTGTCGCTGACCGTGCTCGCGGTGAACCTGCTCGGCGACGGCATGCGCGACGCGCTCGATCCGCGCCTCGCGCGGCGGATGTAGTGCCGTGGCTGCTCTGCTCGAGGTCGACGGCCTCCAAACCCACTTCTTCACGCGCGACGGCATCGTGCGCGCGGTGGACGGCGTGTCGTTCTCGGTCGCGCCGGGCGAGACGCTCGCAGTGGTGGGCGAGTCGGGTTGCGGCAAGAGCGTCACGTCGCTTTCCATCCTGCGGCTTATCGCCTCGCCGCCGGGCCGCATCGTCGCGGGACGAGTGGTTTTCGAGGGCCGCGATCTGCTCGGGCTCAGCGAGGACGAGATGCGGGCGGTGCGCGGCAACGCGATCTCGATGATCTTCCAGGAGCCGATGACCTCGCTCAATCCGGCGCTCACCGTCGGCCGGCAGATCGCCGAGAGCCTGGTCCTGCACCGTGGCCTCTCGCAGAACGAGGCGATGGCGAAGGCCGTCGAGATGCTGCGCAAGGTCCGCATGCCCGAGCCGGAGCGGCGCGTGCGCCAGTATCCGCACGAGCTCTCGGGCGGGATGCGGCAGCGGGTGATGATCGCAATGGCGCTCGCCTGCGGCCCGAAGCTGCTGATCGCCGACGAGCCCACCACGGCGCTCGACGTCACCATCCAGGCGCAGATCCTGGAGCTGATGCGCGAGCTCGGGCGCGAGACCGGCGCGGCGATCATCCTGATCACGCACGACCTCGGCGTCGTGGCCGAAATGGCGCAGCGCGTCGTGGTGATGTACGCGGGACGCAAGGTCGAGGAAGCGCCGGTCGACGAGCTCTTCGCGCGGCCGCGCCACCCGTACACGCGGGGGCTGCTCGGTTCCATGCCGCATCTCGGCGACTCGGTGCGCGGCGAGGGCGGCAAGCGCTTGGTTGAAATCCCCGGGATGGTGCCCTCGCTGAAGGATGAGCAGCCGGGCTGTCTGTTCGCGCCGCGCTGCCCGAACGCGATCGCGCGTTGCTCGCAGGAAGTGCCACCGCTCACCGCCCACGGTCCGGGCCATTGGGCGGCCTGCTGGAATCCGGTCCAATGAGCACTCCTGGCGATGTGCTGCTCGAAGTGCAGGGGCTGCGCAAGTTCTTCCCGGCGAAGACGGGGCTGCTCGCGCGCGGCGCCAAAGTGCACGCAGTCGACGGCGTGAGCTTCTGGATCCAGGACGGCGAGACGCTCGGGCTGGTGGGCGAATCCGGCTGCGGAAAATCCACCACCGGCAAGCTCATCCTACGGCTGCAGGACCCGACCGAGGGCCGCATCCTCTGGCGCGGCCAGCGCATCGATCAGCTCAATCGGGCCGAGATGCGTCCGGTGCGGCGCGAGCTGCAGGCGGTATTCCAGGATCCCTACTCGTCGCTCAACCCGCGCATCCGCGCGGGCGACATCGTCTCCGAGCCGATCCGCAACTACGAGTCGCTGCCCGCGGCCGAGGTGCGAGCTGCGCGCGGCCCAGCTGTTCGAGCGCGTCGGCCTGCGCGCCGATCAGATGGTGAAGTATCCGTACGAGTTCTCGGGCGGCCAGCGCCAGCGGCTCGGCATCGCGCGGGCGCTGTCGGTGCGGCCGCGCCTGATCGTCTGCGACGAGCCGGTGTCGGCGCTGGACGTGTCGGTGCAGGCGCAGGTGATCAACCTGCTGATGGACCTGCAGGCCGAGTTCAACCTCTCGTATCTGTTCGTCGCGCACGACCTCGCGGTGGTCGAGCACATCAGCCATCGCGTCGCCGTGATGTATCTCGGCAAGATCGTCGAGATCGCGCCGAAGCGGGCGATTTTCACGCGCCCGCAGCATCCGTATACGGAGGCGCTGCTGGAAGCCGTGCCGGTGCCGAATCCCGCGCTGCGCAAGCAGCGGCGCGTGCTCGGCGGCGACGTACCGAGCCCGATCGATCCGCCGTCAGGCTGCCGCTTCCATACGCGCTGCCCCTACGCCGAGGAGCGCTGCAAGCGCGAGGAGCCGCCGTTGCAAGAGATCTCGCCCGGCCAGTGGGTGGCGTGCCATCTGCGGCAGCCGATCGCGGTGGTCGAATCCGGCTAGGGTACTATTTCACTGAGCCGAGAGATTACGGTACGTGGTCGGGCTGGAGCACGTTTGCATGACCAAGGACGCGAGGATGCAGTGACTGCCGCTGTCCCAATCGCCCCGGAACGATTCGCTGGCGTCGAGGAGCTCGAAGCGTTCCTCAGTCGGCCGGCGCCCGATCTGGTCACCGATCTTGCTGGGCGTCGACGGGGACATTCTCGTTCTCGGCGTGGGCGGGAAGATGGGGCCAACGCTCGCCCGGCTCGCTCTCAACGCAGCGCCGGGACGCCGCGTGATCGGCGTCGCGCGCTTCAGCACACCGGGTCTCCAGGAATCGCTTGCCGCGCACGGCGTCGAGACCATCACCGCGGATCTCCTCGACCGTCAGTGCGCTGGAGCGCCTCCCCCGCGCCCGCAACGTGATCTTCATGGCCGGACGCAAGTTCGGCGCCGCCGACAACCAGCCACTGACATGGGCAGTCAACACCTATCTCCCCGGGCTGGTTGCGGAAACGTTCCGGGAATCCCGCATCGTCGCGTTCTCGACCGGCTGCGTGTACCCGTTCGTGGACGTGACGAGCCAGGGTGCGAGCGAGTCGACGCCGCTCACCCCACCGGGCGAATACGCCAACTCCTGCGTCGGTCGCGAGCGAATCTTCGAGCACTTCTCGCGCCAGTTTCGCACGCCGGGCCGGTTGTTCCGCCTGAACTACGCCATCGACCTGCGCTACGGCGTGCTCGCCGACGTCGCGCTCAAGGTACGGGACGGGATGCCGGTGGACGTTACCATGGGCCACGTGAACGTCATATGGCAGGGCGATGCAAATGCCAGAGCGCTCCGCTGCCTGGCGCATTGCACTGTGCCAACTTCCCCGATCAATGTCAGCGGACCTGAAATCATCTCGATCCGCTGGCTCGCGCACGAGCTCGCGTCGCGGCTGGGACGCAAGGCGCAGTTCGTTGGGACGGAAGCGCCGACGGCGTGGTTGACGAACACCACCGCGGCCGCAAAGCTCTTTGGCTATCCTTCTGTTCCCCTCGCTCGGATGATCGACTGGACCGCGGATTGGATAGCCCGCGATCTGCCCATGCTCGACAAACCGACGCACTTCGAGGTGCGAGATGGGGCCTACTGAACAGCTCGCGATCGAGCGCATAGGGCCGGAAGCGCTTCCGGAAGCGGTCGGACTCACGGTGGAGGCCAACTGGAACCAGACTGCCGACGACTGGGCATTCTTTGCTGCGCACGGCACGGTTTTCGGTGCACGCGACGCCCTCGGGAAGCTCGTCGCGACCACCGCGCTCCTTCCCTACTCGGCCGGGTTCGCATGGATCAGCCTCGTGATCGTCGCGAAGTCGCACCGCGGCCGTGGCCTCGGTACGCGTATGTTGAACGAATGCCTTGCGGTACTTCGCGAGCCGCGCACTGGTCGGCATGCTGGACGCAACGCCCGCTGGCGCGAGTATCTATGGCCGCTCGGCTTCAAGCCGATCATGGGGCTCAAACGCTGGGAAGGGAAGGGCGGCGTCGGCTGCGAGGCGCGGCGAGCGGGTGCGGCCGCTCGCAATGTCGAGGTTCAGCGACTCGTGCGTTTCGACGCAGGCGCCTTCGGCGCAAACCGCGCGACGTACTACTTACAGACTATTGCGCACGCGCTGGAACGCGCGGCTTCGAGCTCGAGGAGCGGAGCGGCTACGCGCTGGTGCGGCCGGGGCGCGTCGCATCGCAGGTGGGTCCGATGGTTGCCGCGAGCGAGAACGACGCTCTCGCCTTGCTCGAAGCCGCCATCGCCTCGACGCCAGGCAGCATCTTTGTCGACGTGCCGGATGCGTGGACAGGGATTGCCGCAAGGCTCGGCGCACGCGGCTTCCGAGTTCAGCGCCCGTTCCTGCGGATGGCGCTCGGCCGCGACATGTCCTACGGTGATCCGCCCCAGATATTCGCCATTGCCGGCCCGGAGTACGGGTAGGAGCCGAGCATGGGCCTGCATCGAAACGACCTGCCGCGCGAAGTCCTCGCGATTCTCAGCCGAAGGCGCCGTGATTCCCGCGCATCCGCTGGCGCTCGACGCCGCGCGCCGGCTCGACCGTCACCGCCAGCGCGCGCTCACGCGGTACTACGTCGATGCCGGTGCGGGCGGACTCGCGGTTGGCGTGCACACGACTCAGTTCGCGATCCGCGAAGCCGGCCTGTACGAGGCCGTGCTCGCAGCGGCTGTCGAGGACAGCCGCGCATGGACAAAGCGTCCGTTGGTTCTCATCGCGGGCGTGTGCGGGCGCACGACCCAGGCCGTGAGCGAGGCGCGCACGGCCGTCCGGCTCGGCTACCACGCCGGGCTGCTGAGTCTAGCGGAGCTCAACGGCGAGAACGAGAACGCGCTCATCGCACACTGCCGCGCGGTCGCAGAGGAAATTCCGCTCGTCGGGTTCTACCTGCAGACGAGCGTCGGTGGCATCGCGCTCTCCGCGCCATTCTGGCGCCGCTTTGCCGGGATCGACAACGTGCTGGCGATCAAGGTCGCACCGTTCAACCGCTACCGCACGCTCGACGTCGTGCGTGGCGTCGTCGAGGCGCGCGCGGAACAGCGCATCAGCCTGTACACCGGCAACGACGATCACATCGTGCTGGACCTGGTCACGCCATTCGCGGTCATGCGCGACGGTGCCGTGTAACGGTGCGCTTTCGAGGTGGGCTGCTCGGCCATTGGTCGGTGTGGGTGCGATCGGCCGTGGAGCTGCTGACACGAATCAAAGAGCAGACGGGCGGCGGCACCGTGAGCGAGTCGCTGCTCGCGCTCGACAGTCGAGTGACCGACTGCAACGCGGCCTTCTTCGACGTCGCTAACGACTTCCAAGGCTGCATCGCCGGGTGTCACGAGGTGCTGCGCCGGCAAGGTCTGCTCGAAGGCATCTGGTGCCTCGATCCGAACGAGGGTTTGAGCCCGGGACAGAAGGAGGCGATCGATCGGGTCTGTACGATCCACGCGGATCTTTCCGACGACAGCTTCGTGCGGGCAAACCTTGAGCGGTGGCTTGCGTGAGCGCAGTGTCCGCGGGCGGCGCCGCGCCGCTCATCCGCTTGAGCAATGTGCGGAAGGTCTACCGGACCTGCGGGTCGGACGGGCTACGGGTGGCTCACCGTTCCCAACGGCATATGGTACGTGAGCACGAATCACCCGCGTATACTGCCCGGGGGCAACGTTTTGGACACTCGCATCGTCACCTCGCCTGACATCCAGTCCGACATCGTGGATCGTGCGCGCGCGTTGGTGCCGTGCGTCGCGTCGCTCGCGGTCGACATAGAGCGCGAGCGACGGTTGCCGGCGTCCCTGCTGGACGCGCTGCACGAGGCGCGCCTGTTCCGCTTGCTGCTGCCGCGTTCACAAGGCGGGCTCGAGACCGATCCGGTCACGTTCTACCACGTCATCGAAGCCATCGCGACGGCCGACGCCAGCACCGCCTGGTGCCTGAGCCAGGCCGGCGGCTGCGCCATGGCAGCGGCCTACCTCGATCCGGCGGTCGCCCATAAGATCTTCGGCGATCCGCGCGCCGTGCTGGCCTGGGGACCGGGCCCGAAGGCCAAGGCGGTTGCCGTCGAGGGCGGCTATCGAGTGACCGGCGTGTGGGCCTTCGCCAGCGGCGGCCGTCATGCGACCTGGGTCGGTGCGCCCTGCCCCATCTTCGAGACCGACGGAACCCGCGCCTCGACGCGGTGGGCCGGCAGGTCGAGCGCACTATGCTGGTACCCGCCTCGGAGATCGAGTGGACCGATATCTGGAATGTCGTCGGACTGCGCGGTACCGCCAGCGACCAGTTCGCCCTGAGCGATCGCTTCGTCCGGCATGACCACTCGATCACGCGGGAGTTCCAGAAGGAGTGCCGCGAGCCGGGGCCGCTGTACCGTATGCCAGCGCTTGTCTTCTACGAGCTGGGGTTTGCCGGCGTGGCGCTGGGCATCGCGCGCGCCTCGCTCGACGCCTTCATCGACGTCGCTCGCAACAAGGTGCCGCGCGGCATGAAGAGCGCGCTCCGCGACAGCGCCGTCGTACAGTCCGGCGCCGCCCAGGCGGAAGTGCGCGTGCGTGCCGCCCGTGCCTACTTGCTGCAGTCGGCGCAGCAGATCTGGAAGGAGGTCGGGCAGCCCAGTGGCGCACTGACTATGGACCATCGCATGACCATCCGCGGGGCCTCCACGCACGCGATTCATACTGCTCGCGACGCCGTCGATTTCGCCTATAACGCCGCCGGCGCGACGGCGATCTTCGAGAGCCATCCCCTGGAGCGCCGCTTCCGCGACGTGCACACCGTGACGCAACAACTGCAGGGACGGCTGTCGAATTTCGAGACTGTGGGCGCCTACATGCTGGGCGGCGAGCCCGACCTGACGTTTGTGTGAGGACAACGCCCGGGGCAGCCGCACAACAGCGTTTACAACGCCTTTCGATTTCCAGAACGATGCAAGGGAGACCGCCATGAAGAGCTTCATCCTCGAATTTCGGGAGTTCGCCAGCAGGGGCAATGTGATCGATCTTGCCGTCGGGGTAATCATCGGCGCAGCCTTCGGCAAGATCGTCGATTCGGTCGTCAACGATCTCATCATGCCCGTCGTCGCCGGGCTGCTGGGCAAGGCGGACTTCTCCGGCCTGTTCATCCCGCTCGCCAATCCGCCGGCCGTGCCGCCCACCCTGGACGCGCTCAAGAGAGCCGGTGTACCGGTCATCGCCTACGGCAACTTCCTCACCATTGTCCTGAACTTCATCATCCTGGCGTTCGTCGTCTTCGTCATGGTGAAGCAGATCAACCGCCTCAGGCGCCGGGGCGCGCCCGCGGAGCCGCCCGCGCCTCCCGAGGAAGTCGTCCTTCTGCGCGAAATCCGCGACGCGGTGAAGCGCGCCTGAGCCGCCGCACGCGGCAGCTGCGCGGCCTCGTTCCGCTCCTCCACGCGCTCCGCTGAGGGAGGAACCTGGCTGGGGTAAGCTTGTCGGATGGCCAGACTCGAATACGAATGAAGCGCTGCCGAACTGATGCCTCCTTCCCGTCGCTTGTCCCGGACCGCCGCCGCACTTCCCGCGCCCTGCAGGCGCAAGGGACGGAGTTGTTGTCGGAGGTGATCTGAACATGCGCGCAGTCGCCGTGGCGTGCCTCATCCTGGCCACCATCCTCTCCCCGCCGGCCCTAGGCGCGGCGGCGAAGGTCGCATCCTGCCCTCCGGGGAAGCCAGCCCAACATCCAGACGCTGCAGGGCATGTTCACCGTGCACGTCGTGTGCGACCGCGTGATGTTCGAGATTCCCCCGGCGATGCTGAACCGGGACATCCTCGCCAACACCGAGTTCGCGGCGCTGTCCACCGGCAGCGATTTCGTGGCGCCCGGCTCCGCGGTGGACAACCGCGTCATCCGCCTCACCAGGCTGGGCAACAAGGTGTACCTGGAGGACGTGCGCTACGAGATCTGGGCGCGCAAAGAGTCCAACCTGCAGCGCGGCGTGGAGGCCGCATCCCTGCGCCCGGCGCTGCGGGCCTTCGACATCATCCGCGAGGGCAAGGGCGGCGCGCCCATCATCGACATCACCGGCATCCTGGTCAGCGAGGTGCCGGCGGGCTTCGCGCTGGACCTGATGCGACAGTTCCACATGCGCATGGTCGACCCGCGCCGCTCCTACGTCCAGTCGGTGAAGGTCTTCCCGGAAAACATCGACATCCGCTTCTACCAGACCTGGGTGCCCGACCCGGCGGAGCTGTTCAAACCCGGCGGGGACGACGAGAAGCGCGCCACCTCGGTGGGCTTCATCTTTCACACCAGCCTGCACCTGCTCCCCGAGCACCCGATGCAGGGGCGCTACTGGGACGAGCGCGTGGGCTACTTCGCCGTGACCTTCGACGACTACGGCACCGAGGAGCATGGCAAGGTTACCCGCGGCTACATCCAGCGCTTCCGGCTGGAGAAGAAGGACATCAACGCCGCGGTGTCCGAGCCGGTGAAGCCGATCGTCTTCTACATCAGCCCCGAAGTGCCCGACGAGTGGCGGCCCTATATCAAGCGCGGCATCGAGGACTGGCAGCAGGTCTTCGAGAAGGCCGGGTTCCGCAACGCCATCCTCGCCCGCGATGCCCCGACGCCCAAGGAGGACCCGGACTGGGATCCCGAGGACGTGCGCTACAACGTGATCCGCTGGACTCCGAGCGGGCGGGCGAACGCCATGGGCCCCGCGGTGATCGATCCGCGCACCGGCGAGGTCATCTCCTCGCACGCCATCTTCTTCCACAACGTGCTGCGGCTGGCCGAGCGCTGGTATTTCACCCAGGTCGGCCCGCTCGATCCGCGCGCCAAGAAGCTGCCCCTGCCCAACGACCTCATGGGCGAGCTGCTGCGCTACGTGGTCTCGCACGAGATCGGCCACGCCCTCGGCCTGCGCCACAACTTCAAGGGGCACTCGGCCTACTCCGTCGAGCAGCTGCGCAGCCGCGAGTGGACCGAGCGCTGGGGCAGCACCGCCTCGATCATGGACTATGCGCGCATGAACTACGTCGCGCAGCCGGGCGACAACGCCTACCTGCTGCCGAAGTTCGGCCCCTACGACTACTTCGCCATCGACTGGGGTTACCGCCAGTTCACCGAGACGGTGGTGAAGGACGGCAAGAAGGTCACCCAATTGCTGAGCAGCGACGCCGAGATCGCCAAGCTGGACGAGCTCGCCGCGCGGCAGGTCGACGACCCGATGCTGCGCTTCGGCGGCGAAGACGACCTGGCGGCGATCGACCCCAAGGTCAACACCAACGTGGTCGGCGGCGACCCGATCGCGGCCGCCGATCTGGGTCTGCGCAACATCGACCGGGTGGTGCCCATGCTGATCCCGGCCACCACCAAGCTGGGCGGCAGCTACCAGCAGCTGCACGAGATGTGGGACGCGCTGGTCCTCCAGCGGCATCGCGAGCTCAATGCGGTCGCCAAGATGATCGGCGGCGTGGAGGAGACCCGCTATCAGGCCGGGCGCGGCACAGTGCCGTTCAAGCCGGTGCCCCCGGACACGCAACGCGCGGCTGTGAAGTTCCTGCTCAACCGCGGTTTCACGACGCCGCGCGCCATGCTCGACCCCGAGGTGCTGCTGCGCGTGGCCCAGACCGGCGCCACGGACGGGTTGCAGGATTCCAATCTGAAGCTGCTGCAACGGATCGTCGAAGCCGGGGTGTTCCAGCGCATGGCGGAGGCGCAGGCGCTGAATCCGAACGGCAAAGGGTACACCGGCCTGGACATGCTCTACGATCTGAACGACGGCTTGTTCAGCGAGCTCGCTTCGCCGACGCCGAACATCGAGCTCTACCGGCGCGAGCTGCAGCGCGCCTACGTGAACCTGCTGGTGCAACGCGTCGAAGGTCCGCCCAGCGAATTCCGCGCCGGGGTGCGAAGGGGAGCCGGGGACCTGCTGGAGAAGAATCAACCCGGCGATCAAGAAAGCAAAGGGCGTCACGGCGGCTCACCTGTACGATCTCGCCACCGAGCTGGGACGCATTCACTAGCTGGCCGTTGAAAACCCCTCTCCGGCAGAGATAAGGTCCCTCTCCCTCCGGGAGAGGGTAGGGTGAGGGCAGCGTCGCGAGACGCCTGGGAGAGGGGGGAGGGAATGTTGCAGTCCGAGGGAGGAAGCCGCCATGCTCAAGTCGATGATCCGCGCCCTGCTCAAGGTTGCGTTTCGCGTGCGGGTGGAGGGTAGACGCAAGCCACTTTTCCGAGCCGCGGCTGCTCATCATCGCCAATCACCAGTCCCTGCTGGACGGCTTGATCCTGGCTGCGTTCCTGCCGGTGGACCCGGTCTTCGTCGTGCACACCGAGGTGACTCGCAACACCATCTACCGGTGGCTGCTGTCCTTGAGCGAGTACCTGGCGGTGGATCCGACCAACCCCATGGCCATGAAGCGCGTGATCCGGCTGATCGAGTCCGGCCGCCCGGTGGTGATCTTCCCCGAAGGGCGCATCACGCTCACCGGCAGCCTGATGAAGGTCTACGACGGGCCGGCCTTCGTCGCCGCCAGAACCCACGCCGTCATCGCGCCGGTGCGGCTGGATGGCGCCACGCGCACTTACTTCAGCAGGCTCTCGGGCAGCAATCCGCGCACGCTGTTTCCGCGCATCACCGTCTCGCTGCAGCCGCCCACCTCGATCGCCATGCCGCTAGGCGAGACCGGCCGCATGCGCCGCAGGAAAGCGGGAGAAAGCATGCGCAGGATCATGCAGGAGATGATCTTCCGCTCCCATCCGATCCAGACGCTGTACGACGCGCTGCTCGATGCCATGCGCATCTACGGCCGCCGCCGCAAGCTCGTGGAGGACATGAAGCAGACCGAGTACTCCTACAACACCCTGCTCAAGATGACGCTGGTGCTGGGGCTGCTGGTTCGCCGCAACAGCGCGCGTGGCGAGACGGTCGGCATCCTGCTGCCCAACCTGGCCGCGACCCTGTGCATGGTGATCGGAATGACCGCGTTCCGCCGCATCCCCGCCATGCTCAACTACACGGCCGGAACCGACGGCATGCAGAGCGCCTGCGTGGCGGCACGCATCTCCACGATCGTCACTTCGCGCAAGTTCCTCGAGACGGCCAGGCTGCAGGGACAAGTGGATGCGCTGCAGGGCATCAAGGTCATCTATCTCGAGGACCTGGCGCCCACGCGTGACGCTGGGGGTGAAGCTGTGGGCCCTGCTTCACCTGCTTTTCCCCAAGCTGCTGGGGAGGCGCATCAGCTCGGAATCGCCGGCCGTGGTGCTGTTCACCTCCGGCTCGGAAGGGCGGCCGAAAGGGGTGGTGCTGTCGCACCGCGCCATCCTGTCCAACATCGCGCAGATCCGGGCGATCACCGACTTCACGGCCGAGGACCGTATCTTCAACGCGCTGCCGATCTTCCACTCCTTCGGCCTGACAGGCGGCGGACTGCTTCCCGATCCTGACCGGCATCAAGCTGTTCCTGTACCCCTCGCCCCTGCACTATCGCCTGATTCCCGAGATCATCTACGACCGCACCTGCAGCATCCTGTTCGGCACCAGCACGTTCCTCGGCCAGTACGCGAAGTTCGCGCACCCTTACGACTTTTACCGGCTGCGCTACGTGGTCGCCGGCGCCGAGAAACTGTCTCAGGCAGTGCGCGAGCTGTGGTTCGAGAAATTCGGCACCCGCATCTACGAGGGGTACGGCGTCACGGAGACGGCGCCGGTGATCTCCGTCAACACCGCGATGGCCACCCGTATCGGCAGCGTCGGGCAGCTGCTTCCCGGCATGGAGGCCAGGCTGGTGCCGGTCCCCGGCATCGACCGCGGCGGCGTGCTGCACCTGCGCGGCCCAAACGTCATGCTGGGCTATCTGCACTACAACAACCCCGGCGTGCTCGAACCGCCGAAGTCTGAGCTGGGGCCCGGGCTGGTACGAGACCGGCGACATCGTGGAGATCGATGCGGACGGATTCCTTCACATCCTGGGCCGGGTCAAGCGCTTTGCCAAGATTGCCGGCGAGATGATCTCGCTCGAGGTCGTCGAGAAGATCGCGGTGGCAGCCTCGTCGGGGTTCCAGCACGCCGCCTCGTCCAGACCCGACGGTCAGCGCGGCGAGACCGTCGTGCTGTTCACCACCGACCCCGCGCTCACCCGCGAGCGCCTGCAGCAGGCCGCGCGGACGCTCGGATTGCCCGAGATCGCGGTGCCGCGCAGGGTGCTCTGCGTGCCCGCGATACCGCTCCTGGGCACCGGCAAGGTGAACCACGCAAAGCTCAAGGAGGATGCCCTGGCGCTCGAACCGGCGGCGAGCGCCTGACCCGAACCCGAAGAGAGCAGCGCAACATGCCAGTGCACCTCCACCCCGCGCGGGGGAGGGAGAGGGAGGGGGCTAGATCGCCACGCTGTGTCACGGGCGCGATGCTTCGTTTCCCGGCATCATGGCGCACGGCAACCATGCGCGAGACAGAACAGCAATGAGCTACGCAACAGCCGACTTCACCGACCTCCTCGATTGCCTTTCCGACCGGCTGCCGGCGCTGCGCCAAGCGCTGCTGGCGGAGCCCGCGGCGGAACTGGAAAAGATCGAGGTCAGCGCCGGCGAGCGCCTGCTCGCCAAAGGGGAAGCCGCGAAGGCCGTCTATATCATCGTCAACGGGGCGCTGCGCGCCAGCGCCGAGCGGGAAGACGGCACCGAGTTCACGCTGTCGGAGTTCGGCCAGGGCGAGATCGCGGGAGAGATGGCGATCCTGACTGGCGGCGGAGTGTACAGCGCCTCGGTCTCCGCAGCGCAGGACAGCGTGCTGGTCCGGGTTCCGAGCAGCACGTTCGAGCACGTCCTCAAGACTTCCCCGCAGGTCGTGCAGGAGCTGTCCGAGGGCATCCGGCGCCGCATCGCGCGCTCCCAACTCGCGTTGGGCCTCACTCGCCTCTTCGGCCCTCTGCAGGAGTCGGTGCTCCGCTACGTTGAGTCGCGCGTGCAATGGGTCCGGCTGCAAGCCGGCGAGACGCTCTTCTCCGAGGGCGACAGCGGGCAGGACCTCTACTTCGTGCTCGGGGGACGCTTGCGCGCAGTGGCGGGCGGCCGCGTCCTGAGCGAGATGAGCCGCGGCGAGAGCATCGGGGAGATCGCGCTGCTGACCGGCGAGCCCAGGACCGCCACAGTCATCGCGGTGCGCGACAGCGAGCTGGTGCGCATCTCGCGCGAAACTTTCGAAGAGATTGTCCAGAAGTACCCGAAGGTCATGCATGTGCTCGCCGAGATCGTCGTGCGGCGCTTGAGGGCGAAGGAGCGTGCGAGCAGCGCCCCCGCCATGGGGATGTGTATCGCAGTCCTGGGGATCGGCACCGCTACGTCCACTGCCGATTTCACCGAGCGGCTGGTCAAGGCTCTGGGAAACATCGGTCCCACGCTGCATCTGTCCGGCAAACGGGTCGATGCGCTGCTCAACCAGCCCGGGATCGCCGATGTCGGCCGGGATCACGTGGCGGGAATGCGCCTGACCGCCTGGCTGGACGAGCACGAGTCGCAGTATCGGTTCATCGTCTGCGAGGCCGACAGCAGCGCGTCGGGCTGGACCCTGCGCTGCCTGCGCCAGGCAGACGAGATTCTGTTGGTGGCGCAGGCCGGTTCGGATCCCGAGCCGAGCGGGGCCGAGAAGGCGCTGCTCGGCGGGCATGACGCGGTCTCGAAGGCGCGCCAGACGCTCATCCTGCTGCACCCGGACGGCAGCCGGCTGCCTTCGGGGACCGAGCGCTGGTTCCCTGGCCGCAATCTGCAGCGCCATTTCCACATCCGTCAGGATCGGCAGGAGGACTTTGCGCGGGCGGCACGCTGCCTCACGGGACAGGCGATCGGGGTGGTCTTCGGCGGCGGCGGCGCTCGGGGGCTCGCCCACATCGGCGTCATCCGCGCGCTGGGCGAGGCCGGCGTGCCGATCGACATGATCGGCGGCACCAGCATGGGCGCGGTCATCGCAGGCGCGCTGGGGATGGGCTTCGACTGGAAGGAGATCCTCGAGATCTCGCGCACCGGCTGGCTGCGGCACAAGCCGCACAAGGAGTACACGCTGCCCTTCATCTCGCTCATCCGCACCCGCGTGCTCGACCGGTGGGCCAGGGAGGTCTACGGCGACACCGACATCGGAGACATGTGGCTGAACTTCTACTGCGTGTCGTGCAACCTCACGACGAGCGAAACGGTGATCCTCGAGCGGGGGCCGCTGTGGAAGGCCGTACGAGCGAGCTCCTCCCTGCCTGGTGTCTTTGTCCCGGTCCTGCGCGAGGGCAATGTGTTCGTGGACGGGGCGCTCGTGAACAACCTTCCCGGGGACATCATGCGCAAGCGTTCCTGTCAGAAGGTGATCGTGGTCGATGTCGGGTCGGAGGCGACCTTTGCCTTCCAGATCACGGAGTTTCCCTCCCCGTGGGCAGTCCTCTGGAACCACATCCTGCCCTTCCGCAACCGCGTCGACGCGCCCAACATCGCCGCCGTGCTCATGCGTGCGACGGAGGCCGGCAGCCACCAGAAGACCGACGAGGTGAAGCGCGACGCCGACCTGTGCCTGCGGCCGCCGATCGACGAATTCGGCGTCCTCGAGTTCGAGGCGATCGATCGGATCGTCGAGGTGGGCTACCGGTACGCGTCCGAAAAACTGGAGCAGATCAAGAGCGACAAGACGCTGGCTGGCATCTTCCTCGCGGCGTAGGCAAGAAACATCCTAGGGCTCGTTCCCTTGCGCCCGAAGGCGCCCTCTCCCCATCCCCGCCTTTGGCTACCACATAACCTGAAGGTTAGTGTCCGCCGCAACAAGCCGCTCTGCGGCGTGTTGTCCCCGCAAGCGGAGGAAGGAGCCAGACGTTCGGCTGAGCCTGATCGGTAGTCGAGAAATAAAAAGGCAGGGGGTTACCCTGCCTTGGCGTTGTGCAGCGGGGCAGCTCTGACCGCTCGGATTACATCCGGTTGCCTTCGTCCTCGATGCGAGTGGGCCTGGTCACGCCACCGGTGGAGCGGAGGGGAGTGATTTCCTCGACCTTGCGCCCAGGTCTGCTGGAGTCACCAGCCGATTTGAGTGGTTGGTCGTCGTCGGCCATGCGCCCAGTCCTGCTCGACGCGCCCGCGGACTTGAGCGCTTTGTCCTCATCAACCGCGCGTCCTGGCTTGCTGGACGCACCGGCGGACTTGAGCGGCCCGTCCTCGTCGGCTGTGCGCGCGGGTCGACTCCAACCGCCCGTGGACTTGAGACTGAACTCGTCGCCTTCGGCACTGGTTCGCTGCTCGAGCGAGGATCGGGAGGAGACCGGCTCAGCCGCAAATCCCGAGAGCGAGGCAATGACAAAGCCCGCTGCAGCCAAAAATATGATCCGTACGCGCATACGATCTTTCCTGTGTGACGTTCCCCGCCTCGTGGCGAGAACTGCGGTCACCGTGATGGGGCCTAGGTGCCGGAGCAAGGGTAAGGCTAGATCATCCTCTCGACGGCTTAGATAAGCAATGCCGCATTGGGGATATCAGGTATAACTTTCGTGCTAGCGGGCCGAGGTCTGCGGTGACGTCCGCGCGGACGCCAGGCGCTCACTGTGGAACGACGCCTCGGAACCGCGCAGGCAGCGGTTGCAGGACTTGCAAGTCGAGGAAGTTTGACAGGACCTCGGGAGGCCAGAGCTTGGCGTCCTCGCCCCGGCCGACATATACCGCGTGCTGCCCGGTTGGGTAATCTCCGCACGATCCGCCTGCGAAGCGCGCGAAATACCGGGTGGGAGCGTCGCCAGTTCCCCAGGGACGCGCAAAGAAGGTCCCGCGGTTCCACGGCTTGCGGTTCTCGTACAGCTTGCTTTCGCGCAACACGCGCACTTCGAGCACGACGCCCGGATATGCCGCGACCATCCTGTCGAAGTCCTCCTTCCACCCCGCTCGGGGTGGAGCCCAGGTCACCTTGGCGACGCGGTCATCCCAATAGTCCATCGCCTTGTCCCTGATCGCGTCCGGCGCCGCGCAGCCCACGATCTCCGCATCCACGACGTTGGCATAGTACTGGGGCTCCGGCATGCTGAAATACAGGCAAACTGCAGCCAGTGCCACCGACACGACGACAAGCGCCTTCCGAGCAATGGCTGCCGGCGGACGCGCGGCGCCGACAATCAGCCCCAGGATCGCTCCCAGCAGCGCGCCGCCCGGACCGGTGATGAACAGTCCCAACAGCGGGCCCTGGTTTGCGTCCGGCGAGAAGACCATCGGGCCCACGAAACCGCACGCGAAGCCTACAACCCCCAGGACTAGCGCCCACGTCCCCGCGGACGTCAGCATGCTGTGGAGCAGACCTTTGTCCGCGGAGAGATCGGTTTCGATATCTGCCATAGCGTCGAGTCCCGCTCAGAACACAAACATCAGCGCGGCCGACAGAATCATGTAGATGACGATCGTGGACCAGTACCAGAGGGGCTGTTCCGATCGCGTCCAGGTCACGCCCCACGGGCCGCGTCTCGCGTAGACCTTGCCGACGCTCAGCGCGTAAGCGACATACAGCGCAACGAGTGCTGCCAGAGCTTTGAACACGTTTGCTTCGCTGCGTCGGTAGCGTGCCCAACCGGGGTGACGCACCGCCATCGATCAGAGGGATGACTCGGGATCCAAGCAAAAATCTATCCCGCCCTCCACCCGTGGGTTCATCAGCTGGGGGAAAGCAGTAGGAGTGAACCGCCAGCCCCTTCACCCTTGATTTTCGATTCTCAAGACTTGGCCCGACCCAAGAACGCATCGACCCGCTGCGCCAGCCTCTCGGGCGCATCCAGATCGACCAGATGGCCTGCGCCCTCGATAAGCTCGACCTGCGTCTTACCCGATATGCCGCTCGCGAACCGCGCGCGATAACTGGCAGGGACGATACGGTCGCCGGCGCCCCACACGAGCAGCGTCTCCTGCCCGATGCGGCCGAGGCGGCTCGCGAGCCCGGTGTCACCGAGTGGCCAGAGCAGCCGGGCGGCCGCCTCCTTCGCGCGTGTCGTCGTAACCGTCCACTCGACTGGGTCTGCACCTTCGGGTGCGGCAGTGTGCGCGACGTAGCGCTTGGGATCAGTGCAGAGCAGTTGCGGCAGCTCGTCCGGGCGCTGGGCGAACAGATCGGCGCTCGGATCGTTCTCGTCGAACAGGCCGAGTGCGGAGACCAGCACAAGTCGATCGACGAGCTCCGGCCACAACGCCGCAATGTCGGCTGCCAGCGCGGCGCCGAGCGATACGCCCATCAAATCGCAGCGCTCGAGGCCCGCACTCGTGATGAGATCGCGCGTGGCGAGCAGCCAATCGAGCTGGGTGTAGAGAGGGCCGATCGCGGTGGTGCCGGGAAAGCCGGGCAGAGAAGGTGCGATCACGCGACGCGCGTGCGGCGAGGTGGTCGAGGCATTCGGTCCACCGCGGCAAGCCGCCGAAGCCGGCGAGGAAGACGAGCGGTGAGCCCTCGCCTTTCTCCCACACGCGGCAGGGCTGTCCGTTGACCGTGACCGTGTACGTTCGTAGCGCGGCGTCCACCGCCGCGTTCATACGGCCTCTGCCGTCGCGCGCGCTCTCAGCCCCGTCGGCCACCAATGGTCTTCCCATTGGTCGTCGAAGAGATCCGCGATCTGCGGCATCACGCGCTCGGCGAACAGGCGCGTGTTGTAACGCGTCAGCGCCTTGTCCATGTTGCCGAACTGAAGCAGCAGCATGAGCTGGCCGACATTCAAATCGACCGCGATCTGACGCAGCCGCGCCGCCACCTCGTCGGGCTCGCCCGCGACGAGATAGCCCCGCTCGAGGATCTCCTGGAAGGTCGGCGCGCGGTCCTTGAACTGGCTCACCCCCTGGAGGGGCCGCGTCTGGCTCGCCGCCACACGCACGGAGGACTCGGTGGTGTAACCCGGCGGCGAGGTGTAGCGCGGGTCTACGCGCAGGCAGCGGCCGTAGAAGTACTCGGCCGGTTCACGGTACAGCGCCATCGCCTCCGCGTGCGTCTCGGCGACGCCGACGAACTGCAGATAGCCCGCCTGGAAGGGATTGCGTTCCCGGCCGTGGCGCTCGATCTCCTGCCAGTAGCCGCCGAGCACATTGCGGCTGGCCTCGAAGCCGAAGTAGGACAGCGCCGCGAAGACATATCCTTCGCGCGCACACATCGCCCACGTCTCACGGGCGCCGCCGCCCGGCACCCAGATTGGCGGATGCGGGCGTTGGATCGGGCGCGGCCAGATATTGACGTAGCGCAGCTGGGTGAACCTCCCGTTGAATGCGAACGGGTCAGGCTCAGTCCAGGCCCGCAGGATGAGGCGCCTCGCCTCGTCGTACTTCTCGCGCAGCGTGCTCGGGTTCTGGCCGTAGGCAAACGTCGTGTCCATCGGCGTGCCGAGCGGGAAACCGGCGATGAGCCGCCCGCCCGAGATGCAGTCGATCATCGCCATCTCCTCGGCGACGCGCAGCGGCGGGTTGTAGAGCGCGAGCGAGTTGCCCATGACGCAGAGCGCGGCATTGCGGGTGCTGCGCGCGAGCGCCGAGGCGATGAGATTCGGTGACGGCATCAATCCGTAGCCATTCGCGTGATGCTCGTTCACACACACGCCGTCGAAACCGAGCTCGGCCGCATACTCGAGCTCGTCGATGAAGTCGTTGTAGAGCGTGTGGGCTCGCACCGGGTCGAACAGGCGCGAGTCGATGTCCACCCACACGGACGGATGCTTCTCCCGGAAGTCCTCCGGCAGATCCGTGTAGGGCATGAGGTGGAACCACAGAAGATTCATGGTGCACAGTCCTCCCCCACGTTGTTATAGCTCTTAGTCTAGCAGGCCCTCAGCGGTCGTTCGCGCTGCCGAGCGTCCGGGTCTGTGGCAGGATAGCGGTACGGAAGCCCAGCAACAGAAGCCCACCAACAGAGGCGCTCTGCCCACGATGACGCTCGACTACAAAGGCGTATTCCCCGCACCGCCTACGCCGGTCACGCAGGACGGGCGGATCCATGAGAAGGCCCTGCGCGCACTGCTCGAGGACAACATCGCGCACGGCGCGAACGGGTTCTGGATGGCGGGCACCACCGGTGAAGGGCCGATCCTCACCGACGAGCAGCGCGACGCCGTCGCGCGCATCTCAGCCGAGGTATGCCAGGGACGGGCGCTCGTCATCATGCACGTCGGCGCCATCAGCACGGCCAGCGCGGTGAAGGCGGCCAGGACAGCCAGGGCAGCCGGCTGCGCCGCGGTGTGCTGTCTGCCGCCCTTCTTCTTTCCCAGCACCGAGCGTTCGCGCATCGAGCACTACAAGGCGGTTGCCGATGCCGCGGGCGACCTTCCATTCTTCGTCTACAACCTGCCGCAGCTCACCCAGGTCGAGACCGTCCCCGCGCTGATGGAGAAGTTCGTGCGTGAAATCCCCACGCTCAAGGGTCTCAAGCACTCGGCACCCAACTTTGCCGATATCCGCGTGTTCGCCGACATGGGCCTCACCTGCTTCTCGGGCAATGGCGCGTTCCCTCTTCCAGCGCTCACGATGGGGGCAGTCGGCACCATCGATGCGCCGCTGGCGCTCGCTCCCTGGCACTACGCCGAGCTGTTCAGCGCCTGGGAGGCAGGTGACCTCAGTCGGGCCCAAACGCTCCAGGAGGGTGTCCGCAAGTACGTTGACCTGGTCTGGATGTTCTACGCCATGGCGGACGTATGCAAAGCAGTCCTTTCGGCGAGGCTGGGCATCGACTGCGGCCGTTCGATTCCGCCCGTGAATCGCTTAAGCGATGACGAGAAGCGAGAAGTCCTCCGAGTCGCGGACTCGCTCGGGGTAACGAAGCAGCGCGCTTCCAGGCTGCCATCACCGCGGCCCGCCCGCCGTGCATAGCGCTTCGGCCGAGCCCGGATCAGATGGCCCGCAAATCTGGAGAGCCCGCATGACCCAAGTCGAGCCCAGCGGCAAGATTCTCGGTGCGACGATCACAGGCGTCGATCTGTCGCGGCCTCTGAGCCAGGACGATTTCGCCCTGATCGTCCGCAGCCTCGGAACCTATGGCGTGATCTGCTTCCCGCACCAACGCCTCGACGCGGCAGCGCTCAAGGCGTTCAGCGCGCACTTCGGCACGCTGGAGGTCAACGTCATCGGAGTCCTTCCAGGAACCGGACATCCCCGAAGTGATGACGCTTTCGAATATCGTCGAGAACGGGCGGGCCATCGGTCTGCCGGATGCCGGGCAGGATTGGCACACGGACATGTCTTACAGCCAGACGATCGCGTTCGCCAACGTGCTTTATGGCATCCGGATTCCGCGTCGGGACGGCCGCACGCTGGGCAACACGGAGTTTCTGAGCATGCAGGCCGCCTATGACGATCTCCCCGGCGAGATCAAGGAGCGCCTGAAGCACGCCACCGCGCTGCACGACTTCAACAAGTTCTGGGAGAAGATGCGCCGCCGGGAAGGAAGCAAGCGCCAGCCGCTGAGCGACGGAGCAGCGTCGCCAGAAGCCTCCCGTGTCGCATCCGGTATTCTTGCAACACCCGATCACGGGCCGGATGGTTCTCTACGCCAATCCCGGCTATACGGTCCGCATCAACGACATGCCCGAGCGCGAAAGCGACGAACTGCTGGCTTTCCTGTTTGAGCATCAGCTCCAGCCGAAGTACAAATACGCCCATCAGTGGTCCGAGAACGACGTCCTGATGTGGGACGACCTGCTCACGCTGCACAGTGCCGTCGCCGACTACGGACCCAACGAGCATCGTCTGATCAAGCGCTGCCAGGTGATGGCGGATCGCGTATTCGACAAAGGCTACCTCGTGGGCTCGCGACCGAGCATCGCTTAGCAGGGAGCGAAGCCATGCTGTTCCCGACCACGCTCGTCGGCAGCTACCCGCAGCCCGAGTGGCTGATCGACCGCGAGAAGCTCCAGAAGAGCCTGCCGGCCGCGGGTGCGTGCGAAGGAGCTGTGGCGTATCCCCGAGCCGCTTCTCGCAGAGGCGCAGGACGACGCCACGATTCTGGCCATCAAGGCGCAGGAGGAGGCCGGCCTCGACATCATCACCGACGGCGAGATCCGGCGCGAGAGCTACTCGAATCGTTTCGCCACCGCGCTCGATGGCATCGACATCGACAACCCGGGGACCGCGCTCGGTCGCACGGGCCGCCCGAATCCCGTGCCCCGCATCGTCGGTCCGATCCGGCGCAAGCGCCCGGTCGCAGTCGACGACGTCAAGTTCCTGCGCGCGCATACGGTGAAGCCGATCAAGATGACGGTGCCCGGACCGTTCACCATGACCCAGCAGGCGCAGAACGACCACTATCCCGAGCGAGGAGGCGGTCGCGATGGCCTACGCCGTCGCAGTGAACGAGGAGATCCGCGACCTGTTCGCCGCCGGCGCGGACATCGTCCAGGTCGACGAGCCGTACATGCAGGCGCAGCCGGACAAGGCACGCCAGTACGGCCTCAAGGCGCTCAACCGCGCGCTCGAGGGGATCACCGGCATCGACCGCGGTGCACATCTGCTTCGGGTACGCCGCGATCGTCCACCAGCGCCCCTCCGGCTATTCCTTTCTGCCCGAGCTCGCCGGCTGTTCGTGCCAGCAGGTGTCGGTGGAGACGGCGCAATCGAAGCTCGACTGCGCCGTGCTGGCGAAACTCGAGGGCAAACAGATCATGGTGGGCTGCCTCGACCTCAACGACATCGCGGTCGAGACGCCGGAAGTGGTCGTCGCACGCATCAAAGCCGCTCTGCGCTATGTCCCGGCGGCCAACGTGATTCTCGCTCCGGACTGCGGAATGAAGTACCTCCCGCGCGACGTCGCCTTCGGCAAGCTGCAGGCGATGGTCGAGGCGGCGAGCAGGCTGCGCGCCGAGTTCGGCGCCGAGTGATCGATCTCAAAGGCAGCTCGGAACCGCCGACGCCCTCAACTCAACCCAGGATCGAAGCCGAAGGAACCCCCGTGATCGTCGAACAGATCTGGACCGCGAACTCGTATCGCAACTTCAACTACCTGATCGCCTGCCCGGAAACGGGTGAAGCGCTGGCCGTCGATCCGCTGGATCATCAGAAGTGCCTGGCCGCGGCCAAGAAGCACGGCTGGCAGATCACTCAGATTCTGAATACGCACGAGCACGGCGATCATACCGGCGGCAACCGCGCCATGATCGCTGCGACCGGCGCCAAGCTGCTGGCGCACAAGAATGCCGGTCAGCGCATTGCGGGTATCGATCGCGGGCTTGGCGCCGGGGACATCATCAAGGTCGGCAAGACCGTCGAGCTCGAAGCGCTCGATACCCCCGGGCACACCATGAGTCACGTATGCCTGCTGTCGCACACCGACACGCCCGGCGCTGTTTTGCGGGGATACCCTGTTCAATGCGGGCGCCGGCAACTGCCACAACGGCGGTCACCCGAACGAACTCTATCGGACGTTTGCCGATCAGCTGGCCAAGTTGCCGGACGAAACCCTGGTGTACCCGGGCCACGACTACATCGCCAACAATCTGGGCTTTACCCTCGATCGTGAGCCCGACAACAAGAAGGCGCAGCAGATGCTCGGGCAGGTACGCGATCAGGATCCCAGCCGGGCGCTGGTAACCACATTGGCGCTCGAGAAGGAAATCAACACCTTCTTCCGTCTGCACAGTCCCACCGTCATCGCCAAGCTGCGCGAGGCGTTTCCCGATCTGCCCGACGATCCGGATCCGAAGACGGTGTTCCTCAAGCTGCGCGAGCTGCGCAACAGCTGGTAGCTGCGTCGCCGCAGGTGCTCGCAACCGTGTAGGCTTGGCGCATCACTCGGGGAAGTGTATGGCGTCAGAGCGCACGGTTCGACTGGCGGTCGACATCGGTGGAACCTTCACCGATGTAGCGCTCGATGCGCCCAGAGGCCGCGTGACTGCCAAGGTATTGACCACGCCCGAGGCGCCCGAGCGCGGGGTCATGGAAGCCGTTACGGCGGCCGTCGCCAAGGCCGGCTGCACGCTCGGCGATATCGCGCTCATCATCCACGGCACCACGCTCGCGACGAACGCGCTGATCGAGCGCAAGGGCGCGGTCACCGCGTTGCTCACCACCGAAGGCTTCCGCGACTCGGTCGAGATCGGCTACGAGCACCGCTTCGAGCAGTACGACGTCTACCTCGAAAAGCCCGACGCCGCTGGTGCCGCGCCGACGGCGCTACACCGTGCCCGAGCGCATGAGCGCACGCGGCGAGGTGTTGCGTGCACTCGACGAGCGCGCCGTGCAGGCGTTGATCCCCGTGCTCGAGCAGGAGGGCGTCGACCAGCGTCGCGGTCGGGCTGCTGCACAGCTACGCCAACCCGGCACACGAGCAGCGCATCCGCGAGATCCTGCTCGAACATCTGCCCGAGCTGCGGGTGAGCCTCTCGTCGGAGGTCTCGCCGGAGCTGCGCGAGTACGAGCGGCTGTCGACCGCGTGCGCAAACGCCTACGTGCAACCGCTGATGGCCGGCTATCTCGATCGGCTCGATCGGGCGCTGCGCGCAGCCGGCTTCGCCGGGCAGCTCCTGCTCATGACCTCGGGCGGCGGCGTGATCGGTCTCGAGGCCGCTCGGCGGTTCCCGATCCGGCTGGTCGAGTCGGGCCCGGCCGGCGGTGCGATCCTGGCGAGCCGCATTGCGCTCGAGTGCGGGCTCGAGCACGTGCTTTCGTTCGACATGGGCGGCACCACGGCCAAGATCTGCCTGATCGACCAGGGCCAGCCGCAAACCTCGCGCGCCTTCGAGGTCGCGCGCGCCTACCGGTTTCTGAAGGGCAGCGGGCTGCCGCTGCGCATTCCGGTGATCGAGATGGTCGAGATCGGCGCGGGCGGCGGCTCGATCGCCAGGGTCGATGCGCTCAAGCGCGTTGCCGTCGGCCCGGACAGTGCCGGTGCCGTGCCTGGACCCGCCTGTTACGGTCGAGGCGGCCAAGCGGCCACTGTGACCGATGCCGATCTGGCGCTCGGTCGGATCGATCCCGGCGCGTTCGCCGGAGGCAGCCTTGCGCTAGACGTCGGCGCCGCCGACTGCGGCGATCGATCGCTCCATCGGCAAGCCGCTTGCTCTCACCACGCAGCTGGCGGCGCTCGCCATCAGCGAGATGGTCGATGAGAACATGGCGAGCGCCGCACGCGTGCATGCGGTCGAGCGCGGCAAGAGCCTCGACGAGCGCACGCTGGTGGCGTTCGGCGGCGCGGCGCCGTTGCACGCCACCCGCGTTGCGGACAAGCTGGGCATCAAGCGCATCGTCGTACCCACCGGCGCGGGCGTGGGCTCGGCCGTGGGCATGCTGACGTGCGCCGGTCGCTTACGAGGTCGCACGCAGCCTGTACCAACGCGTGCGGAAGCTCGATCGCGAGTCTTGTGAACGCCCATTTCGAGGCCATGCGAGAGGAGGCCTATGCCGTCGTGAAGGAAAAGCGCAGGCGGGAGCGCCGCTCGCTGGAATCACGCACCGCGTACATGCGCTACATCGGTCAGGGGCATGAGATTGCCGTGCCTGTCGAAGCACGCCCGCTCGAGCTGGCCGATCGACAGCGCCTGCAGGAAGCTTTCGAGCGCGAGTATCGCGCGCAGTTCGGGCGCATCATCCCGGACCTCGAGGCGGAGGTGCTGAGCTGGGCGCTCAGTGTGCAGCACCCGAGTGGAGCCGCCGGCGCGTGTGGCACCGCTGCAGAAGCGATCACGACCGGCGCCGAGTGGGCGGCGGCGCGTGTTCGATCCGGGGTCCGGCGACTTCCTGGAGTCTACGGTATTTCGTCGCGCGGACATCGTGCCCGGCGCACGCATCGCAGGCCCGGCGCTCATCGTCGAAGACGAGACCACGACCGTGGTGGCGCCGAACTTCGAGGTCACCGTCAACGCGGTCGGCTATCTCGTTCTTGAGCGCACGCAAGGCCGTCAGCAGGAGCAGTCATCGATGAAGACTGGACTCCGCACTAGCCCGCATCCGCGCCCAAGTCATGTGGAACCGGTTGATCGCCGTTGTCGAAGAGCAGGCACAGACACTCGTGCGCACCGCGTTCAGCGCGAGCGTGCGCGAGGCGGGTGATCTGTCCGCCGGTGTGTTCGATCTCAACGGCCGCATGCTGGCGCAGGCGGTGACCGGCACGCCGGGGCACGTGAACTCGATGGCGGTGGCGGTCGGTCATTTCCTCGCGCGCTACCCGGTGGCGCAGATGCGCGCAGGCGACCACTACCTCACCAACGACCCGTGGCTCGGCACCGGCCACCTGCACGACTTCACGCTGGTGTCGCCGACCTTTCATCGGGGAGCGGCCGGTGGCGCTGTTCGCCTCGACCGTGCACGTGGTGGACATCGGCGGCCGCGGCTTCGGGCCCGACGGCCGGCAAGTGTACGAGGAGGGACTGTGCGTGCCGATCATGCCGCTCGCGCGCGACGGCCGAGCGAACGAGGACCTGCTGGCGATCGTGCGCGCGAACGTGCGCGAGCCGGTGCAGGTCGAGGGCGATCTGTTCTCCCTGATGGCCTGCAACGACAAGGGCTCGCGAGCGCCTGCGCGAGATGATGGGCGAGTTCGGCATCGACAGCATCGAGGCGCTGGCCGATCACATCTTCGAGCATTCGCACGCCGCGACGCTGGAGGAGATCGGCAAGCTGCCGTTTGGCACCTATCGCAACTCGGTGATCATCGACGGCTACGACCATCCGATCGAGCTCAAGGCGGCGCTCACCATCTCCAAAGGCGGCATTCACGTCGATTTCACCGGCACCTCGCCGGTGAGCAGCTTCGGCATCAACGTGCCGATGCTCTACACGACCGCCTACACCTCTTTCGGCGTGAAGTGCCTGGTCGCCCCGGCGATCCCGAACAACGCCGGCTCGCTTGCGCCGATCACGGTCAGCGCGCCGGAGGGATCGATCTTGAACGCACCGCGGCCCTGCGCGGTGGCGATTCGCCATGTGATCGGGCACGTGCTGCCCGATGTGGTGTTCGGCTGCCTGCACCAGGCGCTGCCGAGCGGTGCGCCGGCGGAGGGCGCCTCTGCGCTGTGGATACCGCAGCTGCGCGGCGGACACGGCGTGAGCGACACGGCCGCGGGCGGCACGCCCTTCAACGTGCTCTCGTTTCACGCCGGCGGGACCGGCGCGCGGCCGACCAAGGACGGGCTGTCGGCGACCGCGTTTCCGAGCGGCGTGAAGAGCGTGCCGGTCGAGATCGTCGAATCGATCGCGCCGGTCGTCATCTGGCGCAAGGAGTATCGCACCGACTCCGGCGGGCCCGGCCGCATGCGCGGCGGGCTCGGTCAGGTGATGGAGATCGGCAGCGCCGAGAACGCGCCGTTCTCGGTATATCGCCATGTTCGAGCGCATCGACCATCCGGCGCGCGGACGCAACGGCGGCCACGACGGCGCCGCGGGGCGCGTGTCGCTGGCCTCGGGTCAGGCGCTTCGCGGCAAAGGCCAGCAGACGATTCCGCCAGGGGAGCGGCTGCGGCTGGAGCTGCCCGGCGGTGGCGGCTTCGGCGATCCGCGCGAGCGTGACCCCGAAAAGGTCAGGGCCGACGTGCGGGACGGGTTCGTGTCGCCGGAAGCCGCGGAAAAGGCGTATGGCGTGACGTCGACGAAAGCAGGTTGAAGTCTTTCAGCTGCGCTTTCACGACAGCCACCGCTTGCGCCGCTTGTAATGTTTAACGTCCCGGTACGACTTGCGGGCGCCGAGCTGCGTCAGGCCGAGGTAGAACTCCTTGATGTCGGCGTTGTCGCGGAGCTGGTCGGCCGTGCCATCAAGGACGATGCGGCCGTTTTCCATCACGTAGCCGTGGTCGGCGATGGCCAGGGCCAGGGTGGCGTTCTGTTCCACCAGCAGCACGGTCAGTTTCTGCTCGCGGTTCAGCCGCTGGACGATGCGGAAGATCTCCTCGACGAGCATCGGGGCGAGGCCGAGTGAAGGCTCATCGAGCAGGATCACCCGCGGGTTCGACATGAGGGCGCGGCCGATCACCAGCATCTGCTGCTCGCCACCCGACAGGTACCCGGCCTGTACGGAGCGTCGCTCCGCAAGCCGGGGAAAATATCCATACACGCGCTCGAGGCCCTGCCGCACGCCGCTTGCGTCGCGCTGAGTATGGGCGCCGACGACGAGATTCTCAGCGGTGGTCAGATGCTCGAGGACACGGCGTCCCTCGAATACCTGAACGATCCCGCGAGCGACCACCTCGAACGCCGCCAACCGATCGATACGCTCCTCGCCCAGCTCGATAGAACCTTGGACCACCTCACCCCGCTCGGTGCGCAGCAGCCCCGAGATCGCCTTGAGCGTCGTCGTCTTCCCTGCCCCGTTGGCGCCAAGCAGCGTGGTGATGCCGCCTTCGCGCACGCTGAACGATACGCCTTTCAGGACCAGGATGACCTTGTCGTAGATGACCTCGATGTTGTTCAGGCTGAGCATGCGATTCCTCCAGGCCCAGCCCGCGACGTCAGATTCCCGTACGCAAGGGATGGGGTGTCGCGGGCTCTGCGCGCCTCCACGGTCGCATCCCCGCAGGCGGGCGCGTCGGAGGGCGGAACAGGGTTCCCTCTGGGATGTGACCCCGCAGACGCGCAAGGGCCGGCGGGCGACGCGCCTTGGCCGGCTCCACTGTCGCATCCCCACAAGTGGGACCCCTGCTCCGAGTTGCGCCGGCCCCTGCTCCACGCTCCAGCACGCTACTTCGCCGCAGCTTCCTTGATCTGCATGGCCACGACCTCGGGATAGGCCTTGTACCAGTCGGTCGCCTTGACCAGCTTGCCGCCTTTGACCTGGAAGATCTGCACCCAGCCGCCGCCCTCGTGATCGGACGCGGTGATCTCTAACGGCGGCACCAATCCGCCGAGAGTGAAGCCTCTGATCTTCTCCATGCCGGCCTTGACGTCGGCGCCGGTGATCTTCTGGCCGCCTTTGGCCTTCAGAGCATTGCGGATCGCTTCCACGTGGATCGGCGGCGATGAGCACCCCGCGGTTGTAGTACACCGTGGAGGCCATCTCTTTCGGCGGCTCCTTGCCCTGCTTCTTGTACATTTCGCGGATTTCGTCGAGCACCGGGTAGTCGGAGCCCACGCCGGCGAACTGCATGGTGTAGTAACCCTCGGCGACGCCGAAGCCGCCGGCGGCCTCGATGTCCGCCTCGGCCGAGCCCCACACGAAAGCGACGACCTTGCGCAGGGGATAGCCGATGCGCTTCAGCTCCTTGATCGAGACCGAGGGCGAGCGCCCGAACAGATGCGTGATCACGAAATCGGCCCGGTAGCGCTGCGCGATGTCGAGGACCTGGGCGCCCATCTCCACGCCCGGCGGCGGCACTCCGAAGGTGCGCAGCTCGAAGCCCTCCTCGCGCGACAGCTCCTCGAGCACCGGGATCGGCTCGCGGCCCGCCGGGTTGTCGTAGAACAGATAGGCGATCTTCTTCCCTTTCAGATTTCCGCCCAGCTGGTCCTTCACGAACTTGACCGCCGCCGTGCCCTGCGACCAGTAGGTGGCGGCGATGGGGAACAGGAAGGGATAGCGGGTGCCGTCGGCCGAGGCCGAGATCCCGAACCCGGGCGAGGTCCCGGGGATCTGGTCCTCGGTCAGCTTCTGATTGAGCGCCTGCGTCTGCGGCGTGCCGTAGAGCGAGATCAGCACGGCGCCCTCCTTCTTGTGGCGCTCGTAGGCCTCCACGGCCTGCGGCACCTTGTACTCGTGATCGATTTCCATCGCGCGGATCTTGTAGCCCTCGACCCCGCCCTTGCTGTTCACCAGACTGATGTAGTCGTGATAGCCCGGGCACAGGTTCACGCCGACGGTCTGCGTGGCGCCGGTGCGGTCGCACAGCAGCCCGATCACCACCTCCTTTTGCGCCCACGTCGGCAGCGACACGCCGAGCATTACGCCGGCACGAAACGACCAAGGGCGCCACGATTGCCAGATTCTTCTTCATGAGTGTCCTCCTCTCCTCGCACACTTCAATAAGCGAACGGCCAGACCCGGAAGTAGTTCCGAATGTTGCGCCAGAGCCGGTTGAGACCCTCGGGCTCCACCACCAAGAAGAAGATGATGAGCAGCCCGAACAGGATCAGGCGCAGGTTCGGGATGAGATTGTGCAACGCTGCCTCGAGAAAACAGCAGACCGCCAAACGATTCCATCACCCAGCGGATGACGATCGGAAGCAGGGTCACGAAGATCGCGCCGAAGATCGAGCCCAGGATCGAGCCCAGGCCGCCGATGATGATCATGGCCAGGTAGTCGATGGACACGCCGATCTGGAACTGCTCGTAGTTGGCGATGCCCAGATAATAGGTGTAGAGCACGCCGGTCACGCCAGCGTAGAACGACGAGATGGCGAACGCCAGCAGCTTGTAGCGGAAGATGTCGATCCCGATGATCTGCGCAGCGATGTCCTGATCGCGAATGGCGATGAAGGCGCGCCCGATGCGGCTGCGCAGGAGATTCAGCGCGGCGACGATGGCGAGCACGACGAACACCAGGAGGAAAAAATACATCTCGCGCTGGCTCGCGATCGCGTGCCCGAACAGCGTCGGGCGCGGCACCTCGATGGAGGCCTGGACGCCTCCGCTGATCCAGGTGAAATGGTTGATCACCCACTCGATGATGAACTGCGCAGCCAAGGTCGCGATGGCGAGATACAGCCCCTTGATGCGCAGCGACGGGATGCCGACGATGGCGCCGACCAGAGCCGCCATGAGACCACCCAGCGGCAGCGACAGCCAGAAAGGAAAGCCCAGGCGCACGGCGAAGTTCGCCGCCGTGTAGGCCCCCACCGACATGAACGCCCCGTGGCCCACTGAGATCTGCCCCGTGTACCCCACCAGGATGTTGAGCCCGATCGCCCCGACAACGGCGATGAAGATGAGGTTGAGGATGGAGAGGTAGTACTGGTCCAGCACGAGCGGGACGACGACAACGAACAGGACGGCGATCGCCGCCACCGTCTTGCGCGCGATGGGCAGCGGATACAGCGCCATGTCGGCCGCGTAGGTCGTCTTGAGCACGCCGCACTCGCGATGGATCACGTTACACCCTCTCGATGATCCGCTTGCCGAAGATCCCGTAGGGCCGGAACATCAGTGCGATGATCATCAGCACGTACGGCGCGAAGTCCTTGGTGCCGCCCGCCCACCAGCGGATCGACATAGCCCGCGGCCACATTCTCCACCACGCCGACGATGAGCCCGCCGACGATGGCGCCGGGGATGGAGTCGAGCCCGCCCAGGATGACCACCGGAAACACCTTGAATCCCACCAGCGCGAGGTGCACGTCGACACCAAGCAGGTTCCCCCACACGATACCGCCCAGCGCCGAGACCACGCCGGCCATGGCCCAGGCCAGCGCGAAGTAGCGCTCCACGTTGATCCCCATCGCCATGGCCACCTGCTGGTCGTCGGCCACCGCTCGCATGGCCACACCCTTGCGGCTCTTGAAGAAGAACCAGCTGAAGCCGGCCAGGAACAGCAGGCTGACCGCCGCCCCGACCAGCTGGATAGGAGGAATGAGCAAAGGCCCGAGCACGAGGGGCTCGTCACTGATCGGTAGCGGCAGCGGCCGCGTCTCCGCGCCCCATACCAGAGGCCCGAGGCCGCGCAGCACGGCGGCGAGTCCGATGGTGGCCATGATGACAGCCACGACTGGGCGCCCGATCAGCGGCCGGAGCACCACGCGCTCCAGCCCGAAACCGAAGCCAATCATGCCGCCGAGCCCGACAGCCGCCGCCAGCCACCACGGCGCTCCGTAGGAAGCCATCGCCACCGCCACCACGAAGCCGGCGATCATCACGAACTCGCCCTGGGCGAAGTTGATCGCGTCGGTGGCCTTGTACACCAGTACGAAGCCCAACGCGATCAGCGAGTACATCAACCCCAGCAGGATGCCGTTCGATAGCAGCAGCAAGAGGAACTGCCAGTCAAACATGCCCGGCCGCCTCCACATCCACCACCCTCACCCGCGACCGAATCGTGGCCTGTCGCCCGTCCTCGTAGGTCACCGTCGCCGCGAGCTCGGCCTCCTCCTTGCCCGAATAGAACGCCTCGATGACGTCGGCGTACTTCTCGGCCACGTAGTGCCGCCGGACCTTGCGGGTGCGGGTCATCTCGGCATCATCGGCGTCCAGCTCCTTGGCCAGCAGGAGGAAGCGGCGCACCTTGATGCCGTCGGGAAGAGTGGCGTTGCACTTCGTCACCTCGTCCCGGATCAGCTCGCGCACCTCCGGCCTTTGTGACAGGTCCATGTAACTCGTATAGGTGACGCCCCGGCGCTCGGCCCAGGTGCCGATGGTGCTCGGGTCGACAGCGATCATCGCCGCGACGAAAGGCCGGTCGTGCCCGAAGGCCACCGCCTCGCGGATGTACACACTGAACTTGAGCTTGTTCTCGATGAACTGCGGGGCAAACGGAGAGCCGCACTTCAGTGCACCCACATCCTTGGCGCGCTCCACGATCACCAGATGACCGCGGGGATCGATGAACCCCGCGTCACCGGTGTGGAACCAACCCTCCGAATCGATGACCTGGCGGGTGGCATCGTCGTTCTTGAAGTAGCCCTTGAATACGCCGGGGCTGCGGACCAGCACCTCGCTGCGATCGCCGATCCTGACCTCGATGCCTGGGCAGGGCCTGCCGGCGCTGTTCGGGTCGGCCTCGCCATCGGCTTGCAGTGACGCGAGACCGGAGAGCTCGGTTGAGCCGTAGATCTGCTTGAGGTTCACGCCGAAGGAGCGGAAGAACCGGAAGGTGTCAGGGCCGAGCGGTCCGCCGCCCGAGTAGCACCAGCGCGTGCGCAGCAGGCCCAGCTGGTCGCGCACGGGCCGGTAGACCAGGAGCTCGCCGAGCGCACAGGCCAGGCGCAGCCGCATTGGCAGTGGCTTGCCTTCGCTGCGCAGGATCTCCGCCTGCTGCGCGGCGGCCCGGCAGCGCTCGAAGACCCATCGCTTGAGGCGCGTCGCATCGGCAGCCCGCACCTGAATCGCCTTGAGCATGTTCTCCCAGATGCGAGGCGGAGCCAGCAGTGCGGTGGGCCCGAGCTCGCGCAGGTCGCGCTGAACGGTTTGCGGACTTTCCGGACAGTTGACGGTGAAGCCCACGAGCAAGCTCAGCACCATGGTGTAGAGCTGCGTCGCCAACCCACGCCATCGGCAGGTAGGCGAGCCATTCTTCGTCGCGACGCACGTTCTCGGTCGCCGCGAAGAGCGCCGCAGCGGCCAGGGCGTTGGCGTGGGTCAGCATGGCGCCCTTGGGGTTGCCGGTAGTGCCCGAGGTGTAGCAGATGAGCGCCACCTCGTCGGCCTCGCCCTTTTCGATCTCGGCCTGGAAATGATCCGGGTGCTCGCGACCGAAGTCCCGGCCCAGCTGCACGACCTCCTCGTACGACTTGAGCCAGTCCAACCGGTAGCGCCCGATGCCGCGCGGGTCGTCGTACACGACCAGTCGCAGGGCGGGCAGCTGATCCTTGAGCGACAGGAGCTTGTCCACCTGCTCCTGGTCCTCGGCGACGACTACCGCGGTCTCGGCGTGGTTGAGGACGAACACCAGCTCGCGCGCGATGACATCTTGATAGACGGGCACCGAGGTCCCGCCCAGGCACATCGCCGCGATCTGGGCCCAGTAGAGCCGCGCCCGGTTGTCGCCGATCACCGAAAGCTTGTCGCCGCGGCGAAAGCCCAGTGCGCTCAGGCCCTGGGCCAGATCGCGGACCTGATCATGGCATTGCTGCCAGGTGTACGGCTGCCATATGCCGCGATCCTTCTCCCGCATGGCGGGGTGCGCGCCGAACTCGCGCGCGTTCCGCTGCAGCAGCCGCGGAAGTGTCGTCGGCTCAGCCACGCGCGCCTCGCGTTGCTGCGGGGTTACTCTCGCCGAGATACGCCTCGATCACCTGCGAGTTGGATTGGACCTCATCCGGCGTGCCCTCTGCGATCTTCTTCCCCATGTCGAGCACGGCCACGCGATCGGATATGTCCATGACCACGCCCATGTCGTGCTCGATCAGGATGACGGTGGTCCCCCACTCCTCCTTCACGTCGAGGATGAAGCGGGCCATGTCCTCCTTCTCCTCCTGGTTCATGCCGCCCATCGGCTCGTCCAGCAGCAGCACCTTGGGATCCAACGCCAGCGCACGCCCGAGTTCCACGCGCTTGCGCAGGCCGTAGGCCAGCGAACCGGTGGCGCGCCGACGCAAGTCCTGGATCTTGAGAAACTCGATGATCTCCTCGACCCGCTTGCGATGCTCGATCTCCTCGGTCTGGGCCGGCCCCCAGTAGACGAGAGAGGCGAACACGCCGCGCTTCATGTGCACATGGCGGCCAAGCATGAGGTTGTCCAGCACGCTCATGCCCTTGAACAGGGCGATGTTCTGGAATGTCCGCGCCACCCCCAGCGCCGCGACACGGCTCGGGGCCATGTGGGTGAGGTCGTGGCCGTCGACAGCGATACTCCCGGAATCCGGGTGGTAGAAGCCGCTGACCAGATTGAGCAGCGAGGTCTTGCCGGCCCCATTGGGACCGATCACGGAGAGCATCTCGCCGCGCAGGACATCCAGGCTGATCCCGTTGACAGCCTGCACTCCTCCGAACTTCTTGGACACGCTTCGGATGCGCAGCTGGACCTCCTCCGGTCCACGGGCGCGTTCGCTCATGCGTCTGGTCTCGCGTCTGCCAGCGCTTCCGGTGGTCGGGGTATTTGCGTTCTCGCAGGAAGCGATTTCTTGTATACAACAAGCTACGCCTGCCGGAGAGGGCTGTCCAGCGGAGCAGGTTCCCGCAATCACCGACAACCGGTCCTAGCGAAAACTTCTCACGTAGTCCGGCGCCGAGAAAATCCAGTCGAGCGCATCGTAGTAGCGCTCGGCAGGCCGGTTCTTGTAGATCTCGTTGCGCACGAGGCGCTCAACGCCGGAGGCATGGAATAACAGACCCAGCAGGGCCGAGGAGATCTGCACACGCGAGGCGCGCAGCAAGCGCAGACTCTGGTAGCGCTGAAACGCAGCCGGGAGATCGCCGTCGGTCTCGCGGGCGCACGCAGCGAGGCAGACGGCGTCCTCCATCGCCATCGCAGCGCCCTGGGCGAAGTACTGCAGCATGAGATGTGCGGCATCGCCGAGCAACGTGACCGGTCCCTGTGACCAGTTCTCCACCGGCTGCCTGAAGCGCAGCATCCAGCGGTGGAATGTCTTCGGCACACGCAGGATGCTCATCGGTTTCTCGCAGTTGTGCGCGAACAGGGGCAGCACCTCTTCCGGCGCCGCCTCCTCGTTGCGTCCGCTGCCTACCTGCTCGCGCACGACAGTCGCGACGAGATTGAAGAGTTTCCCGCCGCGCAGCGGGTAATGCACGATGTGCGTATTCGGCCCCGCCCACAGGGTTGCTGCCGGCCAGCGCAGGTCCTTCGGCATGTCCTCGGCAGCGAGCACTGCGCGATAGCACAGATGCCCCGACACCGGCGGTTCCCCGTCGCCCACGATCTGCTCGCGCACCGCGGAGCGCCAGCCATCCGCTCCGACGAGAGCCGCGGCCGCAATGCGCTCGCCGTTCCCGAGTTGCACCACGACTGCGCGATCGTCGACCCGGAATCCGGTCAGCTGGCTGTCCGTGCGCAACTCGATCAGCTCCCGTCGCGCCTTGCATGCATCGAGCAGCGATCCGTGGATATCCGCACGGTGCGTCACCGCGTAGGGATTGCCGTAGCGCTGGCTGAAGCGGGCATCGAGCGGGATGTCGACCACCGTCTCGCCGGACACGCCGTCCATCATCAGAAGCCGTTCCATGAACACGGCTTCTCTCTTTACCAGCTCGCCTAAGCCGAGCGCGTCGAGCGCCGACCAGGCATTAGGCGCCAGCTGGATCCCGGCGCCGATCTCGCCGAATTCGTGCGCCTGCTCGAGCACGACGGTGCGGAAGCCCGTGATCGCAAGGCCCAGCGCGCAGGCGAGGCCACCGATGCCACCACCGGCGATGATCACCGGTCTTGCGTTGCGCGCCCCGCTCGAGTTCGACACCTGGCTCATGGCTTCCGTTGGTTGACAGCAAGAGCGATGATGCTACTAAAACGAGCGTCTATCGGGTAGCATCTTGCTTGCCTAATCGCGGCCATCCGCAACCGAAGCGCGACCGCTCGCGAGGACACCCATGCAAGAGACCAGAGAGAGATTGCTCAAGCGGCTCGAAGCCGAAGCGCGCCAGATCCGGCGCAATGTCTGGCGGGCGCTGCGCGCCGGCGGCAGCGGCCATGCCGGCGGCTCCTGCTCGGCGGCCGACATTCTGGCGGCGCTCTACTTCCATCGCCTGCGCGTACGCCCCGGCGAGCCGGACTGGCCGGAGCGCGATCGGTTCGTGCTGTCCAAGGGCCATGCGAACGCCGCGCTGGGTGCGGTGCTGGCCCAGGCGGGCTTCATCGACGACGCGGTCCTCGACCGCTTCTACGGGTTCGAGTCCCCGTTCGGCATGCACCCGGACATCAAGGTCGCCGGCGTGGAGATGTGCACGGGCGCGCTCGGCCATGGCCTCGCGGTGGCCATGGGCATGGCGCTCGGGGCCCGCATCCAGAAGCAGGCGTTCCACACCTTCGTCATGCTGGGCGACGGCGAGCTGCACGAGGGCTCCAACTGGGAAGCGGCGATGGCGGCCGCCCACTACCGGCTGGCGAACCTCACGGCCATCGTCGACCACAACAAGATCTCGCAGAGCGGCCGCGTCGACGAGATCATCGGCGTCGATCCGCTCGCCGACAAGTGGCGCGCGTTCGGCTGGGAGGTACGCGAGATCGACGGTCACGACATGGCAGAGGTGGTCGACGCGCTCGACGCGCTGCCGCTTCCACCCGGATCGCCCCTCGGCGCTCATCGCCCACACCGTCAAGGGCAAGGGCGTGAGCTTCGCCGAGAACACCTACCTCTGGCACAGCAACAACGTGAACGACGAGATTCTCGCGCGCGCACTCGCGGAGCTGGGCGCTGCCATGACCACCGCCGCCGCCGGTAGCCACCGACTGGCGCACTCGCTCCGCCAAGCAGACCCGCCTCGCATTCGGCCAGGCATTGCTCGAGCTCGGCGGCGCGCGAGCCCCGCACCGTCGTGGTGTCCGCCGACACCCAGGATCTGCTCGGGATCCGTCCCTACATCGAGCGCTATCGCGACCGCTTCGTCGAGCTCGGCATCGCCGAGCAGAATGCGATCGGCGTCGCCGCCGGGCTCGCGACCACGGGCCTGCGCCCCTACGTGTGCGCCTATGCGCCATTCATCACCGCCCGCAGCATGGAGCAGGTGCGAAACGACGTCGCCTACGCGAACCAGCGCGTGGTGATCGGCGCGGCTGCGAGCGGCATCTCGCTGGGCGTGGCCGGCGGCACGCATCACGCGCTCGAGGACCTGGCGCTGATGCGCAGCCTGCCCGAACATGACGGTCATCGTCCCCGCCGACGTCGACGAGGCCTATCAGGCCACGCTGGCAACGCTCGACATCGACGGGCCTGTCTACCTGCGGCTCGGCGGCCGCACGGAGGAGCCGCCGGTGAGCGATCCCGAGGCCCCGTTCCGGCTCGGCGAGGCGGTGCAACTGCGGCCCGGCAACGATGTCGCCGTCATCGCCTGCGGCGCGCTGGTCGAGATGGCGGTGCGCGCCTCCGATGTGTTGCGGCGGGACGGGATCGCCGCCCGCGTCATCAACATGCACACGATCAAGCCGCTCGACCGCGACGCCGTCCTGACCGCCGCCGCCGAGACCCGCGGCATCGTGACCGCGGAGGAGCATCACCTCACCGGCGGCCTGGGTGGCGCGGTGGCCGAGCTGCTTGCCGTCGAGCATCCCACGCGCATGCGCATGGTCGGCATGCCGGACACCTTCGCGATGGTCGGACCCACCGTCGCGTTGCGCGCGAAGTACGGCATGAGCGCGGAGGCGATCGCGGATGCCTGTCGCGCGCTACTCGGCTCGGCGTAGCGAGAGTTCGAAGACGTGAGAGCCGGGTTGCCACTACACTCTTGACTCCGCAGCGGGCCGCAGCCCGCCCGGCAACACCCACCTACAGGAGGAAGACCATGCTGCTCGACGTGCGTACCTACACCTGCCGCCCCGGAACGATCAAAAAGCACCTTGCGCTCTACGAGCGACTCGGCAAAGGGCCGCAGACCCGCCACCTCGGCCAACCCTTCGCCTACCTGGTGACCGAGACCGGCAACGTCAACCAGTACATCCACATCTGGGCCTACGAGGACGCCGCGGATCGCGCACGCCGGCGCGCCGCGATGCAAGCCGACCCGGAGTGGATCGCCTACACGGAGGAGAGCGCCAAGCTCGGCGCGCTGGAGAATCAGGAAAATCGCCTGATGACGCCGGTGTCGTTCTTTCCCCTCAAGCGCTGAGTCAAGGCGCCGGGCAGCATCCCCGCGGGAGGTTTCCGTCAAATGTCCGAGGCAGTGGGCCGCGCATCGCTTCTGTCATCCGTGCTCAAGCGCGATCGCGCGATCGTCATCGCTGCGCTCGCCGCCGTTTCCATCCTCGGCTGGATCTACACGTTGGCGGGCGTGGGCATGAGCATGAACGCGTTCGAGATGACCGCGATGCCGAATGTGGGCGCTGCTCTCGCTACCCCAATGCCGTGGTCGCCCTCTTATGCGCTGCTCGTGTTCCTGATGTGGCTGATCATGATGATCGCCATGATGCTGCCGAGCGCGTCACCGATGGTGCTGCTCTACGATGCCATCGCACGCAGGCGGGATCCGCAGTCCACATTCCAGGCGGGAACAGCCGCTTTCGTCGCCGGCTATCTGGCGATCTGGGCCTGCTTCAGCGCCTGCGCCGCGCTGGTGCATTGGGGATTGGAGATGAGCGGGCTCCTGACTCCGATGATGACGCCAACCAGCGCGCTCCTCGGCGGCACGCTGCTGGTCGCCGCCGGGCTCTACCAGCTGACACCGCTCAAGCAGGCCTGCCTGCGAAGCTGCCGCCACCCGATCGGCTTCATCACCAGACATTGGCGAGCCGGAACGGCGGGAGCGTTCCACATGGGTGTCGTGCATGGCACGTTCTGTCTCGGCTGCTGCTGGGTCCTCATGACGCTGCTGTTCTTCGGCGGCGTGATGAATCTTTACTGGATTGCCGGCATCGCCACCTATGTGCTGGCCGAGAAGCTCGTTCCGCGCGGACGGTGGATGAGCTATGCGGCGGGCGCGCTGCTGCTCGTCTGGGGTGTGAGCATCCTTGCCGGCGCAATGCGGCATACATAGCGAGGGGGCTCCATCATGATCGACTGGTATGTGGAGGGCGTCGAGTTCGGCAACTGCAACTGCAGTTTCGGCTGTCCGTGCCAATTCGAGGAGTTGCCGACGCATGGCGACTGCCGCGGGTTCGAGGTGGTGAGGATCGACCGCGGGCACTTCGGCGATGTCCAGCTGGGCGGTCTCTGCGCGGCGCTCGTCTATGCCTGGCCGGGACCGATCTTCGAAGGCAAGGGTGCGATGCAGGCGATCATCGACGAGCGCGCCGATGAACGACAGCGCAAAGCCCTGGCCACCATTCTCCATGGCGGGGAGACGCAAGAGGCTGCCACACACTGGTGGGTCTTCCACGCCATGTCGAGCACCGTTCACGAGCCGCTCTTCCGGCCGATCGCGTTCGAGGTAGACGTCGAGGGGCGCCGCGCGACAGTGACGATCCCCGGCGTCCTGGAGGCAACCGGACGCCCGATCAAGAGCCCGGCGACAGGAGCCGAGCATCGGGTGCGCATCGACATCCCGAACGGCATCGAATTCGAATTGGCAGAGATCGGCAGCGCCAGCACCAGAGCGAGCGGCGCGATCGCGCTGGAGCTCAAAGACAGCTACGGTCAGTTCAATGTTCTACGCCACTCCGGTACCGGCGTGGTTCATAAGCCCTGACAGCGAGGCGACGCAGTCGCAACACATAGGAGGAAGCATCGTGATCGAATGGGAAATTCACGGGCTGGAGTTCGGCAACTGCAATTGCGCGTACGGCTGTGGCTGCCAGTTCAACGCGTTGCCAACGCACGGTCATTGCCGCGCAGTCGGCTTCTTCCGAGTCGATGAGGGCCATTTCGGCAAGACCCGCCTCGACGGGCTGAACATGGCGCTCGCCGCCAAATGGCCCGGTCCTGTCCACGAGGGACGAGGGCACATGCAGCCGATCATCGCTGCCGGAGGCGGATGCGGATCAACGGCAGGCGCTGCTCAGCATCCTGACCGGGAAAGAGACCGAGCCGATGGCGACCTTCTTTGCGGTCTACTCGGCCATGTGCGAGAAGATCCACGATCCGGTCTATTCGCAGATCAGCATCGATGCGGATATGGCCGCCCGGACAGCAACATGCAAGGCCGCCGGCGTGGCCTCCGGCCGCGGCCAGCCGATCGTCAACCCCGTGACCGGCAAAGAGCATCGCGTCGGCATCGTATTGCCAAACGGGTTCGAGTACACGCAGAACGAGGTCGGCCGCGGATGGTCGGAATCCACCGGCGCCGTGGCGATGACGCTAGAGGACAGTTACGCCCAGTGGTGCGAGCTTCATCTGAACCGGCGCGGCGTGATACGGTAGCGAGGCGCCGATTCTCTCTCATTCCGCGCTCGCAGTGACGACGCGCTGGTCAACAGCGGCGGCACTGACGCACCCCGCGGCCCATACCGGAAAGTCGCCCTGCGCCGAATCTTGCGCGACGAAAAGCACACCACCCTCGCGTTCTCCCGGGGCATTCGGCATCACTCGTCTCTTAACGACAACCGCTCCATGAGATAACACAGGCAATCCTGGCGCACAATCCGCGCATCGGTCGTCAGCATGGCAGGCATGGTGCGGCGCTTGAGCAGCACCTCACCCTTCCTCACCTCGAAGAACTGGTCCTCTACCCGGTTACCATCTTCATCGATCACTTGCAGCGGAGCGGCGCAGCTGTTGGCCGCGAACCCGAACCGCGTCCCGGCAGGCAGCTCGCGAAAGTTCATACGGTCCAGATCGGGCTCCAGCCGCAGCTCTGCGTCGTTGTGCTCGAAGCCAAACGTCACCTCGGGCGCGACCTTGACCACGCCCACCGTATGGAACAAGTCCAAGTCATGCGCGGGCACGGCGCGTTGCGAGAATTCCGCCAGATGCAACGCGGCCTCGACAAATGCCGCAGCATGCGTCTCGCCGCTCTGGTTGCCCGGCTTTCCGCACTCCAGCGTCACCGCCGGGCACACTTGCGCAAGAGCAGCGGACTGCACGCCCAGGGGCCGCCTGAAGTACACCACGGTGCGCGAGAACAGCGCCGCGAGCTGCAGGAAGGGCGGATCGAGCCGGTTGACGCAGCCGTAATGCGGGTTGAACCCAGTGTTGTTGTGGATGTCGATGCTGGCGAATACGCTGCGGCTGCGCATCTGCGCCGTTACCGCATCCATCATCGCATGCTCGGGTTGCCCCGCAGTGTCGGCCCCGGGCCAGACGCGGTTATAGTCAGGCTGCTGCTCCAGCCTGCGCAATCCCTCACGCGCCGCCGCAACGTTGCCCACGAACAGGGACACCGCCCGCGGCAGCGCCCGGCCCTGATGATTACGCAGAACAGTCTGCATTGCTTTGAAGCCGGTGTCTTCGTTTCCGTGGAGCAGGACACAGACGAACAGCGGTTCCTTGCGGCGGCCGGGCAGATGGATCAGGCTGGGACCCGCGAGGATTCTGTACAGCTCCCGCGCCGGCGCATCGAGGAATCCGGCGGGCAATGCCTCCAAAACATTAAGCATCTACACGTCCCACTCGTGCACGGGCATCGCCGTACGCTGGTGCTCGAGGTAGTCAGCCGTGAGCCGGAAGCAGTCCCGGCCGTGCTTCTCGAGGTGTGCGCGCTGCCAGGCGGCGCCGTTCTGGCCGGTGCGCAGGCGAGCGATGATGATATCGAGGTAACGTTCGCTTTCCTCTTCCTCCACGCCGAGGATCTTCAAGCCCTCGCGCGCCATCGGAACGATCTCTTCGAGCAGCAGGGTGCGCACGTCGACGCGGCTGCCGCCTAGCCAGACCACCTCTGCCGCCAGCCCGTCGCGGGCGGCGCGGTAAAAGTTCTCGCGCGCTTGCGCGAAGGGCAGATCGACCTCGGGCGGGATCTTAAGCCCCGCGAGAAAGCGTGCTGCTCCAAGATACAGGGCGGCGTTGGCGATCATGTCCACGATGCTCGGTCCGGCAGGCATGACCCTGTGCTCGATGCGGACGTGCGGCGTGGCCTGCCCGTCGAACCCGACCAGCAGCCTGTTCCAGCGCCAGATGGTGCCATTGTGCAGGCGCAGGTGGCGCAGGCCGTCCGGCCCATCGTCGAACTGGATCGGCAGCAGCACTTGGTAGCGCTCCACATTCTCCCGGAAGCACTCGGCGGCGCTGTCGTGCAGATATCCCGACCCGAACGTCACGCGCCGGCACTCGGGGTGTCCCGCATCGCCAGTGTCTACGGCTTGCTCGAACAGCGGTATGCGCGTCTCGTCCCAGAGCTGCTTCTGGAACAGACACGGCGAATTGGCCGACACGGCCACCAAGGGCGCGGACAACAGCACCGATGCGTTGTAGTAGCGCGCAGCCTCCTCGGCCGGAGCCTGCAGATGCACCTGGAACGACGTGGTGGCGGCCTCGAGCATCACGTCGCGATGAGTGAGCTGCAGCCGCTCGCGCCCTGCGATGTCCAACCGGATCGGACGCCCGCCGCGCAGCTTGAGCACCTCATGGTTCAGCGCATGAAAGCGGTTGAGCGGAGAGACGTTCGCGAGCGTCAGGTCCCGCTCGCGGATCGTGGGCAGAATGCCGATCATCACCAACGTGCCCTCCAGCTCGTGCGCCACCGCCAGGCAGCGCCGCCAGGTCGCGGTCAGTTCGGTTTCCAGCGCGCCGAGCGCACGACCGGTGAGCGACTGCGGCGTGCCATTGAGCTCGACGTTGAACTTGGACAGCTCGGGCACCACCAGGGGGTCGTTCAAACGCTTCAGATACGCCTCGTTGATCGGGAACGGAAAGAAGTTCCGGTCCAGCAACCAGGCCTCCAGCTCGAACCCGGCGACGTAAGAAGTCTGGTCGAATCGCCCTTGCCGCAACCAGCGCTCGAGCAGGTCGGTCTCGAGCGCAAGGCGCGCGGAAAACTGCTCGAAATCCCCCGGCTCGAACCGAATGCGGCTGATTTCCTGTCCCACCGCGCCTCTCCTTGGTTGCCCCCCATGGAAGTGTAGGAAGATCAGCCGAATTTCCTTTGACGATGATCAATCTCCCGATTGACTGGGGAGGCCGGGCCCTTCACTCAGCGCGCAGCGCCTCCACCGGATCGAGGCGTGAGGCGCGGCCGGCGGGCGCAACACCAGCCGCCAAGCCCACCGACACCGCGATCAGCTCGGCCAGCAGCGCATACAGCCAAGGCGTGTTGACGGGCAGCGCCGGGAACAGCGCGTGCAGCAGTTGCGCCAGCGCGAACCCCAGCGCTAGCCCCGAAAGCCCGCCCGCGGCGGCGAGCAGCGTCGCTTCCGCCAGGAACAGCGTCAGCACCTGCTTGCGAGGCGCCCCCAGGGCGCGCAGCAGACCGATCTCGACCGTGCGCTCGGCCACCGCAATGGTCATGATGGTCAAGATCCCTACGCCGCCCACTACCAACGAGATCCCGCCCAGCGCGCCGACCGCGAAAGTCAAGACCTGGAGCACGGAGTTCAGCGTGTCCAGCATCTTCTGCTGCGGAGTGATGGTGAAGTCCTCACGCCCATGGCGGGCGATCAGCACCTGGCGTACCCGTTCCACCAGCTGGTTCACGTCCGCTTGCGGATCGTGGACGACGTGGATCTCCATCAGACCCTCGCGATTGAACAGCTCCAGCGCGCGCGCCGAGGGAATGTACACGCAATCGTCGAAGTCCCACCCCAGCACGTTGCCCTTGGACCTGATCACCCCGATCACCCGGTAACGATAGCCGCCGATCTCGATGCGGCTGCCCAGCGGGTTGGTGGCTCCGAACAACTCCTGTCGCACTGTGGGGCCCAGCACGGCGAAGGCCCGCGCCTGACTGAGTTCCTCGTGCGGAAGCCACTGTCCGAGCGCGACCTCCATCTTGAACGCGGCCGGGAAATCGGGACCGGAACCGAACACCGTGACTCGCCGCGCGCGGCCCTGGACGCTGACCTCGGCGTTGCCGACGACACCGGCATTGGTGAGCAGGACTTGCGGCACCCGGCGCAGCGCTTCCGCGTCGTCCAAGCTGAGCGGCCGCACCGACCCGAACACTCCGACCGACATGCCCTGGGTGGTCACCTTGCCCGGGTTGATGTTGATGAAGTTGGTCCCGAATTGGGTGAACTCCGAGGTCACGAACTGCTGCAGGCCGGCGCCGATGGAGGTCAGCAGGATGACCGCGGCGATTCCCACGCAGATGCCCAGCGCCGTAAGGAAGCTGCGCAGCCGGTGCGCCGCGAGCGAGCTGAACACGAAGCGCAGGAAGTCCGCGGCGGGCATTCTCTAGCGCCCCGAGAGAGCGCTCACCGGATCGAGCTGGGCGGCGCGGCGCGCCGGCATGATGCTGAACACGATGCCGGTCGTCACCGCCGTCGCCACCGCCGCGACGACTGCCCACACCGGGGCCGCGGCCGGCAAGACCGGATACACGCGCACGAGCACCGCGTTGCCTGCCAGGCCCAGCAATACTCCGGCCGCGGCGCCGATCGAAGACAGCAGCACGGCTTCGCCGAAGAACAGCAGCCGGATCTGTCCCGGCGTGGCGCCGACGGCCTTGAGCAGGCCGATCTCGCGTGTCCGCTGCGACACCGCGATCAGCATCACGTTCATGATGAGAATCCCGGCCACAGCCAGACTGACGGCAGCGATGCCGCCGACCGCGAAGGTCAACGCGGTGAGCACACGGTCAAAGGTGGCAAGCACCGCATCCTGCGTCACCACCGTGACATCCAGCTCGCCTTGATGGCGGTCCTGGATGATCCGGGTCATGTCGCGTTTGGCTGCGTCCAGCTCCTCGCGGCTGCGCGCCTCGGCCAGGATGCGCAACAGCGTGTTGATGTTGTACAGCGCCTGGGCCGAGGCAACGGGCACGATCACCATCTCGTCGGTGTTGAATCCCATGTGCTGGCCCTGCGTGGCCAGGACGCCGATCACGCGGAAACGGCGGTCGCCGATGCGCACGAACTGCCCGAGCGCCGGCGCAGCACCGAACAGCTCGTCGCGTACCGTTGCGCCAATCACGCACACCGGGCTGGGAGCGTGCGGGTCGCCGCCCGGCAGGAACGAGCCTTGTGCCATCTGCATGTTGCGGATGACCTGCCAGTCAGCGGTGGTGCCGATGACCGGTGCCTCGCGGCTGCGCCCGCCGAAGGAAACGAGGGCCGAGCCCACTGCCAGCGGCGCCACGCGCAGCACGGCGCGGCTGCGCGTCAGCGCGAGCGCATCGTCCAGCGTGAGGTCGCGCGGCGTCTGCCCGAGGAACATGCCCGGGCCGGTCCCGGCCGTCTCGCTGCGCCCGGGGAACACGATCACCAGATTGGTGCCGAGCGAAGCGAACTGGTCCACCACGTAGCGGCGCGCGCCCTCGCCCAGCGCGGTGAAGATCACGACCGCCGCCACGCCGATGGCCATCGCGATGGTCATGAGCAGGGTCCGGCTGGGGTAGCCACGCAGGCTGGTCCAGGCGAAGCGCAGCACGTCGAGGGGCTTCATGCTTGGCCCTCTTTTCGATCCTCGGCGATGGCGCCGTCCACCATGCGCAGCTGGCGATGTGCGCGCCGGCCGAGCTCGGGATCGTGGGTGACCAGCAGCAACGTGACGCCGCTCTCGTGCAGGTTCTCCAGGATCTGGACCACCTCCTTCCCCGACGCGCGATCCAGATTCCCGGTGGGCTCGTCGGCCAGGAGCATACCGGGGCGCATCACCGTCGCCCGCGCAATGGCAACGCGCTGGCGCTGTCCGCCCGAGAGCTGGTCGGGGCGGTGATCGGCGCGATCCCCCAGACCATATGCATTCAACAGCTCCGCCGCACGCGCGCGGCGCTCTGCGGCAGGGATTCCGCCCAGGGCCATGGGCAGCTCGATGTTTTCCGCAGCGCTGAGGCGGGGGACGAGGTGGAAGAACTGGAACACGAAACCGATCTTCTCGCGCCGCACGCGCGCCTGCTCCTCGTCCGACAACGACGTCACATCCTTGCCGTCCAGACGGTAGATGCCACTGCTTGCACGGTCGAGCAGACCGACGATGTTGAGCAGCGTGGATTTTCCCGAGCCCGACGGGCCCATGAGGCTGACGTATTCCCCTGACTCGACCGCGAGCGTGACCTCGCGCAGCGCGTGCACAGGCTGGCCGCCGACCTGAAACACGCGGCTGATCTGCTCCAGCCCGATCATTTGCGCGGCGGGCGGCTGTCTGGCTGCTCGGGGACGAGCTTGGCGCCGGCCTTCACGCCGGGTTTCTCCAGCGAGAGCACGACCTGGTCGCCCTGCGTCAGTCCTGACGTGCTTTCGGTGTACTGCCAGTTCGACAATCCGGTGGTGATCCTGCGCTCTTCCGCCAAACCTGTGCGCGGCAGATAGACCAGCACGCGGTTGCTCTCCTGGATGGCAGGCGTGGGCACGCGCAGCACGTTGTCGCGCGCATCCAGTACGATCTCGACGTCGGCGCTGTAGCCGACCAGCAGGACCTGCGTCTCGCCCGGATCGCTAAACTCCACCTCCACGTCCACCGTGCGCGCCTGCTTCTCCGCTTCCAGCACATAGGGTGCGATCCGGCGCACGTGCCCCTTGAACTTGCGGCCCGGGAACGCGTCGACGCTGATGCGCGCAGGCATCTTTAGCCGTATGGCGGGAGCATCGACCTCGTCGATCGGCGCCGTGACGTAGAGACAACTGTCGTCGATGAGATCGACTGCCGGCGGCGTCGGGATACCGGGCGGAGAGGGCGTGGCGAACTCACCGAGCTCGCCGGTGATTTTCGCCACGACTCCATCAAACGGGGCCCGCAGCACGGTGCGCGAAAGGTCAGCCTGCGCGGCGGAGATGCGCGTCTGAGCCTGCTGCGCTTCGGCGCGCGCGGCATCGCAACCCGCACGTTTGGTCTGTGCATCAGATACGGCGCGATCCAGCCGATCGTCGCTGATGAAGCCTTTCTCCTTCAACTGACGCGAGCGCTCGGCATCGCGCTCGGCCAGGTCCGCGGCCAGGCAGGCCTCCTGCGCGCGCAGCCCAGCCGCCTTGAGCTGGTCCTTCGTCAGCCGCTCGTTGGCGATCAGATCCTTGTTCCACAGCTCGAGTAGCACCTGGCCGGCTTTGACGCGGTCCCCCTCGCGCACCAGCAGCCGGGCGATCTGCCCGCCCGACTTCGGCGCCAGCCGGCTGCGGCGGCAGGCGGTAATCGTCGCGGCGCGCGTATTGGAAACCGTGCGCTCGACCAGTCCGTGGTCGACCGTCGCAAGGGCAACAGCGATCGGCTTCGGGCGAGTGAAGTACCAGCCGGCGCCGAGGATGGCCGCGACCAGGGCCGCGAGCAACGAGTAGCGATAGAGGCGGGGCATGCGTTGTTAAGTGTCGTGTTCGCTGCTGCCGGCTGGCAGGCGCTATATTCAGTGAGCCCATGAGAGTCGGGCAGTTTGACCCAGATTTCTCGTTCCTGCACAATAGTTCGTGCATAAAAGGCATGGAGACGTGGCAGTTGAGGCGAGCATGCTGTCGGACGGCGAGCGCCGATTTTTGGCCCATCGAAGGATCGCTCATCTCGCCACTGCCGACAGCTCGCGCAGCCCCCCATGTCGTGCCGGTGTGCTTCGCGATTTCGGAGGGCACGCTCTACATCACAATCGACGAAAAGCCGAAACGACATCCCGGCACGGCGCTCAAGCGCCTGAGGAATATCGTCGAGAATCCAGCGGTCGCCGTCGTCGTCGATCGCTACGACGAAGATTGGACTCTGCTCGGCTGGGTCATGCTGCGTGGAAACGCCGAAATCCTGAGCGACGGGACGGAACACGACGATGCGCAGGCGCTGCTCCGTGCCCGCTACCGGCAGCTCAACGCGATGCAGATCGCGCAGCACGCGGTCATCGCTGTTCGCATCGAACGGACGACGAGTTGGGGCAACCTGTCCGTCGCGGAGGGGACCTAAGTCCATCGCGCGTCCGATCGCGACATGGGAAGCAATGCATGCTATGAGTTTTCCAGAGAACTATGACGGACCGGGTGCTCCCTTAGGCTGCGCCCGGACGAATTGAACCCGCGGAGGAATTGCCATGCTCGTTGGGGTTTTCCACTTTCCGACCGACTACGGCATCGATGTCGCCGAGTTGGCGCGCGCTCTCGAAGCGCGCGGTTTCGAGTCGCTGTTCGTGTGCGAGCACACCCACATACCGGTCAGCCGGCGAACGCCCTTCCCGAGCGGTGGCGAATTGCCCAAGCGCTACTCGCACACGCACGATCCGTTCGTCGCCCTGTCGTTCGCCGCGGCGGCAACGCGTACGCTGAAGCTGGGCACGGGCATCGCCCTGGTGCCACAGCGCGACCCGATCATCACTGCCAAGTCGGTGGCCAGCCTGGACCAACTCTCGGGCGGCCGTTTCATATTCGCCATGGGCGGTGGTTGGAACGTCGAGGAGATGGAGAACCACGGCACGCGTTACGACACCCGCTTCAAGCTGCTGCGCGAACGCGTGCTGGCCATGAAGGCGCTGTGGACCCAGGAGCAAGCCGAATTCCACGGCGAGTTCGTCAACTTCGATCCGGTCTGGCTGTACCCCAAACCGAAGCAGAAGCCGCATCCGCCGATCTTTCTCGGCGGGGAGACCGACCACACCTTGAGGCGCGTGGTCGAGTTCTGCGACGGCTGGTTCCCGCGCCCGCGCGGCGGCTGGGAGCCCAAGAGCGCGGTGGCCCGCCTTCGCCAAGCGGCCGATGCGGCAGGACGCGATCCCGCGACCCTGTCGATCACGGTGTTCAACGCGCCGGCGGACCAGGCCGCGCTCGCGGCCTATCGCGACGCCGGCATCCATCGCGTGCTGCTCGAGGTGCCGGACTTGAACCGCGACGAGGTCCTGCGCGTGCTCGACAAGATCGCCCCGCTCGCGAAGGCCTGAGGCGCCAGCCACGAACTTTGCTGGCCACTCGAGGGACAGACCACGTCCTTCGACAGTCGCCCCCGAGCGCCGCGACGTTCATTGAAATTCGCGTCCTGGCCCCCTTGCGCCGGCGCCGGACCGCAGGCCCCTCGTGCTGCTCGCGCAACGCCTCGCCGGCCCGCACAAGATGGTTGGATTTACTGCTCCCTATCCCTTCGGGTAGGTCGGCCGTCGACCCCGAGCTGCCTGTCGTGCTCTAGCGAAGCAGACCTTCGCGGACTCTGCTATATAAGCTGGGAGCGGACAGTCGCTCCCTATTTTCTGGATCGAGCCTCGCCGCTGTTGTCGTCATCTTTGATGTGCGTCAAAGTACGGGTTCTCCGTGCCTTCTACTAACCAACGCGTTTTCTGCAGAGCGTTTAACTCGGGTCTCTTACAACAATAAGGACGGCCGATATCTTCCACCGCTCGAGCAAGATCGAAAGCCTCCGCCTCGCCCTGGGCGCCGCCATTGTGGTCGCGTTCGCGGCGTTGATGCTGCCTGCCTCCTTTGCCGGGGCGGAAGAAAAGCCGTCGGACACAGACAAGATTACTTCGCGCCGGCATCAGGCGAGATATTTCCACGGATCGCGGCCAGTTCATTGGCGAGTGAGTCGATCTTCTGAGTCAGCACTGCGCCATCTGCCTTGGTCTTTTCAATCGCAGGCTTGATGGCTGCGACGCCTGATGGGCTCAGGTCGACCGACAGGGCCTTCTGCACATCGGTTGTATCTGCCATGAACGGCGTATACGCATTGCGCACGGCGACTGCCATCTCGGTCAATTTGCCGAATTTGGTCTTCACTTCTTCGCGGCGCTGTTGCAGACCCTTCTTCACTTCAGGATTCTGAACTTCGGCCAATTCCTTATCCCACTTGGCGAGGAATTCCTCTCGGTTGGCCTTCATCGCTTCGCCGCGCTTCTTGGCGTTTTCGCCGGCGGCCTGCAGCTTCTTTACCGAGTCGGTGTATTCAGAGAACACTTTCTTCTGATCGGTTCCCTCTTCCAACTGGCCCAGCAGCACGACAGTGCGATCGACGTCTGCCTTGGCTTTCACCAGGTTCTCCTGCATATCCTCCATGGATTGCACGGCCTTCTCGCTCTCCTTCGCGCGGCCGCTGGATGCACAGCCGGTGGCAAGGGTCAACGCCAAAGCCATTAATGCGACACTCATAACTCGAACATTCTTCATTCGATCTCCTTCATGAAAGTGATGCCCATATTGTACTCGCCCTCACGTCACCTCCCCAAACTCTCCTTAATTCCGCAACCTCCGTCGTTAAATCAAGACGAGACTGCCCGACTCCAACGCCATTATATCTCCATCAATGCCCGGCAGGACCGTCAACGGGCGCCGCGTCACCAGCACACCCGAAGGTGTTCGTCATCACAGGGGGATTTGATGGACTTGAATTAGCGTCTGAAACGTCTGCTGTATTTGTACTCAATGTGCCGGTCATCGACGTTATCGTGTAAGGGTTGACTAGAACCTATCTCAAAATTGCTTGAGCAACATCAAAATCGACGCGAGCTGTACCAAACGCAGGAAGTTTGAGGAGTAGTACTCCCAGCGAACCAACAGGCGGCGCTTCCATTGCAACCAGGCAAAATACCTCTCCACGATCCACCTTCGTGCATAGCGGCGCAGGCGACGCCCGTCTTGGGTCTTGAGCTTGCGGTTCGCTCGATTCGGCGCAATCATCTCCACCCCGTCCCTCTTCAGCTGCTCATCGAGTGCATCGCTGTCGTAGGCGCGATCGCCAATCAGGTTCTGCGGCTTGGCCTCGATCATGTAGAACTCGAAACTAAGCTGCACCAGCGTGACTTCATGATGGTTGGCCGCATGCGTGCTCACCGACAGCGGCAGACCATGGCGATCCACAATCGCGAGGATCTTCACCCCCTTGCCACGCCTGGTCTTGCCAATTTCCTCGCCGTCACCTTTGGCCGAGGCAAACGTTGCATCAATGAAGCACTCGCGCTCGTCGATCCCGCCTTCGTCTCTAAGTGCATTGGCCAACTGCGCCAGAATCTCGCGCAGTACCTCGCGCTCGCACCACTGCTGAAAGCGTCGATGCACAGTCTTGTAGTTCGGATAGCATTGCGGGAGCATGTGCCACTGCGCGCCAGTGTTCAGAATCCACAGCACCGCTTCCAGTACCTGGCGCGTTGGCACTGGCTTGCGTCCCGGGCGACCTTCGGGAATGTTCTCCTCGGGAAAATGCTCGCGAATCCGTTCCCATTGTTCGTCGCTCAAACGCAGCATGGACGCGATTGTAGAAACTCGCATTCATCAGCACAACAATTTTGAGATAGGTTCTAGTCTGTATGCGGCCTCAGCACTCGCAGCATTTAGAAGCAAGCAAGCTAAGAATCCATAGCCGCGACAATGGGTAAGACCGGCCGACCGCCAGCAGGGAGCGACCTGGGAACCCGGCAGAAAAGCAGTGCCTGAGAGCGTTCATAAGCATAGCCTTAGATTCCTTAAGACGTCTCTCGAATGGCCGGCATGACAAGTTGAGCCGTATCGATCGATCGGCGCCTGATGTTTTGTCTAGAGCCGCCTTCCGGTCCCTGCGCCGTCCGCTTCGCTAGGGCGAGAACCGGTAAGGGAGGAAGAGCCGGACCGGAATAGTGATTCACCCACAGCGATTCATCCTCAGCGACCTGATCCGTGAGGTATTCCTCCAGGAAGGCGCACCGGACCCACCGTAAGGACGAGCACCGTGACTGTGGCGCTGTACGCTCGCGTATCCACTACTCGTCAGGCAGCCGCTCGCGGTTCTTCCGTGACCTGTTCCAGTTTCTGCGCAACATGCACCGCCGCAGTTTCGAGCTCAACTACGAGAACATCATCCTGTTCCACGATCCCACACTCACCGGTGCGATGCGCGAGCGCCATCAGGACTACATCGCCCGATTGCACCCGGTCACTAAAGAGGCGGTGGCGGCCTGGCCCATGTCAAACCGGCTATGGAACAACCTCATTGCAACGCTTGGGCCTGTGCTCTGACCTTGGGCCTGTGCTCTGACCTTGCGCAAACGCGATCTGGGTCTGCCAATAACACTCTCAAGTGACCGCAATGGAGCAGAAAACTTCACCGTCTGCAGTTGGCCGAACTGAGACTTCGGCGAATGACGCAGTCCGACCCTGAGCGTACGTCCGAGCAGGTGGCAAGCGGTTGTTCAACGGAACCGGGCCGAGGCCGGTCATTCGTGAAGGTCAGGCTCCGACTGTGTCAACAGCTGGTGTGCCGCCTCATCAATTCGCTTTCAGGTACAGAATGATCTTGCGGCGGACTTCTGGATCCGGTTGCTTGTAGTACATGTACACGCCAGGCACCCACTTCTGGGTATTGGTGATCCAAACGTCGAGGGAGGCGTCGTTCCACTCCATTCCTTTCAGGGACTTCAGGAAGGCGGAAGAGTAGACGAACCCTTGAATGGTGCCGGCGGGTCGGCCATAGATGCCGCGCAGATTCGGGCCATAGGGCGGTGAGAAGGCGATGCGCACAGCCTCCGCTGCGTCTTTACCTGGCCAAGCCGGCATCGTTGTCGAGACGCTCGATCCTGACGTCATCTCGGTCGGGACATCTCGCATGGTTGGTCCCGCGGACTGTTGCATTGCCAGGCGCACGGCCCGCGGCTGCGACGAGCCGGGGCCGAGATCGCTCGTAGGCGGCGCGACGAGGCCGTGACAGACTCTGCATTGCGATGCGTAGAGTTTTTCGCCTGCCGCCAGATCGTCATCTTGGGCCCGGGCCGTGCCGACTACGATCACTGCCACAAGCAAAGCAGCGCCCGCCGTCCTCGAGTTCATACTCCTCCCCCTTAATTACATCCAAGGGAATTTGCGTCCTTTGATTCCTGGCAGCTCGCGCAACTATATGAGGCATAGACGGCCGCGGCTGGAATCCCGCCGTGCTTCCGGCGTGACGCAAAAATCAGCAGACACCTTCGAGCTATGAGCTGCTTTGACCTAGATCAAACTTTTGTCGGATGCTCTAACCCGGCGAGGGAAACCGGACTGGAGGCCCCAATCAAATCAATGGAAAGATACCAGTTCGACGACGCGGTTGACCTCATCGCCAAGTAGCCGCCGGACGATTGTGTTCTGTCGGAGGTTGCAACTACTGACTTGGAGAGCGCGCTGGAGTGCCCTCATTCGAGCTTTTAGACAGTACCGGGCCTGGATGCTTCAATGCGCGGAGTTCCGTCAGGTGATCTGGAATATCGACATCGAATGCAAGCCCAGGGCGATCGACGATCACGCTTTGCATGCTGAGTTGCCGCACGCAGTCGAGATGCCGCTCAAAACTGTTCGGACCGAACGAAAAGTCGAAGCAGACGGAGGTGTGGAGGCAGAGTCCATTGGTGCCTTGCCTGTTGCGATCTGGTGCTAGCACGACGGTGCCAGCCGATGACGCGCTCGCGAGATGCCGCAGATCTTGTGCTCGCAGCAGTGGCAGATCGCTGGAAACGGTCAACATTCGTGTGGCACCCAGCTCGCTCAGCGCCAGCTGCGCCTGCCGCAACGCATTGTTCAATCCGCCCGGGGCATGCTCTTCCAGAACTCGCGCACCGCACGCGCTGGCAGATGCGCGGGCTGCTTCGCATGGGCTGACCAGCAGGGTCCGCTCCAGCCCGGGGAAGTGAGCTGCCTGCTCCAGCGTGCGCACGAGCAGCCACTCGATGAACGCACGCCGCTCCGCTGAGCCAAGCGCTGGCGCCAAGCGGCTCTTGCCATCGCGCAAAGACTTCACTGGCACCACGAGCCACACGTTCATGCCGGGCTCCCTGCGGCGGGTCGCGCGGCTGCTGAGAGAACAGAATCGATGACGCACCTGGCCAACTCGATCCGATCCCCGGGTTCCTTCATGATCGTATTCGTGACAATAGGGTGGATGCCCAGCGCATCGATGGATGCGCCCAGCGCTGAATCCGCGTGATCCACTACGAGCGCGTCGATCAGACCATGGTAGAAGCGGGCGACTTCAAGCGACGAAGGCCGCTTGCCGAGCTCGTGCATGATCTTCGCGGCCGGCCCCTTGAGCGCTTGTCCAGCCACGATCGGCGAGACGGCGACCACCGGAACCCGCCGGCGCTCGAGCGCTGTTCGCATTCCGGTCAGCGCAAGGATAGGAGCAATGCTCAAATAAGGATTCGACGGACAGATGATCACGGCCGCCAGAGATTGACTGTCGAGCGCGGAGCGTAAGGCTTCGGTCATTCGCGCCTCGTCCACTCCAGAAAACTCCAGCCTCGTGACAGCCGGTTCGGAACGCCTGCGCACGAAGTAGTCTTGAAAGGTCAGCACGCCGTCCGGGGTATGCACTAGCGTACGCACAGGCTCGTCACTCATCGGCACGACGCGATGCCGGACATTGAGCCGTGCGCACAAGCGTTCGGTGACAGCGGACAAGCTCTCGCCCGCGCGCAGCCGCTGCGTGCGCTCGACGTGCGTAGCGAGATCGCGATCCCCCAGTTGGAACCACGTCTCCCCGCCCAGGGTCTTCAGGGCCCGCATGAAGTTCCATGTCTCGCCAGAGATGCCCCATCCCCGGGATGGATCGTTGATCCCCGCAAGGGTATACATGACGGTATCCAGGTCGGGCGAGATGTGGAGTCCCAAATGCTCGAAATCGTCGCCTGTATTGACCACGATCATCAGCTGCTCAGGGGCGAGGACATCTGCCAGGCCTTTGGCGAGCTTGGCTCCTCCCACACCGCCGGCGAGTGCAAGGATCATGGACCGCGATCCTCGTAGCGGGTAACCTCGGACAGCGGACGGCGCTGGAACGGCTTGCCGCGATCCGCCGGGTACCCCAGTGTGATGATCGCTTGCGGCTCCCAATCGGATGGCAGAGTCAGGGTAGCGGCCACGGTCTCCGGACAGAACAAGGGAGCGCACATCCAGCATGCACCCAAGCCCGCGCTATGTGCCGCAACCAATAGATTTTGTGCAGCCATCGCGGTGCCCTGGACTGCCATGGCACGCTCGGCTTGGTTACGCCTATCATCGGCGTAACGGTCCATGTCCGCCATCGTCATGCACACCAGAATGATCACCGGTGCACCAGTGAGTCGCGCATAGGAACGCGACACGTCGGCCTCGATCGCATCCGAAGGGTCGCCATCGCGCAGGCGATCCGAGCGCAGCCTTTCGCCCATGGCCCGGGCCAGTTGCTGTTTCGTCGCCTGCCCTTCGATCACCAGAAAACGCCACGGCTGGCGATTGTGAGCCGAGGGCGCTGCGGTCGCCGCCGCCAGCAGGACGTCAACCAGCTTACGCGCTACGGGAAACCCCAAGTACCGCCTGATCGAGCGACGCTCAGATAGAAAATCCCGTGGCGGCTCTGCCAACGCCACATCGTTCGCTCCACAGTCCTCCTTGGCGCCCATCGCTGATGCCCTCTCTTAGCTACTAAGCGGAATCGCTGCGCAGCACGCCCGCTATTCCCGTCGGTTCGGCCCTGCTCAACGGAATAGATCTAACTCTCTTGGTCGAATCAAGTCCGCGGCCCGGCCTTCCTGTCCCTTGCAGTGGACACCACGAATGAGCACGGCGGGAATGCCTTCGTCAGCTTGTCCCATCAGAAGCGAGGCCGCTGCAGCCAGCTCGTCGGCCAAGCCGACCTGTGTTATGCGCAGTGCACGCCCGAACAAATCAGGCTTTCCGCGCAGATCGAGGAGCACCGGAACGCGGCTGGCACCGATCGCCACCCCGACGGTGCCATTCCGCCAGGCGCGGCCATGGCTGTCATTGATGATCACTCCGACGCTGGCCCCCGTGCGCTCGAGCAGGACGCCATGAATTCTGTCGCATTCACCATCCGGGTCGGTCGGCAACAGTAAGGCCCGCGTGTCTGCCACATTGCCGTCTACATTCGACAGGTCGATCCCGGCATTTGCCATCACGAAGCCCAGGCGGTGCACAACGATCAGCACATCGCGCCGCGCACGCAGCACCTCCCGGGACTCGGAAAGGATCACTTCGATGATGCGCGGATCCTTATCGACCACCTTGGCCAGCTCCAGCGCGCGCGGGGAGGGAGTAACTCGAGCCAAGTCCACATAGCGTCCCTGAGCCTTGGATACGATCTTCTGTGCCAGCACCATCACATCGCCTGTAAGCAATCTCTCGCCGGAGCGCGCAGCCGCGCTCAGGATGAGCTCGCACAAGTCGTCGCCCTCGCGCACGAGCGGTATGCCGGCCAGCGCGATCAAACGAACTTCGCGTTTGGTGGCCGCTGTCTCCAAGCAAGGCTCCGTTAGCCGATTCACCGATGCCTGCTAGTGTTCCCGATGCTCTAGGCGAGTGATGCGTATGCCGGCGCCGTCCACTTTGTACCTGGAGTTGATCGCAATGAGTATCGATGTGAGCGCCTCAGCAGCAGCCGAGTTGACGATCGGGCCGGCATGCAGGGCGTGCAAACCGATATCCGCGGCGAGCTTGATCACCGTTTCCCGCGCTTGTACGTCGTCGCCGCAAACGAGCACGTCGCACTCCACCTCGTGCGTCAGGTCTTGCAGAAGATGCGCCGACACATTCTGAAACGCGGAGACCACCTTCACCGACTCGCCCAATAGCCTCTGGATTGCAGCAACCGCCGAACAGCCCTCGGGGAGCTGGACGCGAGCCACCTTCGGTGGCACCAGCGGCACGGTGGTGTCGATCAAGATCTTGCCGGCGAGTAGGTCGCGCACCTCTTCCACCGTGCTGCGTTGCGCGGCGTAGGGCACGCTCAACACGACTATGGAAGCGGCAGCGGCGGCGCCGCGATAACTGTCATGCGAGACTGCCTCGCGTCCGAGCCGCGAGTTGAGCCGCGCGCAGACCTGTGCGGCCTTGTCGGAGTTGCGGGACCCGATGACGACCGAGTACCCGGCATTCGCCCAACGCAGCGCCAGTGCGCTTCCCTCGCTCCCGGTTCCTCCGAGAACTGCGAGAGTGGTGCGGTCCGATGGATCGTCGCCCGGGTTCATCGGCCTGCGAGCGGAAGCACCTTAGTCGCAAAACGCTCCATCGCGGCAAGCGACTCCTTCAGTGTGGGCCGCACAAAGTTGAACAAGAGATGCCGGACGCCGAACGATCGATAGGCCTGGATATCTTGCGCAACCTCGGCGTCGCTGCCAGTGAAGGCCAGGCGTTGCCCGTCTTCAACGGTGAGCCTCTGACCTTCCTTGTACCAGGAGGCCCAGAAGTTGAGCTCGATACTAGCGGGATCACGCTTGGCACGTGCCGCCTCCTCGCGCAAGCGGGAGACTGCTTCGGAATACCGCTGCGCCGTGTTCAACGGGAACTGCGGATTGGAGCCGATGGGATACCAAGCATCGCCCAGCGCGACGACGCGACGCAGCGCCGCGGGGCTTTCGCCGCCGATCCAAAGCGGGGGATGCGGTCTTTGGACGGGTTTCGGCAGAAAAGTGATGTTCTCCAAGCGCGCGTACTTGCCCTCGAAGCGCGGATCTTCCTGTATCCACAGCGTCTTGAAGATCCGCAGATACTCGTCGGTGACCTTGCCGCGCTCAGAGAACGGTGGGGCACCGATCGCTTCGAACTCTTCCTGCAGCCACCCGACCCCACAACCGACCGTGACGCGCCCGCGGGAGAGCACATCGATCGTAGCCAGCACCTTGGCGGTGAGGACCGGAGGCCGATGCGGTACCACCATTACGGAGGTCAATAGACGGATCTTCGTCGTCGCCGCAGCCAGGTAGGCCAGCAGCGTGAGTTGCTCGAGGCAGTCTCCGTCCGCGGCGCCAACCATCTTGCGCTCTACGTTGTATGGATACGGCGAGTGGATTTCGCGCGGGATGACAACGTGATCGGGAATCGCGAGATACGCGAACCCCAGTTCCTCGCCGCGCTTCGCCAGTGCAAGAACGCTGTCTCGGTTCGCAAGCGAACCCCGCGTGGGGATGCTGAAGCCGTAGTCCATGGACGTTTCCTCGTAGTCTAGATTCTGGGGTCAGCGCAAAGCCGCAGCGGCCGCACGCCCACCGCCGATACGAGCCCGCTTGCCGGCGGGCGGCAGCACAATCGGGGCGAGTTCCTTCGCGGCATAGGAGAGCTCGCGCCGCTCGGAGGGTGGCTGGCAGTACAGCGTCGTGCGCTGTTCCGGTATGCGGCCACAAGAGGCAATGAGCTCGTCCATCAGTTGCGGCGGCATTTCCTGGCCGTGGCAGGTCCCCGCAGCGCGGGAGATGCTTTCGTTCATGAGCGTACCGCCCAGGTCATTGGCGCCCGCCCTTAGACAGCCGCGAGCGCCCTCCGGGCCGAGCTTTACCCAGGACACTTGGACATTGGGAATCAGCGGATGCAGCGCGAGGCGCGCCACGGCATGCATCAGCACCGCCTCGCGATAGGTGGGACCTTTGCGAGCCTTCCCCTTCAGGTACATCGGCGCTTCCATGTGCACGAAGGGCAGCGGCACGAACTCGGTGAAGCCGTGCGTCCGCGCCTGCAACGCGCGAATGCGCAGCAGATGCCGAGCCCAGTGGGCGTAGCGATCGACGTGGCCGAACATGATGGTCCCGGTGGTCCTGAATCCGACCCGGTGCGCGGCTTCGACCACCTGCAACCATTGTTCTGTACTTAGCTTGTCCGGACAGATCAGGCGCCGCACCTCGTCATCCAGAACTTCCGCGGCCGTGCCGGGCAGGGTTCCCAAACCGGCTTCACGCAGCAGCCGGAGAAAATCTTCGACCGGCAAGTCCGAGCGATTGTGCGCCGTGCGACACCTCCAGCGGAGAGAATGCGTGAATATGCATGCGCGGCAGCGCAGACTTCACTGCGCGGCACAGTGCCAGGTAAGTCTCCCCGGTGTAGTCGGGGTGAATGCCGCCTTGCATGCACACTTCGGTCGCGCCACGTGCCCAAGCTTCCTGCGCGCGTCGCACGACCTCCTCCAGCGAGAGATCGTACGCAACCCCGCGCAAGTTCTCGCTCAGCTTGCCCTTCGAGAAGGCGCAGAACTGGCACCGGAAGGAGCACACGTTGGTGTAGTTGATGTTGCGGTTGACGACGTATCGCACCACGTCGCCCACGGTACGCCGGCGCAACTCATCGGCCGCGGCACTTACCGCATCGAACTGCGCCCCGCGCGCCTGAAACAACCGAACGATATCCGCCTCGTCCAGAGTCGCACCATCGAAGGCGGCTGCCAGGATCCTGTCGATCGCGGCACTCGCTCCAACTGCGCCAGGCTGCCGGGTGGCCAACGGCAACGCCAACTGGCCGGGCGCCCAATCATCGGTCCGCGCGAATCCTTCCGCGTCCGTGGCCCGCAGCACGCGCGCGACCACTGCGGCGTCGTGCCAGCTCCCGGCATCCCGGCAATAGCTCGGATACACCGCGAGCCGCTCGACCAGCGCCTTGCCGGCCTTCTCAGTATTCTCCCGTAGCCGCTCGATTTCCGGCCACGGGGCTTCCGGGTTGACATGGTCCGGCGTGATCGGGGACACGCCGCCCCAGTCGTTCAGTCCGGCAGCGATCAGATCAGGGTAGGCGCTCGGCGTGAGGTTCGGAGGCGCCTGCAAGTTCATCTCAGGCCCGAAGACCAAACGGGCGAGAGCCAACGTCCACATCAGGTCGCTCAGCGCCGGCTCTTGCGCACCCGCCATCTTGGTGACGGGCTTGGCGCGGAAGTTCTGGACGATCACTTCCTGGATATGGCCGTACGCCTCGTGCAGCCCGCGCAAGGCGAGCAGAGAGTCAACGCGCTCGTCCCGCGTCTCTCCGATGCCGATGAGAATGCCGGTGGTGAACGGGACCTTCAGCTCCCCCCCGAAGCGTAACGTAGCGAGCCGGACACCCGGGACCTTGTCGGGCGACCCGTAATGCACGCCTCCCCGCTCGCACAGACGCTCAGAAACACTCTCGAGCATGATTCCCTGCGACACCGATACTCGGCGCAGCAGCGCGATTTCTTCGCGTGTCATCACGCCCGGGTTGACGTGGGGCAGAAGGCTCGTCTCGCGTAGAACCATGTCGCACATCTGCGCCAGATAGGACAACGTCGTCGAATGACCGAGCCGGGCCAGCTGCTCGCGTGCGGCGGAATAACGCAGCTCCGGTTTATCGCCCAACGTGAACAGCGCCTCTTTGCATCCAGCCCGTTCGCCCGCGCGGGCGATCTCCAGCACCTGCTCTGGCGATAGATAGCTGGGGGTGCCTTTACGAGGGGTGCGTGCGAAGGTGCAGTAATGGCACACGTCCCGGCACAGATGGGTAAGCGGGATAAACACTTTGCGCGAATACGAGATAAGCTCGCCGTGCGCCACGTCACGCAAACGACCGGCTCGTAGCATGAGCGCGCCGAGGTCGGCTTCGCGCGCCAGTCTGCGTACCTCATCATCGCTCAGGCGGCGGTGAGGGTTGCCCTCCAGCAGTGCAGCAATTGGCTCCGTCATTTGTTGTCGTGTGTGAGCTCCGCAGGCCGTGAAGAAGTGCCGGCTGGGGGTCTTGCGCCGCCCAGCCAGCAAGGGACACCTGAAGACCGGTCGATCGACTCAGGGGTTGCCGAAGGTCAGGATCTGCGTCGGTTCCACCTTGTAGAGTACCCGCACCTCGCCTCTCGGATCCCGGAAGGGATACGGGGTCTGGTTGACGTAGCGGAGTCCCAGCGAGTCGATACTCTGGGTCGCAAGCTCGCCCGCGGGCTTTGTCGTCCTCGTCGACGATATCGACGACTTTGCCGTTGATCGACATCCAGTGATACGGGTTCTTCGGATTCATGAGCAGCAGCGTCACCTTGCCGTTGCTGCGTAGATTGCGATCCTTCTTACGGCCGCGTACCGAGTTGAGCTCGAGGTAGGTGCCGTCATTGCCGACCCACACCGGCGTGACTTGCATCTCGCCCTTGTTGTTGACCGTGGTCAGTGAGGCGGTCACGGGCTCCGTCAACAGCTGCTTGTATTGGGGCGCGAGGTCTTTAAGCGCGCCGGGTTTCGTCTCCCGCACGGTGAAAGCCTTCACCTGTCCGGGAGTGATGACATCTCCGATCGTCGTTGCCATGGTGTCTCCTCCTTGCAGTGACCAAAAGGAACGGTACTGGTAGCGATTTGTTATACGGGTTGTTCTGCTTCGCTCGCAGGATAGTTGAGCTCGATTGTCACGTCGCTCGGGTCCTCTACGAACACTTGATGCAAGCTGAGCGAGGGGACCGTTCGCTCTCGATACGGGATTGCGGCCTGTTTCAGCTTGGCACGCATCTGCGACAAGCCGGTCGCACGGAACGCCATATGATCGACCGTACCGGTGCCTTTCAGGGACGCTACATCCCGATCGCCAAGATACTCCTTTAGTCCTTCCGGGTCGTTCGGGTCGACACCGATGATGTGCACGACGCCCAAGGTATCCGGGTAACTGCCCCCGTTATACAGCCACAGGCCGGGAAACTTGAAAGGGGGTCGAAAACCAACCGTGAAGCCCATGATCTGCGTGTAGAACCTTTCTGACGCACGCAGATCCAGGGTGCGAATCGAATAGTGGTCGAGCTTTTCGACTGGCATGGCGGTCTCCTGCTTGAGGCGGCTTGGACTTGGTCTATCCTACGCCGGAATAATGCTCCACATATTTTCCGGCGTAGCGGTCTCCCGCATAACGGCCGCGGGCGTGCGATAGCGCTCCGCCATCTGCCGCTCGCTCGTCGTCCTGATCTGCGCTTGCATATACGCGCCCAGATGCCGTGCGCGAGCGATGACAGTGGCACCGAACCGAACCCGGGCCTCCTCGTAGTGCCTCAGCGCTTCGTGAATATCGTCGTTCCCATGTAGTGCATCCGCTAACGCCACGGCGTCCCCGGCCGCCTTGGTCACTCCCATGCCGACATGCGGCCGTGCTACGAAGGCGGCATCGCCCACCAGCACCACCCGGCCAAACACCAGCTGCGGGGATTCCACATCGTAAATCGGCTGAAAAAACGGCTGCTCCGTCAGTCTCACGATCTCCGCGAACTGGGGTGCGAGCAGCGCGTCGGCATCGTGCTGCATGCGAGTAATCACCTCGCGGCGGATGAGTGGGGGCGGGATCGAAACCTCGTGCCGATGTCCGTATTCATCGGTGAGCAAGTCGACCAATCCCAGATCCTCCGCCGCCGGCCGATACCACACGAAGTTGTAGCGCCGATGACCGCGCTGCGTCGTATTCCCGGCGCCGGCCACCGGGTAGCCGAGCATCTGCTCTCCCGGAGGCAGGCAGAAACCGAACCTTTCGAACAACGCGGCGTGCGTCTGCGATGAAATGATAGCCTCGTCCACCAGGCCTCTCCAGGCCACATAACCAGCGTACTGAGGTGCCACCGAAGGCATGAACTGAGAGCGGACGGTCGATCGAATCCCGTCGGCACCGACCAGCAGTTCTCCTTGCGCGCGTTGTCCATTTGCGAAACAAGCCACTACACCGCCTTGGCACGGTTCGATGCGTTCGAGGGCCAAACCGCGGTGGTACGACTGGGCTGGAAACCGAGCTTTGAGCAATGCGTACAGCCGTCCCCAGGAGGTCAGGATCTGCCTCAGAGCAAACTCCCCGATCGTCCGCCCGGATGAATCCAACGTAACGCGCGCAGGCACTTCCACTCCGATGCTGTCATCGATCTCCACTCCGCATCGGACCAGCGCGCCGAACAGCTCGGGATGGGTAACGATGCCGGCCCCCCGACCAGCCAACTCTTCGGGTACTCGCTCGAAAATATCCACTCCCCAGCCATCGTTGCGCAGCAAATGCGCCGCGAAGAGCCCGCCCAGAGAGCCGCCAATGACCAGTGCTCGTCGATGCTGTGTCATGTCATTTTGACGGAGACCCTATGCGCCCACCTGAAATTGTCGCTATGCCTCGTCCAGACCGTTGATCACAACGCTGGCGCCATCGCGCGCAAGCCGCAGCGCGATCGCCTGGCAAATGCCACGAGCTGAGCCGGTCACGATTGCGACTTTGCCCGACCTTGGGGAGTATAGGCTGGACCTGGCGTCCGGAGTTTTGGCGGCAGACCCGGACGGACAGCTCGGTTGCCCAGGCCTTGGCGCCAATGGCACTACTCTTGCTGGCGCATCCGCCCACTGGCCTCGAATCCCTCTGCAGGTGTCGGTCCACGACGCCACTTGGTCAACTCGTTTGACGAAGAACACAGGGAGGAGGTCTTTTGCCTGAGTGATCTACCCTCGATGAGAACCGTCTCCCGCAGCGCGTCAGGCCAGCTCGTGGCCGTGGGCTTGGTTGCCTGCATGTTCGCCGCATGCCCCAGTGCGCTCGCACAGACGGCCGTGCACGCGCTCGATCGGGGTCCGGACTCCGGGGCGCGACAGGGTGGCGACGCCGTCCAAGGCGTTCGGCTGGACCGCGCCTGCAACCGCCTGGTCGATGGCCTCGGTAAGAAGGTGTACGGGGGGCGAGGGGGCGAAGCGGGGGCATCCATACCCAAAGCCTGCCCTGCGGACAATGCACAGCCCAAACCCGTCGCAGACAACGCACGGCCGAAACCAGTCGCAGTCAACGAACAACCCAAGCCCGTCGCCCCGAGTCTGGAGCAACCCCCGATAACCGCGGGATCTGCGCAGGCGCCTCGAGATCGTGGCACGCGCGCCCCGATTGCTCCGCGTGTCAGTCCTGGACGGCTGAGTGCGACCCTGGTAGGGGGCGGCACTGCAATGTTCCTCCTGCAGTCGAGCCTCTGGACGTACCTGCTGATCCTTGGACTCCCTCTCTGGCAGCACGTCGACCTGCTGCCGATCGTCGACAGAGCAGCTGACGATGACGGCGCGACTGGGGATGCCCCGCCGGATGCGGACGCAGAACGGGCGGTCACCCGTGTGCTCGACCCGCGAGGTTCCCGGGGTGGGAGCCGCGAAGAGCCAGGCTGATGCGCATCCGGCCCGACCGTCCAGATCACCTTCGGGCTCGTAGTGCTGACCAGCACGATCCTGCTCGTGGTCGATTTACTGTTCGGCGTGTTCCCAGACCCGGATGCCCAGGTCATGGACCAGCGCAAAGCGTTTGCCGAAAGCGCGGCAACACAGGTGGCGCTGCTCGCTGGAGCGCGCTGACCACAAGACGCTGGCGCTCGCACTGGAACGCATGCGCGAGCATGACCCGAACATCCGCTCGCTCGCGGTGCGAAGAGCGGACCGGACCGTGCTCACGCAGGCGGGCGACCACGGCAACGCATGGAGCAACCCGGACGCGGAACACTCGACGCCAACCGAGCTGCTGGTCGCCTTATCTAGCGGCAGCCAGCGCTGGGGCAGCTTCGAGATCGTCTATTCTCCGGACCAACGCAGCGCGCTCCAGCGGGCACTCGCCCATCCGCTCTGGATCACCCTGCTTGGCATTGTCCTGCTCGGAACGCTCGTTTACTGGCAGTACATCCGCCGCGCGCTGGTCCATCTGGATCCGAAGGCCGTGATCCCCGAGCGCGTGACGCTCGCCTTCGACATCATGACCGAAGGTGTGGTCGTGCTGGACAGGCGCGGCCGGGTCCTGCTCGCCAACCGGGCCTTTCGTGCGCTCTCCGGCGAGGGGTCCTCGGACATAGTGGGCAAGCAGCTCTCCAACCTGCCCTGGCTCGCCGCGGGCCTTCCTTCCGATCCAGCCGGATACCCCTGGACGCGCGCCATGCACAGCGGTAAGCCGGTCATGGGCTACGCGATCGAAGTCGCCCCGTCCTCGGGGACCGGGAAGAAACTCGTGGTCAATTGCGCGCCAATCACCGATCCGCGAGCAGTTGCGCGTGGATGCGTGGCGACATTCGACGACCTCACGGCAGTGCATCTGGCGAACGAGCGGCTCTCCGCGCGCCCTGGCCGAGCTTCACGCCTCGCGGGACGAGATCGCGGAGAAGAACGTTGCGCTCGAACGCCTAGCCTCACACGACTCGTTGACTGGATGCCTCACCCGCCGGGCATTCTTCGAGCGCATGACACAAGCGCGGGAAGATGCGCGCCGCAGCGGCAAACCCTTGAGCTGCCTGGCACTGGACATCGACCACTTCAAGTCGGTCAACGACCGCTTCGGGCACGCCATCGGCGACCGAGTCCTTCAGGAAGTCGGCGGGTTACTGCTCTCGTCGCTGCGCGGCGCGGATATCGTGGGCCGCTATGGCGGCGACGAGTTCTTTGTCGGCATGCCAGGTTGCGACATCGAGCGGGGTCTCGCAATCGCGGATAAGCTCCGCAGCTCGATCGACGAGCGGTGCAGCGCCACCTTCAGCGACATCACGACGCTGCGCGTGACAGTCAGCATCGGTGTCGCGACCCTGCCCGATGGCGACGGCGTCCTGGCCGATCTCATCGAACAGGCCGACAAAGCGCTCTACGAAGCGAAGTCCAGCGGCCGAAACCGGGTAGCGGCGGCCGTTCCCCCCCGTCAGACCAAAGGCAGTCGAGCAAAGCGGACGGCGTAAGCGGCGGTTCCGGCCTGGTCGACCGCGCGCTGCAGGAGATGGTGTTCCAAGGCGGCCGGCTGAACGTCAGGTTGCTGGGCGGCGACGTGACCGCGCTCCCCGAATTCAGTTCGAGCCGCTCCGAGCGGCCGCGGTAATCCACGGCTCGAGACGCTGCCAAAGGCGACCGTGGCGTCGAAGCGCGCCGGACTGCGTGCGCCCGTTGCAACGTCGGCAGGACATGCTCGAACACGTTCCGGAATTCGAGCGGCACGTTGATCTCGTCGATACTGAGCCCGGTAATGTAACCCGAGAGCTTGAACGAGTGTCCGGAGCCGGTGACGATCGGACGTACCTGCCCACGCGCGATAGCGTAATGGGCACGGTCGGGGTACTTCGAACGCAACGCGCTTGCGTCGAGACCGGCATCGACCGCGAACAGGCGGCTGTACAGGCGTTGCTCTCTGTCCAACCGGTCTCGAGCCTCCTTGGAGCGCTGCTCGAACTCCTTCTTGTCCGGGTTGGCGGTACGCAGCGCATCTTCCCGATCCGCGTGGCCCTTGGCGCGCTCGCGCGCTTGACTGTAGGCGGAACCATCCAACTCCAGGACGAGCAAGACCTCCTTCGGGAGCTGCTTCTCGTAGCGCCTGCGCCCTCGACCGGAGTCCTCGGGCTGAGAGACGTCGAAACCAAGCTCGGCCAGCTTGCCCTTGGTGAGCCACTCCGGTGCGCCACCGACGCCGCCGTACCAGGTTCCCGTATCGATCTCGTCACCGATCTCCTGTCTGTGCACGCGCCACAACAGCCTGAGTCCGATGCCGCTGTTCTCGCGGTCTCTCCACCACTTATAAGGCATCTGCAGCTCGCGCTGCGTGAGAGCCAGAACGCTGTCCGGGTCGCCGCTGCGGTTGTAGGCGACACCGATCAGCGCGACGGCATTGGTGAGCACTACCAGCCCTGCCCCCACGATGAGGGTATGCGCGCGCGACCACTGCATCATGCGCAACCTCATATCAACCTCCGGCCCACGCCTCGGAGACGCCTGAGCACGACGAGGAACAGGATGGCGGTGAGGCCCAGAACGAAGAAGAAGAGATACTTCGGCATCGTGTCCCACCACCAGTCGAAGAACTTGGTGTACAGGAAGATCACGAAGAACGTCACGCCCGTGTTCACCACTTCCGGCCAGTGGCGGCGAACACCGAGCCATACCGCAGCCGCGCTGCCCGCAAAGCCGAGCACCTGGTACGAACCCTCGACCAGGCCGGGGTCCAGGTCCAGATAACTCGCCTGCCCCCAATTGGCGAGCACCAGCATGGGCAAGAACAGCGTCAACAGCGCGAATACGCGGTAGATCGCACCGAATCCCCCGAAGCGATCGTGCTGCAAGATCTGCGGCACGAGGAACAGGACGAGCGCCGCGGGAAAGAAGTTCTCCGGCCGCTCGCCGAAGTGCAGCCAGTACATCCCGCTCCAGGTTCCGGTGCGCGCCGAAACGAAAGCGATCAAGCAGACAATTCCGGCCGCCAAGAGGAGTCGAAGGTCGCAGGTATACGCCAGAAGCAAAGCCAGCAAGGCCCATGGCACGAGCGCCTTGTCAGAAGGCGTGATATTGAAGATCTGCCCGAGCATGACGATGTCGAGCACGAAGCACGCAAACGCGACCATGGCGGCGAGCTTGGTGAAATAGCCTGTCGCATCCCGCCCCTGGATCCAAACCGTGCCCGCCAGCGTGCCGAGCGCTGCAATCAGCAGGATCGCGACCTGCGCCGCGGTGGAGAAAAGGCCCCAGAACTGGTAGAAGAGGAAGAAGACGCTTGCCGCTAAGGCCAGCGCCCCCAGGAACGACGCGATCCGCATCCCCAGCGACAATTGCTTTGCCTGCACGTCGCGGTCGATGTCGAATGCTTGCGCGTACTGCGCGAGCAGTCCGGTGTGATACTGCGCGATCGCGCGGCGCTGGTCCTCGCCGAGCTGGAGCACGCCTTCGCGCTCCAAGCGCTCCAGCTCAGCCTGGAAGACGCGAATGGCGTCGGCGCGCTGCTGGGCTTCGCTTCGGGAGGACGCGCTCATGCTGAATCACTATACTCTACCTCGTTGGCCGGCAGCGGCGACGGGACAATGCGAACCGAGGACGTATCCATGGAACCGACAAAACGGGCCCCGCACGGGATTCTAGCGATCTGGAACGACCGCCGCGCCGGGACCGAGACCGAGTACGAAGCTTGGTATCGCGGCGAGCACCTCCCGGAGCGGCTCTCCATACCGGGCTTCCGCGCAGCTTGGCGCTACCGCGCGATCGAGGGCGAGCCGGAGTACTTCACCTTCTACGAAACCGCCACACCCGACGTCCTGTTCTCCGAGGCCTACGTCGAGCGGGTGGAAAACCCTACCGAGCTGACCCGACGCGTCATGTCCGGGATATTCACCAACGCGACGCGCGCGCTTCTCACCCAAGCGGTCCGTTGGGGAATGCTGCGCGGCGCGTTCGCGGTCAGCGTTCGTTTCGACTCAAAGCCGGACAGTTCGCTGGAGCCGCAGCTGCGTACGATCGCGTCGCGCGACGACGCGCTCAGCACGGAGCTGTGGACGCTGACCCGGCCCAACGCGCCCGCCGTATCGTCGGCCGAGCAGCAGCTGCGAGGACCTGACAAGAGCGTGGCGGCTGCCGCCTTGGTCGAGACCACCACCGAGGAGGAAGCGCGCGCTGTCGCAGCAGCTCTGCGCAGCGCTTTTCGCGCCGGCCCGCACATCGGCGTGTACCGATTGTTCTGTTCGCTGAACAGACAGGATCTCGACCCGTAAGCGTACTTACGCAGCTGGAACAGGCTGGACCGAATCCCTATAGATGGAAGGAATCCGAGGCACAGCATCCATTCCCAATGGGGGGACGCAAAGAGTGAGCTTAGCGACTGCAAGGTTCTCATCGGCGTATCGGCGTCCATCGGCGTTTCCTGCCTCCCTTTGAACAGCTTCGACTACGTAATCGTAGGCGCGGGTTCGGCGGGCTGCGTGCTCGCTAACCGCCTCACCCACGACGGGCGCAGCACGGTGCTGCTGCTCGAGGCGGGACCGCGCGACAGGGACTTGTGGATCCACGTGCCGCTCGGCTACGGGAAACTGTTCGCGCGCACCGACGTAAACTGGGCCTACCAGTCGGAGCCCGAGCCGGCGCTCAACGGGCGGCGCGTGTTCACGCCGCGCGGCAAGGTGCTGGGGGGCTCCTCCTCGATCAACGGCCTGGTTCACATCCGCGGCCAGCGTGAGGACTACGACGGCTGGGGCGTGCCTGGCTGGGCGTTCGACGACCTGCTGCCGTATTTCAAGAAATCCGAGGACCATGAGCGCGGCGCGAGCGAGTGGCACGGCGCCGGCGGCCCCATCGCGGTGTCGAGTCTTCCGGATCGGCACGAGCTGTGCGACGCTTTCATCGCCTCGGCGATGGCGCTCGGCATTCCCCGCAACGACGATTTCAACGGTGCAACCCAGGAAGGCACGGGCTACTACCAGGCCACGGCGAGAAACGGCCGGCGCTGCAGCACGGCGGTGGGTTACCTGCGTCCGGCGCAAAGGCGTCCGAACCTGCACGTCGAGGTCGAGGCGCTCGCCACCAGGGTGCTGTTCGAGGGCAAGCGCGCAACCGGCGTTGCCTATGAAGCGGGCGGTACTAAGCACGAAGCGCGCGCAGCGCGTGAAGTGATTCTCGCCGCCGGCACCATCAACTCGCCGCAGCTGCTGCAGCTCTCGGGTGTGGGTCCACGCGCGCTGCTCGAGCGCCACGCGATCCCGGTCGTGCACGACGCGCCCAGCGTGGGCGAGGACCTGCAGGATCATTTCTATTGCCGCACTTTCTGGCGCTGCACCCGGCCGATCACGCTGAACGACGACATGCTGAGCCTGTGGCGCAAGGCGAAGATCGGGCTACAGTACCTGCTGTTTCGCCGCGGCCCGCTCGCCGTGAGCGCGGGTTACGCGGGGGCGTTCGTGCGCACGCGGCCCGAGATACCTCGCCCCGACGCGCAGATCTACTTCATCAACTTCTCGACGGCGAAGCGCGGCGGCGTGCTGCACCCGTTCTCCGGCTTCACACTGTCGGTATCGCAGACCCAGGTCGAGTCGCGCGGCTCGGTGCACATCGCCTCGCCCGACGCGCGCGCTGCACCCGCGATCCGCTACAACTATCTTTCGACGGCGAACGATCGCCGCGTGATGGTGGATGGCTTGAAGCTCATCCGCCGCATCGCCTCCACGGCGCCGCTGCGCGCCTACGTCGCCGCTGAGGAGTTTCCCGGACCGCGTGTGCGCAGCGACGAGGACTGGCTCGCATTCTGCCGCGAGGCCGGGGACACGGTGTTCCACCCGACCTCCACGTGCCGCATGGGAACGGACGCGCGCGCCGTGGTCGATCCCCAGCTGCGCGTGTACGGCGTTGAGCACCTTCGGGTCGTCGATGCGTCAGTCATGCCGGCCGTCCCCTCGGGCAACATCAACGCGGCGGTGATCGCGGTCGCCGAGAAGGCGGCCGACCTCGTCGGCGCGAATCGCCGCTGATGACGAGCCCGGTGAAGCGAGCAGCCCGGGTGGAGCGCAGCGGAACCCGGGGCTCATCCCTGAATTACGCTGCGCTCTATCCAGGCTACATTAGTGCGATCACTGCCTCGACGATGCCCGCAGCCGCTCGACCAGCGGCGCCCAGCTGTTCTCATCGCGAAGGATCGCGCCCGCGTGCCGCGCCCGCTCCTGGTAGCGCGCGTAGTCGGCGATGATGGCACGGCACGCCTCCCACAAGCTCTCGGGCTTCGATTCGTCGACAACGACGCCGGCGTCGAAGCGCTTCACGATCTCGGCCATCGACGTGCCCGAGATCGTGACGACCGGGCAACCCGCGCTCAACGCATCGAGGATGACGGCGCTCATCTTGTTCGCGTACTCCTCGCGCTTGTACGGCTGCAGCGAGATTCCGCCCGCGAACGCTTCTGCGTACGCCTTCGGCGGCAGAGCGTCGGGAAGCGTGGTCAGCGGCGAGTACGTCACGCCCCGAAGACGCTCCAAATCGGCGGTCGTTTCGGGATCGTACTTGCCGTAATGATCGGCGCAGGTCTGCACCATTATCGGCACGCGCGCGCCGGTGCGCGCCAGGTGCTCAACGAGATCGACGATGGCCCCGACGCCCTTGTCCGCACGCGCCGCGCCGGCGAACAGCAGGTGACGGAACGGCGTGGGCTGCGCTGCGAATGCTCCTGCATCGATCCCCGGCGGCAGCCGCAAGGTGGCCGTGTCTGCGAATCCGCTGTCGCGGAAGATCTGCTCGATCGCGGGCGTCGTGCCCATCACGGTGAGGTTTGGCTGTCTTGCCGCCAGGCGCCTGAAGCGCTCGAGCTTCTTCTGGTTCAGCCGCCTTGCCTGGTGGAAATAGAGGAACACCTTGCCGGGCGGGATGACGCCGCGCGCGCCCCAGTCGAGCGCATACAAGTCCAGCGTGGTGGCGGTGGTGACGACGATCCGGCCAGAGCCACGCAGCAGCTTGCGATACAAGAGGAACGCCTGCGGTTTGCGGATCTGGCGCCGGAAGTACGGGTGAAACTCGGATGCAAGGCCCGTGAGCTCTGGCAGTTTGGCGCGACGCCCGACCCAGAGGCGGAAGTCGAGACCTTGCCCCGCCTCGCACAGGCTCTTCACCACGTTCAAGCAGTGTCCCGATACACCTTCCAGCGTCGGCTCGACGACGTGCACCGGCAGCCCGTCGCGGGAATTCTCGCTCATCGCCGCGGGCTCTCGGGCATTGGGGTCACCGCACGGCGCGCCGCGAAGCAACCGGACCCGGCGTCATCATCAGCTCCCACTCACGATCTGCTCGAACGGCTGCCCCTTGAGCTGCGCCAACGCAGCGTCTGTCATGAGCCGAGCGACGTCGTCGACATCATGGGCGGGCACCCAGCCTAGCTCCGAGCGCGCGAGCGACGCATCGCCCGCACCGTAAGCTGGATCGCTTGGCCTGAACAGACGTTCATCTCTGATGACATGCTCGCGCCAATCGCGACCGACTCGATTGAAGCACGCCTCGACATAGTAGCTCAACGGCACGCTCCTCCCGGTTGCGATGACGTAGTCTTTCGGCTGAGGTTGCTGCAACATGCGCCACATGCTCTCCACGTAGTCCGGCGCCCAGCCCCAGTCGCGCACAATCGCGAGATTGCCGAGCTGCAATTGCTTGGCTGACCCTAGCGATATTCTCGCTGCCGCCAGGGCGACCTTCCGCGTCACGAATCGCTCGGGCCGCAGCGGGGATTCGTGGTTGAACAGCACGCCGGAGCAAGCGAACAGCCCATAAGAGCGGCGATAGGTCGAAACGAGCCAGAAAGCCGTGCTCTTCGCCACACTATACGGGCTCATCGGTCGAAACGGCGTTGCTTCGTTCGCGGCGCTTCCTCCGGTGTCACCGAAGCACTCCCCGGAGCACGCGTTATAAAGGCGCAAAGCCGGCTTGTATTCGCGTATCGTCTCCAGGATATTCAGCGTCCCCATGGCGATGCTGCCGAGCGCTTCTCCCGGTTGGGAATACGACAAGCCAACCGAGGTCTGGCCCGACAAGTTGTAGATCTCGTCCGGGTCTACGGTCAGTATGGCGGCGCGTACGCTGTTCGGATCGGTGACGACTGCGGAATGAAGACCGACTCGTTCCCGCAGAGACATCGCGTCGAGATTTCTGAACGACGTGACTTCCACGTCTCGGGATGTTCCGTGCACATCGTAGCCGCGCGCGGTCAGGAAGCGAGCAAGGTAGGCGCCGTCCTGGCCGGAGATGCCGAAGATCAACACCCTTCGTTTTTGTCGGTCGGAGTCGGTCATCGTCGAACGCTTTCGAGTCGTTGCTCCTCACGGATCAAGGCAATGTCTTGCCTGAATTCGCTGGCATCGCCTGCCTTGCGATCGTCGACCGGTCTGTGGCCCGTAAGGTGCTGGGGGCTGATGATACCGCTTGAATTCGATCGAGGTCGGGCACCCGCTCCCGCGCACCGGGAAACGCACGTGCCACGCCGCCTGGAAAACCTTCAAGCGAAGCATCTCGGACGCAAGGCTCGATCGCGCACACGGGCTCGCGCGAGCCCGGGATTGCGGCACGAGCCAGACACGATCCGCTAGATATCTGGCGGGCTGTCGCGCCCGGGCCTTGATTCGGGCGTTCCGCTCCAGGCCAAGAGGCGCGGCGTCACTGAGCCGGGTGGGGTCCAGCGGGTTGGGTAGCGGCAGCAGTGGTTGGAGCCGTGTCGGGTCCGTGCGCAAGATCCTGGCGCTTCGCGAGATCGTTCGGCGTCGGCAGATCCGTAGCCTGCCACCCTCCGCCGAGCGCCTTGACGAGCAATACCGCCGCCGTCATGCGACTTCCCAGGATGGTCACTGCGGTGACCTTGTTGCTGAGCAACGTGTCTTGCACGACAACCACCTCGAGATAGCTGATGGTGCCGGCCTTGTACTGGTTCAGGAAGAGCTGCACAGACTGTTCAGCGGAAGCCACGGCGGCGTTCTGCACCTGGGCCTGCTGCTCAAGGATTCTGAGCGCGGAAAGGTTGTCCTCCACTTCTTGAAAACCGCTTAGGACCGTCTGACGGTATGTCGCCACGGTTCCATCGTAGGCCGCGCGCGCCGCGTCGACCTGGGCGCGGGTCAAGAAGCCGTTGAACAGCGGCTGTACCGCCTGCGCGCCCAGCGACCAGTAGCGGCTCGGATACGTGAACAACTGGGAGCAGCAGGAAGCGAAGGAGCTGGTGGTCCCGAAACCCAGCACACCGCTCAGTGTCAGAGTCGGATAGTAACCCGCAATAGCCACGCCGATCTGGGCATTTGCCGCGGCCACACCGCGCTCCGCGGCAGCGATGTCCGGCCTGCGCTCGAGCAGCGCAGAGGGAACGCCTGCAGGAATGGATGGCGGCACAACGGTGAGCGGCAGAGGCATCTGCGGAAGCGAGAACAACGGCGCGGGCTCGCCGATCAACATGGCGATGGCATGCTCCATCTGAGCGCGCTGGACGCCCACTGCTATGGCCTGGGCCTGCGTGGAGCGTAGCAGGGTCTCGGCCGCGACCACGTCGGCCCTGGACACGACTCCGCTCGCGTAGCGGTTTTTGGTGAGGTTCAGCGTTTTCTGGTAGTTGACTGCCGTGTCCTCGAGGAGCAGCTTCTGCGAATCGAGTGTGCGCAGCAGGAAGTAGTCTTGCGCCAACTCCGCCTGCATGGCGAGCCGCGTCGTCTCCAGCTGCGCGGCGCTGGCTTGCGCGCTGGCCTCGGTGGATTCGTAACCTCGCCGGTATTGGCCCCAGAGGTCGACGGTCCACGACGCTTCCACGGGGACCTGATAGAGAGTGATCGCGCCGCGTGCCGCCGGCTGAGAACCCAGCGTACTCGATGCCTTGCCGCGGGTGATCTCTGGATTCAGGCTCACCGTCGGAAACAGAGCAGAACGGGCTTCCTGAACCAGCGCCCGCGCTTGGCGGTACTGTGCCAACGATAGTTGCACCGATTGATTGGACACGTTGACCTGCTCCTCCAGCGCGTTCAATTGCGGGTCGCCGAACAGCTCCCACCACTTGCCTCGCGGAAGCTGGTCCTGCGGCTGCGCCGTCTTCCAGCCCGCGTCCTCCTTGTACGCGGGAGGAATCTCCGCTTTGGGTTTCACGTAGTTGGGGCCAACCATGCAGCCAGCGAGCGGCAAGAGCATGGCCAACAAGAGCGGCGCATAGATACGTACACTCATGTTTTCTCCGCCGGGCTCAATGCACCACCGTGAGGGGTTCGGCCTCCCTTGCGCAAGCCGTTGACCCACAGCCTCAACCGGTCGAGGTAAAGATACACAACGGGTGTCGTGTAGAGCGTCAGCAGCTGGCTCACGAGCAGCCCGCCAACAATGGCGATCCCGAGCGGGCGTCGCAATTCGGCACCCGTGCCCCCGCCCACCGCGAGGGGCAAAGCCCCCAGCAGTGCCGCCATCGTGGTCATCATGATCGGCCGGAAACGCAGCAAGCATGCCTGATAGATCGCCTCCACCGAGCTCTTGCCCTGCGTGCGCTCGACGACCAGCGCGAAGTCGATCATCATGATGGCGTTCTTCTTGACGATGCCGATCAGGAGAATGATGCCGATCATCGCGATGATGGTGAGCTCGGTCTGGCAGATCAGCAAAGCCAGGATTGCCCCCACTCCGGCCGACGGCAACGTGGACAGGATGGTGATGGGGTGCACGTAGCTCTCGTACAGAATGCCCAGCACGATGTAGACCGTGACCAGCGCGGCGAGGATGAGCCACGGCTGGCTGGCCAGAGAAGCCTGAAAAGCCTGAGCGGTGCCCGCGAACTTGCCGCGCACGCTCTCCGGCAATCCCATCTCGCGCAGCGAGCCTTCGATGGCTTTCACCGCATCGCCGAGCGCGACGCCGGGTGCGAGGTTGAAGGACAGCGTCACGGCCGGGAACTGCCCTTGGTGGTTTACCTGCAAGGTATCGCTGGTAGGCTGATACCGCGTAAAGGCACTCAGCGGCACCTGTGCTCCCGTTGATGAGCGCACGTAGATATCGCGCAGCGTCTCGGGTCGCTGCCAATACCGCGGCTCGACCTCCATCACCACGTGGTACTGGTTGAGCTGCGTGTACATCGTGGACACTTGGCGTTGCCCGAACGCATCGTAGAGCGTGTCGTCGATCATCTGCGGGGTGATCCCCAGTCGCGACGCGGTGCTACGATCGATCACGAGCGATGCCTTGAGCCCCTTGTCCTGCTGATCGCTGCTCAGGTCGACCAGTTCGGGCAGCTTGCGCAGCGGCTGCAGCACCCGGGGTGCCCACGCGCTGAGCTCCCGGAAATCCTCCGCCTGAAGAGTAAACTGATACTGGGCGTTGCTCGATCTGCCGCCCATACGCACGTCCTGGACCGCCTGCAGGTAGAGTGTCGCCCCGGGAACCTTCGACAGCTTGCCGCGCAGGCGCGCGATCACCTGATCGACACTCAATTTGCGATCATCCAAGGGCTTCAGCGCGGCGAATACGCGCCCAGTGTTGCGCGTGCCGGCAAAGCCGCCTCCGGTGAAGCCCAGCACGCTTTCAACTGCCGGGTCGGCGCCGACGATGTCGACGAGATCCTGCGAGCTTCTGACGCATCGCCTGGAAGAGATGTCCTGCGCCGCATCGATCGAACCGGCCAAGCGGCCGGTGTCCTGCTGCGGGAAGAAACCCTTCGGGACGATCATGAACAGATAGATATTCAGCGCGATCGTGGCACACGTCACCAGGATCATGATGAGCGGGTGGCGCAGGGCCCATGAGAGGCTCTTGTCATAGCCGCTTCCAGGATCCAGTGAATGCGCGCTCGCTGGCCCGATACAAGCGTCCGCGCGGGCGATCCCTCTCCAGCTTCAGCACCCTTGCGCACATCATGGGCGTGGTAGTCAGCGAGACCACCAGCGAGACCAGGACGGCGACCGACAGCACCACCGCAAACTCGCGGAACAAACGCCCGACCATGCCGCCCATCAACAGTATCGGGATGAACACCGCCACCAGCGAGGTGCTCATGGACAGCACCGTGAAACCGACTTCGCCCGCTCCCTGTATCGCGGCCTTCATCGGCGCCATTCCTTCCTCGATGTGGCGGGAGACGTTCTCCAGCACCACGATGGCGTCGTCGACCACGAAGCCGGTGGCGATGGTGAGCGCCATCAGCGAGAGATTGTCCAGACTGTAGCCGCACAGGTACATCACGCCGAAGGTTCCGATCAGAGACACCGGCACGGCCACGCTCGGGATCAACGTGGCGCGGACGTCGCGCAGGAACACGAACACCACCAGGATCACCAGCGCGATGGCGATCATGCAGCGTGATCTCCACGTCGCGCAGCGAGGCGCGGATGGTGGTGGTGCGGTCGAGCACCACGGACAGGTTCATCGCCGCGGGGATCGAGGCCTGCAGCTGCGGGAGCACGGCCGCGGACCCGATCGACCGTCTCGATGATGTTGGCCGCGGGCTGCCGATAGATGATGATCAGCACCGCCGGCTTGCCGTTGGTCAGGCCGGCGTTGCGCAGGTCCTCCACCGAGTCCTGCACGTCGGCCACATCCGACAGCTGCACGGCGGCGCCGTTGCGGTAGGTGACGATCAGTCCGCGATACTCGTCGGCCTTGAGCAGCTGATCGTTGGCGTACACCTCCCAGGTCCTGTCGCCGTCCGTCAGATGACCTTTGGCCCGGTTCGCGTTGGCGGTGGACAGCATCGCTGCGCACGTCCTCCAGACCGATCCCGTACTTGTTCAGCGCGGTGGGGTTGAGGTCCACGCGCACCGCCGGCAGCGAGCTGCCGCCGACCTGAACCTGGCCGACGCCCTCCATCTGCGACAGCTTCTGCTGAAGGATGGTGGAGGCCGCGTCGTACATCTGGCCCTGGCTCACCGTGTCGGATGTCAGCGCGAGGATCAGTACCGGCGAATCGGCCGGGATTGACCTTGCGGTAGTAGGGATTGCTCGGCAGTGTCGAGGGGAGCTGGCTGCGCGCGGCGTTGATCGCAGCCTGGACGTCGCGCGCGGCCCCATCGATGTTCCGGTTGAGGTCGAACTGCAGGACGATGTTGGTCGAGCCCATGCGTGCTGGTCGACGTCATCTCGGTCACGCCGGCGATGCGGCCCAGCTGGCGTTCCAGCGGAGTGGCCACCGAGGTGGCCATCGTCTCCGGGCTCGCGCCCGGCAGGCTCGCCGATACGCTGATAGTGGGAAAGTCCACCTGCGGCAGAGGGCGACCGGCAGCAGTTGGAACGCGATCACGCCGGCCAGCCGCCACGCCCGATCGTGAGCAGCGTCGTCGCGACCGGGCGGTTGATGAAGGGCGCCGAGATGTTCACGGCCGCTCCGCATGCGCCGAGCGCCGCTGCGCGGGTCACCCGCTCGCGGACGAAGCGACGCGCCGCGCCAGCCGGTCGAAGGCGAGGTAGATGACCGGCGTGGTGTACAACGTGAGCAACTGGCTGACGATCAAGCCCGCCGACGATGGCGATGCCCAGCGGCTGACGCAGCTCCGACCCGACGCCGCTGCTCAGTGCGAGGGGCAGCGCACCCAGCAAGGCCGCCAGGTGGTCATCACGATCGGACGGAAGCGCAGCAGGCAGGCCTGATAGATCGCATCTTCCGGCTTCCTGCCGTCTTTGCGTTCGGCCTCGAGTGCGAAGTCGATCATCATGATGGCGTTCTTCATGACGATGCCGATCAGCAAAATAATGCCGATGATGGCGATGACGCCCAGATCGGTGCGGGTCAGCATCAGCGCGAGCAATGCGCCCATCCCGGCCGAAGGCAGCGTGGACAAGATCGTGATCGGGTGGATGTAGCTCTCGTACAGCACCCCGAGCACGATGTACACGGTCACCACCGCCGCCAGGATCAGCAGCAGCTCATTGGACAGCGACGCGCGAAATGCTTGCGCCGCACCCTGGAATCCGGCCTGGATGCTCGGCGGTAAGCCGATCTCCTGCTTTGCCGCCTCGATGGTCCGGACCGCGTCGCCGAGCGAGGCACCAGGCGCCAGGTTGAAGGACACAGTGACCGCGGGAAACTGCCCCTGATGATTGATCGCCAGCGGCCCCGACCCCTCTGCGACTTGCGTAAAGGCACTGAGCGGGGCCTGCACGCCGGTGGGGGTTCCGACGTAGATGTGCTGCAGGGCGCTGGGGCCCTTGCTGAAACTCGGGCTTGACCTCGAGGATGACGCGGTACTGGTTCAACTGCGTGAACATGGTGGAAACCTGACGCTGGCCGAACGCGTCGTACAGAGTGTCGTCGATCAACTGCGGCGTGATGCCGAGCCGGGATGCGGTGCCGCGGTCGATGGTCAGCGCGGCCCGCAGGCCGAGATCCTGCTGGTCGCTCGCGACGTCGCGCAGCGCAGGGACGGTGCGCAGCCGCTCCACCAGCTTCTCGGACCACACGCCCAGCTCCCGGGGATCCGGGTCCTCGAGGGTGTACTGATACTGGGTGCGGCTGACGCGGTCCTCGATTGCGAGGTCCTGCACCGGCTGCAGGTACAGCGTGATGCCTTCGACCCCGGCGAGTTTGGGCTGCAGCCGGCGGATGATTTCGGTGGCGCTCACGTGTCGCTGAGCCAGCGGCTTCAGGTTGATGAGGATGCGTCCGCTGTTCAGCGTCGCGTTGGTCCCGTCGATGCCGATGAAGGACGACAGGCTTTCGACCGCGGGGTCCTCGAGCACCACTTTGGCCAGCGCCTGCTGCCGCTGAGCCATGGCCGGGAAGGAGATCGACTGCGGGGCTTCGGAAATGCCGAGAATGACCCCGGTGTCCTGGACCGGGAAGAAGCCCTTCGGGATGAAAACGTACAGCAAAACGGTGATAGCCAGCGTGGCGATTGCCACGATCAGCGTCGCAGGCTGGCGCCCCAGCACCCAACGCAAGGTCGTGCCGTACAGCTCGATCAACCGATCGATAGCACGGCCCGTGACCCGATAGAAGCGCGTCCGCTCGGATTCGGGCCGATGTCTGAGCAGTCTCGCGCACATGGTCGGGGTCAGCGTCAGCGACACGGCCGCCGAGATCAGGATCGTGACGCTCAATGTGACAGCGAACTCTCGGAACAGCCGCCCCACCACATCGCCCATGAACAGCAGCGGAATCAGCACCGCGATCAGCGACACCGTCAGCGACAGGATGGTGAAGCCGATCTGCTCGGCGCCTTTCAGGGCCGCCTGCAGCGGCGAGTCTCCTGCCTCCACGTAGCGAGCGATGTTCTCGATCATCACGATGGCGTCGTCCACCACGAACCCGGTTGCGATGGTGAGCGCCATCAAAGAGAGATTGTCGAGGCTGAAGCCGAGCAGGTACATGACCCCGAAGGTGCCGACCAAAGACAACGGCACCGATACGCTCGGGATGGCGGTGGCAGCGAAGTTGCGCAGAAACAGGAAGATCACCATCACCACCAGCGCGACGGATAGCATCAGGGTGAACTGAACGTCGCGGACCGAGGCGCGGATCGTGGTCGTGCGGTCCGTGAGCACGGAGACCTGCACGGCGGCCGGCAGCGCGCTCTGCAGCTGCGGCAGCAGCTTCTTGATCCGGTTGACGACCTCGATCACATTGGCGCCCGGCTGCCGCTGGATGTTGACGATGACCGCCGGCGCATCGTTCATCCACGCCGCCTGCTTTACGTTCTCGGCATCGTCGACGACGTCGGCCACGTCGGACAGGTGCACGGGAGCGCCGTTGCGGTAAGCGACGATCAGAGGCCGATACTCGCTGCTGGTCAGCAGCTGGTCGTTAGCGGCGATAGTGAAAGCGCGCTGTTGGCCGTCGAAGGTGCCCTTGGCCTGGTTCACGTTCGCCGCGGCGATCGCGCTGCGGATGTCCTCCAGGCCCACGTTGTAGGAGGCCAGCGCGCTCGGATTGGCTTGCACCCGCACCGCAGGACGCTGGCCGCCGCCGATGCTGACCAGACCCACGCCCGACAGCTGCGAGATCTTCTGCGCCAGCCGCGTGTCGGCGAGATCTTCGACGCTGGGTAACGGCAATGTTTTCGAGGTCAGCGCCAGCGTCAGCACCGGTGCGTCGGCCGGGTTCACTTTGCTATAAACGGGCGGGTTGGGCAGATCGCGAGGGAGGTAGCTGTAGGCCGCGTTGATCGCGGCCTGCACCTCCTGTTCGGCCACATCGAGATTGAGGGCGAGGTTGAACTGCAGCGTGATGACCGAGCTGCCGCCGGAGCTGCTCGAGGTCATCTGGTTCAGTCCCGGCATCTGCCCGAACTGACGCTCGAGCGGCGCGGTCACCGACGACGCCATCACGTCGGGGCTGGCCCCCGGGTAGAAGGTCACGACCTGGATGGTGGGATAGTCCACCTGCGGCAACGCCGACACCGGCAGCAGGCGATAGGCCACCGCGCCCGCGAGCAGCAACGCTGCCATGAGCAGCGAGGTTGCGACCGGCCGCAGGATGAACGGGCGGGAGAGGTTCATGCCTTGCCGTTCTTTCCGGATTTGCCGCGCTGGCCAGGACCGCTAGCGCCCGGCTGCAAGTCCACCTTGGCTCCCTCCTTCAGCTTGTCGGCTCCGTCCACCACCACCAGGTCGCCTGGCGAGACTCCGGCATCGATGGCCACGTCATCGCCCTGCGTCGGCGCCGACCGTGACCGGATGCACCGCAACCGTCTGGTCGGGCTTCACGACGTAGACGATATGGGCCTTGCGCGCCGCGTTGGATCGCCACGGCCGGAATCACGGTGGCGCCCTTCTTCATGTCCAGCAGCAGACGGGCGTTCACGAACTGATTGGGAAACAGCGCGCCGTCCTCGTTGTCGAGCTTCGCCTTGAGGCGCACCGTTCCGGTGGTCGGATCGATCTGATTGTCGGCCGTCAGCAGATATCCCGTAGCGAGCTTGTTCCTCTGTTCACGGTCATAGGCCTCGACGGTGAGGCGCTCGCCCGCGTGCAGCTTCTTCATGACTTGCGGCAAGCTGTCCTCGGGTATGGTGAACACGACCGTGATCGGCTGAAGCTGAGTGATCACCGCCAGACCATTGGTGTCGGTGGCGTGAACGATGTTGCCGGGATCGACGAGGCGCAACCCGATCGTGCCGCTGATGGGCGCCGTGATCCGCGAGTAGACGAGCTGCAGCTTGGCGTTGTCGATCTGGCCCTGGTCGACCTTTACCGCGCCTTCGTACTGGCGCACCAGCGAGGCCTGCGTATCGAGCTGCTGCTTGGGTGCCGAGTCCTCCTCGACCAGCACGCGGTAGCGTTCCAGGTCGAGCTGGGCATTCTTGAGCAGCGCCACGTCGCGCGCGAGCTGTCCCTCGGCCTGGGTCAATTGGACCTGGAATGGGCGGGGGTCGATCTGCGCCAGGAGATCCCCGGCGCGTACGACCTGGCCTTCCTTGAACAACACCTTCATCAACTGCCCGTCCACGCGGCTCTTGACGGTGACGGTGTTGAGCGGTGTAACCGAGCCCAGCCCCGTGAGATAGACTCCGATGTCTCCGGTCTTCGCCGGCGCAGCCACCACGGGCACGCTGCGCGCGGCTGCGTTCTTGTCCGCTTTCCCTCCCGGAGACTGCGCATCCCCCGGCCGGACGAAGAACAGATACGCCCCCACCCCTATCACCGCGACCGCGACGACGCCCAACAGCCAGCGCAAGCGGGAGAAGCCGGCGCCCGAGGACCGCCCGAGACGGTTGCTCCGGGGAAGGCGGGGATCTGACGTCGTCATGGCCTCAGGGAAAGTTTCGAACGGACGCAGCGTATCCGCCCGGCATGGGCGGGAGGACCGATATTGGATCAAATGTCGGCAGCCGGCAATTTTTCTGCTCAGGCTTTTTGAAACGCAGTGTTGCAGGCGTCCCCTCTGTTAGAGTACGAAACAAAACTCCAGCCTCGGGGCAGGTACGGTGGGCAAGTTCTTCGGGGACCGCTATGCCGGCACCGCCTTCTGGGTCGACCCGAAGGATCAGCGCGTGCCGGTGTACATGTCGCAGGAGCCCAACCGGCGGCAGCATTACGGGAACATCTTCAGCGATCTGGTGTACCAGTCGCTGGTTGAGTGATATCAGACAGGCGGGTAGCTCAGCTCGTAGAGCGCCACCATTACGTGGTGGAGGTCGCTGGTGCGAATCCAGCCCCGCCTACCATAACCATGCTCCTGCGGGGGCGTGCTAGAGGGCGATAGGTCTTAGCCACCGGTTTCGAAGGCGTAATCGCTGACGCGGTAGGTGTCCTTGGGCTCGATCTTGGATAGCGGAATAAACCGCTCTCCTGTCCCGCTGTCAGCAGCATGCGCAACCGATCTCACTTGCTGCCGGCCCAGGGTGAATTCCCCGAACACGAAGCGCCGCTTCTTGGCGTGCCAGCGCGCGACCATCGGTGCGACACCAAGATTCCCGGAGTAGTAGGCCCCATGCTCCAGCATGTCCAAGGGTAACGCCGCCGGCACGGACGACGGCTGCTGTTCCAACGAAACGAGAGGCACGTACAGCCCAAACGACTGTTCACCTGGAAGTTCAAACTGGCTCATGTTCCTGCTCCTTGCACCGTCGCCTTACCTACGGTGACCAACCCGTCTTCGCGTGTGAGTTCATGTGCCGGGATGATCGTATCGACTTGAGGCCCGCGAATGCACATTTAACGTACCCCAACGCATTAGGTTAAGAGAAGCTGCCGAACGGTCGATAAAGCGGCGCGAACGGCACTATCAAGCTGAGGTAGGGCAATGTCCTCAGCCGGATGGAACGCTAGGTGACCCCGCCTATAATGCCGACGCATGGGCGATATTCTCGTTGGCACCGCCTCCTGGGCGGACAAGTCCTTGGTCGATTCCAGGCTGTTCTATCCCAAGGAGGCCAAGAGCGCCGAGGCCCGGCTTCGCTACTACGCCACCCATTTCCCACTGGTCGAAGTCGACAGCTCCTACTACGCCATGCCGGCGCCGCCGGTGGCCCAGTTGTGGGCGGAGCGCACACCCGAGGCCTTCGTCTTCGACGTGAAGGCGTTCCGGATTTTCACGCAGCATCAGACGCCGGCAAAGGTGCTCCCGCCGGACATTCGTGAAGCGCTGGGGCCGTTGGCCGAGAAAAAGAACGTCTACTACGCCGACTTTCCGCCCGATCTGATGGACGAGATGTGGCGGCGCTTCCGGCTCGCCCTCGAGCCGCTGCGCCAGGCCGGGAAGCTTGGTGCAGTGCTGTTCCAGTTCCCTCCCTGGTTTTTCTACCGGCGGTCGAACCTCCAGCACATCGCGCGTTGTGCGCAGGTCCTGGGTGGATATCAGATCGCCGTCGAGTTCCGCAATCGAACGTGGTTCGACGACAAGCATCGCAGCGAGGTGCTCGCGTTCGAGCGGGAACACAACCTAGCTCATGTGGTCGTGGATGAGCCACAGGGTTTCTCCAGCAGTATCCCAGCGGTCTGGGAAGTCACCTGTCCGGCGCTCGCGATCTTTCGCCTGCACGGGCGCAATGCACAGACATGGGACAAGAAAGGGCTCGTCGCATCTTCCGAGCGCTTCGACTACGAGTACCAGGAAGAGGAACTGCGGGGGTTCGTCCAGCCGGTACGGCGCCTGGCGGAGCAAGCCCAGCGGGTCCATGTAGTATTCAACAACAATCTCAGAGATCAGGGTATACGCGGCGCCAGGTCGTTCAACGCTTTGGTCGGTAGTGGCGGCGGCCCAAACTAATGTCTCGCTGGTTCTGGACTGCAGAGAGCGCGGCGAGAGTGGATTGAATCCCGCGTCTCTAAGCCTTTGCGAGCTCACCTGGGCGCTCACCAGCCTAGCGATTCGCAGGTTGATTCAAGTCAAACCCCAGGTGTCCTCTTGGGGCCACAATGCGACCAGACCTCGGCCAATGCCTTCCGTGTATGGGGAGATGAAGACGGCGTCAAGTGCTGGGGAGACAATTTTCGGTACGGTGTAGGCATTCCCGCGGAGGCGGCAGTCAAGTGATGAAGCGGAAGACACTGATCATCTCGATTGCCGCCGCCGCTGCATTTGCGGCAACCGCGCTCGTTCATTCCGAAGAGCAGAAGCAGGAGCAGGACCATAAGATGGCCACCGGAATCATGCTTGGGCAAACTCGCTCGAACTATGATTCCGGCAGCTACAGTGGAACACCCGAGGCCAAGGATACCAGCGGAGGCCTGTTCTTCGAGTACGATTTCGCGAAGCACTTCGGCATGCAGGCGGCCTGGTGGCTCCTGGCCCTGCACAACACCTCCGATGTCACGGTGGGATCGACGACCTATACTGGCATCACTCGCGAGGTCAGCGGATTTGCCCTGGATGGCGTGGGTCTTCTGCCTCTAGGCCACGGGTTCAAGTTGATGGGCAAGGCCGGCGCCTTCTTCTGGAGCGGGAGGACCAGCGGTTGCGGCAGCGGCGATTTTCTGTGCAACAGCTTCCAGGGAACGACCTTGAACGATGGCGCCGGCGTCAGCTTTACCTGGGGCGTCGGCGCACGATGGGACTTCAGCGACCATGTGGGTGTGCGCGTCGACTACGACAACTTTGGCCAGGTGTTCAACGCCGACACACAGACCATCTCGGTGGGCATCTATGCCCACTTCTGAGGAGAGTTCGCACGTTGACCACATAGGCGGCGTTGCTTGTCCTGTGTGCGGTAAGTGCGTCCTAAGCGCATAAGTAGGTGAACATTTTCCGCCGGTCGCAAGCTCTCCCGCGGGAGGAGACGCATCCGTGCGGTGAGGCGGTAGCCTTGCTCGAACTAATCCGCCGCCGCTGCATGCGCCGCGCCCGTAGGCCTAAGCGCAGACCAGCAGGAGGCCTGGACCTCGAGTACGCATCGCAAGCACTTCGGCAGCACGCGCGGCGTGGTGGCTCCTGGCCTCTGCAGCGGAACACCTCGAGGTACACGTGGTGCAGAGCGAGGCTTGTACTTCAAGCAACGATCTCGCCAGGTCCGCGGCACTGCGCTTCATGGCGAGGGGCGGTTGACTCGCGGTGGCTCTATGCACCAGACCTCTGATGGCAGCAGATCGCGGGATCACTACGTAGGCGGCGTTGTTGTCCTGTGTGCGGTAAGTGCCTCGCAATAACTGAACAGCGTGATGGACGCTGACCCGAGCACTGCTACATCTTCGAGCGACGATGGACTACCAAATATATCTTGATGGGGTAGCAGCAATGCTCCTCGCCAAGCTGCGCTTACCGGGCCGAACGGAGAGCGCCCACCGGCTCGATGTAGACGTTGCGCTGTACCGCCTTGGACGCCACGCATTGCCTCGTTTGACACGTGCTAAGCACGTCGCTGAACTTTTCGCTGCGATGGAACGCCGCGTGGAACGTAGTCCACATGGCGGTCCGCAGGATTTACGCGATTGGTGGGAGGTAGAGGGAAGAGCTGCGATGCGGGCGCACGTTCAGCGGGTGCGAGCCGAACGCGGGCAATAAGGATACGGGAGGATGAGAACTTACTGCGACCAGTGCCTGCGCATGCTGGCGCTTCATCTGGCTGACTAACGCTGATGGTCGTTATCACATGGAACGTGCAGTGGTGCCGAGGCATAGACGGCGCAGTCGATCCCATGCGCATCGTGCGCGCGGCGCGAGCGCTGGGGGACTTCGACGTGCTGTGCTTGCAAGAAGTAGCGATCAACTTTCCGGGGCTGGCGGGCAGCCGCGGCGAGGACCAGATGGCCGAGTTGTCAGCTGCCCTCCCAGGCTACCTCCCGTTGTTCGGGGTTGCGACCGATTTGGACGATGGTCGCGGCGGTCGGAGCCAGTTCGGCAATGCCATCTTCACCCGCTTGTCGGTGCTGCAGGTGTTTCGCCATATGCTGCCCTGGCCAGCGGACCCGGATGTGCCGAGCATGCAGCGGATGGCACTGGAGGCCGTCGTGATCTCGCGCGGAGTCGCGCTGCGCGTGATCTCGACGCATCTCGAGTACTACTCCGCGTTACAGCGCGGAGCGCAGGTTGAAGGCTTACGCCGATTACACGCCGAGGCCTGCGCGCACGCGCGGACGCCGCGACCGACTGGTGAGCCGGGCGAGCCGTTCGAGGCCCTGCCGCGCCCGGCTTCCGCTATCCTGTGCGGCGACTTCAACTTCAAGCCCGAGGACCTCGAGCACGCACGGATGACGGCGGCGACCGAAGCCGACGTCCCCCGCTTCATCGACGCGTGGCAGTGCCTGCATCCGGACCGGCCGCATCCGCCGACGGTGGGGGTGCACGACAAGAGCTGGCCGCTATACTGCTGCGATTTCATGTTCGTCACCGACGATCTCGCCGATCGCATTCAAGCCGTAACGGTAGATGACGTGACGCAGGCGTCGGACCACCAACCGCTCCTCATGCGGTTCGCGGATCGGATGGATTGAATCGAGGCTTTCACACACAAAGGAGCGCTAATGGCAGAGTGGCAGGACCGAATCTTCGAGGTGTTGAAGGCGGGCCACGTCAGGCAGGTCGCTTATGTGCCGGATGCGGGACACGCGCGCCTGATTGAACGCGTAGAAGGCGCTCCCGAGATGCGCGGCATCGTCCTCACCACCGAGGAAGAGGGCGTCGCGCTCGCCTGCGGCGCTTGGCTCGGGGGCGAGCGGGCAGCACTGCTCATGCAGAGCAGCGGTGTGGGGAACTGCGTGAACATGTTCTCGCTCGTGTCGAATTGCCGCTTCCCGCTCCTGACCCTGGTCACCATGCGCGGCGAGTGGGCCGAGTTCAACCCCTGGCAGGTCCCCATGGCCAAGGCCACGCAGTGCGTGCTCGAGTCGATGGGGTTCAGCGTCTATCGCGTGACGCGGGCCGACGATGTGGAGGAAACCGTGCAGGCCGCCGTGGACCTGGCATTCGAGAGCGACCAAGCGGTTGCCGTGCTGCTGTCGCAGCGACTCATCGGGAGGAAGTCGTGGCTGGCCGGGAACTGACGAATCAGGATGGCCTCGATCGGCGCTTGGCCAGCGCGAAACTCCTGTCTGAGTGCCCGGATGCTTTGGTAGTCGCGGGCCTGGGTTCGGCTTCGTATGACCTCTTTGCAGCGGGCGATCGGAGCGCCAACTTCTACCTGTGGGGCGCCATGGGGGGAGCGGCCGCGATCGGGCTGGGATTGGCGCTCGCTCAACCGCGCCGCCCGGTGCTCGTTCTCACCGGTGACGGCGAACAGCTGATGGGAATGGGTGCGCTGGCGACAATCGGCGTACAGCGTCCGCTCAACCTCGCGGTGGTCGTGCTCGACAACGGACGCTTCGCGGAGACGGGGATGCAGCGCAGCCATACCGCGCTGGGCGTCAGCTTGCCAGCCGTCGCCGCCGCCTGCAGCTTCGCTTGGACGCTCGACATCGGCGAGATGGATGCGTTGGCACCGCTGGGCGCGCGCATCCAGGCGATGCAAGGATGCGGCCTGGCCCGGATCAGGATACGCGCGGAAGAAGTGCCGCGTGCATTGCCGTCGCGCGATGGCGTCTGGTTGAAGAACCGGTTCCGCTCAGCACTGGGCTTCCCGCCCATGTGAAGCGGCCCTTCCCCTGGTCTCCACTACCTGTACTCGCTCCCGCCCTACGTTCAGCGGATGTACGCTTCGATCGCATAGCGCCGCATCATTCGATGGCTGTTGAAGTGCGCAGCGTTCTTGCCGATGACGCCCTTCATCAGGGGTGCCCACGCACGGAGGCCGGCGCGGTACAGCGGGAGCACTTTGCTCTCGAGTTTCGCGTACAGCGACTCGGCGTCGCCCCCTTCGGACGACAGCGAGTCGCCGATCGCCCACCCGGTCACACCTTCGATACAGCCTTCGATCCACCAACCGTCTAGAACGCTCAGGCTCGGCACGCCGTTGAAAGCCGCTTTCATCCCGCTGGTGCCAGAAGCTTCCAAAGGACGTAACGGCGTGTTGAGCCAGACATCCGCACCGGAGACGGCCTCCAAGGCAATCTGCATTCCGTAGTTGGGCAGAAACGCAACGGGGATCAGATCCGCAAGCTCCTTGCGATGCCGATTCAGCGTCTCGATCAATTGCTTCCCAGTTTGGTCATGCGGATGTGCCTTGCCGGCGATGACCACCTGGAACGGAAAGGTGCGCGCTATGCGCTTGAGCCGTACCAGGTCGGAGAAGAGAAGATCCGGCCGTTTGTACGCCGTCACGCGACGCGCGAAAGCCAGGATCGGAACGTCGAGCTTCAACTCGACGCCGCTCAAGTTCTTCACCCGCTCGATCAACGCGCGCTTGGCGCTCTGATGTGCCTCCCACAGCGCTTCGTCGGAGACCTGATCGATGATGCGGTTCAACAGCTCGGGCTCGTAGCGCCAGGCGTGAAGCCGCTCGTCGTAGAGCCGCATGAAACTGGGACTGGTCCAGGTAGACGCATGCACGCCATTGGCGACGGCATGGATCTGGAAGCCGGGGAAGGTGCGCTGCGACATTTCGGCGTGTTTCCGGCTGACGCCGTTGACGTACTCGCTCAAGTTGAGCGCCAGCCGCGTCATGTTCAGCCGGTCCTCGCCCGCCAGCGACCTGAGCTCTCCGGGCTCGATGACATCGCCCATGATCCGCTGCACCAGATCGTAGGGAAACTGGTCGTGCCCCGCTTCGACCGGCGTGTGCGTGGTGAAGTTGCACAGTTGCCTCACGCGTGGAATATCGTAGACCGAGCCGGAGCCCGCTTCCTGCGCCGAGCGCTCGAAGCGCCGCAGCAGCTCCAGCCCGAGCAGCGCCGAATGTCCCTCATTGAGATGATACTGACGGATCTCGAAACCCAACGCGTGCAGCATTCGCACCCCGCCGAGCCCGAGGACCATCTCCTGCTTGAGGCGATAGGCGTCGTCGCCACCGTACAGATAGTGCGTGAGGCGTCGATCCTCAGCCTGGTTTTCATCCAGGTCCGTATCGAGCAGGATCACCGGCTCGCGGTGTCCGCGCAGTCCCTCCACGACATATAGCCAGCTCCGCACCCAGACTTCGCGACCCTCGATGGGGATTGCGATCTTGGCCTCCAACGGCTGCGCAAACCGCTGCGGGTTCCAAGAATCGTCTTGCTCCACTTGCCGGCCCTGGGCGTCGATCTCCTGCCGAAAATAACCGGCCCGGCTGATGAGGCTCACGGCGACCAGCGGCACGTCCAGGTCCGCGGCCGAACGCACCGTGTCTCCCGCAAGGATTCCCAGCCCACCGGCGTAGGTCGGGATCTCGTCGCGTAGAGCGATTTCCATCGTGAAGTAGGCAATCCGCGGTTCCGTCAGAAATGCGTTTAGCATAGAAGCGTGAGTTTGCCATTGATCCCCGGCGAGGCAATCCGTTTCGTGCCGACACTGTTACATCCCGGGCCAAGAGGCTGTTGACGCGGATCAAATTCCGCCGCGTCTAACCTCAAAATCAACCTCAAGTCTTACCACAAGGAAAAGCCCACATCAGAGCACGAAGGACCAGCACCGCAGCCGGGTAATCCAAAATTGCGGGTTCTGCATCCAAATACCCGCGTACTGCATCCACCAGCTCCGTGTCCGTCACGGCAGCCGGCGTACAGATGAGGCGGTCGGCGGCAGGTGCGTGGTACTGAATGACCTGAATCCCCTCATAGACGCCAAAGATATACGTGATCGCGCTGGGGTCTTGCCGCACCAACCTTCCGTGCAGCGCGTTGCCGTCCATGAAATACGCACTCGCCTGTGCGCTGAATACGAACAAAATGAGGGCCAGTGCCAACTTGGTTCTCATGCTTTCTCCTCGCTTGGCTTTCATGCAACTGCCGGGTTCGCCACGACGCGCCTCAGCTTTCCGCTGATCGGGTGTCTCTGCGGGCTGCACTGCTCGATGTCGATAGTTACGTTCGGTGCCCCTTGAGCTTGCAAGAATCGGCCGAGCGATTCCCGGCAGCGCCGCACCGCATCGGCGTCGGCGGCTTTCGGATCCAGCCGCAGTATCAGAGCGGTCGGACTGGCCTGGACCAGCTGGTATCGGTGGACGCTCGCTTCTTCCTCGAGCACGGTCATCAGTGCCAAGGGAAGAAGCTTTACCGTCCGGCCCGCTGCATCCCTGACCCCGACCACATCGTCACAGCGCCCTTCAACCCGTATGGCTGGGAAAGCGCTTCCGCACTCGCAGGGACGGTCGAGCAGAGTCACGCTGTCGCCCAGGTCATACCGGATGAGAGGCTGAACCTGGTTGACCAGGTTCGTGAGCAGCACAGTGTGACACGCAACCCCGGGCGTCACCGGTCGGTAACGTTCGTCGACCGGCTCCAGGAAAACCCAGTCGGCGTTCACATGGAGGGCACCGCGCCCGCAGTCCCAGGCGATGGCGAGGAACTCCGAGGCCCCGTAGCCGTCGCGGACTTCGCAGCCGAAGACTGCGCCGACATGTGAGCGCTGGGCGCTGGAAAGCCGCTCGCCGCCCGTCCAGATTTCGCGGGGCTCTATGGCGAGCCGCCCTCCCTGCTGCTCCTCGGCAAGCAGGCCGGCGGCCGTGGGATAAGTCGCCAATAGCGTCGGCCGATACTCGTTGAGCTGCTCTACCAGGGCTGGCGTCGATTGCAGGATCGAGAACACACGCACGCGCTGCGCGAGCCAGGGATACAGCAGGCGAAGGCGTTCCACCGTCGCATTGCCTGCAAAATGACCTCCGGTCGCGCCCACAAGAGCATATCGATCGCTTGCCAGAAATGTCGCGGCCAGCATCGCCGGCGACAGCAGACGGCGGAAACGAATCGCTTCCAGCGCCTCATACACCGCGAGCGAGCGCCCGTCGTGCACAAAGATCGCCGGGTTCTCCGGTGGTGCCGGAGCTCGTCCACACGGCGTATCGGTCGTGAAGCGGGTGCCCGACGCGGTCGTGGGCGGCGAGAAATCGTTGGACCCGTCCGCGAGTGACATCCGGATCGGTCACCGCCGCGTCGAAGTGCGCCATCAAATCGCTCTTCGTCACGATCGGTAGCTGCGCTAGATCAAATGCGTCTTCAGGTATTCCGCGGTAGAGATTCCGGTAGTAAAGCGAGCGCTCTCGCGCTACCGCAACCAGCTGTCTCAGCCGCCGTTGCGCGACCTGTTCGACACGGTGCGCTCCCCAATACGTCGACGACCAGACGTCCCACGCGGCCTCCAGCGACTGCGCAACGTCGAAGAAACCGGGCGGGGGATCGTGAGAGTCAGCCCTCCTGCCACCCTGGAGCGTCATCGGCTTTTCGTCCGGGCTGATGGCCGACAGAGCAGGCGAGCACTGCACACCGCACCGGGGCCGCGAAAGATCAGACGAGCCGCGGTGGCTGCTGGTCTTCTCTGGTATCGCCAGGGATGGGGCTGAGCGTCGTGTGATCGACCTGGGCTTCTGCCTGCAGCCAGTCATCCTGATCGTAACCGTCCGTATAGCCACGCTGTGCGTACAGATGATATGCCGCTTCGCTGATCATGCGATGACGCAGGTCCGGGTCGAGCATGTCACGCGCACCTTCTTCGAACGGCATTTCGGGCACGCCTTCGTCCTGTTCGATTATCTCCACCGCTCCTCGCGATCTGTGCGGGGCGTTAGTCAGCCCTCGATGCGGGACCGCTGCTTTAGTTGGGGAATAAGTAATTGGTGCTCGTCGCATTCTGACTTCTCCTTGACATGACATATGGTCGCCCAGCCTTCAAGCACCGCCTTGACCCAGATCAACAAGGTCTCGACCGGCTGGCCATTGAGCTGCTCATGACCCAGCTCGAAACTCGATCCCGGCAAGCCGCTAAGCAATTTTCCTGACCCCGGCTTCTCGTACTCTACCCCACGTGCAGCCCCCGTCCTTCCGTTGAGAGTTCACCAGTTTGTGGCGCAGCACGCGGAGATGGTCGCGCTGTCATTCGTGCGCAACGTTCCATATGTACAAGCGCTGCACCAGCAGCTGGCGCATCGACGTCGCCCGGCAATCCCGCAGTCGAAGCCCGCGAGGTGCAGACAAATCAACGCTACGCGGCAGAATCGAAAGCGGTGGCACCGAAGACCTCGACACCAGCCATGCGCGTCAGCACTGCTGCGTCCCATTCTCATTATCACTTTCAGTTCTCGAAAAAATTTTCGCCCTCCACGATTCGACTTGACCTAGATCAAATATCGGCACGGCGATCGCGCGCCTGCTAAAGTACGAAAATCATCGGTTGGTGATGCGCCCCGCGTATCAATCAACACGAAGGGAGCGCACCCCAGCCCGATCTTTGACCGTGGTCGAGAGGAGGAGCAAATCGTGCTGGTTCCTCGGCGTAAAGATGCTGGCATCACATTCGGCGCAGCGGCAGTCGCCGTCATATTGTTGCTGACAGGTTCCAACGAGGTCTTGGCCGTGCCGAGCTTCGCGAGGCAGACGGGCATGGCGTGCGAAGCATGCCATACGGTCTTCCCAGAGCTCACGCCGTTCGGGCGCGCGTTCAAGCTGAACGGCTACCTCATTGATAATCTGCCTCAGGTCAAGCAGCTGACGGCCGAGGGCATAGGCGGCTCATCGGTTTTCTTCAATGGCGACGGCCACGTTTCGAGCATGCAGCGCCCTACCGTCGGCTGGTGGTAATCCAGCTCCACCTATGGGGCAACCCGTTCATTTCTCAGCGCCAGTTGACGGGACCTTGGGTCAGACCGATCGGAAACCGACATGAGTTCGCTGGTGAGTGTTTGGAGGGCGGAGCATCGGGCGTTTGGTGCGCTGCTAGGCCTATTGGAGCAGCAGCTCGAGTTGTTTCATGAGGCAGAAGCGCCCAACTACGCGATGATGCTCGATATCGTAGATTACATGGTCGACTACGCGGACCGGTTTCACCACCCCGCCGAGGACGTGGTATTCGCCAAGATTGCCGAACGGGTACCGGCCGCGAGAGACAGTGTGCGGGAACTCACGCGCGAGCACTCAGAGATACTGAGAAACGGCCGAGAACTTACCAGCGGACTCGAAGGTGTGCTTCATGGGGCGGTGACTCTCCGGAGCACCATCGAAGCGCAGGCGAAACGATATCTGGATACATTTCGGCGACATATGTATACCGAAGAGCAAGGACTGTTCTTGGCGGCGCTCGAACACCTTTCCAAGGAGGACTGGACAGACATCGAGCGTGAAGCGAAACGCGGCGAAGATCCGCTCTTCGGAGAGCGGCTTGAGCAGCGGTATAGCGCGCTACGCCGGGAGATTTCAGGGGCTTCGGACTAGGGAAGCTCTGATCTATTCTCGCGATGCGCGTTGCGTCAGGGTTGCCCGTCATGGTACCAACACCGCTGCGCCTTCGATTTGTCCTTCGCGCAGCCGCGCGAGCACCTGGTTGGCATCGGTCAGCGGAAATGGCACGGTAGTCGTGCGCACCGGGATTTGCGGTGCGATGGCAAGGAACGCATCGCCGTCCTGGCGGGTGAGGTTGGCCACGGAACGCACTGCTCGCTCTTCCCAAAGGATGCGATAAGGGAAGCTCGGGATATCGCTCATGTGAATGCCGGCGCACACCACCGTACCGCCTTTGGCGGTAGCAGCGAGGGCCATGGGAACGAGCGCGCCGACCGGCGCGAAGATGAGCGCGGCATCGAGCGGCTCGGGCGGCAGCGTGTCGGAGCCCCCCGCCCAGCTGGCCCCCAGCTTACGAGCGAATTCCTGACCAGAGACATCCCCGGGCTTTGTGAATGCAAACACTTGCTGGCCACGATAGCGCGCTACCTGCACGGCGATATGAGCCGCGGCGCCAAAGCCGTAAAGACCGAGGCGCGAGGCATCCCCCGCAAGGCGTAAGGCGCGATAGCCGATGAGTCCGGCGCAAAGCAGCGGTGCCGCCTCGACATCGGCAAAAAGAGGTGGGATCGGAAAGCAAAAACGCTCATTCGCGACCGTATACTCGGCATAGCCGCCATCGATCTGATATCCCGTAAAACGGGCCCGGGCGCACAAGTTCTCGCGGCCGGACAAACAATAGGGACATGTGCCGCAGGTCCAGCCGAGCCACGGCACCCCGACGCGGTCACCCTCGCGGATACGCTCGACCCCTGAACCGGTCGCGACTACCGTGCCGATAATTTCGTGACCGGGCACCAGCGGCAGCTTCGGACTCGACAACTCGCCGTCCAAGATGTGCAGATCGGTGCGGCAGACCCCGCACGCGTGCACGCTGATCAGCACTTCGCCCGCTCCGGGCTGCGGCACTGGCGCGCTCTGATCCAATCGAAGGGGCGTATGAGGCGCATCGAGTATCATCGCGCGCACAGCGATCTCCTCGGAAACAACTGATCAGCACGAGACATGAGTGTTCGCCACGCACTCAAGGCAACGGGAGTTGTTTGATCGACCTGGAGATGGACTGACCAGTTTCGATACCCGACTGTTCCTGCAGGGTACATTCGCCGTCCGGAGCGGCGTGCCGTGAACGATGGCTGGACGGTAGCGCTACCAAGCACCCCGAACCCTTGCTATTTTTGCGTATGAACGCTGTGGTCCCGGCCGAGCCGCTTCTCCACTTCGAGCACGCTCAGCGTTGTCTTGAGCACTGCATCTGGATTGAGGCTCATGGAGTCGATGCCCAGCTCTACCAGGTACTGAGCCATCTCCGGATAATCCGACGGCGCCTGCCCGCACAGTCCCGAATGCCGGTGGTTGCGCTTGCAGCCCTCGACCGCCAGCTTGATCATCTCCTTGACGCCCTGATCCCGTTCGTCGTAATCGAAGGCCACGATCGCCGAGTCGCGGTCCACCCCGAGTGTCAACTGAGTAAGGTCGTTCGACCCGATGGAGAAGCCGTCGAAATACTTGGAGAAAGCATCGATCTGGATCACGTTGTTGGGGATCTCGCACATGACATAGATCTCGAGCCCGTCCTTCCCGCGCACCAGCCCTTGATCGGCCATCGTCTTGATGACGAGCTCCGCTTCCGAGATGCGCCGGCAAAACGGGATCATGAGCTTGATGTTTGTGAGGCCCATCACTTCGCGCGCGCGCCGCATGGCGGAGCACTCCAGAGCGAAACCCTCTGCGTAGGCGGGGTGGGCATAGCGCGAGGCGCCGCGAAATCCAAGCATCGGGTTTTCTTCTGTCGGCTCGAACCACCGTCCGCCGATGAGCGACGCGTACTCGTTGCTCTTGAAATCGGACATGCGCACGATCACGGGCTTGGGATAAAAGGCCGCGGCGATCGTACCGACCCCTTCCGCCAGTCGGCGGACAAAGAAGTCGGTCGGCCTGGCAAAGCCTTGGCATAGACGTTCGATCGTAGCGCGCTCGGCGGGGTCTTCGACCTTCTCGGGATGCACGAGAGCCATCGGATGGACTTTGATGGCTTCATTGATGATGAACTCCATACGCGCCAACCCGACGCCGTCGTTTGGCACGAAGCTGGTCTTGAAGGCCAGGTCTGGATTGCCCAGGTTGATCATGATCTGCGTTGCAGGCCGACGAAACTGTTCCAGACTGGTGCGCTGCACCTCGAACGGAATCTGTCCCCGATAGATCTTGCCCAGATCTCCCTCTGCGCAGGACACCGTGACGGTCTCGCCGCTCTTCAGCGCGGTCGTAGCATTGTCCGCTCCGACCACCGCAGCAATGCCCAGCTCGCGCGCCACAATGGCAGCGTGGCAGGTCCGGCCGCCGCGGTTGGTGACCAGGGCACCGGCGGTTTTCATCACCGGCTCCCAATCCGGCGTGGTGGTATCGGCCACCAGCACCTCGCCTGGCCGGAACTCAGACAGGTGAGCGAGATCAGGGACGATGCGAACAATCCCCGTGGCGATCTTCTCGCCCACTGACCGACCGGAGGCCAGGACCTCGCCGGGCGCCTTGAGGTTGTAGGTCTCGAGTACGTTGCCTCGCCTCTGGGAAACCACGGTTTCCGGGCGCGCCTGAACCATGTAAAGCTGGCCGTCGCTGGCCGTCCTTGGCCCATTCCATGTCCATCGGCCGCGGCTTCCCGGCTTTCGCACTGTAGTGCTTCTCCACTTTGATGGCGTAGTCAGCCAGCGTCAGCACCTCATCGTCGCTGACGCAGAAGCGCTGACGCTCGGTGTTGGAAGTCGGTACATTGCGCGTCGTCTGGCGGCTGCTGCCGGTGGCATAGACCATCTTGATCTTCTTGCTTCCCAGCGCACGGCGCAGCACGGACCGGTGGCCGGACTCGAAGGTGGGTTTGAACACGTAGAATTCATCGGGGTCCACCGCACCCTGCACCACGTTCTCACCCAGGCCATATGAGCCGGTGATGAAGACCACGTCTGGGAATCCGGACTCGGTGTCGAGACTGAAGATCACGCCACTTGTTGCCAAGTCCGAGCGCACCATCTTCATGACGCCGATGGACAGCGCCACCTTGAAGTGATCGAATCCCTCGTCGATGCGGTAGTGGATAGCGCGGTCGGTGAACAGGCTGGCAAAGCAGCGCCGGCATGCGTCCAGAAGATGCTCGTCGCCCTCGATGTTGAGGTAAGTCTCGTGTGCGCCGGCGAAGCTCACATCCGGAAGATCTTCCGCAGTTGCCGACGAGCGCACGGCCAGGCTGAGTCCCGGCCCGTATTCCTGCTGCAGTAGCCGGTAAGCTTCCAGAATCTCCTTGCGCAGATCCGCCGGCAACGGAGCCGAATACACGAGCTCGCGCGCCCGCCGGCCGCGCTTGGCCAGGTCATCCAGGTCATCGGGCTGCAGCCCCTCCAGCGCCTGGCGCAGCGAGGTCAGGATGCCGGCCTGCTCGAGCACATACCAATAAGCCTGCGCCGTGATGGCAAAGCCGTTTGGAACCTTTACGCCTTGAGCCATGAGCTCCCGATACATTTCCCCGAGCGATGCGTTCTTGCCCCCCACAAGCGGGATGTCCTCTATCCGAATATCTTTGAAGAAGCGAATGTAGCGGTAGTCGCGAGACACGGCCTTTGCCTCCTGCTCTAGATCTTGGGCGAGGGCCCACGTTCGACAAACGGCCCCGCAGCACTCAAACCACGATCAAATCTACGCGCAACACGCAATGCCGATTTGATCATCGTCAATACACGGGGCCATGCTGGGAAACGAGCTGTTGTGATGAACACCGACCAGCTTCGCCTGACGCGGATCGATGCGAGGGCAGCGGGCTCTAAAGTCCGCTCAGGTTGTCGAATCTGGGGCGACGTGACTCAGCAAACGGGCGTGCGGACAGGGGATAGGGGCTCTGGCATCGAGGCTTTGCGAGTTGTCCTGAACTTTGGTCCTCAGGCCTCGAGGCGGGCCTCGTGTGTAATGCCGCGGACGATGTAGCCGCCGGACTTCTCGTCGCGCTTCAGATCGAGCAGGCCGCGGATAGCGGCCTCCTCCAGCAGGTCGTTGAAGCTCTTGAAGCCGTAGTACGATTCGTTGAAGCCGGGATGGCGGCGCTTGAGGGTCTGCTTGATCATCGAGCCCCAGATCTTCTCGTCCTCGCCGCGCTCGGCGACCAGCGCATCCAGTGTGCTCATCACCAGGTCCAGCGCCTGGGCCGTCTTGTCCTCGTGCTCGGGCTTTTCCTCGGGCTCGGCAGCAGCGGCCTTGGTGGAGGAAGCCGCTTTGGGAGGCGGTTTTTTCCGCGTGCGCTTCACGTTGGTCTTCTCCTCGCGCACCAGGTCGTCGTAGTAGATGAACTCGTCGCAGTTGGAGATGAGCAGGTCGGAAGCGGACTGTTTAACCCCCACGCCGATCACCGCCTTGTTGTTCTCACGCAGCTTGGACACCAGGGGAGAGAAGTCGGAGTCGCCGCTGATGATCACAAAGGTGTCGACGTGCGACTTCGTGTAGCACAGGTCGAGCGCGTCCACCACCATGCGGATATCGGCCGAGTTCTTGCCCGACTGACGCACGTGCGGGATCTCGATCAGCTCGAAGGCCGCTTCGTGCATGGTGGCCTTGAACTGCTTGTAGCGCTCCCAGTCGCAATACGCTTTCTTCACCACGATGCTGCCCTTCACCAGCAGCCGTTCCAGGACTTTTCCGATGTCGAACTTTTCGTATTTGGCGTCGCGCACGCCCAGCGCCACGTTCTCGAAGTCGCAGAACAGCGCCATGTTGTGCGTTTCACCGGAGGTAGCCATGGTGTGGGTGCGGCACGGCGTGAACGCCGCGCCCGAGGATGATGGGCGTTCAGGTGTGCGGTGTGCCGCCGACCACTTCTATCTCAACCCGGCGGTCGGGCGCGTAGCAGGCGATCTTCTCAGTCCGCGGCAGCGAGTCGCAGTTCTGCGTCTTGGCAAGCGGTTCCGCGCCACCCTTGCCCTCGGTCTTGATGCGCTTGGGATCCACACCCTTGGACACGAGATATTGCTTGACCGATTCGGCGCGTTGCTTGGACAGCTTATCGTTTATCGCTTTCGATCCGGTCGGATCGGTGTGCCCCACGATCAGCACGCTGTCATACGGCATGCCCTTGAGCTGCTCGACCATCTCATCGAGTGCCTGCTGCCCCGAGGGCTTGATCTTCTTGCTGGACAACGCAAACAGTCCGCTTGCCGAGAGCGAAAGCTTGTCGAACTCGGGCTCGGGCATGAACTGCGTCTCAGCCGCCAGGGCGGTGATGGGCTCTTCTTCCGCGTTTTGCGCGTGCTCCGGCTCCAGAGGGCGCTCCTCACTTGCGGCCGGAGGACGCGGCGGCAGGGGTATCACCTCTACCGGCTCGAGCTTGGGCGCGTACTCGCGCACCGGTATTGGCGCGGGCGCGGACGCCTGCGGATGGCGCCCTCGGGGGTTGGATGATGGCGACCGTGACGGTCGACGCTGCCGGCGCCTGCCTCGGCGGCGGGGTCACCGCTACTGCTGGCGCCTGCCTCGGCGGCGGGGCTCACGGCTCACTGCCGGCGCAGCCTTGGCCGGAACCGGCCTGCTCGCCACCAGCGATGGATGGCAATCGGTATTGGCAGTCTCCGGCGTCCACAGGCCCATCCTCACGCACTCGCCGGTCATTCCCGAGCGGATACTGCGGCTGGACGCGTCGAAAGCGTAGTAGCCGCGACCGGTGGATTGCGACGACGAGCCGGTGACATCCCCTGCGACGGCGGTGACCTGCGGCTGAGCCGGCGTTTTCTGCGCCGCAGGCTTGGCGGAAGATTTCCACGGCAACCAGGAGAACAAGCGGCGGTACCAGGGCTGCCTCGGTTCGGTGGCCGCTGCAGGCTCTGGCGTAACCGATGACGTGGCCTTCACCGGTTCCGCAGCCTTCACAGTGGGTGGCGGTGGCGCTGGTGCTACCGTGCCGCGGCGCGTCGATGAGCCGACGGCGCAGGTGCAGCCGAGGCCGGCTGGCCGGTGGGTGGCAGGTCATACAAGCTGGGGGGCGGCAGCACGGGGCCGAGCTTGTCCTGGTCCGCGCCAATGGCTGCGGGCAATGCGGTGAGCAGGACCGGGAGGGCCAGCGCGAGGTGCCGCATGGTCGGCTTGAGCGTGAAGAGCATGGAAGGCTCCCTAGGCATACGACCGGGCCGAGCACCAGAAGCGGTCCAGAGTCGTCGCAGCAGGCGATTATAGCCGACCTCTCAACCGCAAACCTGGTGCGCGCCACCACATCGCCAGGTCCCGCACCTGCGGGCTGCCGCAGAGCCCTTCTAGACTAGGCTGCAGAACGCGCTGCTCGGCCTTTCGCAAAGAACGTCTTCACCGCCCCGGCAACGGTGTGCACGTCCTCGGGAGCGATGTCCAGATGCAGGACGAGCCGGATGGTGTGGCCGCCTCCGATGAGGATGCCGCGCTGCTTCAGAAACTGACGCAGCGCCTCGGTCAGCGTCGGCTCCACGCTCATGTAGACCATGTTGGTCTGGGATGCTGCGTAATCGACCTTGACCGCGTCGATGACGCTGAGCGCGCTGGCCAGGGCACGGGCGTTCTCGTGATCGTGCGCCAACCTCGCTACATTGTTCTGCAGCGCGTAGATCCCTGCCGCTGCCAGCACCCCGGCCTGACGCATGCCGCCACCGAGAACCTTGCGCCAGCGCCGCGCCTTGGCGATGTGTTCGCGGCTGCCGCACAGCACCGAGCCCACTGGCGCGCCCAGTCCCTTCGAGAGGCACACGGATACGGTGTCGAACCCGCGGGTGATTTCGCGCACGTCGACCCCGTGCTTCACGGCGGCGTTGAACACGCGCGCGCCATCCAAGTGCAGTGAGAGTTTGTGTTCACGGGCGAAGTCGTGCGCACGCGCCAGATAGTCCAGCGGCAGAGCTTTGCCCGCCTGGGTGTTCTCCAGGCACAGCAGCCTGGTGCGCGCGAAGTGTGGATCGTCGGGCTTGATGGCTGCAGCCACCCGCGCGAGGTCCAAGGTGCCGTCGGGCTCGAAGTCCAGCGGCTGCGGCTGGATGCTGCCCAGCACCGCCGCGCCCCCGCCCTCATACTTGTACGTGTGCCCCTGCTGCCCGACCACGTACTCGTCGCCGCGCTCGCAATGCGACATCACTCCGAGCAAGTTGCCCTGGGTGCCGCTGACCACGAACAACGCCGCCTCCTTGCCCAGCATCTGGGCAGCGAGCGCTTCGAGACGGTTGACGGTGGGATCCTCGCCGTAGACATCGTCGCCCACCTCGGCCTCCGCCATGGCCGCGCGCATTTCCGCCGAGGGGCGGGTGACCGTGTCGCTGCGCAGGTCGATCTCTCTCATTGGGCGGGCTCGGCGATCTGACGACGAGATCTTACCGCAAGGATCGCCACGGAGTTCGTGGCGCGTGCTTAGGAGTCACGAATCACGGTCCTTTGAACGGATTGTTCTTGGCGAACCAATGCTGCGCCCGCTTGCGCTGCGCTTCGTTAAAGCCCGCCAGATGCTCGGATTGCGGGTCTAGGAACAGCGCGACGCCGAGCGCGGCCTCGCGCTCCTGCGGATCGGATGCATACTTGGCCTCGACCGCATAGGCCCAGGACCACGGCCACATCACCCGTTGGCGCTGGGCCAGGTCGAGCAGCGCTTCCTTGTAGCGGGCGTCGCGGGTCAGCTCGTACAGTTTCTCGGAGGTCTCGAGAAGCTGGAACGGAGGCGGTATCGAGACCTTCGCCGGGTCGGGCCAGCTCGAGCTGCGCCTGCCAAAGACTGTCGACCGCGGCGCGCGCGTCGCCGTCGAGGCCCTGCAGATAGGCCAATGCCAGGAGATAGTAGAAGTCGGGTCCGACTCGCTGCTGGAAATCCGCCAGCAGGGCCTGCGCTTCTGCGCCCCGGCCCGCCTTGACCAGGCTGGCGACGAGATAAGGCAGAGCGAGTGCCCCCTGTTGCTGGACATTCTGGGACCGGTTGAGGCCGACCTCGGTGAGCTTGGTCAGATGCTCGATCGCGCCTGCATAGTCGCCGCGCTTGAAAGCCCGATAGCCCGTCGCGAGCGGCGCGTAGGTCGGGTCGGCTGCGTTGCCCGCGGTCGAAACCACCGATGCGAACGCCCGTTCGCTAGGCATACGATCGAGCATGACCGCGTTGAACACAAAGTGCTGCCGGAGCATCGCCTCCGCCCCGGGGTTCCCCGACAAGCTCTTCCAGTGCTTCGCGAAGCCGATCAGCTCGTCCTCGCTGGTAGCCGCGATGCGGTGACCGGCAACGGCAGCCGACCAGGGCCGTGTATCTTCGAATTGCTTGGACGCTTCGTAAAACGTGCGCCAGCCCTCGGTCGGATCCCCAATCAGGAACGACGCGTAGGCTGCGTCGGAAAGGCCCCACGCGTCCTTATGCTGCTGGTGCAACCGGCGACCCAAGCTGCGGATCTCGGGCCAGTTGTGGTCGAGTCGAGCCAACCACAGCCCGCTCCACAGTTGCGCGCTGGACCCGGTCTGGGATCCCGCCGCGAGCTTGAACAACGGACGCGCCAGCTCCCCCTCGCCGGCGCGCAGCAGCAGCATCCCGCCTTCCTGCGCCTGGTTCGACAGCGTAACGGCATCGGCCTTCTCGCCCCGCCAGAGCGGGTACGACCAGCAGCGTGCGCTGTGCCTGCCGTGGCTCACGCGCCTGCAGCTGAACCTGCGCGAGGCGATAGTAAAGCGACCATTCCTCGGGTTGCTCGCGGATCCTCTGCTCGACCAGCGAGGCGTAGGCGGCGGTGTCACGCTTGCGCTCCGCCAACTTGAGCAGGAAATCATCGCGTGCGGGGTTGCCGATGAAGCGCTCCCGCGCCTGCGCCGCGACCTGCTCGGCCGCCTGACTGTTCCCGAGTCGTTGCAGCAGGGGCTGGACGTCGCTGACATGAGCGAAGTCGTACTGCGAAAAGCTCAGCGCCCTGAGCTCATGTACGAGATTGCTCTCCAGGTCGGCTCTATTGGGCTCGTGCGAGGCCTGCCGCGAGTCTGACGGTGCCTGAGGCGGTGCCCGCCAGCTCCGAGGTGGTTCGTCCAGATAGACGCGCTGCAGATCGCGTGGCAGTGCCCATGCCAGGGTGCGCTCTGTCTCGGTTTCCCCGCCTCCCCAGCCCAGCAAGTCGCGAAGCAGCCGCCGCTGCCGTTCGTCCAGCATGCGATCCGGAGCGCCCTTGCGCTCGTAGCGCAACTCGCCGAGCGCCCACGCAGTCCCCTCCTCCAGCGCTGGATCACCGGCGAAGGTCTGCCCCAGCGCGTCGGCAAAGGCGAGGAAGGCCTCTGGCCGAGCCTGCCGAGAACTGACGGACCGCGCGGAGGTCGCGACGGCGGCGCGATTCGCCCCGTAAAGCGCGTCGTACAGGTCCCATTGCGCCAGGCGATCGAAGGCTCGCGCAGCACGCCACTGTGGCGCGCGTGAGAGCCATAGCGGCGCGTAACTGCGCTCGATGGCAAGCGGAAGGCGCACGATGTCTTTCGAAAACATCATCTGCTGACTGAATTGTGCGGCGACTCTGCGGATCACCGCGATCGGCTCGTCCCCCGCGACCGGCACTCCGAGCGTGGTCGAGCTGCCGCCAGATCAGTTCGTGCGCCGCGGGTTCGAACCACTCGTCGCTCGACAACGGGACGTGCAGGAATGCAGCGTACGCGGCGTGCCGGTCGAGCAACGCCCTGCGCCGCTCGCGAAATCCCGCACTGCGCCCATAGCGGGCGCGCATGACCTCGAGTTCGATTTCGGTAATCAGCGCCGCCATCGGGTCGGTCAGGTGCGGCACCAGCGATTCCGCTTCGAACAGGTTGCCCTGGGCCTGCGCAAATAGGGCGCGCGCTTCGGGCCGGTTCAGCCCCCGCAGCAGACTTAGCGCATAGGGCCTGCGATACAGGTGCAGTGCCGCCCGCGCGCGCACCGCGCGCGCCGCCTCGTCGTGACGGGGGAGCTGCGCTACAGCGATCAGCGAGCGCTCCCACAGATGCTCGCCGTTCACGTCCGATGGCGGATAGGTAACCGCCATCAGCTGCAGCCTTTGCGCGCGGGCCAGCGCCGACCCGGGGTCGTTCACGAGCTCGCCCGGAGTCGACGGCAGCTCCGATGGCCGCGATGCCGCGGCTACATCTTGCGCGCGAGAGTCCTCCGGCAGCCCCAGATGCTCAACCACGCTCGACACCATCTGCTCGAACGCGGCCTCGGGCGGCAACTCGTCCGAGAACGCGACCGGCCCCCACTCGGATCCTTCGCCGGCAGCCCAGCGAGGTTTGTCGCCCGGCTCGCGCGAGTACACCTGAACTGTAACGTCGAAGACTTGTTGCACGCTGTCGAGCTTGACGCCGCCGCGCACAATCCAGCGCGCGCCGGTAGCTTCGGCCAGACGCGAGATCTGTCTCCAGTCGTAGCTGCGAGCGCGGGGACCGAGCGCGCGCGCCACCAGCGTCGGATCTGCTACGCACAGGCCCGTGCGTTTGGCGATCCCAGCGGCGATCTGGCGGGTGATCAGCGAGCGCGCTGGGCGATCGAGCGAGTGCGCCGGTCGAGCGTTCGCGGCTTCGCCGGTTTCGAAAGGCGCCACGAGCACTTCGCACTGCTCCCCGCTCAGCACCTGTGTGAAGAGCGACTTCTGGCGCTCGAGCCAGCCCGAGGCGCGCGAGCGCTCCGGCACCAGCGTGAGCACGATGTCCCGGACCTGGCTGCGCAGCTCCATCGCGCTATACAGAACCGCACCACCCAGCAGCAACCCGATCCCGGCATGGCGCAGGATCGGGCGCAATGCCGCCTTCAGCTCCGCGTTGCCGCGCTGTGCTGCGAGCAAGGCCTCGCCGACGGCGACCAGGGACACTCCGGCCACGATCGGCAGAATCCCGGCTGCGACGTAGAGCGCGACGCCGATGCCGTCGATCCACAGCGCGCCGGAGCCAGCCGTAAACTCCGCGAACGGGGACACGACCACCGCCGCGATGCAGACCGCAGCGACCCCGGCGATGGCCAATCTGAGAAATGGCGAGGTGTTCAGGTTGGCAGCGTAAGAGACGCGTTCGCTGATGAACCAGGCGCACGCACCGAGAACCCCGGCGCCAGCGGCTTGCGTCGCACACTGGTGGTATAGCTGTCCATGAAAGTCCACGGCCAGAAAGTACGCCGCGCCAGCGCCCAGCGTGGCGAAGGCGAGGACGGTGAGGAGCAATGCCCAGGGGACGTGGATGCGCAAAGCCATGTCGCGATCGGGTTCTGGGAGACGGAGCGCCGGTGTTTCGGCGGGAGTGTGGCTCCTATGATCGGCAGGCTGACAGCGGCCTTTAGCGGCGATCGGGCTCCAGTCGCCCGCCCCGATGCCTGGCACAGCTGGGCGCGGCAATCCACCCGACAGAACGAGGGGAACTGTGGCGGTCGGGTCGCAAGCACAGCAAGTGGCAACGCGCGCGATAGAGCTACAATCCGTGGAACGATTCCGACCGGACTCTCGCCATGTCGCGCACACTGCCGATCCTGCTGCTTGTTCTGCCTCTCTTCGCGCTCGCCCGCGAGCCCGACGCCGGAGCTGCCCCGGGCGGCCAGTTCACCTTCGCTTGGCCGCTCGGAGAGCACGCCCCGAAACCGCGCGGCGCCAGCACACGCGGCGCTCCTGTGGTGCTCGATGCCCTTCCCGGAGAAGCATGGAGAGGTCTGCGGGAGCCGGGGCTGAGCGCATTCGAGCGCGATCGCCGCGCGATACTTGCCATGGCCGGTCCCTATCGGGTGAGCTTCGATTTCCTCGAAGTCGTGCGCTTCGATCCGAGTCTGAAACCGGATGCACCCTATCAGAGCTGGGGCACCGAATACGTCTTCGTGAGCGAAGATCGCAGCGACTTCATCGCCCTGCAGCATGTTCTCGTGATGCGCATGCAACTCGAGGATGGAACGGTGAGCGAGCCGATGGTGATGCGCCACTGGCGGCAGGAGTGGCGTTACGAGCCGGACAGCCTGCTAGCCTACGAGGGGGCCAATACCTGGGCGAAGCGACGACTGTCCGAAGAGCTGCGCCGCGGCGCCTGGGTGCAAGGCGTGTTTCAGGTCGACGATTCGCCGCGCTACTCCGCGCGCGGGCGTTGGCAGCACAGCGACGGCGCCTCCACCTGGATCAGCGACGAAACCTGGCGCCCGCTGCCAAGACGCGAATTCAGCGTGCGCAAGGACTATCAGGTGCTGGTGGGGACCAATCGGCACACCATCACGCCGACCGGCTGGGTACAGGAGGAGAACAACCTCAAGCTCGCGTTGGACGACACCGGCAAAGCGCGTGAGAAGCTGCCCTACGTCGGCCGCGAATACGGTGTCGCGCGTTACGAGCGCATCAAGGATTACGACTTCACCGCGGGCGAGACCTACTTGGAGCGCACGGAGCCCTTCTGGGCCGAAGTGCGCGCCACCTGGCGCGACATCGCACAGCGCGAATCTCGCTTCACCTTGCGGGCGCCCGTGGACCAGGGGCGTCTGTTCGTGGCGTTCTTCGAGTACGCTGAAAAGCTCGCCCAAGGCGAGCGCTTCGACCGTCCCGCCGCACGCGCCTTCATCGAGCGCACGCTGCGCGAGACATACCTCGTAGCAGAGGTCCCGAGCAAGTCCTGAACGCCGATGCGGCCTCAATCGATTATCTTCTTTGGAGTTTTGGGCCTGCTTCTCGTCTACACCGGGTACAAGGCGAGCCAAATGTGGCCCACGAGCAGGGCATTGACATGGGTTCGGGCGATCCTGTTCTTGGCTTTGATCATCGGTTGGCAGTTCTGGTACCGCTCGGATCCTGGCGCGCTGGATTCCGGGTGGTTTCAAGCGTTAGCTTGGGTGAGCTCTATCGGTTTGGGGCTTTGGGCCACATTCATCTTGCTCTCAGTGCCGCTGGATGTCCTGGGTCTAGTTGCTCTGGCGGTCCGCCGAATAGCAGTGGTGGCTCAACTGAATCCTGAACGCCGAAGATTTCTCGCTCGGTGGGTCCCGCTCGGTGTCCTTCTGGCGTCCGGCGGAATCGCCGGTGTTGGATTCGTCCAAGCCATGCGCGGCCCTCGAGTCAAGGAGGTCTTGGTGCCAATCCACAACCTGCCCAAGGCGCTTCAAGGACTCAAGATCGCACAGATCAGCGATCTGCATGTGGGCCCGACCATCCAGGGTGGGTATGTAGATGAGGTTGTCCGCCAGACCAACGCACTGAATCCAGACCTGATCGCCGTGACAGGCGACCTTGCCGACGGCTCACCGGCAGCCCTCGGACAGTATCTGCAACCGTTAGCGGATTTGAAGGCACGCCTCGGAACATACTATGTGACCGGAAATCACGAGTACTACTGGGGCGTGGAGAGGTGGCTTGAGAAGGTGAGATCCTTGGGGCTCCTACCGCTCCTCAATGAGAATCGAGTCATCACCGTAGAGGATGCGAAGGTCTTGCTCGCCGGTGTGACCGACTCCACCGGAGGGAACTTCGTTACCGGTCACCATCCCGATCAAGAGAAGGCAATTCAATCAGGCGAGGAATGCCAACTCAAGATCCTCCTGGCTCATCGGCCAGATCAGTGGTTCGAAGCGGAGAAGCTGGGGTTCCATCTCCAGCTTTCCGGCCACACGCACGGCGGGCAGTTTTTCCCTTGGAGCGTATTGATGCCGATCGCGTACAAGTACTATCGCGGCTTGAACCGGCATGGCCGGATGTGGATATTCGTCAGTTCGGGGACCGGGTACTGGGGTCCGGCGCACCGGTTTGCTATTCCTTCTGAGATCGCGCTGCTTAGGCTGACCGCCGCATAGCTCGCTTTGAAGCGCCGTGGACCGGCCGCGCGAAACGCGTGCGGCGCGGCAGATTCCCGCTGAGCTCGCGCACTCGCACTCAGTGGGAAAGCGCGTCGCGAAAGGCGCGATCGTCCAGCGTCTGGTTCACCACATCGCGCAACGTCCTCTCCGTCACCGCTCCAATGGCTTGGACCGACCCGACGGCGTGTGCCGAATAAACGTGAACGAAGGTCTGTTCTCCGCTTGGTAGCCGTCGCACTTGCACTTCGATCGCGACGTCGGTTTCCACGTGGACATACTGGACCGAGCCAAGTTTGCGGACGACCCCAGCGATTTCGTACACCGCACCGGTCTCCACGACGGGAAATTGGCGTGCCTCGAGTCCGGCCCGAAACTGCGCCTGGACCAGCGTCGCAACCGGCTGATCGATAACGAACGTCTCGAGTGTGTTGCCGACGGTGCCGCGGATGCGGCCGATCCAGTTCGCCTTCTTTCCGCGCGTATCCGAGAACGCCCCGACAGCGATCGCAGGCATCCCGGGCGCAGCCGGGGCGGCGTTGGGCGGCGCTTGATACTTGAGCACAACGTGAGTGGTCCAGCAGGCGCTCAGGATCAGCGTTGCTGCGAGAGCGGCAAGCGGCGTCTTGCGCATCGTGCGGCTTCGGCGGCTGGAGCGATGAGGTAGCGATGCGCGAGATTCTACTCCGATGGCCGATTCAACCCGCCTCTGGAGCGAGAGCAATTTGCCCCCCCATCTCAAGCTCAGTACCACAGCGTGGCGCGCAGCCGGAAGCTATGTCAAGCTGCACGGCGCCAGATTCTGGCTCGGCGCGTAAATTGGGTTTCGACAGCCCGAGACCGCAAACCAAGACACCCGTACACCAAGGACTTGTCATGAATGGACTCGTCATGAATCTCGCTTCTGCGACCCGATGCGTTGTCATGCTCTCGCTCTTCAGCGCGAGCGCGTTATGCTCGTCCGCACAGACCAAGACGCCAAGCGACGCATCCGTTCCTGGCCCCGTCGCCGGTACCCGTGTGAGCGCAGAGTACGTCCGCCAGATCGGACGATTCGCCTATTTCTGGGCGTGGCCGATGACCAACCTGCACAATCGCAGAACCGCGTTCAAGGACGTTCCGGAGCCCGGCCTGATGGGTGGCATCGTTCCGATCGCGCCGAGCAATCAACTCGCGATGCTGCGCGACTACATCGATCCTCAGGAGCGCCTTGTCGCGTGCCCCAATCAGGATGTCGTCTATGGCTTCGGCATCCTGTCGCTGGAGGGAGAACCGGTGGTTATTCAGGTGCCGGATTTCAGCGGCCGCTTCTGGGTCTATCAGATCGGAGACCAGCGTACCGATGGGTTCGCAAACCTGGGAGCGATGTACAGCAGCAAGCCCGGCTTCTACCTGCTGGTAGGTCCGACCTGGAAAGGTGCAAGGCCCAAGGGCATCGTCAAGGTGTTTCGATCGCCGACGAATCTTGGCTACATTATCCCGCGCGTGTTCGTGAGCGACGATCCCGTCGACAAGCAAGCGGTGCAGCCCAAGATCAATCAGATCCTGGCCTATCCGTTGAGCAAGTACGACGGCAAGATGAAGACCAAGGACTGGGCTCAGATACCCAAATTTCCCTCTGTTGGCCAGGGCGAGGAAGAGACCAAGTGGGTCGTGCCGGAGAAGTTCTTCGACGTGCTCCCGGACGTCTTGGACGAGCTGCCGCCGTTGCGCGGCGAAGAAGCGATTTACGCCAACTTGCGTGCCGTCCTCGATGCTGCCGCGAAAAACCCCAAACTCAAGGAAGTACTCAAGCAGACCGCGGTGGACGCAGACGATGAGCTCGTCACGCCGTTGTTCCAGTTCCGCAACTACGGGGTGCCGCTTCCGTACAACTGGACCACGGTAAACAACGGCGCCGCGTTCGGCGTCGACTACTTCACGCGCACCGCGGTGGCCAAGTCCAATATCTTCGTCAACAAGGACGACGAGACGAAATACTTCTATCAGGACCTCGACTCCAGCGGGGAGCGCCTCACGGGATACGAGCGCTACACGGTGACCTTCGCGCGAGGCCAGCTGCCGCCGGTGAAGGGATTCTGGTCGCTCACGCTCTACAACGAGCACCACTTCTTCGCACCGAACGAGCTCAAGCGCTATTCCCTGGGTACGAAGAACAAAGACCTCAAGTACAATGCCGACGGCTCGCTCACGCTGTACGTCCAAGCCGACCCCCCGGCGGAGGACAAGCAATCCAACTGGCTGCCTGCGCCAGAGAGCGACTTCTCGCTGTATCTGCGCGCCTACTGGCCGCAGGCGCCCATCATGAGCGGCACATGGACGCCGCCGGCGGTGATAAGACTCGAGTAAGGTGACCTGCCGGCCATGGGCTGGATCTTTACTTCGGTCAAACGTTGCACAAGGGAGGCAATCATGGATTGGCAGCACATAGGCGAGGTGGCCAGCACGACGCTCACCGCATTCGGTCTGAAAGTTCTCGGTGCCATCGTCGCGTGGATCATCGGACGCTATTTGATCGGCCTAGCGGTCCGAATGATTGGGGTCGCGCTCACGCGCCAAGAAGTCGACCCCACCCTGCAGCGCTACATCGCAAACATCGTCAATGTCGCGCTGAATATCGTCCTGGTGGTGGCGATCCTCGGCTACTTCGGGGTCGAGACGACCTCGTTCGCCGCCTTGATCGCAGGTATGGGGGTTGCTATCGGCGCCGCCTGGGCGGGCTTGCTTGCCAATTTCGCCGCCGGCGCATTCTTGATCGTGCGGCGCCCGTTCAAAGTCGGCGACTACGTGAAGGCGGCAGGAACCGAAGGCACGGTGAAGGAGATGGGCTTATTCGCCACGACCATCCTGACTCCCGACAACGTCAGCACGTTCGTCGGTAATAACAAGATCTTCTCCGACACGATCCAGAACTACTCGACGAGCGCCTACCGGCGCGTCGAGCGAACAGCTCAGCTCGCGCATACGGTGGACGTGCACGATGCGATCAAGCGGCTGAAGGACGCTTTGGCAAAGATCTCCAACATCGTGAAGGAGCCGGCGCCCGACGTGGAGATCGTCGACTTCAACCAGCGCGGCCCGGTGCTGGCGGTACGCCCCTACACGCATACAGACCACTACTGGCAGGTTTACTTCGACACCAACAAGGCGATTTCAGACGCCTTCGGCGCGGCGGGCTATCCCGTTCCCGAGGAGCATCTTCGCGTGCGCAGCGCGTGAGCTTTGTCACGGCGTGTGGCGAATGCTGCGGGATGTCGAATCTAATAGTATGCTTATTAAATACGAGCAACACGTCACATAGTAGTTCCGATTTTTTGACGGACTGCAGCCGAGGAGGAGACCATGGAAGCTACGATGCTGGAGCACCTGAGCCGTAACTGGGGTTGGGTCGTGCTGCGCGGGGTTGCCGCCGTATTGTTCGGCGTCCTGGCCTTCGTCTGGCCTGGCATCACCTTGGCGGCGTTGGTGATCGTGTGGGGAGCTTACGCGTTGGCCGACGGTATCTTGTCTTTGATCGCGGCGTACCGCATACGCGATCAAGGCAAGCCGTTCTGGTCGCTGGTGGTCGTGGGTCTGCTTGGCATCGCGGCCGGTATCGTGACCTTCATCTGGCCCGGAATGACGGCTCTTGTGCTGCTCATGTTTATCGCGGCCTGGGCAGTCGTGATGGGCATCTTTCAGATCATCGCCGCGATCCGCCTGCGCAAAGAGATCCAGAACGAGTGGCTGCTCGCCCTTTCCGGCGCTCTTTCGGTGCTGTTCGGCATCATCATGTTCGTGGCGCCCGGCGCCGGGGCGCTTGCCGTGATCTGGGTGATCGGAGCCTACGCCATCGTCTTCGGCGTGCTGCTGATCTGGCTCGGCCTTCGGCTCAAGAAGCGTTCGGAACGGGGCACGGCGCCGGCGTAAGAGGTCACAGCGCGTCCTCTTCGTCACCCATGCCCTGCTCCGGCCGGGCAGCTCCGGCGCGTTTGCGCAGCGCACGCGCAAGCAGCGGGAACAGCAGCATGGACACCATGCCCGCGCCGATCAGCGCGGCTGCGTTCTCGCTGCGCATACGGCCCGTCGCCACACCAATGTCGGTGATGGCCACCACCAGCAGCAACGCCGTGGAAATGTACAGGATAAAGGGCAGCCGCTCGCTCTTGCCGAGATCCCTGCGATAGAACAGTAATGTGGTCCCTTTTCAGCACCGCTATGGTGCACGTCGGTGCGTGAGACGCGATGATCAATCCTCGCGTCGCACAACCCTTCGCCATCGCACTGAGCTGAGAGCATGAGAATCATGACGCTATTTTGCAGAACCATCGCCGCCCTCATTTTGTGTATGGGGTTAATCGTTCCCGCGCTCGGCCAGACCTCTCGCTACGACGAGCTGGCCGACCTGCCCTTCCCCAACGGCTACCCTTCGAAGGAAGGCGTAGCGACGCTCAAGGACGAACTGCTGTTCCAGCGCGCGGTGCAGTCGTACATCTGGGCGCTGCCCGCGCTCAACGTGTATGCCATGAAGGAAGGCTCGGAGAAAGTGTTCGGCAAAGGTTACAACGTGCTGCCGATCTGGAAGGACCGGCTGAACGCAAAGACGCTGGTCACCACGCCGAACTCGGATGTCATTTACGCCATGGGGTATCTCGATCTCAAAGCGGACGGCCCGATGGTGATCGAAGTGCCTTTGGGACTGCAGGGCATCCTGGACGACTTCTTCCAACGACCCATCTGCTCGGAGCGCAAGATCGGCGGACGCATCTGGTGCGGTGACGTGGGTCTGCCGGGGCCAGATGGCGGCAAGGGAGGCAGGTACCTGATCCTGCCCCCGGACTACAAGGGAGACGTCCCGAGAGAGTTCTATGCGCTGCGCTCGCGCACCTACGGCGTTTTCGTGTTCTGGCGCGGCTTCTTCAAGGACCCGAAGCAGCTGGAAGCGCCGGTGAAGGTGATGGAAAAGACGCGCATCTATCCGCTGGGGAACAAGAAGAGCGCCAAGCCCATGCAGTTCCCGAACGCGTCCAATGTGCCGGCCAACCTGCTCTACCCCACTGACGGCAGCGCTTTCGACATGCTGGCGCGCTTCATCTCGCACGAGTATGTCGATCCCGCCGACATGGAGATGCGCGGCATGCTCGCCTCGCTCGGCATCATCAAGGGCAAACCCTTCAAACCCGACGCCCACACCCGGGACCTCCTCGACAAGGCCGCGAAGACTGCAAGCCGCATCGGCCACGCAGTTTCCTACGAGCCGCAGTCCATCGTGCCGAACGGTCTTTGGTACAAGGACCGGCGCTGGCTGAATGTCTTTCCGGGCAATGCGACGTTCACGGCGGAGACATTCAACTTCATCGATCCACGCACCGGATTCTTCACCAATGCTTATTCGGCCAGCCCCGGCATGGCGGTGACGATGGTGAACGTCGGTGCGAAGTACCCGGCCACGTTCGTTGACGCCAACGGCGATTTCCTATCGGGATCGCAGCCGTACAAGCTGCATCTGCCGAAGAATATCCCCGCCACTCTCTTCTGGTCGGTCACCGCCTACGACTCGATCACCGCCACTGGTCTCGACAACGGACAGCCGTTTCCATCGATCAATACGATGGACAAACCGGTCAAGAACAAGGACGGCTCGATCGACATCTACTTCGGTCCCGATTCGCCGGGCGAAAGCAAGAACTGGCTGGCAACCCTGCCCGACAAGGGCTTCTTCGTGATTCTTCGGCTCTATGGTCCGACTAAAGCGTTTTTCGATAAGAGCTGGAAGCCAAGTGACCTCCAAAAGTTGAATTGATCCCGACCCGCCAAAGGTCATCCAGCTTCAGCGTCGACCAGATCATAGAGAAGTTCCTGCAGGCAACAACGCGTCAGTCGCGCTAAGCGCGGCAAACTTCGGATTCGCAGACCGGAGGCGCAGAGCAGAAGAGAGGTCGTTGGCCTAGTGCTACGGCGCGAGCCCCAGCTGCCAGAGAATGAAGGTGTAAGTGAATGCGATCTCGCGCAGAAAATCGTAACGTCCCGAGGCGCCGCCGTGGCCCGCACCCATGTTGATCTTCAGCAGGACGGGATTGTCGTCCGTCTTGATCGCGCGCAGCTTTGCCACATACTTGGCCGGCTCCCAGTACATCACCTGGCTGTCGTTGAGCGAAGTTTCCACCAGCATGGCCGGGTACGCTTTGGGCTTGATGTTGTCGTACGGAGAGTACGAGAGCATGTATTCGAAGTACTCGCGCTCCTGCGGGTTGCCCCACTCTTCGTATTCCCCAGTGGTCAGGGGCAGACTCGCGTCGAGCATGGTGTTGATGACGTCGACAAATGGCACCTCGGCCACGATCGCTTTGAACAGATCCGGGCGCAGGTTGGCGACCGCACCCATCAACAACCCCCCGGCGCTGCCGCCCTGGGCGACGAGCTGGTCGCGTGCCGTGTAGCCGGCCGCGATCAAGCGCTCGGCCACAGCAATGAAGTCGGTGAAGGTGTTCCGCTTGTTCAGCATGCGGCCCTGGTCATGCCAGCGCTTCCCCATCTCGCCGCCGCCGCGGACGTGGCCGATGGCGTAGATCACGCCGCGATCGAGCAGCGACAGCCGGGTAGTGCTGAAATGCACGTCCGAGGCAAACCCGTAAGCCCCGTACCCTACGAGTAGCAGGGGCTGCGGCCCGGGCCGGCGCAAGTCCCTTTTGTAGACCATCGATATCGGCAGCTGCGTGCCATCCGAGGCGGTGGCGTAGATCAGCTCCGAGTTGTAGCGGGCGGGGTCGTAGCCGCCCAGCACCTCCTCCTGCTTGAGCAGCTTGCGGCTCCTGGTGTTCATGTCGTAGTCAAACACCGAGTCGGGCGTCACCAGCGACTCGTATGCGAAGCGGAAAGTGTCAGTCTCGAACTCCGCGTTGCCGGTACCGAATACGGAGTAGGCCGGCTCCGGGAACTCCACCGGGTGCGACTCGCCGGTGTCGAAGCTCACCACGCGCAGCCGCGGGAAGCCACCCTCGCGCTCGTGCACCACCGAGTGTCGCGAGAACAGGTCAATGTCCTCCAGCATCACATCATCGCGATGTGGTACGACCTCGGTCCAGTTCTCCGGGCGCGAGTCGGCAACCGGCGCGGTGACCAGGCGGAAGTTGCGGCCGCGATCGTTGGTGACGATGTAGAACAACTCGCCGCGGTGATCGACGTGGTACTCATGCTCCGAGGTGCGCGCCGCGATCAGGCGCGGTTCGGCCCTGGGCTGGTCCGCCGGGATGCACTGCACCTCGGAGGTCGTGGCGCTGTGCGAGTCGATGAAGATCCAGCTGCGGCTGCGCGAGCGCTGCACGCCGATGCTGAAGCGCACATCGCCTTCCTCGAACACCAGCGCGTCCTCGTCGTTTCCAACCGTATGGCGGTACAGTCGCCAGGCACGCTTGGCGGCGTCTTCCTTGACGTAGAACAACGTCGCGCTGTCGCTCGCCCAGGCAACCGAGCGCGTCTTCTCGATCCGCTCGGCGAGCAATTCGCCGCTGCGCAGGTCTTTCACGTACAGCGTGAATTCGCGGAAGCCGGTAACGTCCGTGGAATAGGCCAACAGATTGGCGTCGGGGCTGACGGCAAAGGCTCCCAGCGAGAAGAACTCGTGCCCCTCCGCGAGCGTGTTCATCTCAAGGATGATCTCCTCGGGTGCGTCCGGGACGCGGCGCCGGCGGCAGTAGATCGGGTAGTCCTTGCCCGCCTGGGTGCGGCTGTAGTAGTCGTAGTCGCCGTAGCGATAGGGCACGCCCATGTCGGTTTCCTTGATGCGGGCGAGCATCTCCCGGTAGAGGGATTCCTGGAATGCCTCCGTCGACTGCATTACGGCCCGCGTGTAGGCGTTCTCCGCCTCGAGGTAGGCGCGCACGCGCGGGTCATCCTTGTCGCGCAGCCAGCCGTAGTCGTCGATCAGCGCGCGCCCGTGAACCGTGGTCGTGCGCGGGGCGCGCAATGCCTGCGGGGCTTCGATGGACTCGGGATCGGGTACGGAGGGGGGCATGGCGTGGGTAATGCTGCGATCGACTATCGATGATACCTGACGGGTGGGGCCAGGCTTCCCGTCTCTGGAGCCCGGTACCGCTCGGCAGGCATCGCACGATCTCGCAGAAATGAGGGTCGGGGGGTGGTTTTCAATACCGGGACGAGGGCACTGACGTAGAATAGGCGCCCCAAGTTCCCCGCGTTGCAGCAAAACCCTATGAAAAAGAAAGGCTACGAGTCTGACCTCACCAAGTTCATGCGCGAGTTTCTGGATCGACACCCCGCTGTGGCTGAAAAGCAGAGGCAGGCGCGCGCCACCTGGTGGGATCGGCCGGACGCCCTGGAGGACCTCAAGCGCGAGGAAGAAACCAAGCTGCCCACACGGGGGTACGCGTACTACGACAACCCATGAGACGACCCGACGTGGGGTCTAGCAGGGCTCGTTCCGGCCCCAGAGAGTCCTTCTCCCGCTTCCGGGTCGGTTGCCGGCGGCAGCCGCAAGCCTAGCCGACGCGTTGTCTATCACCAAAGTGATAGATCCCTCTCCCGATGTGGAATTTCCCTTGCGGCGGCGTCCTGAGATGATTCGCACCGGAAGCCCGCCTCTTCCCGGCGTCGTGAGAGGGGAACACAGCGATGACCGCACTTCACTTGGATACCCCGGCAGGCGGCGGTGGAACCTCAAACAGGAGAAATTCATGCGTGCATTGATTTCAGCACTAGTAGTGGCCGGCGTGGTTGGTTTCTCGCTCCCGGCTTTTGCGGAAGATGCGGTGACGGCGCCCAACAAGCCCAAGGCCGCTGGCCGCGCGATCGACGATGGCGCGGTAACGGCGCCCAACAAGCCCAAGGCCGCTGGCCGCGCGATCGAAGGTGATGCGGTTACGGCCCCCAACAAGCCCAAGACCGCTGGCCGCGCGATCGAAGGTGAAGGCGTGAAGGTCGGCAAGCCCGCACCGTACGGCCGCGCAGCCGATGAAGGCCAGGCGGAAAAGGGCGGCGTGAAGGTCGGTAAGCCCGCCGAGTACGGCCGCGCAGCCGATGAAGGCCAGGCGGAAAAGGGCAGCGTGAAGGTCGGTAAGCCCGCACCGTACGGCCGCGCAGCCGATGACGGTTCGAGCACGAAGTCCAAGAAGAAGGCCAAGAAGGCGCAGCCTCAGACCCAACCGCAGAACTAAGCCGACTCAGGCTGAGTTCTCAAGGAAGTGAGAGAAGGCAGGGAACCCTGCCTTCTCTTTTTTTCACCCGGCCACTATTTCCGCAGCAGCCCCAGACGGCGGGCTTCTTTGACCGCTTGCGTGCGGTTGTGCGCGTTCAGACGCCTGAACAGTTCCTTCAGGTGTTGCTTGACGGTCCCTTCGGCTACGTGCAGCACGTCGGCAATCCGCTTGTTGGGCATTCCCTCTGCGAGCAGCGGCAAAATCTGCTGCTGCCTGGCGGTCAACGGTGTTGCTTCGTCGCTGGCCGCCGCTTGCGAGTCGGGGATGAACAACGCGTCAGGGAGGTAGACCTCGCCTTGCAGAACGCGCCGCAAGGCGTCCATCAGCTGCTCGCTGCTCGCGAGCTTCGGGATGTAACCGCGGGCGCCGCCGTCCAGCAGTGCGCGGATGGTGCGGGGGTCGTTGAGGCCGGAGACGATCACGATCGGCAGACCCGGGTAGCGCCGGTGGATGGCGAAGAACCCGTCGAGTTCGCTCACTCCGGGCATCTGCAAGTCGAGCACCAACAGGTCGACCGGCCACTCCAGGGCAAGCTTGTCCAGCGCACCCTGGATATTGCTCGCCTCCAGCACCACCGCCTGAGCATCCAGGAGCTTGAGGAAGAAGCGCAGCCCTTCCCTGAACATCGGATGGTCGTCGGCATGCAGGATCTTCATTGCACCGGCAGTCCCGCGCAGGCGCAGCTCGTGTGCGTGCGACGCAAGGCCACGCGCGCGCGGCGTTCCGCCGTCACTTTCGTGCCGGCCCCGGCGCAGCCGGCAGGGTGAAACCAAACTCGTTGCCGCCGCCCGTGGCTGCGCCGGCCCAGACCATGCCGTCCAGTTTCGACACGATGCGCTGCACCGTCGTCAGGCCCAGGCCGTGTCCTGTCGCGCGCTCCTGCTGCAGTCGGGTGAACGGGAGGAACACGCGCCTGCGCTCCTCTTCCGAGAGCGGCTCGCCGTTGTCGCTCACCCAGAAGCGTACCTGCGAACCGTCCAGCGCGCCGCCCAGCTCGACCCGCGGTGGTGAGCCGCCATATTTGAAGGCGTTGCTCAACAGGTTCACCCACACCTCTCCCACCCAGGGCGCATACCCCAACGCCCGCGGCCAGGCCTTGGGCAGCTGCACGCTGGCGTTGGTGCGCGTCTGCAGATCGGTGAGCTGGCTCAGTGCCTGCCCGACCAGGCGCCCCATGTCCAGCGGCTGCGCCTCCACGCTCTGCTGCGCTACCGTGGACAGCAGCAGCAAAGCATCGACCACCTCTCCGGTCATCGCGAGCGCGTCGCTCGCCTGCTGCACCAGATGGCGCTGCTCGTCCGATAAATTTTCGGCCTTGAACTTGTACAGGATCTCGAGGAAGCGGTTGGCCGCGGCCAGTGGTGTTTTCAGACTGTGCGCGATGGTGTGACCGTAAGCCTCCAGCTCGGCATTCTTCAGCGCCAGGTCCTGGCTCTTCGAGACCAGTTCCTTTTGCAACCGATGCAGCTGAAGGTGATTCTGAATGCGCGCCAGCAGCTCCTCGCGCTGGATCGGCTTGGTGATGTAGTCGACCGCACCCAGCACGAACCCCTCGACCTTGTGCGCAGTGTCGTCCACCGCAGTCATGAAGATGACCGGGACGTTCGCAGTGCGTGGATCGCCCTTGAGACGCCGGCAGACTTCGAAACCGTCCATCTCCGGCATGCGCACGTCGAGCAGCACCAGGTCGGGCGTTGCCAGCCGCGCCCTGTCGAGCGCCTGTGCGCCGCTGCGGGTCAGCATCAGGTCGAAGCCGTGCTCAGCGAGGAAGTCCGAGATCAGGCGCAGGTTCTGGGGTTTGTCGTCGACGATCAGCAGTGTGGTGCCGTTCGGTTCATTCGGTAACGGCATCGCGATGCGCTCCCAGGCACTCCTCCAACAACGCGATCAACCGCTCCTCGTCGAGGCGGCGCGCCAGGCCGTACACGCGACGAGCGAAGGGGCGCAGCGCGTCCTCTCGCTCCAGCTCCAGCGCGACCTGCTCCACACGCACCAGCTTGCCCAGGCGCGCCAGCTCCAGCAGCGCTGCGAGCACGTCCTGCGGCGGCGAAACGAGCTGGGCCTGCGGCCGCTCTTCCTCGGCTGCTGCGGCGGCGCCCGCATCGATGCGCCACTGCAGATGAAGGCTGCGCTCGATCGCGTCAATCAGGTCGCTGGTCTGGAACGGCTTGCGCAGGCACGCAGCGAACGTATCCGGATCCGCCTCGGCATGTTCGAGGTCCGCGGTGCTCGCAGAGGCGGCCATCAGCGGGACCGTCTCGAGCCCGGGCGTGGACCGGATGATGCGCGCCGCTTCGAAGCCGCTCGTCCCCGGCATGCGCAGGTCCATCATGATCAGGTCCGGGCGGCGCTCGCGCGCCGCCGCAATCGCTTCGCGACCGTTCCCCGCAAGCACCACGTCGAAGCCCAATGATTCGAGCATCCGGCGCAACAGCTGCCGATTCTCCTCCTGATCGTCGGCGACCAAAATAGACCGGCGCTCGCCCTCGTACCCTGACGATGTGCGAGCGCGCGGGCACGGCGGCTTCCTGAACGTGGACCACAGGAAGCACCACGCTGAAGCAGAACCTGCTGCCGGAGCCGGGCTGGCTGTCCACCTCGATGACACCGCCCATCCGGTGCGCGAGCTCCTGGCTTATCGCCAGCCCCAGGCCGACGCCTGCCTCGCGCTTGCGCCCCTGCTCGGTCTGCTCGAACGGGGCGAAGATGCGAGTCTTGTCCTCCGGCGCGATCCCCATGCCGGTGTCCTCGACGCTCACCCGCAGCTCGATCCGGCCTTCGCCCACAGGGATGGCCTGCACGCCCAGGATGACGCGTCCGGCATCGGTGAACTTGATTGCGTTGCCCAGCAGGTTCAGCAGAATCTGCCGGATGCGCTTGTCGTCCGCTTGCACCAGAGCAGGAAGGTCGAGCGGCGCGTCCAGAACGAAGATGAGCCCTTTCTTCTGCGCATCCACGCGGACCATCGCCGCGATTTCCTCCAGCAGCGCGGGCAGCTGAACCGTGGCGGGATTCAAATCGAGATGGCCGGAACGGATCCGGGACAGATCCAGCAGATCGTTGATGACGGACAGCAGATGGCGGCCGCTGCCCGCGATCGTGCTCAACGCATCCTGGCGGGCGGGCTCGGTCAACGCGCCCTCCCGTATGAGATCGGCGTAGCCGAGAATGGCGTGCAGCGGCGTGCGCAGCTCATGGCTCATGCTGGCCAGGAACTGATCCTTGGCTCGGTTTGCCGCCTCCGCCTCCGCGCGCGCCGCAACCAGCGCCTTGCGCTGTTTGTTGAGCACGGTAATCCACAGCACCGCCGCCAGCAGAATCGCCGAGAAGACGGCAAGCGACGTCCAGATGGCGCGATAGTCGACCTTGCTCTCGTAGCGGACCGATAGCCATTTCTGGGAGATCTCCCGCTCCTCCTCGTGGCTGATGTTGCTGAGCACCTTGTCGAGGATGGTCACCAACTGCGGCCAGTCTTTGCGCACGCGCCACGGAGAAGCCCTTGGGCTGCAGGACTTTCTCGAGCGGGGTGGCGATCTTGAGATTGCTGATCTGGTGGTACCTGATGTTGTACACGATCGGGAAGATGTCATCGACCAGTCCGTCTGCCTTGCCGGTCGACACCGCCATCAACCCGTCGAGCAGATCCGAGTACGCCGTCACCCGGGAGCTCGGGTAAGCCAGCGAGATCAACTGCTGGGAGGAGTGCCCTACGACGACACCAACGCGCTCGAGCGCCAAGTCCCGCAGCCCGGTCACGAAACCGAAGTCGTCCCGGGTGACGATCACGTTTACATAGTGCAGATAGGGCCGGGTGAACAGGAGGTACTCCTCCCGGTCTGCCGTGGGAGCCAGGGCAAGGACGACGTCCACCTCCCGTTTCCGCAGCTTGTTCTCCACCGCCGTGAAGTCGGCCATCTGCTGGACTTGGAAGCGCACGCCGAGCCGCTGCTTCAGCAGTTGCATATAGTCGGGCACCACGCCGGCAAAATGCCCCCTGCTATCCTGGAACTCGTACGGAGCATAGTTGGTCTCGGCGCCCACGCGGATCAGCGGATGGGCCGCCAGCCAGGCTTTCTCGGCGGGCGTGAACTCGATGCTGGCCGCCCCTGCGGGCCCCTCCCCCGGGCGAGCCTGGCCATCGGCGTCCTGTGCGCCCGCCCCGTACGCCAAGCTGAAGGCAGCTAGCGCAGCCATGCACAGTGCCGCGGAGCGAGCGGCGACGTGCTGCCTGGAGGTCAATGCATGCGTCACATGGAGCCTTTCCGAGAAATGGGCGGCCTCGAGCCTGAGCCGGGCCTTGCGCGCCCGGCTTGCCTAGTTTAATCCCTTGTCCGGCCCATGCGGGAGCAGCAGGTCGACCGTTTGCGGTCCGGGACGCACCGGCGTGGACTCAGACAAGAGCGCGGACGGGCTTACCGCCTTGAGAATGACATCGCGTAGGTGAAGTTCCGGGCTTGGCATGGCTGGTCGGCGCCAATCGGGTTTGCAGCGTAGACTTCAGCATTGGCTTGCTCGGCCCAGGCGAGACGATGGCTTTGCACCCGCCGTGCGGCATGTTCGTGGCGATTGCCGGCGGCAAGCTCAAGTTCCGCGCCCCGGGCGGCGAGGAGCTGGTGACGTTCAACCCGGCTGGCTTCAAGTGGCGCGACAGCGCGGCGCCGCTCGATTTCACCAACGTCGGCGACGGGCTGTTCCAAGCGGTGGACATCGTCGTGAAATAGCCCGACAGATTCACTCAGCCGGGCGCGCTCGGACAGGTTGGCCCTGCGCACTCGGAGCGGCTGTGGTGAGCGGCAGGAAGCACGGTCCGTGAAGCAGTTGGGCCCATCTCCCTCGTTGTGCATCGGTCATGCGCTTATCCATCCTCGACCAGTCGCCGATCATCAGCGGCCACACGCCAGCGCAAGCGATTCACGCGACGCTGGAGCTGGCGCGCGCTGCCGACCGCCTGGGTTACCGCCGCTACTGGCTGGCCGAGCATCATGCGATGCAAGGCTTGGCCGATCCCTGCCCCGAGATTCTTCTCGGTCAGGTGGCCGCGCAGACGACGCGCATTCGAGTGGGCACGGGCGGTGTGCTGCTCCCCTACTACAGCCCACTGAAGGTGGCCGAAGTATTCCGCATGTACGAGGCGCTGTTCCCGGGCCGCATCGACCTGGGCATCGGGCGCGCGCCGGGAGGCAACCTGCTCACCGCGCGGGCGATGAACGCCGATGCCTTCGGCGGCGAGGACCGCTTCCCGACACAGGTGCAGGAGACCATCGGCTATCTGGACGACGCGCTGCCGCCGGACTACCCGTTCCACGCGGTGAAAGCCATGCCGTCCGGGCCCACTTCGCCGCAGGTGTGGCTGCTGGGCTCGTCCGATTTCAGCGGTTCGCTCGCGGCGTACCTGGGGCTGCGTTTCTCGTTCGCCCATTTCATCAGCGCTCACGGCGGTCCAGCGGTGATGCGAGCCTACCGCAACGACTTTCGCCCCGCCTATCGCTACCCGGATCCCTACTGCATGGTGGCGGTGTTCGCGATCTGCGCGTCGACGCGAGAGCAGGCCGAGCGGCTGGCGGCGAGCATCGACCTGCGCAGGCTGCAGATGGCACGCGGCCAGGAAGAGCCCGTCGCGACCACGGACGAAGCGCTGGCCCGCTCCTACAGCGAGGCCGAGCGTGCGATCATCGCGAAGGAGCGCGCCCGCGCTGTAGTGGGCACACCCGAGCAGGTCAAGGCGCGCTTACTGGAGCTCGAGGAGCAGTTTCAGGCCGACGAAGTCATGCTAGTCACCATCACCGGCGACTACGCCAGCCGGCTGCGGTCCTATGAGCTGCTGGCTGAGGTGTTCGACCTCGATCCGTCGCGCGATGAGGGCGACCCGGCCTAGGGAAGCTAAACTATCCCAGCCCAGCCTTGAGGGCGTCCGACGCCGCAGGCCGCGGGTCCGACGGACACGCGCCATATGATGAGGATCTGCCGATGAAAACGCTGACTTGGACGGTGCTATTGCCTGCTGCATTGCTGGTGGCTTGCGCGACAACGAGCAGCCCACCCACGCTGATCACCAGCGAAAACGCAGCCAAGCTCCACAACCGGCAGTGGGAGCTGAAGTCCATCACCTTGGACGGCCGCCAGATCGTCATGGATGTGCAGGCCAACATGACATTGGCCTTTGGTGCGGATGGAAAGGTGACGGGCTACGCAGCGGTGAACCGCTTCAACGGCACCTGCACGTTCAGCCCAAACGGCAGGCTGAGCTGGCCCGGCCCCGGCTTCATCACGACGCGCAAGGCCGGGCCACCCGAACTCATGGAGAAGGAGCGCGCCTACCTGGAGGCGCTGCCCAAGACCGACCGCGCGATCCTGGTCGGCCCCGCCCTGCGGCTTCAGAGCGAGGATGAATCCACGCTGCTGACCTTCCTGGAGGCAGGGAAATCTTGAGTGGGCGAACTGCGGCCCCTGAGCTAGCGCAACCCCGCCGGAATCATTCGGCGATCGAACAGCTCGAACAACGCATGGACCAGAAGCGCGAGGGCAGCGGCCGGAACGGCGCCGGCCAGCAGCATCGCATTGCTGTTGAGCGCAAGCCCTGTTGTGATGCGCTCGCCGTAGCCGCCGGCGCCTATGAATGCGGCGATAGTCGCGGTGCCCACGTTGATGACTGCCGAGGTCTTGATTCCCGCCAGGATCGAGCGCACCGCCAGCGGCAGCTCTACCAGCCGCAGGCGCGCGCGCGACGGCAACCCGAGCGCCTGTGCCGACTCTCGCAAGTGCGGCGGGATATCGACCAAACCGCTATGGGTATTGCGCACGATCGGCAGCAGCGAGTACAGGAACAGCGCGACTAGCGCCGGCCAGGTGCCGATCGTTCCCAGCAGCGGTATCAGGAACGCGAGCAAAGCCAGCGACGGAATAGTCTGGATCACGCCGACAACCGACAGGATCGGCTGCGCGGCCCGCGCTGTGCGCGCGGCCCATACGCCCAGCGGTATCCCAACGACAACTGCCGCTGCCAGAGACGCGAAGACCAGCATCAGGTGCTGCCCGGTGAGGCGCCAGAAATCGTTGCCGAACAGCAACGACAAGAAGTCCACCCTGCTCCCGCCGCCCGCTTGCGCCGAACCGGCGCGGGCCAGAAAGCCAGCTGCGATGTCGCCGAAGCCCACATTCTCCAGCTCCGCCTGCGCGTTCATCGCGACCATGGCGTTCGCGCCGATCCTCCCTTGCAGCTTCTGCAGTGCGGCCCAGGCGCCCGGAAACCGCTGCGGAACATCCAGCCGATAGACGAGAACCGCGCCGTAATCGGGGAAGAAGTGGCGGTCGTCGGCCAGCACGCGCAGCTTGTACTTCGCGATCTTGGCGTCGGTTGAGTAGATATCCATGACGTCGATCTGCCCGCCCGCCAACGCCTCGTAAGCGAGACCGTGATCCAGTCCGCGCGGCGCTTGCGGAAGGCCATAGGTCCGGACCAGTCCCGGCCAGCCGTCGTTGCGGTTCAGGAACTCGTGCGACAGGCCGAACCGAAGCTGTGAATGCGCGGCGAGATCGCTAATGGTCTGCACGCTCAGCCGCTGCGCCTCGCCGTCCAGCATGGCCAGCGCATAGGTGTCCTCGAAGCCCAGCGGCACTGCAACGCCCAGCCCCAGAGGGCGGAGCCCGCGGTTGAGCGACTCGAGGTCCGAGGCCTCGGACTTGAGCAGCTCGCGCGCCACTGTGCCGGTGTAGTCGGGATACAGGTCGATGCTTCCGCTCTTGAGCGCCGCGAACAAGATGCCGGTATTGCCTAGCCCCTGCCGGTGCTCGGCCTGCGCGCCCGCCGCACGCGCGGTCTGCACCGCTATCTCGCCCAGAATGTAGGACTCGGTAAAGCGCTTCGAGCCGACAACTAGAGTCTGCTGCGCCAGTGCGCCGCTGCACGCGCATGCCAGGACGACGGCGAGCGGGATCGCTCTCATGCGGCGGCAAGCCTCGGATCTGCGCGCTGGGCGTGAACGAACTCGGTGACGAACGGTTCCGCCGGGCGCAGCAGCAGGTCTTCCAGGCTGCCGCGCTGGACGATGCGGCCCGCGCGCATCAGCACGATTTCGTCGCCAAACCAGGCGGCCTCGTGCAGGTCATGGGTCACCAGCACTACGGTCTTGGCCAGCCGCGCGAAGACTTCTTTCAGCTCGCTCTGCAGCTCGCGCCGCGTGATCGCGTCCAGTGCGGCCAGCGGCTCGTCCAGGAGGAGAGCTTGAGGATCGAGCATCAGGCCGCGCATCAGTGCCACGCGCTGACGCTCGCCGCCGGACAGCTCGCGCGGGTAGCGCTGCAGCAACTCGCGCGGCATGCGCACCAGCGTCGAGAGCTCGCTCACGCGACTGTCTATCCATGCCCGATCGCGCCCGAGATACCCCGCAAGCAGGGTGACGTTGCGCAGCCCCGTCGAGGTGGGGGAACAGACCGCCTTCCTGGATCACGTAGCCAATGCGATGGCGTATCTCATCGACATTGGCAGGGCCGAGTTCGCTGCCCGTCGAACAGCACACGGCCGGAATCGGGCGAAATCAGTCCGACCATGAGCCGCAGCAGAGTGGACTTGCCGCAGCCGCTGGGGCCGAGCAGAACTGTGGTACGTCCCTGGGTGGGCACCAACGAAGTCGGCGCCAGTACCGCTTTCGCGCCGAAGACCTTCGAGACGTTCTCGAGCGCAATCACGTTGGAGAAGCCGTGGTTCGTGATTCGTGACTCGTGATTCGCACGGGGCGCGCTAGTCGGAGCACGCTTCAGCCAGGACCACGCACCACGTCATTCCAGGTCCTGCTTCATGTCGAACGCAGGCACCTCTGCCGCTCGGCTTGCCCACCGGCTTTGCGGGTACGCCGGCAACAGTCGTGTGCGGCGGGACCGGCGCCAGTACGACGCTGCCCGCAGCGACCTTGGAGCCTTCGCCGACCTCGATGTTGCCAAAAACCCCGGCGCCTGCTCCGATCATGACGCCACGCCGGATCTTCGGGTGGCGGTCGCCGCTCTCTTTGCCTGTCCCACCCAGCGTAACCGACTGCAGGATGGACACGTCGTCCTCGACCACGCTGGTCTCGCCGATGACGACACCGGTCCCGTGGTCGATGAACACCCCGCGCCCGATGCGCGCCGCCGGGTGAATGTCCATCGCGAAAACATCGGCGATCCGGCTCTGGAGGAAACGCGCCACGCCGGCGCGATCTTCGGTCCACAACGCGTGCGCCACCCGATAGCCCTGCAGCGCTTTGAATCCCTTGTAGTACAGGAACGGGATCAGCGCGGTCTCGCAGGCAGGGTCGCGCGCGAGCACGGCATCCAGATCGTAGAGGCTCGCGGTGACGATCTCGGGGTGGCGTCGGATCGTGTCGCTGGTCAGGTCCGACATGGCCACGACGTTGAACACGTGGTTCGCCAGACTGGCCGCGATCAGATACGCAAGCGCTTCCGGGATAGCCGCGATGCCGGATGACCAGGTCGTACAAGTGGCCGGACAGCACGGGCTCGCGTTCGCTCTCCCCGATCGCCGAGCGCCGCAGCTCGGCCCAGACTTCCTGTTCCACAACGTTCATACCGCCTCCTTCAGGCTCTACGCGATCGCCACAGCCGGCGCGCCGGCGGTCATCTCACCGATCACCGCTGCGTGCTCGAAACCGTCCGCTCGGAACAGCTCGAGCACCTGCTCGCACGGCGTCAGGTGCGCAAGCAACCAGCAATCCTCCGCTGGTCTGCGGGTCCGTGAGCAGTGCTTGCTCGAGCTCACCGTAAGGACCGAGATCTACCAGCGCGCCATAGCCGGACCAGTTGCGCCCTGAGGCGCCGGTCTTGTGGCCTTGTCGCACCAGCTCGCGCGCCGCGGGGAGCAGCGGAACGCGGTCCCAATCGATGGTCGCCGCCAGCTTGGATCCCTTGCACACTTCCAGCAGATGCCCCAGCAGTCCGAATCCGGTAACGTCAGTGAGGGCGTGCACGCCCTCCAGCTGCGCGAGTCGAGCGCCAGGCGTGTTGAGCTGGGTCGTGTTGGCGATCATCATCCGATAGCGACCGTCGCCCAGCACCTGCTTCTTCAGGGCCGCGCTGTAGACACCCACGCCGAGCGGCTTGCCCAGCACGAGCTTGTCGCCAGCGCGCGCGTCGGCGTTGCGCTTGATGTGTTTTGGATGCACCAGCCCGATGGCCACCAGACCGTAAATCGGCTCCACCGAGTCGATGCTGTGGCCGCCGGCAACAGGAATCCCCGCACGCGCGCAGACCGATTCACCGCCTTCCAGGATGCGGCGGATCGTCTCCGTGGGCAGCGTATTGATGGGCATGCCGACCAGCGCCAGCGCGAACAGCGGCGTACCGCCCATGGCATACACGTCGGAGATAGCGTTGGTCGCGGCGATGGCCCCGAAGTCGAAGGGGTCATCGACGATCGGCATGAAGAAATCCGTGGTCGCGACGATCGCCTGCGACTCGTTGATCTGGTAGACGGCCGCATCGTCACTGGTTTCGATGCCCACCAGCAGCTCCTTGGGCAGGATACCCGATGCGTTCTTGGCGATGATCTGCTCGAGCACGCTGGGAGCGATCTTGCAACCGCAGCCGCCGCCGTGGGAGAGGCTGGTGAGGCGGATGGGTCCAGATTCCAGTGCGTTCATGGCGAATTGATCCAAGCAGGGTCACATTCTAGCGTCTGGCGCCGCGCTAGTTCTCTCAGCCTAGCAAACCCTCCCTCCAATCCCCCTCTTTTCTCAGGTGGACTCAGTCTCAAGACTTCGTGCCAACGCGCTCCGCAATCGCGATGACGCGGTACATCGATCGCACGACCGGAAGCTCGATCAGCTCTCCATCCAGCACCACCAGTCCGGTCTTGTCCCGCTCGAACGCCGCGACCACCTTGCGCGCCTTGGCGATCTGTTCGTGCGTGGGCGTGAACGCCTCGTGGATGATGGGGATCTGATTGGGGTGGATGGACGCCTTGCCGGTAAACCCTAGCCGGGCACAGCCGATGGCTTCCTGTCGTAACCCCTCAGGGTCGTCGAGATTCAAGTACGGAACATCGAGAAGATCGATTCCAGCGCTCGCCGCTGCGTGCACGAGCCGCGAGCGCGTGTAGAGCAGGGGCTCCCAGGCCTTCTGACAGCGCAGGTCGGCGGACATGTCGACCGCACCGAGGATGAGCGAATCGATACGGTCCGACGCCCGAGCGATTTCGTGCGCCCGTTCCAACCCTCGATTGGTCTCGATGATGACGCAGAACCTGATATGCCGCGTCAAGCTCGTGGACAGCAGCGTTTCCAGCAGTTGGATCTCTTCCGCCGACTTGACCTTTGGCAGCATCAACGAGGGCGGGGGTGCCAGCGACTCCAGGATGGCTTGCAGGTCCTTCAGGCCGTGCGGCGTCGACAGCGCGTTGATGCGCGCCATCTGTTCGACCTGTGGATGGGTGTTCGCGGCAAAGAGCGGCAGGGCCAGCTTGCGGCCCTCGTCTTTGCGGTCGAGGGCTACCGCATCCTCCATGTCCACGCACACGATGTCGGCGCCAGCCTCCAAGGCCTTGGCGAAGCGATCGGGACGCAGAGCGGGGACGAAAAGCAGGCTTCGGCGCGGGCGGATGGGACGTTGTTGAGGGTTCATTGTCATTCCGTTCGAAAGGCGGTCATGTCGCTACCTTGACCCGCTCCGGCGCCAGCAGCTTGGCACGCGCCGCGGCATACTCTTCCCGCAGCCGCGGGACCAACGCCTGTGTCGACGGCAGGTCGCTGATGTTCCCCACCCCCTGTCCGGCCCCCCAAATGTCCTTCCACGGGAAACCACCGATCACGCCGCTCGTGCATTGGGCGATGACGAGCTCGGGCGTGGAAACGATGAACATCGGGGCACCGAGCACGGGCAACGCCATGCGGCTCATCAGCTGATCGACCAGGGACACCATTGACCCTCTCGCGGCGCTAGTATGGAACTCGAGGACGCAGCAGAAGGTATCACAGAGCCGCTGCGTTCGGGCACGCCCAGACCGAGCCCCTACTCGGGCAGGAGCATCTCCGATTGCTCCCGATCCTCGGCGCTCGCTCGGCCGGGGCGCCCGATCAGCAGGAGCAGCGGTAGCGCGCTAAGCGCAGCCACACCCAGAAAGAAGAAATCCGCGTTGTAGCCCGCCAGCAATGCCTGTCGCTCCACCTCGCGCTCGAGAATGGCGAGCCCGTGCGCAGTCGTCGAATCGAACACTCCCGACTGCTGCGCCGAACGCAGTGCAGCGCTGTAGGGTGAGATGTACTCGGAAAGCCTGGAGCGGGTCGCCGTGCTGGTGACCACCAGCATCGTAAGCATCACCGATACGCCCGCGCTGCTGAATACGACTTCGCACCAGGTTGAAAACCGACGTGGCCTCCGTCCGCTGGCTCGGCGCCAGCGATGGAAACGCGATGATCTGGATCGGCACCAGCATGATCCCCGCGCCGATCCCCTGCATGAAACCGGTCCAGACGATCGCCCACTCACCGACCTCATCCGTCCAGGTCGACATCTCGTAGTTCGTGAGCCCCAAGCAGACCAATCCTGCTGCGATGATCATGCGCGGATCGATCCTGCCTGTGATGCGGCCACCGATGAAGAGCGCCAGGAGCATGCCCACCCCTCTGGGCGATTGCAGCAGTCCGACCGCGTCCACGTTGTACCCGCGCAGATGCTCCAAGAACGCGGGCATCAGCACCATCGGCGGAAGCGTCAGGAATCCGTACAACGCAATCAGCACGAGGGTGATGAAGAACTTCCGGTTCGTGATGAGACGTGGATCGAGAAACGGCTCACGCGTCGTCGCAGTGTGCGCAGCGAACAGATACAGGCCCAGCCCGCCCAGGCATGCGAGGACGACGATCTCGCCCGATTCGAACCAGTCCAGCCGCTGTCCGCGGTCGAGCATCATCTGCAGCGCGCCAACGCCCAGCGCCAGCGTCAGGAAGCCGAACCAATCGAGGCGGCGACGCAGGTCGCGCTGCGTCTCCGGCACGAATGCGAGCGCGCCGATTAGCGCGATCAATCCCAGCGGAATGTTGATGTAGTAGATCCAGCGCCAGGACGCGAACTCGGTCAGATAGCCCCCTATGGTCGGTCCCATAGCGGAACCCAACACCGAACCCATGCCCCAGAGCGCCATGGCCTTGCCGTGCTCTTCCCGGGGGTAGGTGTCGAGAATGATAGCCTGCGAGAGCGGGATGAGATAGGCACCGCTCATACCCTGCACGATGCGCGCCAGAACTTCGATGCCCAGCGATTCGGCGGAACCGCAGAAGACCGAAGCTACCGTGAAGCCGATCAGCGCCCACACGAACACGCGCTTGCGTCCGAACCGCTTGCTGAGCCAGCCGCCGGTCGGAATCATGATGGCGGAGGCGACGATATACGAGGTGATCACCCAGGAGATCTGGTCCTGCGTCGCGGAGAACGTGCCCTGCATGTGCGGCAAAGCAACGACGCCGATAGTCCAGTCTATCGAGTAGATCAGCGAGCCCAGCACCACCGACGCGGTGATGAGCCCGCGATGGCGCGGCAGGTCGGATGCCGCGGCGCTCATTTCTCGCTGCGCGCGTGTGCCGATTCGGGCTCCAGAAAGCTCGGCAGCCAGCCCTTGTCCACCATCCGTTGCACAGGACGTGGCAGGCCGCGCTCGCGACCGGTATCGACCGTAACCGTCACGGTCATGCCGGCGCGCAGCTGCTGCTGCCCGGGCACCTGCTCCACCTCGACCTGCACCGGCAGGCGTTGCACGACCTTGACCCAGTTGCCGGTCGCGTTCTGAGGCGGCAGGACCGCGAACTCCGCCCCGGTCGCGGCTGAGATCGCAGCGACCTTGGCCGGCCATTCGATATCCGGATACGCGTCGGCAACCACCACCGCGCGCTGACCGGGGCGCATGTGCGTGAGCTGCGTTTCCTTGAAGTTCGCTTCCACCCACACCGGTCCGCTCCGGATCAGGCTGAAGATCGCGGCGCCTTTCTCGACGTGCTCGCCAACCTGTAGCTTCATGTTGGTCACGACAGCCGCCGTGGGAGCCCTGACAGTCGTATGCGCAAGATCGACCGTTGCCGTGTCGTACGCGGCCTTGGCTTCGGCGAATCTCGGATGCCGCTCGGCCGGCAGCTGTGGCTCGCCGAGCAGACTCGCCAGCACTCGGTTGGTACTCTCGTGGATGTTCTTGAGTCGGCTGCGCGCGGCGTCCAGGTTGTGGCGCGCTTCATCGTAGACGTCGGCGCGGCTCATGCCCTTTTCCTTGAGCAGCTCCTGGCGCTCGAGCTGGCGCGCGAGGAAGCTGATGCGGTCCTCGGCCGCGGCGGCATCCAGCAGCGTTGCGCGGTATTCGGCGCGCAGCGACTGCACGTCGGTGCGCACGACGTCCATCTGCGCACGCGCCTTGGCTACCGCGATCTCGAACGGCGTCGGATCGATCCTGAACAGCAATTCTCCCGCGGCAACCGGCTGATCGTCATGGACCGCGACCTCAATCACCCGCCCCGAGACCTCGGCGCTTACGGCGAGATTGTGTTGCTTGACGTAGGCGTTCTCCGTTTCCACCTCGCGGCCGCCGCGCGCGTACAGGTACAGACCCGTCAATACCGCGACGACTGGGATCACGACGAGCAGCAGCATCCGCAGCAGCCGAAGCGGCTTGAACAAGCTCTTGAGCCGACCGGCTACCATCAGCGCTTTCTCCGTGCAGCTGCCGTTGCCGTTGGTCCCGTTGTCCGGACGGCTGAGGTTTGCCTTGATAGCGAGAAGCGCATCGACGAAGCGCGTCTGATCCTCCGCGGACAAACCCGCCAACGCGTCGCGGCGCAGATCCGCCGCCGCCGCGCGCATGGCTTTCAGAGCGGGTTCCACTTCTTCTGTGAGGAACACGCGCTTGGCGCGTCTATCGTCTGCATGATTTTCGCGCCGCACCCAGCCCTTTGCCTCCAGACGATCCAGCAGCCGGCCCAGCGTGGCCTTTTCGACTTGGAGGATATCGGCGAGCTCCGACTGCGTGACGCCGTCGTTGCGGAACAGGTGATTCAGCACCCACCCCTGGGACCGCGTCAGGCCGAGCGATTTCACGCGCCGATCGAACGCCGTGCGCAGCAGACGGGCGACGTCGTTGAGAATGAAACCGAAATTGCGGGACAGGTCTTCGCGCAGCATGCGAGGGGTTTGCCTTGGCCCGGAAAAGAGGAATTTAGTTGTCTAGCTTACGATAAGCAAGCCTACTACTTCTTCGGGGTGCATGGCAAGCTGGCCGGGATTCAAACGTGCAGTAGAATCTGCCGCGATACACACCCGAGCCCGGACCCAGACATGAAAATCACCGCCATCGAGACCATCAACCTGGAAGAGTTCCCCAACGTCCTGTGGGTGCACGTGCACACCGACGAAGGGATCATCGGACTGGGCGAAACCTTCTACGCGGTCGATCCGGTCATCGCGCACATCCACCAGACGATCGCACCCTACCTGCTGGGCCGCGATCCGCTGCAGATCGACAAGCACAGCCGGCACATGCTGTACAACTATCTCGGCTTCAAGACGGTCGGCGCGGAGATGCGGGCTGCCTCTGCGGTAGATATCGCGCTATGGGACATCCTGGGGCAGGTCACCGCTCAGCCTATCTATCAGTTGCTGGGAGGCGCCAGCCGCGACAAGGTCCGCGCCTACAACACGTGCGCGGGATATCAGTACGTGCGCGCCAAGTCCGAGCAGGGCACGGCGAACTTCGGCATGCCCGGCGACTCCGGCAAGTACCAACCCTACGAGGACCTGGTGGGCTTTATGAAATACGCCGACGAGCTCGCGCAGTCGCTGCTGTCCGAGGGCTACACCGGCATGAAGATCTGGCCATTCGACGAGTACGCGGAGGCCTCCAACGGCACCTACATCTCGAACGCCGACCTGAAGAAGGCCATGCAACCGTTCGAGAAGATCCGCAAGGCGGTGGGCGACAAGATGGACATTCACGTCGAGTTCCACTCGCTTTGGAACCTGCCGACCGCGATCAAGATCGCCAAGGCGCTGGAGCAGTTCCAGCCCTTCTGGTACGAGGACCCCATCAAGATGGACAACCTCGACGCGATCGCAGAGTACGCGCACCGCACCAATGTGTGGGTGACGGCGAGCGAGACGCTGGGCACACGCTGGGCGTTTCGCGATCTGTTCGAGAAGCGCGCGGTGAGCGTGTGCATGTTCGACGTCGGCTGGACCGGGGGTCTCACCGAAGTCGAAGAAGATCGCAACCATGGCCGAGACCTATCAGCTTCCGGTCGCGCCGCACGACTGCACCGGGCCCGTCCTGCTCACCGCTTCTGTGCACCTGTCGATCAATTGCCCAAACACGCTGGTGCAAGAAGTGGTGCGCGCCTTTTATCACGACTGGTACGGCCGCTCGGTAACGGAGCTGCCGCCACTCAAGGACGGCTACATCACAGCGCCCAAGGGCCCCGGCCTGGGCACGCGGCTGCAGCCCGAAGTGCTCAAGCGCAAGGATGCGCGCATCCGTCGCAGCGAGTTGACCTGAGACGCACAGCGAAAAAAAAGGCCGCGGTTCCGCGTCGCAGGTAGTTCACACACAGTTGACCATACTTAACTTGCGATTTTTCGCGCCTCGCTTCTATACTTGCTTCACAACAACACTCCTTGAGATGGCAGTTCAAAGGGGAAGGTAGACCGATAGGGATGTGACGCGCGCTCTCCTCCACGCGCACCGCATCCTGCTCCGGGAGGCGCCGGCGGAATTCGGCCGACGGAGCGCAGCAAACGCATCAGTGGTTTCCTTCGTTTCCCTTTACGCGGAGCCTTCGGGCTCCGCTTCTTTTTTTTGCGCTCCCTGCAGCAAGCCGCGGACGGAAGGAAACGCTACACTATCGCCCAAGCAGGACTGCCCAAGAACCATCACGCGATCGCCTGCGGAGCTTTCGGCGGGGCGCACAGCCCGCAATCGCTCGATCTGGTGAGGGTTCACACTGGAGAGTCTGCTAACTTTCAACACCTTCTGGTTGCGCCCATCGAGACGGAGTTCGGGTGGCTTTCTTTCAGAGGACCGACGGCTCTGGCGTGCTGCTGCTCGCGGCTGGCGACAACATTGCGGTCGCCACCGCCGAGCTCCCTGCGGGTACGTCAGCGCGAGGTCGGTGGGCAGCAAATCGTGCTGAAGAGCGACCGTGGACGTCGGCCACAAGTTCGCGCTGCGACCCATCCGGTCGGGCAGCCGCATCGTCAAGTACGGCGCGCCCATCGGCGTGGCCACCCGCGACATCGAAGCGGGCGAATACGTGCACACGCACAACATGACCAGCGACTACCTGCCCACCTACACCCTCGAAGAAGGGCACCAGTTCGTCAAGGAGGTCAAATGACGCTCACCGGTTACCTGCGCACGGACGGCCGCAAGGGCATCCGCAACGGCATCGTCGTCACCTATCTGGTGGAATGCGCCCATCACGTGGCGCGCGAGATCGTTCACCCATTCCGCGAACGCGGGCGTGCAGCTGATCGGCTTCTCGGGCTGCTATCCGAACGCCTACTCGCACAAGATGATGGAGCGCCTGTGCACGCACCCGAATACGGGTGCAGCGCTGCTGGTGTCGCTGGGCTGCGAGGGCTTCAACAAGAGCGCGCTGCTCGAGACCGTCCGCAGATCGGGCCGCCCCGCGCGCCTGGTGGTGATCCAGGACACAGGCGGCACGCGCAAGAGCATCGCCGAGGGCCAGGCCTGGATCGAGCAGACGCTCGAGCAGTTGCAGGCCACACCGCGCACCGAGATGGGCATCAACGAGCTGATCGTCGGCACCAAGTGCGGCGGCTCGGATGCCACCTCCGGGCTGACCGCCAACCCCGCGATGGGACGCGCATTCGATTTTCTGGTCGAGCAGAACGCCGCCTGCATCTTCGAGGAGACCGGCGAGCTGATCGGCATGGAGAACTGGATGGCCGAGCGCGCCGTCACACCCGAGCTGGGGCAGGAGATCATCAAGACGGTGGGCAAAGCCGCGCGCTACTACGCGACGCTGGGCCACGCCAGCTTCGCGCCCGGCAACGCGGACGGCGGGCTCACGACCATCGAAGAGAAGTCGCTCGGCGCCTACGCCAAGAGCGGGCAGTCGCGCATCTCCGGCATCCTCAAGCCGGGCGATGTGCCGATCACGGGCGGACTGTACCTCATGGACATGATCCCCGACGGCGAAGTGCGCTTCGGCTTCCCCAACATCAACGACAACGCCGAGGTCGCCGAGATGATCGCCTGCGGCGCGCATCTGGTCATGTTCTCCACCGGGCGCGGCTCGGTGGTAGGCTCGGCCGTCTCGCCGATCATCAAAGTCTGCGCCAATCCCAAGACGTACAAGCGCATGTCCGACGACATGGACGTGGACGCGGGCCGCATCCTGGAGGGTCGCGCCACGCTCGACGAAGTGGGCCGAGAGATCTACGACCTGCTCATCGAAGTGGCCAAGGGCAAGCCGACCAAGTCCGAAGCCCTCGGCCACCAGGAATTCGTGCTGACGTACAAGAGCTTCGAGCCGCTGGGACCCGGCCTGCTTCCCTTCGGCCGCGTAGCACGCGCCGCACCTTCGGCCGTGCCAACGCTCGCGACCACACGCCTCTACTTGGAGGACGACCACTGCTTTGAAGCCGACGCGAACGTCGTTGCGTTGGATGGCGCTTGCGTCGCTTTCGACCGAACCTGCTTCTACCCGGGCGGGGGCGGCCAGCCTCCCGATGAAGGCTCGGTTCGGGTGCAAGGCGGGGAAGTGCTCGAAATCGTATCTGCGCAAGCTGATACGGCCGAGGTTATCTGGCACAGCGCTAAGTCCCCGCCTCCGTCGCACATTCTCGGACAGCCTGCCAGGCTGGTCGTGAACCGCGCTAGGCGGCTCGCTCTCACGCGTTACCACACCGTTCTTGCACGTCCTCAACACGATCGCCTTGCGGGACTACGGCGGGTGGATCACCGGCGTGCAGATCGCGATCGGACTACTCGAGGATCGACTTCAAGCTGGATGGTTTCTCCGCTGCGCTGTGCGCGGAACTGGAGAGCAAGGTCAACGCCGTGCTCGCAGGCAATCATGCCATCAGGTCGTACTACATCCCGGAGGACGAATTCCGCAAGCGCGAGGATCTGCTCAGGACGCTGGAAGCCAAACCGCCCGTTTCCGGCGGCCGGGTCAGGGTGGTGGAGATCCAGGGTTTCGATGCGCAGGCGTGCGGCGGCACGCACGTGAGCACCACGTCGGAAGTGGGCAGGTTTTCGATTCTGCGCAGCGAGAACAAGGGAAAGATCAACAAACGGCTGTACGTTCGGGTCGATCACTGAGTCCCACCAGGGAGAGTTCGCATGGACATGACCGCATCGATCCAGGAACAGGTAGAGGGCCTGCTCCCCGCTCTGCTCGGGATCCGGTTCATCGAGGTGGCGCGCGAAAAGGTGGTGGGGGAGCTGACCGTGCGTTCCGACCTGTGCACTCTGGGACAGGTCCTGCACGGTGGCGCCATCATGGCTTTCGCCGACACTTTGGGCGCGGTGGCCACGATTGCGAATCTGCCGGAAGGAATGCGCACGACGACCATCGAATCCAAGACCAATTTCCTGAGCGCCGCGCCGCTGGGCTCGCGCGTCGTGGGCGAATCGACCCCGGTGCACCGCGGGAGGACCACGATGGTCTGGCAGACCCAGATTCGGTCCGATTCTGGGCGGCTGGTAGCTCTCGTCACTCAGACACAGATGGTGCTGCCCGCCTGACGTCGGGCCCTGCCCTCGCCTCGCTTCAATCGGCGGGAAATTCCCATTCGAGCTTCACGATGCGCTCGGCATCGAGGTAGATGCGCGCTGTGCCGATGCCCATGGAGTGGAAGTATTCGAGGAAGCCGTCTTGCTCGGCGTCGGGTTGCCCGAGCTTCTCCTCCAGCGCCTCCCGCGTGGTTCCCAGGTTCAGTCCGTATTTCGCGCGCCAGCGCGGCTTGCTGATCCCGACCTGCTGCAGCAGGTAGGCGCTGTGCTGGCCGCCCGGGAACAGCGCCCTGACGTAGAGCCCGTTCAGGAAGAACTCCCGGATTTCATCCGTGTGGCCGTCTACGTGCGGGTTCTGCACCTTGGTGACGATCTCGCGCTTGACTGGCCCCAGCTCCCGGATGGTCTTGATTCCACCCCGTCCGAGGCGCGATGCCCAGCCTCGCTCGGTGAACGTATTCACCCGCGCTTGCTGCTCCTGCGTCCGCGCTGCCAGCGACAACATCTGGTTGCGAGCGAGAAATCCCATGACCCAGGGCCAGCTCTGCTCGAGCTCGTCCTCAGTCAACTCGTGCCTGGCACCGGGCACCAGGCGCAGTTCCGAAGAACGGCCGCCGCCTTGCAGAGCCTCGTGCATCAGCTCGCTTTGCGACGGCGGCACCCGATCGTCGGCAAGCCCGTGGATCAGCAGCACCGGCGCGCTCATCGTGGGGGTATGAAATAACGGCGACACAGCGCTCGGCCCATGCGGCTGACAGACTTGGGCCGCGTAGTCCCGCGCCGGTTGGTACGCGGTCGTTTCGGCCCAGCGTGTCACATCGGTGACCGGGGAATACGCCACCACCGCTCGCAGCAGCGTGGTTCGCGCGGCGGCCAGGAGGGCCACCTGCGCCCCCTGGCCGTAGCCCAATATGCCAAGGCGGCTGCGATCGACACCAGGCTGGCGCGCCAGCCACTGCAGCGCCTCGACCGCGTCGTCGGCCTGCCGAGCGCCGCAATCGTCTTGCCCACCCGACCCCGGGAAGCCCCGCATGCTCAGCGCCAGCGCCACATAGCCACGCTCGGCCAGATTGCGGGCCGTCGACTCCAGGTCTTCGGCGCTGCCGGGATTGCCATGGAGCAGAAGCAGCGCAGGCATCTGGGGCTTGCGCGTGGAAGGCTGAAATAGGTATCCGCCGAGCATGACGCCGACCCCGGACACGGCGACGTTAGCGGCACCCGCCATGTCCGGCCGTGTGTCGGGATCGGCCCGCGCCGTCACAGCCCCGGCCGCAAGAACCAACGCAGCCAACGCCCTGACGACGACCCGCGAGCGGCCGATGCGCAAACTGCTACTCGTGATCAACTTTGAGCGCTTCCAGGAAACGCGATACCAGGTTGTATCCGGCGATGGTGGCGGTGAGCTCGACGATCGTGCGCGAATCGAGGTACCGAGTCACCGCTTCGAACACCGCGTCCGGAACCTGGACGTCGCGCGTCATGCACTCGGCGTAGTCGAGCACCGCGCGCTGGCCCGCATCGAACAGGATTGACTGGCGCCAACCCGGCAGCTCGTCGATCTGGGCTTGCGTGAGCCCGGCCGCAAGCGCGATGGGCGCATGGTGCCGATACTCGTAGTCGGCGCCGTTGATCACGGCGATAGCCATGATCACCAACTCGCGGTATTGGGCCGGCAGCTCGCACTGCTGCCGGATGACCGTGAAAAGATGCAGCCATGCCTCGGCCAGCTGCGGGCTGTTCAGCAGCACCCGGTACAGAGTTCAGCACCCTGCCGCCGCGCTCAGCACGGATGCGGTCCGCGACGCGTCTTCAGCTCCGGGTTGGTGTGTTCGTCTACGTACGGGACTCGGGCCATGGAATATCCGTCATTCGTGATTGGTGACTCGTGATTCGTGATTGGTGGTCCGCCGTGAACGAGTCGCGAATTACGATTCACGAGTCACGGCTCTTCTCAGTCGTTGTGCAGCCGCGCGCTGAAACCGGCGCGGGCCAGGGCCTCGATGATCTGTTGCACGTGCTCGTGGCCGCGCGTTTCGAGTACGAAATCCACTTCGGCAGTCCGCACCGGTACGTGCGTGAACGCGCGCTGGTGGTGGACCTCCTCGATGTTGGCATTGGCCTCGGCCAGACATGCCGTGACCTGAGCCAGCGACCCGGGCAGATCGCGCAGCTCCACCTGCAGCCGCGTCAGCCTTCCCGAGCGCACCATGCCGCGCTCGATGATGTCCGACAACATGAGCGGATCGATGTTTCCGCCGCACAGCACGAGTCCGATCTTCCTGCCCGCGAATCGGCTGCGATTGCGCAGCAGACATGCCAGGCCGGCCGCGCCCGCGCCCTCTACCACGGTCTTCTCGATCTCCAGCAGCAGCACGATAGCCTGCTCGATGTCACCTTCGTCCACCAGCAGCACGTCGCTTACCCGCTCGCGCACGATCGGCAGTGTGAGTCGGCCTGGTTGCTTCACGGCGATCCCGTCGGCGATGGTGGTGGCGCCGAACTGGGGTTCGATGCCTCTGAGCGCGCAGTACATGGACGGGAAGCGCTCGGTCTGCACGCCTACGATCTCGATATCCGGTTTCAGGGCCTTGGCCGCTATGGCCATGCCAGAGATCAGTCCACCGCCGCCGATGGGCACGACCAGCGCCTCCAACCCCGGATGCGCCGCGAGCATCTCCAGCGCGATGGTGCCTTGCCCGGCGATGACTTTCTCGTCGTCGTACGGATGCACCATGCTCAGACCGCGCCGTTTGGCAAGCCGGACCGCGTGCGCCTTGGCGTCATCGAAAAGCTCGCCCTCGAGCACCACTTCGGCGCCGAACGCGCGTGTCTGCTCCACCTTCACCGCAGCTGTGTAGCGCGGCATGACGATCACCGCCGGGATGTCGAGGCGCTTCGCATGGTAGGCCACGCCCTGCGCGTGATTTCCGGCGGAGGCTGCGATGACGCCGCGGGCACGCTCATCGGGAGACAGCGACAGCAGCTTGACCAGCGCCCCGCGCTCCTTGAACGAGGCGGTGAACTGGTGGTTCTCGAACTTGAGAAATACCTGCGCGCCGGTGACCTCCGACAGCGTTTTCGACAGCGTGCAGGGCGTATCGGCCACGGCGCCCGCGATCGCAGCGGCGGCAGCGCGGACATCATCGAGGGAAACGGGCATGGAGCAGAAAGCGCGGCAAAGGACAGGTAGGTTACCAGAGCCGCCGCCGTGCTTCATCGCGTGCAGACGGCGCACGCAAAGCAAAAGGCCCGCCGAAGCGGGCCTTTTGCTCAGGTACTACGGGTTCAAGCCGGCTGGATGTTCGAAGCCTGCTTGCCCTTGGGACCGGTCGTCACCTCGAAGCTGACGCGCTGACCTTCCTTGAGCGTCTTGAAGCCGTTCATCTTGATCGCCGAGAAATGCGCGAAGAGATCCTCGCCTTTCTCATCCGGCGTGATGAAACCGAAACCCTTGGACTCGTTGAACCACTTGACCGTACCAGTTGCCATTGCTGTTTCCTATCTAAAAATTGAATGTGCGGGCCTTGACCCGTGGCAGAGCCCAAGTGCATCCGAGCTCCGATGTTTGGGCTGCAAGACCGCGTACGGATTAACCGGTACAAACGAAAACTTGAACCTAAACATGGCGCGCATGATACCCCTTTTCCGGGGAGTCAACAGGGTTTTGTTGCCCGGCGCCGACGCCTACTTTTTTTGCCCTCCGGCGCCTTGGCCCGGCCGCTACAATGCTCCGTTGCCCCTGGAGCTCGCAATCGAACGACTGCTGAATCGGCTGTCACAAGTGCAGCGCAGCGAGTGGGCTGCGGTGTCGTGGTCGTTCGCCTACTTCTTCTGCCTGCTGTGCAGCTACTACGTGCTGCGCCCGGTGCGCGACGAGATGGGCATCCAGGCCGGTGTGAGCAACCTGCCCTGGTTGTTCACCGCGACTTTCTTCGCCATGCTCGGCGCTACGCCGCTGTTCGGCTGGGTGTCTTCGCGCTTCCCTCGCCGCCAATTCCTACCCTTCGTCTATCTGTTCTTCGTGGCCGATCTGCTGGTCTTCTATCTGCTGTTCGAACGCAAAGCGGCGCTTGAGATCACGACCAAGGCCTTTTTCGTCTGGGTCAGCGTGTTCAACCTGTTCGTGGTGTCGGTGTTCTGGAGCTTCATGGCCGACCTCTACGATACGGGCCAGGCGCGCCGCCTGTACGGCTTTATTGCGGCAGGCGGGAGCCTGGGCGCCATCGCCGGGCCCGCGTTGACCACTGCGCTGGCGGTACCTCTCGGGCCCGTGAACCTGCTGCTCGTCTCCGGCGGCTTTCTGCTGGCGGCCATCTACTGCATCGATCGGCTGGGAAGCTGGTCGGGTGTACGAGCAGCGCCTGGCCAGGAGCAGGCGAGAGACGTGCCGGTCGGTGGCGGGGTACTCGATGGGATCAAGCTGGTTGCACGCTCCCGTTACCTGCTGGGGATCTGCTTGTACGTGGCGTTGTACAGCACGCTGTCGACCTTTCTGTACTTTCAACAGCAGCAGATCGTGGAGGCGACGATTGCGTCTTCCAGAGCAGCGCACGGCGCTGTTCGCGTCCCTCGATCTCACGGTTAACACCGGCACTTTCGTTCTGCAGCTGCTGTTGTTCAGCCGGTTCTTGCGCCGCTTCGGGCTGGCGGCGGGGCTGGTGCTGGTGCCGCTGTTTTCGGTAGCAGGCTTCCTGGCGCTGGGATTCGTTCCCACGCTGGCAGTGCTGATCGTGTTCGGCGTCGCGCGTCGCGTGGGCGAGTTCACCATCTCCAAACCGGCACGCGAGACGTTGTTCAACGCGCTGTCCGCGGACGAGAAATACAAAGCCAAGAACTTCATGGACACCGCCGTCTACCGCGCCGGCGACATGGCCAGCGGCTGGATCTTCACCGGGCTGCAACACACTGGAATGGCGCTGGCGGGGATTTCCTTTCTGTCCGCGCCGCTGGCCGCGGTGTGGGCGGGGATCGGCCTGTGGCTGGCGCGGCGCCATGCGGCAATCATGGCGCGGAGCGCGGAACTGAGGGGACCGGGCACCGTTCAAACCGTGCAGGAGACAACCAGATGATCGGGGGCAGCGCAATGACGTCACGCAGGACGGTCTTGAAGGGCATCGCGGGCGCCGGCGCGTGGTTGGCCGCGGGCGGGTCGAACGCGCGCCAGCCGGCTGCTTCCGGCACCCCGATCAAGCGCGCGATCCCCGTCAGCGGCGAGCAGATCCCCGTCATCGGCCTGGGCACCTATCAAGCCTTCGATGTCACGACCAGCACATCGGCTCGGGCGCCACTCAAGGAGGTACTGCAAGGCCTGGTGGACAACGGCGGCAGCGTGGTGGACAGCTCCCCCATGTACGGGCGGGCCGAAGAGACGGTGGGCGATCTCGTCGCCGAGCTCGAGTTGCGTTCGTCGCTGTTCCTGGCCACCAAGGTTTGGACCAGCGGGCGCGACGCGGGCGCGCGGCAGATGGAGGAGTCCTTCCGCTTGCTGAGAACGCAGATCATGGACCTGATGCAGATCCACAACCTGGTGGACTGGAAGACGCACACCGCCACTCTCAAGCAGTGGAAGCAGCAGGGGCGCGTGCGCTACATCGGCATCACTCACTACCACGAGGGCGCCTACGCCGAGCTGGAGCGGCTGATCAAGACTCGCCAATACGACTTCGTTCAGCTGAACTACAGCATCGCCGAGCGCGAGGCGGAGGACAGTGTGCTACCGCTCGCGCAGGATACGGGCGTCGCCGTCATCGCCAACCGGCCCTTCGCCAAAGCCAGTCTGTTCTCGCGCGTGCGCGGAAGGCAGGTGCCGGAGTGGGCGCAGGAATTTAACTGCACATCCTGGGCGCAGTTCTTCCTCAAGTACATCGTGTCCCACCCGGCGGTGACCTGCGCCATCCCCGCCACCAGCAACCCCAAGCACATGGAGGACAACATGATGGCCGGCGTCGGGCGCCTGCCCGACGCCGAGACGCGGCGACGCATGGCAAAGTACGTCGATGACCTCTAGGAACAGCCGCGTGCGCCCGAAGGGCGCGCCATCTTGTTGCGGCGGAGGCTAACCTGCTGGCAGGTTAAGCCGGCTCATCGCGAGATGGGCGGCGGCCGGAACCACAACATGATGGCCGGCGTCGGACGACTGCCCGACGCCGAGACGCGGCGACGCATGACAAAGTACGTCGACGATCTCTAGTGGCGGCGTCGTGCACCTGCAGCGCGTGCTAGATCAATCCGCGCGCGCTGAGGTTACGCATTAGCTCGCATGCGCCGAAGGTCCAGGGCGCGATTCTGTCGCTGTAGTTGATACGGTTGGACAGAGCGCCGAGCGTCGATGAGCGGACCGTGACCACATCGCCCAGCTTGTGCGTGAAGCCACGCCCGGGCTCGTCGCGATCTTGAACCGGTGCGAACGCCGTGCCCAGGAACAGCGCGAGTCCGTCAGGATACTGGTGGTTGCGGTTGAGCGTCTGTGCGGCGAGGTCGAGCGGATCGCGGCTGATCTGCGCGACGTTGTATCTTCCCTCGACCCGGAACCCGTCGACGCCGGCGACCTCCACCTGGATCTGCGTGTTGCGCACGTCGCTCACGCCGTAGTGCTGGTCGAGCAACCGTATTACTGGCCCCAGCGCGCAGCTCGCGTTGTTGTCCTTGGCACGACCCAGGAGCAGCGCGCTGCGCCCCTCGTAATCGCGCAGGTTGACGTCGTTGCCCAGCATCGCACCCACCACCTTGCCGGCGCGGTTGATAACCAGAACCAGCTCAGGCTCGGGATTGTTCCACGACGATGACGCCAGGATTCCGATCTCAGCTCCGGTGCCGACCGCCGACATAGGCTGGGCCTTGGTGAAAACCTCCGCGTCCGAGCCGATACCCACCTCGAGGTACTGCGACCACATGCCGCGCCGGATGAGGGAGTCCTTCAGGCGCATGGCCGCGGGGGAACCGGGCTTGATGGCGCGCAGCTCGCCACCCATCTCCTCTCCCAGGCTGCTGCGGATCGACTCGGCGGCGGCCGGATCGCCCTTGGCCTGCTCCTCGATCACACGCTCGAGCATGCTGGCGATGAACGTGACCCCGCAAGCGCGCACCGCCTGGAGGTCCACTGGCGATAGAAAATGGGACCGGTTCGGGTCGCGACGGTCGGCAGCCGAATTGGCCAGCATGTCGGCGACCCTGCCGACGGGCGTCGCGCGCCCGCTCTTCACCGCCTCGGTCGCGACGGCGACAGGCTCGTCGCTGTTCATTAGATCCGCGCAGGTAGGCGCCACCTGCGACAGGTCGTACGCGTTGCCGTCGCGGATGAGCACGGGGCTCGGCCCCGCGAGCGGTCCGGGCACCCAGGCTCGCGCGATCAAGGTGGCACGGGCATGATCGTCGGGCAGCGCAATGTGCTCGTCCAGCGCGAGTCGTGGTCCGGCGCTCATTGCCAGCCCCCACAGATATGCAGGCGGAATCGCGCAATGGACATGGTCTCCTCCCGGATACGGGCGAATCTTGCTTCTGTCTATTGTGTGAAGCGCACAAATTATACATGCCCTCGCGGATATGAAATGATGCATCCGTGCCGATCCGGCGCGAACGGATCGTCGCTGAATTCCATGACCCGATGCATGACCCATGCTTGACCCACACTTGATCTTCCTCGATCTTGAAACGACGGGCGCCAGCGCGGATCGCGATCGCATCACGGAAGTCGGGCTGATCGAAGTCGCCGATGGTGAGCTGGTGAACGAATGGTCGACGCTAGTCGATCCCGGCCGCGCGATTCCGCCCGTCATCGCCTCTCTTACCGGCATCACGGACGAGATGGTGGCTAATGCGCCGAGCTTCGCGGAAATCGCCGCCGGACTGCTGGAGCGGCTCGAGGGTCGGCTGCTGGTGGCGCACAACGCGCGCTTCGACTATGGCTTCCTGCGCGCCGAATTCCGCCGCATCGGCATTCGCTTTCGCGCGCGCGTGTTATGCACGGTGCGTCTGTCGCGCGCCTTGTTTCCCGAGCATCGCCACCACAACCTGGACTCCGTCATGCAGCGCTTCGGGCTTTCCTGCGCTGCTCGCCACCGGGCGTTGGGCGACGCACAAGTCGTGTGGGCATTCGCTCGGGAGCTCGGACGCGTCGTAGAGTCCGAGCGCCTGGCGAAGGCCGTCGCTGCCGTAACCCAGGTTCCCGCGCTGCCGGCCGGGCTGGATCCCGAGCGCTTCGAAGATCTGCCGGACGCCCCCGGCGTCTACGTCGTTCTATGCCTCGGACGGGACGCCCTTGTATGCCGGAAAGAGCGCGAACCTGCGTTCGCGCATACTCGCGCACTTCAGCGGCAGACGGCGAGCTCGACCAAGCGCAGCGGCTGGCGCTGCAAACGGCGTCGCTCGAGTGGACCGAGACCGGTGGCGAGCTCGGTGCGGCGCTGAGGGAGATCGCGTTGCTGCGCCAGCTGGCCCCGATTTTCAACCGGCGGCGCGATCCGTCGCAAGCGTGGTCGTTGCGTTGGAGCCCTGGGGGTATCGTCGAGCCGGTGGAGGTCGATGGCGAACCCGGCATCGCGCCCGACTCGATTTACGGCGTGTTCCGGAGCCGGGCCGACGCCTTCGCCGCGCTGCGCGGTGTGGCTCATGCGCAGCAGCTTTGCCGCATCCTGCTCGGGTTGGAGTCAGGACCCGGACCCTGTTCGGCGCATGCGCAGGGCGTTTGCCGTGGCGCGTGCGCGGGTCGCGAGACGCCTGCGCAGCACATGGTCCGCCTGGCCAGCGCGCTGGCGCGGCTGCGCCTGGCACCGTGGCCTTTCGCTGGCAGAATCGCGCTGCGCGAAGCCGACGCATACCGGGGTGTGAGCGAGGTCCACTTGCTCGACCGGTGGCGTTACCTCGGCTCGGCACGCACGGAGACTGAACTCGCCGAACTGCTCGAGCAGCGTGAGCTTCCCCCCTTCGACGTCGATTGCTACCGATTGCTGATGCGGCATCTCAGCCGCGCCCGGCATGCGCTGCCTATAGTGGATTTCGCGAAGCAGCCGGTTTGGTGATGCCGCATAGCGGCAGCGCACATGCCAAGCGCTGCAGCCCTGGACCGGGAGAGTTCGCCGGCTGATAGCGCGATTGAGGCCAAGAGACCGGCTCGCGCTACAATCCGCACCCAGATCGCGTCCGTCCTCCATCCCGACCGCGTCGCCGCATCTGTTGAATCGGGCCCGAGAGGCGGCATGACGCGCGTGAGAGTCTACCCGGAGCGCAGCTATGGCCAAACCCGAGCACCGCACCCCAATTCCGAAAGCACCGTTCTGGTTGGGCGCGGGCGGGCTGATTCCCTTCGTCGTGATCGCCAGCGCGATGTGGGCGCTTCCCGTCCGCCTACACGCCGCCGCTGCTGTTCTGGCTGACCGCCTATGCCGCCGTGATGCTGAGCTTCGCGGGCGGCCTGCACTGGGGCTTGTCGATGCTGCACCCGGAAATGACGGAGCAGGATCAGAGCGTGTTCATGGCCTGGAGCGTGGTGCCGGCGCTGGTGGGCTGGATCTCGCTGCTGATGCCGTCGAAGACCGGTCTTATTCTGCTGATCGCCACCTTCGTCATCCAATACGCGGCCGACCGCCAGCTGGCGCAGCGATTCCGGTTGCCATCATGGTATCTGCGCCTACGCGCCGGCCTCACCGCGGTCGCGGTGCTGTGCCTGGTGCTCGCGCTCATCCACCTGGTCGCGAATCTGAACCCCCGGCTTGCACGCATGCACCGCAAGCAAGCAAGGTACAGCTAAGGAACGTCAGTTCACGCGGGCGAGGAACTTAAGCAAGGCGGCGTTGAACGCCGCGGGCTGCTCGAGGTTGGAAAGGTGCGAGGCGTCGGGGATGACCACCAGCTCGGAGCCCGGTATGGCTTTATGGATCGCTTCCGACATTGCCACCGGCGTGCCGACATCCTTGTCGCCCACGATAATCTGCACCGGACATTTGATCGCAGCGAGGCGATCGGTTAGGTTGATCTTCGGGATAGCGTAGCAGCAACCCACGTAGCCCTGTGCCGGCGTGCTGCGGATCGAGCTCGCCACGCGTTCGACGACGCTGTTGCGCCTGGCGAGGAAGGGCTCGGTGAACCAGCGCTTGAGCGTGGGTTCGACCAAAGGCGCCATGCCCTGCTCGGTGGCCGTCTTGATTCGTTCGTCCCATACCGGTTGCGCCTCGGGCGGCACACGGCTCGAAGTGTCGCACAACACCAGGCTCTTGAAGACGCCCGGATGCTTGAGAGCGTAGGTCATGCCGATCATGCCGCCCATGGAAAGCCCGACGAAATGAGGAGACGTAATCCCGAGCGCGTCGAGCAGGGCGTGCAGGTCGTCGGCCAGCAGTTCCAGCGTGTACGCCCCCGCCGGCGCGTCGGTGGCGCCATGGCCTCGGGTGTCAAAGCGCAGCACTTTGTATCGGTGTTTAAGCGCCTCGACTTGCTCGTCCCACATGGAGACGGCGCAGGCCAGCGAATGGCTCATCACCAGCCACGGGCCGGCACCTTCGATTTGATAGTTGATTTGAATCCCGTTGGCTTTGGTCTTCATGCGCTGCCCCCAAGAAAGTTGCAGACAGTATAGCGCCGACGGGCGAGACTTGACCTGCGCGGACCTTCGCTCCATCCTGCGGTTGTGTCGCGTTGGCCGTGTCGCGCAGCTCAACGGCTAAGCCCAGCGAAGGAGGGGGGATGAGACTGGTACAGTTTGTCGACCGCGATGGATCGCGCAAGGTCGCAGTAGTCTCCGATGATGGAACCACGCTGCGCGTGCTGCGACAGGCGCAGCGGTTGTACGACTTGGCGCTGGAAGCAGGTCGGCGCAAGCTCGCCCTGTCGTCCCTGGCGCGAGACCGTTTGGGTTCGGAGGCCGTGGGCTACGACGAGGTTGTGTCCGAGCGCCGTCTGCTTCCGCCATTGGACCATCCCGATCAAGCCCGTTCTCTCATCACGGGGACGGGGTTATCTCATCTGGGCAGTGCTGCCGCGCGTGACTCGATGCACGTCAAGCTCAAGCAGGACGAGAGCCAACTCACCGATTCCATGAAAATGTTCAAGTGGGGCATGCAAGGCGGCAAGCCTGCGCCTGCCAGCATCGGTGTGCAGCCGGAGTGGTTCTACAAAGGCGACGGGGCCTGCGTGGTCGCGCCGGAGCAAGCACTGGAGCTGCCCGCTTACGCGCTGGACGGGGGCGAAGAGGTCGAGGTCGTGGGCTGCTATGTGGTCGGCGACAACGGCGAGCCGCTGCGCGTGGGCTTTGCACTCGGCAACGAGTACGCCGACCATGTGATGGAGCGCCAGAACTACCTCTATCTCGCGCACTCGAAGCTGCGCCAGTGTTCGTACGGTCCGGAGCTGCTGCTGGGAGAGCTGCCGGCGAGCGTGACGGGCGAGGCGAAGCTGGTGCGCAAGGGGCAGACGATCTGGAGCGAGGGCTGGCTTTCGGGTGAGGAGAACATGGCCCACTCCATCGCCAACCTGGAGCACCATCACTTCAAGTACCGCGAGTTCCGCCGTCCCGGGGACGTGCATGTGCACTTCTTCGGCGCCGCAACCGGCAGCTTCACCAAGAACGTCAAGACCGAGATCGGCGACGTGTTCGAGATCGCTTCGCCAACGTTCGGCCGCCCGCTGCGCAATCCGCTCGGCGCGGCGGTGCAGCCGTACGCGTTCGTCGCTGTGCGGGCGCTGTAGGCCGGCGGCGCGAAGGTAGACCACTCGTGGCCGGCGAGCTTCACGTCGTGTTCGGCGCCGGGCCGCTCGGACTCGCGCTCCTGCGTGCGCTCGAAGCGCGCAAGCTGCGCACACGGCTGGTGACGCGCGGCGGTAAACGCGCAATCGGCTCAGCAACGCCGTTCGAATGGTTCGAAGCCGATGCAACCGACTCGCGCAGCGCGCAACGCGCGTGTGCCGGCGCATCTGTGGTTTATCACTGCGCCGGCGCACCGTATCACCGTTGGGCCGAGCTGCTCCCCAGAATGATGGACGGTATCGCTGGAGCCGCTCGCGTCGCCGAGGCAAAGCTCATCTACGCCGACAATCTTTATCTCTATGGCAAGGTCGCGGGCCCCATGCGCGAGGATCTGCCGTCCAATCCGAACTCGCGCAAGGGGCAGGTGCGCGCGCAGCTGGCTGACCGCCTGTTGGAAGCTCACGGCAGAGGTGCGCTGCGCGCCGCGATCGGACGAGGCTCTGACTTCTTCGGCCCGAGCGTCCTGCTCTCACACGCGGGCAATCGTCTTTTTCCGCAGGCCCTGGCCGGAAAGCCCACCGACGCGCTCGGCGACCTCGACAAGCTCCATAGCTTCACCTTCATCGACGATTTCGCCGCTGCATTGGTCATCCTCGCTGAGCGCGAAGAGGCGCTCGGCCGCGCCTGGCATGTGCCCACGGCGAAAGCGCTCACCCACCGCGCATTCATCGAACGCGTCTATCGCCTGGCCGGAACGGAGCCCAAGCTGCGAGCCGTGCGGAAGTGGGTCGTGTCCCTGCTCGCACTGGTGGATCCTACGCTGCGCGAGGTGAAAGAGATGCTGTATCAGTTCGAAGAGGACTTCGTGGTCGACAGCAGCCGATTCACGCGAACTTTTGGGCTCGCGCCAACAGTGCTGGACGATGCGATACGCTCGACGCTGGCCTGGTATCGGGAGAACCAACCCAGCAAAGGGTGATTGGTCCGGACCTGCGCGCGATCTCTTCGACCGGAGTGTGGACTTCGTAGCGGCCGCACATGACGGGCTAAACGTTTACACTGATGTTTGCAACGCAAATCGCGTAGCACGCTGCGAGAAATCACTCTACGTCACGGGAGGCAGTCAATGCTGTATGAGCTTCGCATCTATCACGCCACACCCGGCAGGTTGCCGGATCTGAACAGACGCTTCGAGACCATCACGCTCAAGCTGTGGGAGAAGCACGGCATCCGCCAGGCCGGCTTCTGGACCGTCCTGGTGGGCCCCAGCAACCAGCAGCTTTACTACTTCCTCGAGTGGAAGGACCTGGCCGAGCGCGAGCAGAAGTGGAACGCCTTCATGTCCGACCCGGAATGGCTGGAGAAACGCGCCGAGACGGAGAAGAACGGGACCTTGGTGCAACGAGTGGAGAATATGTTTCTCGCGCCCACCGCGTACTCGAAGGTAAAGTAGACGCAGGGCTTGCGGCGAGAGGTAGAGGTGAGGACGGGCGATCTAGTGGGATCGCCCGTCCTCTTTGCTGCCGTCACGTCATCCCAGAAGCTCTACTTCCCAGGCATATCGGCCTGTGCAGATGATCCTTGAGCTGAGCCCAGGCGCGGGTTTGACCTCGTGCAGAGCTCGCGTACAATGAGCCGTTCCGACAGACAGACCTAAGCCATTCATTCAGAAGAGATTACAGGTGGATGACAAGCGCATCTATAACGTAAACGTCGTAGCTCAGGACGTCCTGCTCACGCCCGAGGAGGTCAAGCTGCGCGTCCCGATGACGCCCAACGCCCAAAACACGGTCCTGGACGGACGCCTCACCGTCGAGAACATCCTCGACCGCAGGGACCACCGCTTCTTGGTTGTAGTAGGGCCTTGCTCCATCCACGATCCGCCCGCCGCCCTGGACTACGCGCAGCGCCTGAAGAGGCTAGCCGACGAGGTGTCGGATACCCTCTACGTCGTCATGCGTGTCTATTTCGAGAAGCCCCGCACCACCACCGGATGGAAAGGACTGATCAACGACCCCCACATGAACGACTCCTTCGATATCGAGGAGGGACTGCAGCTCGCCCGCAGCCTGCTGCGCGACATCAACGAGTTGGGGCTACCCACTGGCACCGAAGCGCTCGACCCGATCAGCCCGCAGTACCTGTCGGACCTGATCGCCTGGAGCGCGATCGGCGCGCGTACCACGGAGTCGCAGACCCACCGTGAGATGGCCAGTGGGCTGTCCACCCCGGTCGGCTTCAAGAACGGCACCGACGGCGGGCTGCTGGTCGCGGTCAACGCGCTGTTATCGGTGTCCAAGTCGCACAGTTTTCTCGGCATCGACCAGAACGGCCAGGTGGCGGTAATCCGCACCAAGGGCAACCGCTACGGCCACATCGTCCTGCGCGGCGGTGCTAAGGGCCCGAACTACGACTCAGTGACCATTGCGCTGGTAGAGAAGGAGCTGGCCCGCAGCTCGCTGCCGGCCAACATCGTGGTCGATTGCAGCCATGCCAATTCCAACAAGGATCCCTCGCTGCAGCCGCTGGTGATGAACGACGTGGTGCACCAGGTGATCGAAGGCAACCAGTCGATCGTGGGCACCATGCTGGAGAGCAACATCAACGCCGGCAACCAGCCGATCCCCGCCGACCTGTCGCAGCTCAAATACGGCGTGTCGGTCACCGACGCGTGCATCGACTGGACGAGCACCGAGAAGCTGCTGCGCGACGCGCGTCAGAAGCTGAAGGACGTCTTGCCGAAACGACTGCCGCGGACCGCGGAAGTGCGTTCGATCCGCTAACGCCGGATCGCGCAGACAACACCCGGGCGCCCGCGAAGACTTCTCGAGCGACTAACGCATCACGAAGGGGTTGCCCGTCGCGGCGCCGCTGTTGATCCACACGCTCTTGAGCTGCAGGTACTCGTAGATGGCCTGCATGCCGTTCTCCCGGCCCACTCCGCTGTCTTTATAACCGCCGAAGGGGGACAGGTAGCTCACGGCGCGGTAGGTATTGACCCATACCGTGCCCGACTGGATGCGCTCGGACATGCGAATGGCGCGGCCGATGTCGCGCGTCCACACCCCCGCTCCCAGGCCGAAGCGCACATCGTTCGCGATGCGCAGCGCTTCGTCCTCGTCCTTGAAGCGGATGACCGACAGCACCGGCCCGAAGATCTCCTCCTGCGCGATGCGCATGCGGTTGTCCACCCCGGTGAAGATGGTCGGCTCGACGAACCACCCCTTGCCGCATTCGGGGCGGGTGGCCGGCCCGCCGCCCAGGCGCAGCTTGGCGCCCTCGTTCTTGCCCACGTCGATGTACGACAAGACCTTCTCGTATTGGGGCCGCGTGGTCACCGGCCCGACCTGCGTGTCGGGGCTTAGCGGGTTGCCCATCTTCGCGGTCTTGGCCAGACCCAGGAGCTTCTCGACGAACTGGTCGTGGATCGAGTCCTGCAGCAGTAGTCGCGACCCGGCGATGCACGTCTGTCCCGTTGCCGCGAAGATGCCGGACACGGCGCCATTCACGGCGTCATCGATGACCGCGTCGTCAAACACGACGTTGGGCGACTTCCCGCCCAGTTCCAGGCCTACCTTCTTGAACCCGCGTGCGGCGGCTTCGTTGATGAGCCGCCCGGTCGCATCGGACCCGGTGAAAGCGATCTTGCGGGTGAGCGGATGCTCCACCAGTGGCATGCCCACTTCTTTGCCGTAGCCAGTCACGACATTCACCACGCCGGCGGGGAAGCCGGCTTCCTCCACCAGCTTGATGAACTCGAGGGTAGACACGGACGTGAATTCGGACGGCTTGATCACCACGGTGTTGCCGGCAGCCAGCGCCGGCGCGAGCTTCCACGCGGTGAGCAGCAACGGCGAGTTCCAGGGCGTGATGGCGATCGCAACGCCCAGGGGTTCGTAGCGCGTGAAGTTGAAGTAGCCCTTCTTGTCCAGCGGGATGACGCGCCCTTCGACCTTGTCCGCCAGCCCGCCGAAGTAGTAGTACCACTGCGGCACGTAGTTGAGCTGAGCGCGCATCTCGGCGATCAGCTTGCCGTTGTCCAGCACTTCGATCTCGGCCAGCCGGTCGGCGTTGCGTGCCACGAGGTCACCCAGCTTGCGCAGCAACGCGCCGCGCTGGCTGGGCGTCATCTGCGGCCAGGGCCCATCGGTGAACGCGGCGTGGGCGGTGCGAACCGCGTGATCTGCATCTTGGTTGTTGCCGCGCGCGATCAGCGCCCACGGCTCGCCACTGAAAGGGTTGTAGCTTTCGAACCACTCGCCGGAAGCGGGTGCAACCCACTCTCCGCCGATGTACATCTGGTGCTTGTTCACCGGAGTCTCCTGTGAAATTTGAGATGCGGCGCGGCGCCACGCCAAGACTGGAGATACTAGCCCAGGTTGTGCAGATTGAGCTCCACCAGCTCGAGCTGCGCGAACAGGGCCTTGTGCTCCGGAGATCCGGACAGCGCATGCAGGCAGAGGCCCACGCGCTTGCGGAGGTCCTCCTGGCTCATGCCCCCGTAGGCACCCAGGAGGGTGACGATGTCCTCGAGATTTTGGGCCTTGGCCACGGCCACGATCTGACCCAGCTTCTCCTCGATGGCCGGGCGGCCGAGATTAGTCACCAGCTCTACGGTCTTGTCTTGGTCCATGGCTGAACCCTCCGGGCAACAGGATACCGCAGCCCCTTTTTTCCGCACAGCGTGCACCTGCGTCCTGCCCGGCGGAAGGACTCACGGCATCTGAGGTCTGCATTTTATGGTATTTATGGGCCCATGCAGGTCGACGCGTCGCAAATCGGGGGTGGGATGAAGGCGTTTCAGCTGACCGGCAAGGTGGCGGTAGTGACAGGCTCGAGCCGGGGGATCGGCCGTTCCATTGCCGAGCACCTCGCGCGGGCCGGCGCGAAAGTGGTGATCTCGAGCCGCAAAGGCCCGGCCTGCGACGAGGTTGCGCAAGCAATCAGGGAGGCCGGGGGCGAAGCCGCCGCCATCCCGGCCAATATCGGCGACAGGGCTCAGCTCGAAAACCTGGTCAGCGAGACGCGCAGGATCTGGGGCCGCATCGACGTGCTGGTCTGCAACGCCGCCTCCAATCCCTACTACGGTCCCATGTCCGGGTTGCCCGACGACGCCTTCAGCAAGATCCTCCACAACAACGTCATCGCGAACCACTGGCTCTGCAACCTTGTGCTGCCGGAGATGGCCGAGCGCCGTGACGGTGCCGTGATCATCGTGTCTTCCATCGGTGGCCTCAAGGGCAGTGGCACGCTCGGTGCTTACGGCATATCCAAGGCCGCCGACATGCAGCTGGCCCGCAATCTTGCCGTGGAGTGGGGCAAACACAACGTCCGCGTGAACTGCATTGCTCCGGGTCTGGTCAGGACCGATTTCGCGCGCGCGCTCTGGGACAATCCGAAGCTGCTGGCTCAGACCGAGACCATGACGCCGCTGCGACGCATCGGCGAGCCCGACGACATCGGCGGCATCGCCGTTTTTCTCGCATCCCGCGCCGGCGCCTTCGTCACCGGTCAGACGCTCGTCGCCGATGGCGGCATCACCATCGCGGGGTGAACAGAATGGCCGATACCCTCACCTTGGAGCAGCAGACCGCACGGGTGCTCAACCATCCGTATCTGCGCTTCGCCGGCCTTGAGCTGGTGCACCAGGAGCCGGGCAAGGCATGGTGCCGTTTCGAGGTCAACGCTAACTCCATCAGCCTGTCCGCCACTTTGCATTCCGGCGTGCTGTACGGGCTGCTGGATGCCACCAGCCACCTGGCGCTGCTGCCCATGCTCGAGCCGGGCGAGCACGCCGTGACTATCGACCTCCATGTGTCCATCGTGCGCTCCGTGCCACCGGGCGCCCGCGTGGCCTTGCGCGCCGAGGTCGTGCGCAAGCGCTCCAGCATGGCCTTCCTCCGCTGCGAGGCGCAGACCGTCGAGGACGCCGCCGGCACTGTGGCGGTGGCGACGATCACCAAAGCCATCGGCCGCCACGGCTAAGCAAGCACCCGCATATCCGCGACCGCGCGATGTGGGTCTTGCCGAACTTCCTCGGTGGCATACCCCTTGCTGCGCCCGCTGGGGCGTCCCGCGTGTGGCGCGTCGAAGCATCGATCTCCCTACAGCAGCACCCCACCCGCAAACGACCGCACACCGAGGAGAGGCTCCATGAAATACGGCGGCATTCTGGCAAGAGTCGAGCACTGGGTCTCGCTGCTGCTCGGTCATGTCACCCCGTCTGAGATTGGGCCCCGGTTCGTGCTGACCGGCGCACTGCTGACGCTTGCCGTCGCGCTCGCTGGCGCGCACCATCAGCCCGCGTGGACGATCGCGGCCTGGATCCTGTGCTTGGCCGCAGTCCTGCTCCTCATCGCACTGTACCAAGCCATCACGAGCAGGTTTGCCAAGGTCGCCGAAAGCCTCGAGAGCATCGGGCTGGGTGAGCTATCGGGCCGCGTGGGAACCATCCTCGAGGGTGAGTCTGGCCGCGTGGTCGAGAGCGTGCAGCAAATGAACCGGGACTTGGCCGGCGTCGTCGAGCAGGTGCGCAGCAGCTCGGACCGGATCGCAGTTACGTCCCGGGAGGTTGCCGCCGGCGGCAGCGACCTCTCGCAGCGAACCGAGCAGCAGGCCTCGACGCTGGAGCAGATCGCGTCCGCCATGCAAGAGCTGGCCACAACCGTTAAACACAACTCAGAGCACTGCCAGATCGCAGCCAAGCTCACCAGCGAATCTGCGGAGTTGGCGGCCACCGGTGCGCAATGCGTACGCCGGGCCATGGACAGCATGAGTCTGGTGGACGACAGCTCGCGCCGGATCGGTGAGATCAGCAAGCTGATCGAGGGCATTGCGCTGCAGACCAACATCCTGGCGCTCAACGCTGCGGTGGAGGCGGCCCGCGCTGGAGAACAGGGGCGTGGCTTCTCGGTCGTGGCCAGCGAGGTCCGCGCGCTGGCGCAGCGCTGCGCAGACGCTGCGCTGGACATCAAGCAGCTGATCGAGACCTCCGTTTCCAACACGAGCAGCAGCGTAGCCGTCGTCAACGACGCGGGGCGGGTCATCGACCGCGTCAGCGCGCGCGCGCAGCAGGCGGCAGGGCTGATAGGCGAGATCGCCACCGCCTCGCGCGATCAGAGCTCGGGGGTCGAGCAGGTCAGCCAGTCCATCATGCAGCTCGAGCAGATGAACCTGCACAACGCCGCCTTGGTAGAGCAGACGAGCGAGGCAGGCCGGCTGTTCCAGGACGAGGCGCGCAAACTCCAGGAGGTCGTCAGTCACTTCAAGCTCGACCGTGCCGAGGGCCGCCACACGGCGGTGGCGCTGGTGCGGCAAGGCGTCGCCCACCTGCGCGCGGTCGGCAGGCGTCGCGCCTGCGACGACTTCGACGACCCTCACGGAGAGTTCGTCTTCGGCGAATACTACATCTCGGCGTTCGACGTCAACGGGATCAGGGTAGCCAATGGCAGCGACCCCGCGTCGCGCGGCGAGAACATCTATGACATCCGCGATGCGGACGGCAAACAACATGTGCACGCCATCATCGAGAAGGCCAAAGCACGGGGCAAAGGCTGGGAAGATTACAAGTGGACCAACCCGGTGACCAAACGCATCGAGCCCAAGTCGGTGTACTTTGAGCTTGTCGATGACGTCATCATCACCTGCGGTATCTACAGGGCCGCCGCCGCGGCGGCACAACCGGTAGCGCCGATGACCATGCTGGCGGGGCTGTTGCTGCCGACGAAGCGCAGACGATACACCACACCTCGCCACGCCGGGCACGAGGTGCAACGCGAAACCGCCGATCCCAGTTCGGCGCAGCCGAAACGCTCCTAGCTGCACCGCTGCCGTCCCCAGTCTTTGGCCGAAAGCCGCTCAGCGCACCGCTACAGGCGCCACTGTCGATCCGGTGCCGCCTTTGATCTTGAGCGGCTGCACGATGAAGGCGAACTCGTACACTCGCTTCGCCACCAGCTCATCCAGCTTGAGGTTCTCCAGCAGGAATATGCCGTTGACCGCGAGCGCGATCTGGTGCACTGGCAGGCTCAGGTTCTTGTCCGGGTTGGGCGCGATCTCTACCGGGAAGTTGTCCGACCCCAGCAACATCACGTCTTGCTGCGCCAGCCATTCGGCCGCGGCCACGCCGATGCCGGGACAGCCGGAATTGTACTTGGCGTTGTCTTTGCCCCACAGCTTGCCCCACCCGGTGTGGATCAGGACCGCGTCGCCCGGCTCGAGGGAGAGACCTTCTCTAGCGAGAGCGGACTGCAGGTCGCTCACGCCGATCTCATAGTTCTGAGGCAGCATGTCCGCGCTTTTGAGCGCGGCCACGTCGATCAACACGCCGCGCGTGAACAGCATGCCGATCTTGTCCATGCCCAGCTTGGTGAAGCCGTTGCGCGTCGCGATGTCGTCGATCTTTACGCAGTTGTAGAGCAGACCGTCGATGGCCTGATGCGAGAACATGTCGAGCTGCGTTCCGACCTGACCCAGCTCGCTCACGATCAGCTCCTCGTTGGTGTAACGCTTGTTCGTGCCCATCGGTCCGCCGGTACGCTTGAGATGGACGTCGAAGCGACGCGTCCCGAAGAAAGGCATGTCCATCGAAAGCACCCAGCCCAGCTCGATCACTTCCCCGGTCTTGATCAAGCGCGTCGCACGCAGCACCCTCTCCGGTCGCATATGATTAGCCGCGCCGCGCTCGTCGGCTGCGCCCCACTTCGATGGGCAGCGCTGCGCCGGCGTGGGCGGCTCCCAGGACTGGGCGAAGGTCGAAGCGGACAGCGTTAGGGCGCCGCCGCATAGGGCTGCGAACAGCTTTCTCATGGTTCTCCTCCGGTTTTGGATTGGTGTTCGGCCGCAGGTGGTCGCCACGGCTAAAGCGAAAAAAGCTTACACCTTCCCGCAAGCTGCCGTGTCAGGCAGAGATGCGACAACGCATGAACGCCGGCGAACGGGAGCAGCGCGCGGACAACAGGATTGCCTCCGAGCGGCTGTCGTTCCCGGCCTGCCGGAGTGCCCATGGTTCGCTATCGGGTTTTGGAGAGGCCGAACAGCAGGTTGATGAGGAAGCTGAACACCGAAACGAACAGCGCCACGAGCACTGCACGCCAGAACCCGCCGTAGAGGTGAAACCCGGGAACCAGCCAGGCGGTGAGCAGGAGCATCACGGCGTTGATGACGAGCAGGAACAGGCCGAGGGTCAGGACGGTGATGGGCGCAGTGAGAACGACGAGGATCGGCTTCAGCGTCGCGTTCACGATTCCGAACAGAAGCCCGGCCACCAGCAGCGCCTGCCATCCATCGAAGCGCACGCTGTTGAAGACTTGCCCCGCGACCCACAGCGTCAGCGTGTTGACTGCCCAGAACAGGACGAAGCGCACCAGAGGGTTTGCATGCTGCATGCAACATCTTAGCATCCGCGCCGCAGCGGCCGCGTATACTACGCGCCGATCGCCCGCGGCCTCTCAATGCGAGTGGGCACACGAAGCGAATAACCGGTTCCCGCCATCCGCAATCATGAGCGCCGATCGCCAAACTCTTCCGCGCTCGACCTGGGCACTGCTGCTCGTGCTCACGCTGGGCTGGGGATGCAACTGGCCGCTGATGAAGCTCGCGCTGGCCGAGATTCCGGTATGGACTTTCCGCAGCCTGTGTGTGGTCGTTGGCGCAGCGGGGATTTTCGCGATCGCGCGCGTTACCGGCCAGCCAATGCTGCCGCGACGTGCGCACTGGACGCGGTTGATCGGTGTATCGCTGTTCAACGTCACGGCTTGGAACATCCTCATCGCCTATGGGCTTACGCTGCTGCCGGCTGGGCGCAGTGCAATTCTTGCCTACACCATGCCGCTATGGGTAGCGCTGCTCTCGGTCCCGCTGTTGCGTGAACGGCTAACGCCGCGACGCCTGCTGGGATTGCTTTTGGGCATGAGCGGGATGCTGCTGTTGTTGAGCGACGAATGGGCAAACCTGCGCGCCGCACCCGTCGGTGCCCTGCTGGTGGTTGGCGCTGCCCTCAGCTGGGCCCTGGGCAGCGTGTTGATCAAGCGCTTCCCCACCTCCCTGCCCACCACCTCGTTCACCGCTTGGCAACTGCTGCTCGGCGGCCTGCCGATCGTCGTCGGCACATGTCTGTTCGACACCGGCAAACTCGCGCCGCTGAGCTGGCAGGCTTCAGTAGCGCTCGCTTACAACATCGTCGTCGCCTCCATCATCTGCCATTGGGTCTGGTTCAAAATCGTAAGCCGCGCTTCAGTCATCGCGTCCTCTCTCGGAACGCTCGCCATTCCGGTAGTGGGTGTGTTCAGCAGCATACTTCTGCTAGGCGAACGACCGGATTGGCGCGAATACCTTGCGCTGCTGCTGGTTCTCGCGGCGATCGCGACGGTGATCGTGCCGGTCCGTGCTGGCACCGCAGCGCGACGTGACAGCAGGCGCACTGCCCGTCGATCCGGGCTGCCGAACGACCCCTCCAGCCTCTGACGTCCAGCCCTGTCTGGCCCCCCGTCCCGGGCGTGGCCTGTCGGCACGTCCTTTGCTCATTCAACGCGTTACGGACCTTGCGGTGGGGCGCGGCAGGACAGATCGAACGCCCCTGCGCGAGGCCTTACTGGACCGTCACAGCTGAGGGAGAGCGAGTTGACTTTTGTCTCAAGATTCTTGGCCTGCGCGTTCGCGGCTGGCGCCCTGGTTCCGGCCGCTGCGCACGCCGACATCTACCGCTACGTGGACGAGAACGGAACGGTCCATTTCACCAACATTCCGAACGACAGCCGCTTCAAGCTCTACATGACGACCCGGAAGGATCCGGATCCGGTCACCAACGTCCTGACCAGCCGCGTCATGCACAGCTATCCCACCGAGGCGCGCAAGCGGTATCACTCCCACATCGTGGCGGCGGCCCGCGTCTACCAGCTGGAGCCCGCCTTGTTGCACGCGGTCATCTCCGCCGAATCCGGCTACGATCCCTTAGCCCGCTCCCCCAAAGGCGCGCGCGGCTTGATGCAACTCATGCCGGATACGGCGCGCCGCTACGGCGTGAACGATCCTCTCGATCCCGAGCAGAACATCTATGGCGGCGCGGCCTACCTGCGCGATCTGCTCACCTTGTTCGGCAACGACATGAAGCTCGCGTTGGCGGCCTACAACGCCGGCGAGGGCAGCGTCATCGAATTCGGGAACCGCATCCCGCCCTACCGGGAGACCACGCAATACGTGCCCAAGGTGCTGTCCTATTACAAGCGGTACAAGACGATGATGTAACCGGCAACAAGAGCCGAGCCCGACGGAAGAGGGCGACGGCGCTGCCGGAAGGTCACAATAATGCGACGGGCGATCCGGAATCGGGTCGCCCGTGTCGTCTTTGCCCTGAAAGTTCGCGGGGATGGCCAGGCGGCCGGCTCGGTCATCCCAGAGCGGTCACGCTCTTTCCGCCGCGCCCATTTGGAGCACCGGCTGGGTCTGAGTATCGCCTACCAGCACCGTCATCAGGTTGGTCACCAGCGCGACCTTCTGCGCCGCAGTAAAGGTGGCGAGGCTCTTCTCGTTGATGTCGATCATGGCCATCTCGACCATGCCCACTGCGCCTTCCACGAGCTTGCGACGCGCGGCGATGACGGCTTCGGCCTGCTGCCTGCGCAGCATGGACTGCGCGATCTCGGGGGCGTAGGCGAGATGCGCGATCTTCGCCTCGTCCACCGCGATGCCGGCCACGTCGATGTGCTTCTGGATGGTCTGGCGCAGCACCTCCGCGATCTTCTCAAGGTCGCCGCGCAAGGTCTTGTAGCGCGCCGGCACCAGCATTTCCTCGGCGTTGTCGTAGGCGTGTCGGCTCGCCACCTCGCGCAGCGCGGATTCGCACTGGATGCGGATATATTCGGCATAGTCTTCCACTTCGAAGACGGCCCGCGCCGTGTCCTGCACGCGCCACACCACGACGGCGCCGATTTCTATGGGACTGCCGCGCTCGTCGTTGACCTTGAGGATGGGCGTAGTGAGGTTGTGCGCGCGTAGAGACAGGCTGCGCTTGAGATAAAAGGGGTTGACCCAGTGGAAGCCGCTGCTGCGCGCCGTCCCTGCGTAGCTGCCGAAGAACAGCATGACGGCGGCCTGGTTCGGCTGCAGCGTAAAGAAACCCCGCAAGCACAGCAGCCCGATACCGATCAGCCCGAGGCCGCTCGTCAGCGGCGGCAGGCCGAAACGCGGGAACGCGCCGTAGAGAAAGAATCCACCGAACGCGAGCAGCGCGCTCACGATGAGCAGCGCGATCCAGCCGTTGACCGTCTTGGCTTCCGTCTCTTGCCGGAAGAAATCTTCGCTCATTGTCAAAATCGTCGGCCCACAGCTGCGGCGATTTCCGGCGCGCGGCGAGTCCTGATGGTGTGTTTTGCTCGAGGCACTAAAAGCAAGAGCGGAGCCATCGCGTAAATTTCACACCCCTCTTGGCTGCGACTGATTTCGGTTGCGCGCGACGTCGCGCGGCCGGCGATACGAGCGCGTGCGCGCGCCGGAGATTGACTCCGGCTCATTCGCAGTTGTAGTATTGCGAATAATTATCGTTAGCATTCGTTACGCTAACGACAGCGCCGCCAGTGAGCGGCGAATGCCTTCAGCCCCCGCAAGCCACGTTCTCAACGCGCCGTTCGAGAGGCTGAGCTGGGGACGATGTATCAGCCGAAGAGTTGCCTACAAGATGCAGAACATGGACGTACTCAACAAATGGCTGCTGATGCCCGCGGCGGTGATCGCCGCGCCCATATGCGCCTACGCCACCCAATACCTCACAGTGGAGCAGGCGCAGCAGGCCATTTTCCCGGGCGCGGGGTTTACGCCCGCGTTTATCACGATCAACGACGCCCAGAGAAAGGAGATCGAGCGCCGCACCGGCGTCAATGTCCGCGTGCGCGATCAGCGTGTATGGCGCGTCTCGACCGGCGGCTTCTTCATCGTCGACGAAGTCGTGGGCAAGCACGAGTTCATCACCTACGCCACGGGCTTGGACTCCGACGGCAGCGTGCGTCAAATCGAGATCATGGATTACCGGGAAAGCTACGGGTACGAGATTCGCAACGAAGCCTGGCGCCGCCAGTTTATCGGCAGACGCGACGGCGACCCACTCAAACTCGACGTGGACATCCAGAACATCGGTGGCGCAACGCTTTCCTGCCGGCACATCACCGATGGGGTCAAGCGCCTGTTGGCGCTCTACAGCGTCGCGCTCAAATGAATGCCACGACGCCCGTCGAGTTGCGGCGCGCGCGCCCGCTATTGGGAACGCTGGTTGAGGTTACGGCGCGCGGTAACTGCGAGATCGAGCTGACGCGTGCCGTCAACGGTGCCTTCGCCGCGGTGGCGCGTGTGCACCGGCTGATGAGTTTCCACGAGTCGCGCAGTGATGTCGGACGCGTGAACCGCCTGGCTCATCGCGTCGCAGTGCGCGTTCACCCCTGGACGTGGAAGGTGCTGCAGGCGGCGCAGCGCCTGTCGCGCTCCACCGCGGGCGCTTTCGACATCACAATCGGCGGCGAACTGGTGCGCCTAGGTTACCTGCCGTCAACCGTTCCCATCCCGTTAGACCGGGATGCGTGTTGGCGCGATGTCCATCTGCTGCCTGGGCGGCGCGTGCGCTTCGCGCGCCGGTTGTTGATCGATCTGGGCGGAATTGCCAAGGGCTTCGCTGTAGATCGCGCGGTGGACTGCCTCCGAGCCCATGGAGCCTGGGCTGGGCTGGTCAATGCCGGTGGCGACTTGCGCGGCTTCGGCCCGGTTGCATGGCGCGTCAATGTGCGCCACCCGGCGGAGCCGGGCACGTTGGTCCCCTTTGCCGACATCGCCAGCAGCGCCCTCGCGACTTCGGCAGGTTACTTCGCTCGGCGCGTGCAGCGTGGAAAAGCGATCACCCCAGTGGTCGACGGCGTGCGGCGCACAGCCACTAACACGACCTTTAGCGCCTCGGTGGCTGCATCCAACTGCACCCTCGCAGACGCGCTGACCAAGCTGGTTCTACTCCAGGGCCCGCGCGCGCACGGGCTGGTCCGCCGCCTGGGCGGGCGCGCGTTTATCCTGAGCGCTTCGGCTCCAGGGCTGGAGCTGCGATGTACCATTTAGGAGCGCGATGAGGCTCTCGACAGCTCACCGGCGGTGGATCTACTGGAGCAGCGCGGCGCTGTTCACGACCGGGGGGCTGTGGCTGCTGTTCCACTACTTTGTGCGCACGCACGGCCAGTTTGGCGAGACGCCGCATCCGCTGGAAGTCTGGTGGCTCCGCCTGCATGGCGGTTGTGCCATGCTCGTGCTGGTGGTGATAGGGTCACTGCTGCCAGTCCATGTACGACGCGGCTGGCACCTGCGCAAGAATCTCCTCGCCGGCTGGGTACTGGGCATTCTGGCGCTGCTGCTCGTCGCGTCCGGGTACGCTCTCTATTACATCGGCAATGAGACGACGCGGCCGTGGATCAGTGCTTTCCACTGGGTCCTCGGGTTAGGCGCGCCCTTGGTTCTGACCTGGCACGTGTGGCGCGGCCAGCGGGCGCATGCGACCCGCAGAGCCCGGGGTCGAACGCACGAGTCGGCATCCGGCCAATCGTTACAGTACGAGTCCGGTCCGCCGAAAGCGAAGCGGGGCGCGCCGAAACCTCGCGCTCAGGCAAGCGGCCCGAGCATGTCGGCGTAGCGGCGGGCGCAATCGATCCCGAATGGCGTCGGTGCCAGCGCCGGAGCACGGTCGTACACCTCGGACAACCCCAGGCGCAGCGCGGCGATGCGCTTCCCGTAACAGATGAGCGTGTCCAGAGACTGTAGCGCGAACACGATGGCAGGCAGGATCTTCTGGTAGAGCTCCTCCGCCGCACGCTCGTCGCGCGCCGTTGCGCGCCGCATCAGTTCGAAAATCCTCACCTGGTAGTCAAACGTGTCCGCGGCGGGGATCATGCCGGCGCACCCTGCACGCAGGTTGTCTGGCAGCTCGAGGCCGCCGCGCCCGTTGAACACGGCCAACCCGCCGCGCACCGCCTCAATCACGCGGCGGATGGTGAGCACTGGGCCTTCGCCCTTCAGGAGCGTGAAGTTGGGACATCGATCCTGCAATGTCCTGATGGACTCCGGCCCCAAGCCCACGCCGGTGTATTCCGGTGCGTTCTGGATGGCACACGGCAGCTGGACGCGTTCCATCACCGCGGCAAAGAACTCTGCGTACCATTCCTCGGGCATGCCGCGCTCCGGCGGTGGCTGCAGAATCACCCAGCTCGCGCCCTGGCCCTTGGCCCAGTTGGCGAACTCTGCCTGGGCCTCCACCGTCGGCTCGGACACTGTTATCGCGACGGGCACCGCTCCACCCGCGTCCTGCGTCACCCATTTGACTAGCTGACGCCGCTCCGCCCGGGATAGCTTGCCGATTTCGGTCGCAAGTCCGAGCGCCGCGATGCCCTGAGCGCCGAGACGGACGCAGGTCTGCACCTGTCTTTGCATCGCTTCCCGGTCTAGCAACCCGTCGCGGCCAAAGAAGGCGTACATCATCGGGTAGATGCCGCAGAATGGGACGGCCGTTGCCATCTTCTTCCAATCGTTAGTAGGACAGCGCTCCGGAACACATCGAGTTGTGTAGCATGATACGAGCGCCGGCTCTGAAGCGCTGCCGGGAGCCGTCTGCGCGCAGCATTGCCGTCCTCCACTGTCCGCCTAAGTGCTCTCCGGGAGGGCGCAATGGAGGACTTGTCACCGGGGGAGTAGTTTGCAGTACTATTATTCCTTGGGGTTGTCCTCTACCCCGAATTCCGGAGGAGGGTTTTCGTGGAGATTGACCTGACCGAGGAAGAGATCGTGGCGATCAGGGAGCGGGTCTCGGTGCTGAGGATCGAGCACCGAGATCTCGATGAGGTGATCGCCCGCCTAGCAGAGGATCCCGTCCAGGACGAGCTTCAGCTCAAACGCCTGAAAAGGCGCAAGCTTCTGCTGAAGGACCACATCGCGATGCTCGAACGCCAGCTGATCCCCGACGTGCCGGCGTGATTCGGCGGGGATCGCACGTTCGAGGCTGACCGTTTGCTGTCGGCCTCGGTAGGCTGGACTAGGATCTTGTAGCAAGTCCTGGCGACGTGGGAGGCCACTTCGCGGTGGCCTGCACGCTCCAGCGGAGCCGCGTGCTCGTCGCCCGCGGCTGCGTGCGCGTAGGTCATGCTGCTCCTCGCAATTTCGTCTCCGCCTGGATCCGGGCTAATAATTTAATTTGTTTTTGCCCTTGTTAACGCAGGCGGCGCAGGCCGCAGGCCCGCGTCAGAAAGGGGCAGCGAACGACAATGAACTACTGGGTACCCGCAGGCCTCCAACCGTAGCAAAGTTCTCCCGGCCCAAATGAGCTTACGTCTTACCTTAGCCCTCGTTGCCTTGCTCAGCCTCAGCGCTTGCGCCAGATGGTACACGCCGCGCACCCCCATGCCGATTGCCGAGGTCGTCAAGCTGAGCAAGTCCAACGCGTCTTCGCCACAAGTTATTCAGCGTATTCGCGACTCGGGCACGACCTACGCCCTGCGCGGCTCCGATTTCGCGAAGCTCAAGGCCGACGGTGTTCCAGATCCGGTGCTGGATTACTTGCAACAGTCCTTCGTCGACAATATCGACTTGTACACCCGCTACTGGGTCAACGGGGAAGGTCTTGGGGGTTGCTCTTTCTGCTATCCGCAGCCGGTGGACGTTGACAAACTGGAATCCGGGTACGGAGTTGTTCCCGCCCAGCCTCCGGGCTACTACCGGAACGACAAGCCCCCCGGCGTGCCAGATTGGGTGCCGTATCCTCGGAACCCAGCGTCTACGCAGCCGCTCTCGACCTCGGACATCGAGCAGATGGCCAAGGACGGCACACCCGAGGCTCAGATCATCGAGCGTATCAATCACTCGCGCCTAACGAACGTCATCGGCGTGGGCGGTACGTTCACGATCCGCACGCAGCCGGTTGCAGGGCTGATGGGCTCCGAGTTGGCGCGGCTGCACGAGCAGGGTGTCGGCTACGGCGCGCTGGACGCATTGCAGGGTCAGTTCCTGGCCCAATTCATCGAAACCGAGCGCCTGCGCTACATGAACCTCGGGAAAGGGCCATTCAAATAAGGCCTGCCGTGCGTCATCGCACGCTCGGCTCATCAGCTCGAAAGGGCCACCGCATGCTGTGCGTACTGAGGCGGCCCTGCGCGTACGACCGGGCGTTTCGCCTGCCGCACTAAGGATCGAAGCGATCGGTAACCGCTCCCACGCTGGCGGTGGAGACGAGCCTGATGTACTTGGCCATCAGCCCTCGCGTATAGCGGGGCGCCGGCTGTTTCCATTGAGCACGGCGCCGCGCCAGTTCTTCGTCCGACACATGTAACTGAAGGAGCCGCTTATCGGCGTCAATGGTAATCGAGTCGCCCTCCTTCACCAGCGCGATGGGACCGCCAACGTATGCCTCGGGCGCAACGTGGCCCACCACCATCCCCCAGGTGCCGCCCGAGAAGCGTCCGTCGGTGATCAGGCCAACCGACTCTCCCAGCCCTTGGCCGATGAGCGCAGAGGTCGGCGCGAGCATTTCCTGCATGCCCGGCCCGCCCTTGGGCCCCTCGTACCGGATCACGATTACGTCCCCGGGCTTGATCCTCTTGGCGAGGATCGCCTCCAGCGTCTCGGGCTCCGAGTCGAACACCCGTGCCGGACCGGTAATCGAGTGGCTCTTCAGGCCGGTGATCTTGGCCACACAGCCCTCGGGCGCCAGGTTGCCGCGCACGATCGCCAGATGGCCCTGCGGATATAGCGGCTTGTCCCATTGCCGGATCACGTCCTGGTCCTGGCGCGGGTTGTCTGGCACGGTCTCGAGCTCCTGCGCCAGAGTCTTGCCGGTGATGGTCACGCAATCCCCGTGTAGCAGGCCATGTTTAAGCAGCATCTTGAGCACCTGCGGCACGCCGCCTGCCCGGTGGAAGTCCACCGCCACGTAGCGGCCCGAGGGCTTGAGCTCGCACAGCACGGGGACTTTCTGGCGAATGCGCTCGAAGTCGTCGATGCTCCACTGCACTTCGGCCGCGGCGGCGATCGCAAGGTAGTGCAGCACGGCGTTGGTGGAGCCTCCGGTGGCCATGACGAGCGATATCGCGTTCTCGATCGACTTGCGCGTGATGATGTCGCGGGGACGGATGTTGTTGTGGATGGCGTTGACCAGCACCTTGGCCGAGGCCGCAGCCGACTCGGCCTTCTCAGCGTCGGGCGAGGCCATCTGAGACGAGCCCAGCAGGCTCATCCCGAGCGCCTCGAAGGACGAGGACATCGTGTTGGCGGTGTACATCCCCCCGCACGCCCCCACGCTCGGGCAGGCGTTCTTCTCGATGCCGTCCAAGTCTTCCTTCGACATCTTCCCAGCCGTGAAGGACCCGACCGCCTCAAACGGGCTCACGATCGTGAGCGCCTGCCCTTTCCAGTGTCCCGGCTTGATGGTACCGGCATACACGAAGATCGCCGGTACGTTCATGCGCGCCATCGCCATCATCGCTCCGGGCATGTTCTTATCGCATCCACCCACGGCCAGCACGCCGTCCATCATCTGGCCGTTGACCGACGTCTCGATGCTGTCGGCGATGACCTCGCGCGACACCAGCGAATACTTCATGCCCTCGGTGCCCATGCCGATGCCGTCGGTGACCGTGGGGGTGCCGAATACCTGTGGCATCGCTCCCGCCTGCTTGAGGGCGGCCATGGCTCGATCCACCAGCGGCTGGATACCGGCATTGCACGGATTCATGTTGGAATGACCGTTAGCCACACCAACGATGGGCTTCTCGAAGTCGGCGTCGCTGAACCCGACCGCGCGCAGCATGGCGCGGTTGGGAGAGCGAGCCACGCCCTGGGTGATTTGTCTCGAGCGCCAATTGCCAGCCATGGTTGTTCTCCTCAAGTGTTCCCCGAAGTTGAAGCGGCGGTCCCGCGGTCGCGGACAGCGGCCCGAGCCGGATGGTGCATTGTCACGCAGTCTGCGCGCGCTCAGTACACCTGCCTACAATATTATCCGTGACCCTGTACTTGGCCGACGAGGCCGCAACCTTGGAACTCGGCGCGCGTCTTGCAACGGTGCTGCGGGCCGGTTTGGTGGTATCCCTGAGTGGCCAACTAGGCGTTGGCAAGACGACTGTTGTGCGGGGTTGCCTGCGGGCGCTCGGATACCGGGGACGCGTAAAGAGCCCGACCTTCGCGTTGGTTGAAGTTTACAAAGTTTCCAGATTATACTTGCATCACTTTGATTTCTATCGTTTCGAAGATCCGCGCGAGTGGATGGATGCAGGCTTTCGCGACATGTTCGATGGGGATAATGTATGCCTCGTGGAATGGCCCGAGAAGGCAGGGGACAGTCTCCCTCCGGCCGACTTGGCGATTCGGCTGGAGCATGCGGGAGCGGGACGGCAAGCCGACATCACCGCGCACACTGAAACAGGAAGGCAGTGTCTACGGCAAATGAGCATCTAGAGCACCGACGGCGTGTTGACTCATCGCCGCCTGGCTGGGCTCGGCCGCGTTTGCGATCCGGGGCTTGGAGGCTCGTTGTCCTGGCCCTACTTTGCCTGCTGCCGGCGCCCGCTCAGGCCGACGTCGCGGTCTCCGATGTGCGCGTCTGGCCGGCACCGGAGTACACCCGAATTACGATCGAATCCGACAAACCGATCGAGTACACCGTGTTTACTATGAAGGGCCCCGAGCGACTGGTTCTCGACCTCGAGGGCGTGGCGCTGGACGCTAGGCTCGAAGGGCTGCCGGTTCGCATCGGTTCAGATGACCCGTACATCGCCCAGGCGCGCGTGGCGCGCAACCGTCCCGGCGTCGTACGCGTGGTGCTCGAGCTGCGCGGCGAAATCAAGCCGCAAGCATTCTCGCTCCAGCCGGTCGGGAGCTACGCGTACAGGCTGGTGGTGGACATCTACCCCGCGCATCCGGTGGACCCGATCCTCGCCCTGCTGCAGCAGATCGACAAAGACAAGCCTGTGGGAACGGCGCAGCGGGGCGCCGCGCCGCCCAGCGACACGCAGCAAGATGCGGACGGCGCCGCGCTCTCGGCTGCCGCGGGACAGGCTGCTGTCGACGGCAAAGTGCGGCGCCAGGCCGACGCGGAGCGAGCCAAGCCACCCGAGAAGCAGAGCCGCGGGCCCAAAGGCAAGTCCAAGCCCGCCGTCATGCGCATGGTGACGATCGCCGTCGACGCGGGTCACGGCGGGGAAGATCCCGGGGCGCGAGGTCGGAACGGGACCTATGAGAAGGACGTGACGCTGGCCATTGCCCGAAGGCTCAAGGCGCTGATCGACGCTGAGCCCGATATGCGCGGTGTGCTGGTGCGGGACGGAGACTACTTCGTCGAGCTGAAAGAGCGAGTCAACAAGGCACGCAAGATGCGGGCGGATCTGTTCGTCTCGATCCACGCCGACGCCTATATCAAGCCTCACGCCCGCGGCTCATCCGTCTTTGCCTTATCAGAGCGCGGCGCGACCTCAGTGGCGGCGCGCTGGCTGGCAAACAAGGAAAACGAGGCCGACCTGATCGGCGGCGTCAACCTAGATGTGCCCGATCCCTACGTCAAGCAGGTGCTGCTGGACCTGTCCCAGACAGCCACCATCAACGACAGCATCCAGCTCGGACGGGCGGTGCTCGCTGAGATCGGCGACGTCAACACCTTGCATAAGGTGCGGGTGGAGCAGGCCGGGTTTGCTGTGTTGAAGGCCCCTGACATTCCGTCCATCCTGGTGGAGACCGCTTTCATCAGCAATCCGAGCGAGGAAACCCGCTTGTCGAAGCCCGAGTATCAGCAGCAGCTCGCCGCCGCGATGCTGCAGGGCATTCGCAAGTACTTCGCCCAAAACCCGCCATTGACCCGCGACAAGGTCGCGGTGAACCGGTGAGGCGTCCCTCGGCGAAATCCGAGCGGAACGTCCGACCGGCACGAGCGCCACACCCGTCTGACGCTCTTGAACATGCCCTCAGGTGCCTGTTGCGCCCGGCCGCTTGTCGTTCTAGGATGAACGCAACCTATTGCGCTCCAGGGAGTCCTAAGCTGCACGCCGGCTTCGACCCGCCGACATCAGGCCTGGTCCCGAGCCTTCGCGGGTAAGCTCTTAGGCAGTCAGGACAACAGGCGCTCAAGGAACTGCAATGGAACAACTTAGACTAGGCCTTCCTCCAAGGGACACGGCCAACCCTCTGACGCGGCTCATATTCGGCATGGTGGCGCTGGTGGCTGGCCTTGGGTTGCTCGCGGTGGTGCTGTTCGTCGTGCTGCCGTTGGCGGGGATCATCGTGTCGGCTGCTTTGGGTGGCGCAATCCTGGCGCTGGCCGGACTGGTAATGATGATCCCCTTTCTCCTTGTCACCGCTACCGTGCTGGTACTGTTCTCCCGGTCAGCCCCCCGCCGCCACAACAGCGTTCGCACTCATTCAGTAGGGCGTTGACGACCTGGCTTGGGGCGCGAATTGCGCGGCGCGCGCCGCTGCAGGCATGATCGCGGGTATCCTACTCGCCGCTGGGGCCGGAACGCGGTTCGGCGGACGCAAACTGCTGTATCCCCTCGCGAGTGGCACCCCTGTCGGCGTGGCAGCCTTGCGCAGTCTCCAGTCCGCCCTCCCCCGAGTGGTGTGCGTCGTCCGCCCAGGCGACGATGAACTGCGTCAGCTTTTGGCGAGCGAGCGTGCTCCTGTCATCGAGTGCGCCGAGGCCGACCGCGGGATGGGGCATAGCCTTGCAGCCGGCATCGCTGCGGAGTCCGGCGCCGACGGATGGGTGATCGCGCTGGGGGATATGCCGCACATCCGACCGGACACGATACGCGCCGTGGCGCAAGCTCTGGAACAGGGGGCCCAGGTGGTGGTCCCCGTGTTCGCAGGCCAGCGTGGCCATCCGGTCGGTTTTGGACCCCGTTTCCGTGACCATCTGCTGGTTTTGTCCGGGGATTCTGGCGCGCGCGCCATCCTGACAGCACACGCCTCGGCGGTGCGGGAGCTGGCGGTTGATGATCCCGGGGTGGTGCAGGACGTGGACACCAAGGCTGACGCGGCGCGACTGGCTGGGCCATGACCAGTGAGTCGCTGGGAGAGGCCCTGCAGTGGCAAATCAGGTCACGAATCAGGGCTTCAAGACGATCGCCTTGAGAGTGCCCGTGATCCTGAAGGTGTTCTTCACAACGTTAGAGCTGGAGCGCAGTTCTACGTAGGCGCGACCATTGATCTCCCTGTTGGGCAGGACCTCGCAGGCCCCGCTTGCGCTCAGCAGTCCCGCACGTAAACGGGCGTTGCTGTAGGTGTAGCGAGCGCCGGCCACCGATAGAGTCCCAGATAGTTCGTCGAACTTGGTCTTGCCGCCCTGAACACCGTCGCGCGTGGGGGCCTGCAGCGCGCGCACGAAGTCGAAGCTGGACAGAGCGCCTTTCTGCACGTTGAAGGTGGCCTCCACGCGCGGGTTGTCGAACAGCGTCGCGAGAGAGTTGGCCTGCACAGCGTAGCGACCCTTCGCGTCCAGCAGCCCCTCTGAGGGGATGTCGATCTTGACCGCCTTCATGCCAGCGTCCAGGTCGAGACGCTTGAGTTCGAAGTCACCCTCCAGGCTCCAGGACGACCCCCAGCTCACCGCTGCCTGGCCTTTGGCCTGGCCGCTGTAGAGGAACAAGTCCATCTCGCTCAGCCGGATCTCGCTGCCGCTCAGCACCCCCTTGGCCGTGCCTTCCGTCACCTCAATCCGGGGCCCGAGGGGAAGCGAAAAGTTCTTGACACGGGCACTGATCTCGACAGCCGAACCTACGACGAGGAGCTCCGCATCGAAGTGCCCATCAACAGTGTCGATCATCGCGCGCGTCACGGTTCCGTCCGGCGCCAGGAACACCTGAGCGTCGAAGGCCGGCACTGCCGCACCCTTGACCTCCAGCTTCGCGTTCTTCAATACGATCTTGCGGACCTTGATGGTGCCGGCCTTGTTCGCAAGCCACCCCGGTAACCGTCCCAGCACCTCTTGGGTGGCCTGGAGTTGGTCGATGTCCAGGCTCTTGATCAGCTTCTCGCCGCCGAACACCGAGCCGATATCCATGTGGGCGGTCACGATCGGCAAGCGCATGTCCTGCTGTTGCCCGACTGTCACATTCTCCAGCTTGAGGTGAAACCCCGGGAACAAGGAAGCGTGCACAGCGCCGATGCGCACCGGCTCGCCGATCCGCTCGGAGGCGAGCTTCTCCATCTCGGGCGCATAGGCCGACAATGGTGCGACCTGAATCCCACCGATGACCAGTGCAACGATGGCGATGGCGGCCACCAGCGCGATCCGGCCCGGACCCCAGGCCCGTTTCTTCGCCTCCCGCGCTAGCCGCTCGCGCTCGGATTTCTTGCGGTCTAGGTTCTCCTGTTCCGCGCGTTTTTTGGCGAGCGCCTCCTCTCGCGCGCGCTGCTCCTGCTCCCGCCGCTCGCGCTCGCGCTTCTTGCGCTCCTCCTCGCTTTTCTTTTTGCGCTCCTCCTGGTCCTTGGCCCTCTTTTCCTTCTCTTCCTGCTGGCGCCTGGCGCCCTCTTCCCGCGCCCGCTGCTCAGCCTCACGGCGAGCGCGCTCCGCCGCTTCGGCCAGCTCGCGCCCTTCCTGGTCGGCCTTCTCGCGCGCCTCGCGCTCAGCGCGGTCCATGGCCTGGCGCGCCTCATCCTCCAGGCGGAAACGGCGCTCCTGCTCTTCCAAGGCTTTACGGATCACCTCTTCCTTGGCCATGAACTCCTTCTCGACCTCGGCCTCGGCACGCTTCAGCGCATCCAAGTCAGAGTCAAGGCTACGGGAGATGGCCGGCTCCGCTGCAGCCGTGAGGTCCAGACTCGGCAACGGGCTCCACGAGGAGTCCTCGTCTTGCTTGCGCCGATTGCGCTCCTCCCCCGCCCGGCGCTTGCGCCCTTCCTCGTCCTTTTGGCTGCGTTCCTCGTCCTCGCGGCGTTTGCGCGCCTCCTCCTCGCGCCGGCGACGCTCATCCTCTTCCTCCCGGCGCCTGCGATCCTCCTCCTGGCGCCGGCGTTCTTCTGCTTCGCGCTGCTTGCGCTCCTCGTCCTCGTTCGGGGGCCCTTGTTCCAGCCGCCGGGCGAGCTCCTCTTCTTCGCGCCTGTGCCGTTCCTCCAATTCACGCCGCATCCGCTCGGCTTCCTCCTGCCGTCTACGTTCCTCTTCCTCCTTGCGTTTGCGCTCCTCTTCCTCCTTGCGCTTGCGCTCCTCCTCTTCGCGCCGCTTGCGTTCCTCTTCCTCCTTGCGCTTGCGCTCCTCGTCCTCCCTGCGCTTGCGCTCTTCCTCTTCCTTGCGCTTGCGTTCTTCCTCCTCGTGGCGCCTGCGCTCCTCTTCTTCGCGCCGCTTGCGCTCCTCTTCCTCACGGCGCCGTCGCTCTTCGTCCTCGCGCCGTTTCCGCTCTTCCTCCTCCTTGCGCTTGCGCGCTTCCTCTTCCTCACGCCGCCTGCGCTCTTCCTCTTCCTTGCGCTTGCGTTCCTCCTCTTCGCGTCGCTTGCGCTCGGCCTCTACCCGCGCCGCCGCCTCGGCTTGAATCTTGGCTCGGCGCTCCGCCTCTTCCCGCACCTTGCGCTCGGCCTCTTCCTTGATACGCTTTTCGGCTTCGAGCTTCTCACGCGCCTTGCGCTCTGCTTCCTCCTTCAACCGTTTGGGCTCGTCCAGGCGATAGCGCATCTCCGCTTCGAGCTTTTCGCGTCGGGCCTGCTCCTCCTTCGCCTTGCGTTCGGCGTCCTCGCGGATGCGGCGCGCCATTTCGTCCTCGCGGGTGCGGCGCACTGCGTCTTCCTTGGCGCGTTTGTCGGCCTCCTCGCGCGCCTTGGCGGCGGCTGCCTCAGAGGCCTTGCGCTCCGATTCTTCCCGCTGTCGTTGCTCGGTCTGCGCACTTTGGTAGAAGCCAGGCTTGGACGGCTTCGCCGGCCCGAGGATCTGGGTGAAGTCGAGGTCGTCGACGTAGGACGTGCTGGGTGGCACCGGCGGTATGGTGACGCTGGTGTAGTCGCCCGATGCAGCCGGATTGGTGAACTCTTTGATGAAGCCACCGTCGGAGAGTGCGCTGAGTACCTTGCGCAGCTCGACTTCGGTGATGCGGCCCTTGTCGACCAGGTCGTCGAGCGTAGCCTTACCGTCCACCAGGTTCAGAACCCTGAACTGATCTTTCGACAGGCGGTTGGACTTGTTCTTGATCTCCAGCAGGCCCTTACCGGTCTTGGAGAATACCGTCGTCCTGTTCATTGCCCTTGCGTTTTCGCCGAAGCCTGGAGCAGATCTGGCATAGGGTTTTGGAGGCTGGCCGGGGGACACACCCGCCCGTTACGTTGCAGGGGGAGTGCCTTGGTTTTGGTCACTCCGCCAAGCATTTAGCGCGCCAGGTGGGAGCAGTGAGGGTGCGCCAGAGCCGAGGCACGGCCCAGGAGCCCGCGAGTGGAACGTGGTGTCAGATTGGCCGTTCCCGCGGAGTTCAGGAGAGGGCCTTCACGATGTCCTCGACGACCTTTTTGGCATCGCCAAACACCATCATGCTCTTTTCCATGTAGAACAGCTCGTTATCCAAACCAGCATAGCCCGCGGCCATCGACCGCTTGTTCACGATCACGGTGCGGGCCTTGTACGCTTCCAGGATCGGCATACCGAAGATCGGGCTACCCGGGGTCTTGGCCGCTGGATTCACCACGTCGTTGGCGCCTAGGATCAGGGCGACGTCCGTGGTACCGAACTCGCTATTGATGTCCTCCATCTCGAACACCTGGTCGTAGGCTACCTCGGCCTCGGCAAGGAGGACGTTCATGTGCCCTGGCATTCGACCCGCGACCGGGTGGATGGCATAGCGCACCTGCACCCCTTTTTCGATCAGCTTCTGTGCCATCTCCTTGACCGCATGCTGGGCCCGTGCTACCGCCAGACCATATCCGGGCACGATGATCACCGACTCGGCGTTGGCCATCAAAAACGCGGCATCTTCAGCGCTGCCGCTGCGAACTGACTTCTGCTGTCCGCCCGCGGCCGCAGCCCCCTCGGCGCCACCGAACCCTCCCAGGATCACGTTGAAGAAGGAGCGGTTCATGGCCTTGCACATGATGTACGACAGGATCGCGCCGGAGGAGCCTACCAGCGAGCCGGCGATGATCAGCATGGTGTTGTTCAGCGAGAATCCGATGCCCGCGGCAGCCCAGCCGGAATAGCTGTTGAGCATGGAGATGACAACCGGCATGTCCGCGCCGCCGATCGGGATGATGATCAGCACCCCAAGCAAGAAGGCGATGGCGGTCATCACCAGGAAGGGAAGCCACTGCCCATCCTTGGCGGCGAAGAAAAATACCATGCCGAAGGCGATCATCACGACGGCCAGCGCTAGGTTCACCCAGTGCTGGCCCTTGAACACGACAGGAGCGCTGGAGAAGAGCCGAAAGTGCTTGCCCAGACCAGCCAACTTGCCAAACGCGATGACGGATCCGGAAAAGGTGACGGCACCGACGAAGGTGCCGATGAACAACTCCAGTTTATTGCCTCCGGGCAACGGGTCGGGGATTCCAAAACCGGACGGGTTGTGAACCACCGCAATCGCGATCAGCACGGCTGCCATGCCCACCAGCGAGTGCATGGCAGCGACCAGTTCCGGCATCTGGGTCATCTGCACGCGACGGGCGACGATGGCACCGATCGTACCGCCGATGACGATGCCGAGGATGATCAGGGTCCAGTTTCTAGTAATCAGGAGTGTGGTGACCACTGCGATCACCATCCCGACGATGCCGAACAGGTTGCCGCGGCGCGCGGAGACGGGCGAGGACAGGCCTTTGAGCGCCAGGATGAACAGCACCGACGCGACGAGGTAAGCCAGAGCGAGTTGGTTTGCGCTCACGCTATGCCTTCGCGAGGTGAGAAATCAGGGCCGACGGGACAGCGGAGCCGCAGGCTCGGTCAAGCTCCGTGAATAGCCGATTACCCCTCACGCTTGGCCTCCTTCGGAGCTTTCCTCTTGAACATCTCGAGCATGCGCTGGGTCACCAGGAACCCCCCAAACACGTTGACCGCCGCCAACCCCACCGCGATCCCGCCGACGACCGTGCCGAAGTCGATGACTTCCGCGCCCGCAGCGAGGATGGCGCCAACGATGATCACAGAGGAAATGGCGTTGGTGACAGACATAAGCGGCGTGTGCAGTGCAGGCGTCACGTTCCAGATGACGTGATAGCCGACAAATACGGCCAGCACGAAAACGGTGAGGTTGATGAGGGTCGGGTCGATGTGTCCGGTCATGATTTCTCCGTGATTCGTGGATCGTGACTCGTTGTTCGCAACTCATGGCTGCGCTACGCAGCGCTCGGCTCGATGCCTGTCATCCAGACTCCGCGAGTCACGAGTTACGGCTTTTTCACCACTTCTCCACCGATGCAGATCAGCGCCCCGGCGATGATCTCGTCCTCGCGGTTGAGGTTCAGCTGCCCGGTCTTGGGCTCCACCAGCAGGTTGAGGAAGTTGAGCACATTGCGAGCGTACAGTGCGCTCGCGTCGGCAGACACCAGCGCCGGCAGGTTGGTAATGCCGATCAGCTTGACCCCGTGCTTGACCACGATCTTGTCGCGCTCGGTGAGCGGGCAATTGCCGCCTTGCTCGATCGCCATATCCACGATAACCGAGCCGGGTTTCATGGCCTTGACCGTCTCCTCCTTCACGAGCACCGGCGCCGGCCGCCCGGGGATGAGGGCGGTGGAGATGATGATGTCCGCGGCCTTGGCCCGCTCGTGCACCAGCTCGGCCTGACGCCGCATCCAGTCCGCCGGCATCGGGCGGGCGTAACCGCCCACGCCCGCGGCAATCTCGCGCTCCTCATCGGTGACAAAGGGCACGTCCAGAAACTTCGCGCCGAGGCTCTCGATCTGCTCCTTGACCGCCGGACGTACGTCGGACGCCTCGATCACCGCACCCAGACGCTTCGCTGTGGCGATGGCCTGCAGCCCGGCCACGCCGGCACCTAGTATCAGCACGCGCGCGGCCTTCACGGTGCCGGCCGCGGTCATGAGCATCGGCATGAAGCGCTGATACTCGTTCGCTGCCAGTATCACCGCCTTGTAGCCACCGATATTGGCCTGGGAGGACAGTACGTCCATCGCCTGGGCACGCGTGATGCGCGGCAGCGACTCCAGCGCGAAGCCGGTCAGGCCTTGCCTGGCATAACTCTCCACCGCCCCGGCATCATAGGGATTGAGCAATCCGATGAGGATCGAGTTTTTCCCCATCAGTTCCAGCTCCCAGGTCTCGGGCGCACGCACCTTGAGCACGATCTCCGACTGCTGGTACAGCTCAGCGGCGCTGTGCACGATCAGCGCGCCAGCAGCGCTGAACTCTGTGTCCGGGACGGAGGCCTTCTCTCCTGCGCCGGCCTGTACCAACAGCTTGTGGTGGCTGCCGGAGGCGAGTTTCTTGACTGTCTCGGGCGTAGCCGCGACGCGTGTCTCGCCGGCGCGGACCTCGGCCGGTATGCCGATATGCACGTTGATTGTCTCCACGATGCGCCGACTCTGGCGGGACCGGCTTGTTATGACAGCAAGCGGCGCCTAACGCGAGCGTAGGTGCGGATTATAGGGAAGTCTCCAGACTCTCGCCAAGGCCGCCAGAGGTGGATTCCATCGCAGCCGACGTCACAGTCGGAGTACGAAATTGTGTCTGCTCTCGGCATCCGGCGTCATGCCACAACGGCAGGCAAGAGCGCGCGGACCCGGTCAGTGCCCGGTGCCGGCGCTATAATCGCGCCAGCCGCAGCCCCGCCTCCGATGCCCGCTATCCGCATACTCGATGAACGGCTGATCAATCAAATCGCCGCGGGCGAGGTTGTCGACCGCCCTGCGGCGGCGCTCAAGGAATTGCTCGAGAACAGCCTCGATGCTCAAGCCCGCGCGGTCCGAGTGGAGGTGCAAAGTGGCGGGGCGAAACAGCTCAAGGTCGTCGATGACGGCAAGGGCATCGAGAAGAACGAGCTGCCGCTCGCCCTCGCGCAGCACGCCACCAGCAAGATCGCCACTCTAGAGGACCTGGAGCAAGTAGCCAGCCTTGGGTTCCGGGGCGAGGCGCTGGCCAGCATTGCCGCGGTGTCACACCTGGCGCTGACAAGCCGCACCGCGGCGAGCACGCATGCCTGGCGGATCCAGTCGAGCGCGGGAAACGCCGCTGCGGTGGAGCCGGCGGCAGCGCTGGCGGGAACCGCCGTCGAAGTGCGCGATCTTTACTACAACACGCCAGCACGCCGTAAGTTTCTACGCACGCAGGGCACCGAGTTCGGCCACTGCGAGGAAGTGTTTAAACGCATTGCCTTGTCACGGCCGGATGTAGCCATGACGCTGCAGCACAACGGCCGCACACATTTGCGGCTGCCCCAGCAGAGCTTCCAGCAGCGCGCCCTGGCGCTGCTGGGGGCAGAGTTCGAGGCAGCCAGCCTGGCCCTCGACGAGCAGTCTGCCGGCGTGAGCCTGCGCGGGCTCATCGCTTCGCCTACCTTCAATCGCAGCGCACGCGATTATCAGTATTTCTTCGTCAACGGGCGCTTCGTGCGCGACAGGTTGATCGCCCACGCCGTCCGTGAGGCTTTCCACGATGTGCTGCATCAGGAGCGGCATCCGGCCTTCGTGCTATTCCTCGACCTGGACCCGGGACGGGTCGACGTGAATGTTCATCCGACCAAGAGCGAGGTCAGATTCCGGGATCCGCGCGCTGTGCACCAGTTCTTGTTCCACGCGCTGACCAAGGCGCTGGCGGCAGCACGCGCCGGCGCCTCCATCGCGCCGGTCGCGCTTGCGACTGCCGCGCAGCCAACGGCAGGCGCCGCGCATGGGTCATCTACAGGATCCTCGCACTCGAGCTATGCGCCGGGACAGCGCTTGACGCCGCGCCAGGAAACGATGGGCTTGGCGAGTATGCAGCCGGGGGCTGTGTACGACGTGCTGTTCGGCCGCAACGCTGCGCCCGTGATCCCAGCCACGTCTGCGGCGATGCCACCGTTGGGGTTCGCCCTGGGGCAGCTCGCCGGCGTCTACGTGCTGGCGCAGAACCATGCCGGCCTCGTGGTCGTAGACATGCACGCGGCGCACGAGCGCATCATGTACGAAAAGCTCAAAATGGCGCTGGACCTCGACCGTATCCCCACTCAGAGCTTGCTCATTCCTGCCACGCTGCGAGCAAGCCGCCTCGAGGCAGCTCTCGTAGAGGAGAACGGCGCGCTTCTGCATCAACTTGGGTTCGAACTGGCGGTCATAGGTCCCGAAGCGCTGGTGGTGCGCTCGGTGCCCGCACCACTGCAGGACGCTGATCCCGCCGAACTGGCGCGCGACGTGCTGCGCGAGATTGGCGAGTACGGCGCGACCCGCGCGCTGCGCGAACGTCGGGACGAGCTACTCGCTGGGATGGCCTGCCACGCTGCAGTGCGCGCTAACCGCACCCTGACGCTACCGGAAATGAACGCTCTGCTGCGCGAGATGGAAGCCACCGACCGCTCGGGCCAGTGCAGCCACGGTCGCCCCACCTGGACCCAGATCTCGATGGCGGAGCTGGATCGGTTGTTTCAGCGCGGCCAGTAGAGCCGCGTTCCGTGATTCGTAACTCCTAACCTTCGGACGCCGCTTGGCGCAATGGCCGACCAGCCTAGCTCGCGAATCACAAGCCACGAGTCACGAATCATGCAGCAGGATCGCCCGCCGGTGATCCTGCTGATGGGCCCCACCGCATCGGGCAAGAGCGACGTTGCTGTGCGCCTAGCGGCGCGCTTCAGGCTCGAAATCGTCAGCGTCGACTCGGCACAGGTGTACCGCCACATGGACATCGGCACCGCCAAGCCGGTGAGCAATATGCTGGCGACCGCGCCCCATCATCTGATCGATATGCTCGACCCTTGCGATCGCTATTCGGCCGCGCGCTTTTGCGAGGATGCGAACCAAGTGCTGGCCGAGATCCATGCCCGCGGCAACATCCCTCTTCTGGCGGGTGGCACAATGCTGTACTTCAAAGCGCTGAAGGAGGGCCTGAGCCAGCTGCCCGCGGCCGACGCCCAGACGCGGCTGGTGATCGACACGATGGCCGAGACGTCGGGCTGGCCCGCGCTGCACGCGGAGCTGCAACGGATCGACCCGACGACGGCGGCGCGGCTGCAGTCGACAGACGCGCAGCGGATTCAGCGCGCGTTGGAGGTCTACTACCTCACCGGCCAGCCGCTATCGGCGCTGATCGCTCGCGGCCGCGCGAGCGCAGCACCCTACCGGACAATCCCGATCGCGCTGGAGCCAAGCGAACGCGCCGTCCTGCACGAGCGCATCGAGCAACGCTTCGAGCGGATGCTCGAGCTCGGTCTGATCGGAGAAGTACGCAGCTTGCGTGAGCGCTTCGAGCTCAACGCCTCGCTCCCCTCGATGCGCGCGGTGGGCTATCGCCAGGTCTGGCAGTACCTCGAGGGTGAGTTCGGCATCGCTGGGTTGCGCGAGAAGGGCACAGCCGCCACGCGCCAGCTAGCCAAGCACCAGCTCACCTGGCTGCGGTCCTGGGGCCACGCGCGTCGCTTCGACTGCCTCGCCGAAGATCTGGCCGAGCAGGTCGCGGCCTATCTTGCTACGCAGCTCTGACGGAGCCTTCGCTCGCCGTGCAGTCTGGTTTAGTTCATTCCCGCGAGCGCGTCCGAACCCGCTTTCGCAATCTGGCCGTCCTCGGTTGACTTCACGCCGCTCACGCCGATGGCACCAATCGGCTGGCTGCCGGTGGTGAGCGGCAGCCCGCCCTCCAGCGGCAGCGCCCCGTGCAAGGCGATCAACGCGTTGCGTCCGCCCGCGATGGCATCCTCGAACACCTTGGTGGGGCGCTTGAAGGCGATCGCGGTCTGGGCCTTCCTGATCGCGACATCAACGCTCCCAGTCTGGGTTCCGTCCATGCGCTGCAGGTAGATCAAGTGTCCGCCGTCGTCCACGATAGCAATCACCACGTTCCACTTGTTCTTCACAGCCTCGGCTTCGGCAGCGGCAGCAATCTTCTTGGCGGCCTCCAGGGTCAGCGCCTTCTTTTCCGCTAGCTGCGCCGCAGCCGGCAGCGCGAACCCAAGGAAAGCCGACACGAGTAGAGCAGATCCAATAGTCCTCAGGCTCGACATGGTTCCTCCTCAGTTGAGATGAATGATGGTACCGCAACCTTCAGCCAGCGCCTGCCGTTGTTGCACGCGCTCTCGGCGCGCGCCAGCGGCGGGGCCGCCTACGATACGCTGCAGACGGCGGGCACGCAACGCCGCGAACCTCAGCTGCGCGTGCCGCTCACCCTCGCTCGTGCCCCCCCGCGCGCGAACGTCATCGTCACGTCGTCTCCTGGTACCAATTGCGCGCCGTCTCGCACGATCTCTCCGTCCAGACGCGATACGATGGAGTAGCCGCGCTCCAGGACGTGCTGCGGACTGAGCGCGTTCAGGTGCGCGTCCAGGCGGACGAGCCCAGCACCTCGCCGCTCCAGGAGCTGCTGCATCGTGCCGTTCAGGCGCTGAGCGAGGCGCCGGTGCCGCGTGTGCACGCTGTCCAGATCGGGCGCCGCGGTGGCCAATCGATGACGTATCGCGGTCAGGCGCAGGCCAGCTTGAACTAACGTATGTGACGCGGCCCGCCCCACCCGCACGCGCAGATGCGCGAGATGCTGTTCCTGGCTGCGAATGCGCTCGCCGGGATGCTCCAGCCGCCGGCCGAGGTAATCCAACTGCTGCATGCGCCGCTCCAGCCCGCGCACGAGCGAGCGCGCCATGCGCTCGTGCAGCGCGCCCAGGATCGTCGTCAGCTCCACCCGATTGGGGCTCACCAACTCCGCGGCAGCGGTGGGCGTCGGGGCGCGGGCATCCGCAACGAAATCGGCGATAGTGAAGTCGGTCTCATGGCCCACTCCACAGACCAGTGGGATGGTGCAAGCGTACACGGCCCGCGCCACGCTCTCTTCGTTGAAAGCCCACAAATCCTCGATGCTGCCGCCGCCGCGGCACAGGATGAGCACGTCGCATTCGCGCCGCGCACACGCCTCGTCGATGGCGGCGGCGATCTTTTGCGCCGCGCCCTCCCCCTGAACCGGGGCCGGATAAAGGATCACCGGAAGCCCAGGCATGCGGCGGCGCAGGGTAGTCAATACGTCGCGCAGCGCAGCAGCAGCAGCAGAGGTGATCACACCGATCCGCCGCGGGAAGGCGGGCAACGGCTTCTTGCGCTCGAGGGCGAACAAGCCGTCCTTCTCGAGCCCGGCTTTGAGGCGCGCAAAGGCCTCGTACAAGGCACCCAACCCTGCGCGGCGCATGAACTCCACGGCAAGTTGGAACTCGCCCCGCGCTTCATAGAGAGTGGCGCGGGCGCGGACCTCCACTTGCATGCCATTGGCGGGGTTCCAGTCCAGGTGTTGCATGCGATGGCGGAACATCACGCAGCGCACCTGCGCCCGCTCGTCCTTGAGCGAGAAATAGCAGTGGCCAGAAGCGGCGCGCGTGAGGTTCGACACCTCGCCGCCAACCCACAGCAGCGCAATGTTCTGCTCGATTAGCTGGCGCGCGATGAGATTGAGCTCACTTACGCTGATGGGCGCGTTCCAATCCGCCTCGCTTGCCGGTCGCATCGACGCGCGAATATCAAACCGTTCCTGCATATCTCGAGTCCAGAGGCTGCGAAAGTCTTCGGTCGTTGCTCAACGACAGCACCTGTCGTGATGTGCATTGCGCCATCCGCTTATCGGCCACCTGCCCGCCCCGAATCCGGCGCCGTTGCTCGCTTTGCGGATGGCCTAGCCGTTCATCCACAACTGGCGGGCATTTCCGAGCCGCGTGCCGCAAAGGCCCGCCGGTACGGGCTATCTGTAGATAGAAAATTGATTAAATTATGCTTTTTTCTTGCGCAATTTTTGAGCGCAGCACCAAAACGCATTGCAGGAATGTAACTTAAGCTCACTTTTTACAGGGTATGCACACCGTTATCCACAAAGACTGTGGACAAGTTTTCTCGTCTGAGCCGAAGAGTGCATGGTGACCAGATCGCTGGCACAGCGCCCCTTTTCCTGAGTTGCCGAATCCTGGCGCGCGGTTTAAAGTCGCGCTTCCTTCGAACCCGCCCGGAGAACGCGAAGTGTTGCACATCATAGAAGCAGCGGGCTGGCCCATCTGGTTGTTGATCGTCGCTTCGATCGTCGCCCTGGGCATCATCGTCGAGCGCGGTTGGTCCCTGCAGCGCGGCAGGATCGTCCCGCGCGACCTGCTGCCGCAGGTGGCGCAGGAGGTCAAGCAGAAGGGGGTCACTCAGGATCTGCTCAACCGCCTTTCGCAGGGCACTCTGTTGGCGCGCATCTTCGCGGTGGGGCTGAAGAACGTGCGCAGCACGCGTGAGGTGATGAAGGAATCGCTCGAGGAGGCGGGGCGGGTTGCCGTGCATGAGTTGGAGCGCTTCCTCACAATGCTGGGCACCATCGCTTCGCTATCGCCCATCATGGGCCTGTTCGGGACCGTGGTCGGCATGATCGAGATCTTCGGCGCATCGGGTGGGCCTGGCATGAGTAGCAACCCCCAGCAACTCGCCCATGGCATCTCGGTGGCGTTGTACAACACCGCATTCGGCCTGATCGTGGCGATTCCCAGCATGATCTTCTATCGCTACTACCGCGCCAAGGTCGACGACCTGGTAGTGGAGATGGAGACCCAGGCGGTCAAGCTGGTTGAGATCGTCCACGGGGAAAGAGCACAGTAGTTATGGACTTCCGCCGCGGTTCGCAGCGCGACGAGCCGGAGATGAACCTGGTCCCGATGATCGATGTACTGCTCGTCATCGTGATCTTCCTGGTGGTTACCACCACCTACTCGCGCTACTCGGAGCTGCAGATCAACCTGCCCTCGGCGCAAGCCAACCAGGCGCAGGAGAAGCCTAACCAGATCAACGTTGCGATCACTGCTAACGGGCGCTATGTGGTGGAGCGTGTTCCGTTAGGCACCAGCGACCCGGCCACCATCAGCGTCGAGTTGAAGCGAGCCGCGCGCGGCAATCCCGACCCGATGATCATCATCAACGCTGACGGCAACGCCACCCACCAGTCCGTCATCAACGTGATGGAAGCGGCACGGCTCGCGGGGTTCGGCCGAATCACCTTCACCACGCAACAGCCACCCAGGTAGCGGATTGGCCTGCGGCGCCGGGACCCTGGGGTTGGGCGGCGGTCTCCAGCAGGCGTTAGACCGGCTTCCGGTAGGATGCGTGCCGCTCCCGACAGCCTGTCCGAGGTGCGTGTGCTCGAACATTTCTGGTATCGGATCCATCCGGCTCACCTCGTGCTGTTCCCGCTGAGCCTGCTGTTCGGCGCCGCGGTGGCAATGCGACGGTGGTTGTACCGGGCGGGAGGACTGCACTGCGAGCGGATGCCAGTCCCAGTCATTGTCGTTGGAAACATCACAGTCGGCGGGACGGGCAAGACGCCATCGGTGCTTTGGCTTGTGGACTGTCTCCAGGAACACGGCTACCGGCCGGGGATTGTCACGCGCGGCTATGGCGGGTCCGAGAACCTTCAGGAGGTGCGATGCGACAGCAATCCAGCGCGCTCGGGCGACGAACCCGTACTCCTGGCAAAGCGCGCCGGGGTGCCGGTTTTCGCCGGCCGCGATCGTGCACGCGCCGCACGGGCGCTACTGGCCGCTCACCCAGGCCGCGACGTGCTCGTCAGCGACGATGGCCTGCAGCACTATGGACTGGCGCGCGACGTCGAGATCGCAGTGGTCGATGGCGAGCGGCGTTTCGGCAACGGCCGGCTGCTTCCTGCCGGACCGTTGCGCGAACCCGTCCGTCGCCTGGCCTCGGTCGACGCGGTGCTGGTTCTTGGTGACGGCGAGCTGCCGGCCGTGCACGCCCCTCAGTTCCTCGCCAAACTCAGCGGCGAGAGCTTCCACAACTTGCTCAACCCTGACTTCCGAGTAGCCGCCCCGGACCTGCGCGACAAGACGTTGCACGCGGTCGCAGGAATCGGTAACCCGCAGCGATTTTTCGCGCAACTGCAGCGGATGGGGCTCACATTCCGGGCCCACCCGTTCCCCGATCATTTCCGGTTCAGCGCCGACGATTTTGCTTTCGCGGGAGAGGATGTGGTCGTGATGACAGAGAAGGATGCAGTAAAATGTGGCGCATTCGCGCGCGAAAACTGGTGGTATCTTCCAGTCGAGGCCGAGATTGACCCGGCCCTCGGCAACCTGATTCTGGCCAAGTTGAGATCCCTGCATGGACGCCAAGCTGCTTGACATCCTGGTCTGCCCGTTGTGCAAAGGCCCACTGATATACAAGAAGGCCGAGCAGGAGCTGATCTGCAAGCCCTGCCGGCTCGCCTACCCGATCAAGGACGACATCCCGGTGATGCTCGACGAAGAGGCCCGCAAGCTTCCTCCGGAGGAAGAGGTCCAGTCGCGCGACAAATGACCGGCGATACCGGCTGCGCCGAGCGCTTGGTCGTTGCCCCCAAACTTGACCGCGGTCACCCCTCATATGGACTTCGTAGTCGTCATCCCCGCGCGCTACGCCTCCACGCGCCTGCCTGGCAAGGCATTGCTGGACATCGCCGGAAAACCAATGGTGGTGCATGTGGCCGAGCGTGCAAAGGCGAGCGGGGCGATCGAGGTGTGGGTCGCCACCGATGACGAGCGCGTGCAGAAGGCGGTGGCCGAGCATGGGCACCGCTGCGTGATGACGGCTTCGAGTCACGCCTCCGGCACCGATCGCATCGCCGAGGTCGCGCTCAGGCGCAACTGGCCAGACGAAACCATAGTGGTCAACGTACAGGGCGACGAACCCCGCGTCGCGCCGGGGTTGATCCGTGAGGTCGCGGCCATCCTCGACGGACATATCGACGCCACCATGTCCACTGCCTGCCACGCACTGCATCGGCCAGTCGACCTGTTTGACGCCAACGTGGTGAAGGTCGTGCTCGACGCACGCGGCGATGCCCTCTACTTCAGCCGCGCCACGATCCCCTGGGCACGGGACGCCTTTGCTGTGGACCACACCCGCATCCCGCCGGGGCTGCCGATTTACCGCCACATCGGGATCTACGCGTATCGCTGCGGGTTTCTGAAGCGGTACACCGGGCTGGAGCCACCGGCCATCGAGCGCTTCGAGGCGTTGGAGCAGCTGCGGGCACTATGGCACGGGTTCCGCATCACCGTAGCCGTGACCGACCAGGCGCCGGAAGCCGGCGTTGACACTCCCGACGACCTCGAGACGGTCCGCCGCCTGTTCGCGTCCGGCGGGTGAACCTATAATCGTTCTTGGCGGCGGACAGATAGCGGTTGCTGTCGGCCAGAGAAAGTGTCCTGCCCGCTGCGCGCCGCGCCCGGCTTAACGACAAACACAGACCATCCAAAGCATGCGACTGATATTGCTCGGTGCGCCAGGGGCGGGAAAGGGGACCCAGGCGGCGTTCGTCACTCAGAGGTTCGGCATCCCGCAGATCTCAACCGGGGACATGCTGCGCGCCGCCGTGAAAGCGGGAACTGCACTCGGGTTGGAGGCGAAGAAGTACATGGACGCCGGTGCCCTGGTGCCCGATGAAGTGATCATCGGTCTGGTCAAAGAGCGCATCAAGCAAGGCGATAGCGCCAAAGGTTTCCTGTTCGATGGATTCCCGCGCACCATTCCGCAGGCGGAGGCCATGCGTCAGGCTGGGGTCGACCTGGACTATGTGGTCGAGATCGACGTTGACGACGCCGAGATCATCAAGCGCCTCTCGGGCCGACGCGTGCACGCCGGGTCGGGGCGCACCTACCACGTCCACTTTAATCCGCCCAAGGTGCCGAACAAAGACGATGTCACCGGCGAAGATTTGATCCAGCGCGCAGACGATACCGAAGAAACGGTGCGCAAGCGCCTGGACGTCTATCACAAGCAGACGAAGCAGCTCGTGGACTACTACTCTCAGCTGGCGGCCAGGGGCGGTGCACGCGGTCCCAAATACCGCAAGATCTCCGGCACCGGTGCAGTGGACGAAATCCGCGATCGCCTGTTCTCCGCACTGTCCTCCTGATTCCAGGCAAGGGTCGAAATATGGCAAAGATGAATGCGTTTTACGCCCAGTCGGGTGGCGTGACCGCGGTGATCAACGCGAGCGCCTGCGGCGTGATCGAGACAGCGCGCAAGCACGGGAACAGGATCGGCAAGCTCTACGCAGGGCGTAACGGCATCATCGGCGCCTTGACCGAAGAGTTGATCGACACGAGCCGGGAGCCGGCCAGGGCCATCGCTGCGCTGCGCTATACCCCGGCGGGCGCTTTTGGCTCGGCCCGCTACAAACTGAAGAGCCTGGAACAGAACCGCGCCCACTACGAACGCCTGATCGAGGTCTTCAAGGCCCACAACATCGGGTATTTCTTCTACAACGGCGGCGGGGATTCGGCCGACACCTGCCTCAAGGTGTCTCAGCTCTCTGAGCAAATGGGTTATCCCATCGTCTGCGTCCACGTGCCCAAGACGATGGACAACGATCTGCCGGTCACCGACTGCTCACCTGGATTCGGGTCGGTGGCGAAGTACGTCGCGACCAGCATCCGGGAAGCTGGGTTTGACGTGACCTCCATGTCGCGCACGTCAACCAAAGTGTTTGTGCTGGAAGTGATGGGGCGACATGCCGGCTGGACCACGGCGGCGTGCGGTCTGGCCACCGAGGCCGAAGGCGAGGCGCCGCACGTGCTGCTTTTTCCAGAGATCCGCCTCGACGAGGCGAAGTTCATAGCCAAAGTCGAGGATACGGTGAAGCGCTACGATCACTGCGTAATCGGCGTATCCGAGGGGCTGCAGAACGCGGACGGCAAGTTCGTGGCGGAGACCGGGCTGCGCGACGCCTTCGGCCACGCCCAGCTCGGCGGCGTGGCGCCGGTGATCGCAAACCTGGTGCGCGAAAAACTAAACTACAAGTATCACTGGGCGGTGGCCGACTATCTCCAGCGCGCAGCACGCCATATCGCCTCGAAGACCGACGTCGCGCAGGCCTACGCGGTGGGCAAGGCCGCTGTGGAGCTGGCGCTGAAAGGACGCAACGCGGTCATGCCTGCGATCGTGCGCAAGTCCAACAAGCCCTACAAGTGGACCATCGGGGTGGCCGAACTGAAAGACGTGGCCAACGTCGAGAAGAAGATGCCGCGCGACTACATCAGCGAGGACGGCTTTCACATCACAACCCCGTGCCGCACCTATCTCTCGCCGCTGATTCAGGGCGAAGACTATCCACCGTTCAAGAATGGCCTGCCCGCGTACGTGCGGCTCAAGAACGTCGCCGTGCCGAAAAAGCTGGCGGTTGATTTCAAAGTCTAGGCAGGCGCTGGGGAAAAGGTCGAGCCGAGGGTTGGGCAAACAAGAGCTCTTGACCACGTGACTCGCGTCACGTGCCCTACCTCAGGGTCAATCCATGCGGGAAAATCGGGTAGAATCGCGCGTCATTTGCGCTTTGGCGCGCATGGCGGACCGTTTCCGTGTTGCCTTAACGCTTGCAGGCGGCGCGCCTGGGATCAGATCGCCACGAGCCCCTTGATCCCACCCGCTAGCGGCTGCTAGCGCACAGGGTTCCATCACGCTAAGAACTAAAGGGGGATTCATGTCACTCGGAGCCGGACTCACCATAGCTGTGGCCTGCGCTCTCGCCGCCGTGATCTACGGCATCGTCTCGATCCAGTGGGTGCTAGCCAAGCCTGCCGGCACCGAGCGGATGCAGGAAATCGCAGCTGCCATCCAACAAGGCGCCAGCGCATACTTGAACCGCCAGTACACCACCATCGCCATCGTCGGCGTGGTGTTGTTCCTGGTGCTGGGCTTGGTGCTCGACTGGCTCACCGCTTTCGGGTTCTTGGTCGGTGCGGTACTTTCCGGCGCGACAGGATATATCGGCATGTCGATCTCGGTGCGCGCCAACGTACGCACTGCCCAGGCCGCCAATGACGGCATAAACGCAGCGCTCTCGGTGGCATTCCGCGGTGGCGCGATCACTGGCATGCTAGTCGTGGGGCTGGCGCTGATGGGCGTGGCGCTGTACTACGCCATCGCATTGTGGATCTCCGGCGATCCGGGCAAGGCACTGCACTCCTCTGGTGGGCCTGGCCTTCGGCGGCTCGCTGATCTCCATCTTCGCGCGTCTGGGCGGAGGAATCTTCACCAAGGGCGCGGACGTGGGCGCCGACCTGGTGGGCAAGGTCGAGGCCGGAATCCCCGAGGACGACCCGCGCAACCCCGCGGTCATCGCCGACAACGTGGGTGACAACGTGGGCGACTGCGCCGGAATGGCGGCCGATCTGTTCGAAACCTACGCCGTGACCATCGTGGCCACCATGCTGCTGGGCGGTTTGATGATGAAGGACGCTGGGGTCAGCGCGATCATCTACCCCCTGGTGCTGGGTGGAGCCTCGATCATCGCCTCCATCATCGGGACCTTCTTCGTCAAGGCCAGCGAAGGCGGCAAAATCATGAATGCGCTCTACAAGGGCGTCATCGTGTCCGGCGTGCTGGCGGCCGTTGCCTTCTACCCGATCACCGCGTGGCTGATGCCCGGCAACGTCTGGCCCCTGTTCGGCGCGGCTCTGGTCGGCTTGGCGCTGACCGCTGCAATGGTCGTGATCACCGAATACTACACCGCCACCGAATACGCCCCGGTACGCCATGTAGCTGCGGCTTCGCAGACCGGTCACGCCACCAACATCATCGCCGGCCTGGGCGTGTCGATGAAGGCGACCGCCCTGCCGGTGCTCGCGGTCTGCACCGCCATCTGGGCATCCTATTCTCTTGCCGGCCTGTACGGCATCGCCATCGCGGCTACCGCCATGTTATCGATGACCGGAATGATCGTCGCGTTGGACGCCTACGGCCCGATAACGGACAACGCCGGTGGCATCGCCGAGATGGCCGAGCTGCCGTCCAAGATCCGCGACATCACCGATCCGCTGGATGCCGTCGGCAATACCACCAAGGCGGTGACCAAGGGCTACGCGATCGGCTCGGCCGGGTTGGCCGCTCTGGTATTGTTCGCGGACTACACGCACAACCTCGAAGCCGTCGGCAAACTTCCCCAGTTCAGCCTGTCGGATCCGGCGGTGATCATCGGTTTGTTCATCGGCGGGCTGGTGCCGTATCTGTTCGGCGCCATGGCGATGGAAGCCGTCGGCCGCGCCGCCAGCTCGGTGGTGAACGAAGTGCGCCGCCAGTTCAAGGAGATCAAGGGGATCATGGAAGGTACTGCCAAGCCCGACTACTCGAGAGCGGTGGACATGCTGACGCGCGCCGCGATCAAGGAGATGATCATTCCCTCGCTGTTACCGATCGTCGTGCCCATCGCGCTGTGGCTGATCATGCGCTGGTTGATGGGCCCGGCTGCAGGCATTCAGGCACTCGGCGGGCTGCTGATCGGCACCATCGTGACCGGCCTGTTCGTGGCCATCTCCATGACCACCGGAGGCGGAGCCTGGGATAACGCCAAGAAGTACATCGAGGACGGACACTACGGCGGCAAGGGGTCCGATGCACACAAGGCTGCGGTCACCGGCGACACCGTCGGCGATCCCTACAAGGATACGGCCGGACCAGCAGTGAACCCGTTGATCAAGATCATCAACATCGTGGCGCTGCTGCTGGTGCCGCTGCTGTGAGTCGGTGTCGTACCACGACTGAAGGCGCTGAACTGGACTTAAGCATCGCTCAGAACTGATAGCCTAAAAAGGCCGCAGGCGGTGCCGCTCGTCGCACACGAAGCTGAACGTGTCCGGGGAGATGGCCCCGACCGGCTATCTACGCTGAGTGGAGGACGCGCCCTCGTCGTTCGCCGAAGCGGCGGTCCGGAAACGCGAGCGTCCGATGGAACTGCCGGCGCTCGCTTGCACGCCTCTCCTCGGCGACAGTGCTTCCATTATCCTGAGCAAACGAGTAGGCCCGATACGATGTGTTGAGCGCAAGGTGAAGGAGTTGAAGGCTGCGCTTCGCGGCTAACATAGCCCGTGTCTGCATCCGATCGGTGATAGCGTAGCGCTTGACTATCTCCAATGCGATCTTCGGATGCTCGTCATCGTAGCGGGCATGCTCCCTCATCCATTTATAGGTCTTCGGGTTCATGTCGACCCCTGGTGTTCCTCGATACGATTCGAAGCCGGCGATTACCGTTCTGGATAAATCACCGGTTACGCCCTCGATGGCGAAGCTGGTAGCGGCCACGGCTTCAGCTAGCGTTCCCTTCGTGTTGACGTACCAGAGCCAGTCCGTCAACGACTGGACGTCTCGAAGAACGAGCCGGGTCCCGTCAGCTAACTCGAGCATTTCCTGTTGCCGGAGCCCAAAACCCTGGCCCATCCATATCCAGTGTTCCGCGTGCGCCTTCTCGACTCGAATGTTATCGATCAAGAACGAGCGGGCATACTCGTCCTCAACCTTGATGAGCGCCTCCGCAAGGAACTTTGGAAAGGCATGTATGAAGGGGTAGAGCTGGAGGATCCAGCCCTGCATCTCGGGAACTGTGAGACGCCGCTTAGCAACCGCATTCCCCCACTCACCCTCCAGAAGCTCGTTCCAGTACGGCCGGATATATTCCTGTAGCGATTTGACCCACTGTGGATGAGGCGACAATTCATACATTAACCCCATACCTGCGTTCCCCCTTTATCCAACTGACCCACTGCCGCGGTTGGACCCACCCGGTGCGCGACCTACTCCAGGGCGCCATACCAGACTTGGGGCGATCAGACTTGGCGCTTGCATCTCCTTTGACCTAAAGACGCGTCAATTCGCGGACGGTCGCTCTCGTCGCGGGGGGTTAGTGTAGGAGTGGTTTGCCACGGAAGCAAGGCGAAACTCTGGAGGCATACCGACACGGAGGATTTGACTGGCCCCGCCTGAGGACCGGCCAGCGCGTAATCGCGCCGCCCCCAGCCTCTCCTCTTGGCGCAAGTCGCACGGTCTGCGTCTAAGCGACGCGGGCAGCCAGGCCCAGGCGAGGAGCAAACGGTTCGGGTTTGGCTACCCCATACCCTTGCGCAAAGTCCACGCCGATCTCCTTCAGGGCGGCCATGACCCGTTCGCTATCCACGAACTCGGCGATGGTCTGCTTACCCATGACGTGCCCCACGTTGTTGATAGCTTCCACCATCGCTCTATCTATGGGGTCGTCGGCCATGTCCTTGACGAAACTGCCATCGATCTTGAGAAAGTCGACCGGTAGGTGCTTCAGGTACCCGAAGGACGACATGCCCGCTCCAAAGTCGTCAAGGGAAAAGCGACAGCCGAGAGCCTTGAGCTCGCGCATAAAATGGGCCGCCTTTTCTAGGTTGTGGATGGCCGCCGTCTCTGTGATCTCAAAGCAGACGGATGAACGGACCACATCGAAAAGCCGAAACTGGTCGCGCACGAAATCGAGGAACCGCTCGTCCCCGATCGACGCGCCAGACAAGTTGATGGCGCACATCTGTATCGGTTCGCCCGAAGGTTCGTTCCGAAGCCTCGATAGGGTGGCGAGGGCGGTCCGAATGACCCAGCGGTCGATGGAGGGCATGAGGTTGTAGCGCTCAGCGGCGGGGATAAATGCCATCGGCAGAACGAGTGTTCCGTTTTCGTCGAGCATCCGAACGAATATCTCACAATGAGTCCCTCGCGGATGCGGGTCCCCAACTTCCACGATGTCCTGAGCATAGAGGACGAACCGATTCTCGTCTAGAGCCTTTTGTAGGCGCCCCACCCATTCCATTTCCCCCTGACGCTTCGACAGCTCACTATCCCCGGGGTGGTACACCTGCACCCTGTCGCGCCCCTTTTCCTTCGCCATGTAGCAGGCGGTGTCCGCAGCGCGCAAGACCTCGTCCCGCGTGAATATGCCGTCCTCTACGTTCACCAGCCCAATACTGACCCCGATGTTGAACGACAGCTGCCGCCAGGCGAAATGGAAATCCGTGACGGTCTGGCGCAGTTTGTCAGCGATGTGCAGAGCGGCGTCAGGGGGACAGTTCTCCAACAGCACACCAAACTCGTCTCCGCCCAGACGGGCAATCGTGTCCCCATCGCGGAGGCAGTGCTGCAGCACAGTGGTGACCTGGCGCATGAGCTGGTCGCCAGCCGCGTGGCCGCAGGTATCGTTCACAACCTTGAACTGGTCCAGATCGAGGTACATCACGGCGTGATGCCGGCCTATCTGGGCTGCCGACTGCAGAGCAAGTTCCAAGCGCCGCTCGAACTCGGCACGGTTGATCAACCCGGTCAGCGAGTCATGGCTGGCCTGATATGATAGTTTTGCCGCGTACTGGCGTTCCCGACTCACATCGTGGAGTACCAACACAACACCGATGATCCGGCCGGAGCGGTCGCGGATCGGAGCCGCTGAGTGCACGACTGGGATCTTGACTCCGTCGTTGCGCAACAGGAGCATGTTAGAGGCCAGCTCGATGGTCCTCTCTTCCCTCAACACCATCTCGATCGGATTGGGAGCGTTGCGTTGATGTGTCTCGTCGACCAGGCGGAAAAGCGCTAGGATGGGCAAGCCACGAGCTTTCTCAACCTTCCATCCTGTGAGGTCCTCGGCTACTGGATTGAGGTAGTCGATCCATCCCTCGGTGTCGGTTGTGATCACGCCATCGGCGATCGACGCAAGCGTAACCAGTGCGCGCTCCTTCTCCGCAAACAGTTCGGCGGCAGCTAGTCTGCGATCTGTCATATCGGTCAAGGCGCCAGCCATTCGCACGGCTTGCCCGTTGGCGGCGCGGACCGATTGTCCGCGGCAGCGGAACCAGCCGTAATCACCCGATTGGGTTCGCAGCCTGATCTCCACATCAAAAGGCGTACCGCTCTTGAGATGGGAATCCAGCGCTCGGCTGAACACCTCCCGCTCCTCGGGATGCATGCGCGAGACCAGTGCTGGCAACGAGTTCTCCAGCTCGCCGCTCGTATAGCCCAGCAACTCCTTGAATCGAGGCGAGTGATACCAATCGTCGGTTAGGATGTTCCAGTCCCAAAGGCCGTCGTTGCTGCCAGTTACCGCGAGCTGGAATCGCTCTTCGCTGAGTTTCAACGCCTGTTCGAACCGCTGGCTGTGCCTGAGCATGCGGTGGGAAAGGAAAATCCCTATAGGGACCAGGCACGCTGCCACCGCAAGTATTACAGCTAGAAGGACCAGCTGAGCTAGGCGAGTGGCCTCCCCGAGCTTCTGAGTGAACTTGTCCTCGAGCGGGGTCAGGCGTGCATCGAGCTCCAAAATTCGGTCCAAGATGGGCCGCAATGCAAGCTGCGATGTGTTTCTGGCAGAGACGCGAACGTGCAGTTCCTCGGCCGCGTGAGTTAGCTGCTCGATGTAGCCATCACCCTCCGTCCAGATCGCGATCACCTCCGTGATCGGGGGAACGTGCTGAAATCTGCGAAACAGTCTCACCACCCCGGGAATATCGTCAGGGTGGGTACGCCCTTCGGTCAAGCCCTGCCAAGCCACCGCGTACTGGAAGTCGGCCTTCTGCATCTCCTCCCGGGCCTTGCGGTCGCCCAACGGGACCAAGATGAGACGCTGGTAGTTCTCGTAGTGAGTAGGGTCCGCCGTTTCCGCATACCGCAGCAATTGGAAAACGGCCTGCTTCTGCGCCTTCGACCACAAGCTCTCTCCCTCCGAGTAGGCGCGGGTCGCAGCGAGGATCCCCATGCTCTCGCTGAAGAGCCAAACTAAGATGATGACGATGACCAGAAAAGGCCAGATGATCAGCAAGAGTCGCCGGCTGAGCGGGATCAGATGGCTGATTTCGCGGAGGGTCGCCATGAGCTGGATGGGTCTCTTGTTCTTGTCTCGTTTGAAAGCAAAGCCTACTTAGCGCTGCAGCATCGGTTCCAGACGACGAACTGGTAAGCAGACTTCGCGCCCGAAGAGGACGGCTGATCGAGCTTCTTCGGCACGGAAGCCGCGCGATCTTTAGGGCTCTTTCGCCCGAAACGTCGAGTCGCGCACGACCCAGGTTCCCGGCGCAGGAGCTGGCGCGTCGCGCCGCAAGAGTGTGAAATTCACGGCTTTGGCTTGCGCAGCCCGCCTCTGCGACAGCCGAGATCCTCTCGCTGCAGAACACCGTTTGCCGGCGGGCCGGTGTGCGTTGCTGCGAAGGGAGCGTTCGCCGCTGCGGGCGGGGCGTACGGGCACCGCCGGGACAGATAGGCGGGGCGCCGAGACGCTCGGTCGCTCGCCTGGTCGATGAAGACGGGTAACAGACCTGATCGCCTGCGCGCAAGCGTACACTTGCCCGATGCCGACCGCGATGACGTTAGCCGACGCTCCGCCTCTCGAGTCCTGATTGAGGGGGTGTCGCTATGCGCGACCCGGATGGTTGTCGCGCGCAGAACCCCGTGGCGAGACCTCTGGCAGCTAAGGCAGGCGGCAGCGTGTCTGGCAGCGAAGCGGGGTCGACCGCCTTCGGAGAAGCGCTCCGGCTCAGCGGAGGCGAGAGGCACTCCGAACGGGAGAGACGGAGCCGGTGAAACGACTTGCGGCGGGAACAGTCGCGAGCTCAAGTTGAAGGATGGCTGCCAAACGCACGATACTCGACACGCTGGCCTACGCGCTGCTGATCGCCTGCCTATTCTGCAGTGCCGAAGGCTCCGCGGCAGCCGACGCACTCGCGCACAGCGCACCGCTGGACCCGCGTGTCGACACGCCACGTCCCGCGCATGGGGGTGACGTGCGGCTGGCCGGACCGCTCTGGCTAGAACTAGTCGTGGCGAAGGGTTCGCTCACCGTGTATGTCACCGACCGCTTTGGAACCCCGGTCGACACTTTGGGTGCCAAAGGCAGTGCGACGGCTCACACCGACGGTAAGGGCACCCACATCGAGTTGAGGGCCGCGGGCGGCAACCGGCTAGCAGGAAGGGGGCAGCTGAAACTGAAGCGTTCGACCGTGGTTTTCATCACCGCCGACCTGCGTGGCAAGAAGCCGTACCGGGCGGTGTTCCGGCCCCTTGAACGCGCCGCGGCGGGCACCCCGCGATAGAGCATTTCGCTGCGGTCCACGCCCGTAGCGATGGTCATGCCGTGTTACTGGTCCTTTTGTCTCGGGGCTGGGCGGGCACCGCACCGAGACCGGGCGGCGGGCTCCTGCCAGACGGCGGGTAGCTCCGGTACCGGTACTGCGGATCCCCCTGCGCGGCCTGAGAGGCAGCATATGTTCAGCCGCAAAGGAAGGCGCGGATTTTTCAAGCGCCCCCCGGTCCTCCCTGGTCGAGCTAGTGGTCGGAGCGCCGATACCGGCACCACCACTGACGCCCGAGGGCTTACAAGAGGTGGTGCGGCAGCTGTGCAGAAGCCGACTCTAGCGGCGCACCTGCCATTGCTCTTCGTCGTCCTCCTCGTCTTCGTCTTCGTCGTCCTCTTCCTCGCGCTTGCCGTCGTCGTCTTCTTCGTCCTCGTCGTCACCATTGCCCTTAGCCCCCGGCACCGAGAGCCACAGCTCGTAACCGTCAGGATCGGTGAGGAAGCACTCGCGTGCGCGGTAGGACGTGGTCACGAGATCGGAAACCGGAAACCCCGCCTGCTGGAGCCGCTTGTGCGTCGCGTCGATATCGTCCGGGCGAATGTAGATCACCCAACTCTGACCGATGGCCGGGTTGAGGCGGATCTGTTGCTCGGCTGAGAGTTGCTGCAGCATGAGCGCGGCGTCGCCGGACTTGAGCCAACACCAGGTCATGCGCCCATCCGCTTCGTACGAGTCCTCCACCTTGAAACCGAAGAACTCGCGATAGAAGCCCAGCGAACGGTCGATGTCAGAAACCCCCAGGCTGGGGATCAACCTGGTCGCCCTGGGTCGGGTGCCTGCAGCCACCGTCCCCCTCCCAGCCCTCAGGCCACGGTGACGCGCTTGTCCAGGTAGACGTCCTGGATCGCGTTGAGCAGCTTCACGCCCTCCGCCATCGGGCGCTGAAACGCCTTGCGCCCGGAGATGAGGCCGGTTCCGCCGGCACGCTTGTTGATCACCGCAGTGCGGACCGCCTCGGCGAAATCGTGCTCCCCGGACGCGCCCCCCGAGTTGATCAGCCCAGCGCGGCCCATGTAGCAGTTGGCGACTTGGTAACGGGTCAGGTCGATGGGGTGATCAGTGGTGAGCTCGGTGTACACGCGTTTGTCGGTCTTCCCGTACGGGTTTTCCTTGCGTGTTGAGAATGGTGAAGCCGCCATTGTTCTCCGGCAGCTTCTGCTTGATGATGTCGGCCTCCAGGGTCACGCCGAGATGATTGGCCTGGCCGGTGAGGTCGGCGGACAGGTGATAGTCCTTGTCCTTCTTGAAGGCGCTGTTGCGCAGGTAGCACCACAGCACCGTCGCCATGCCCATGTCGTGGGCGATCTCGAACGCCTTGCTCACCTCGACGATCTGGCGCGACGACTCGGGCGAGCCGAAATAGATGGTCGCGCCCACTGCGACTGCACCCATGTCCTTTGCCTGCTTGACGCTGGCGAAGAAGATCTGGTCGTACTTGTTCGGGTATGTCAGGAACTCGTTGTGGTTGAACTTGAGCAGAAACGGGATCTTGTGAGCGTACTTGCGCGCGCACGCGCCCAACACACCGAGGGTCGATGCGACCGCGTTGCAGCCGCCTTCGAGCGCCAGCTTCACGATATTTTCCGGATCGAACATCGCCGGGTTCTTGGCAAACGACGCGCCAGCACTGTGCTCGATGCCCTTGATCTACCGGCAGGATGGAAAGATATCCAGTGCGGCAAGCCTGCCTTGATCGAAGATCTGCTGCAGGCTGCGCATGACCGACGCCGAGCGATCGCTCAGCGCCACGACCCGGTCCACGAAATCCGGCCCGGGTAGATGCAAGCTCTCCTTGGGAATGCCTTTGCATACGTAACTCAGCAGACTGTCCGCCTCTGCCCCGAGTAGTCCCTCAATGTCGGTGGGTCCTTTCGCGAGAGCGGTTACGGCGCTCATGACAGTTCCTCCATATGAATCCTGAAACACATTATCGCCCGGCTTAGGGTCGCGGTAAATCTGAGTCTTTGGGTGCATTCTGCATCACGATAGCGTGTCTCGTGAGGCATCGTCAGTTCATGTGAACGGACAACTAAGCCGACCCTGATCCGCGAGGATGAAATTTCTACGACGATTCGGTTCTGCAGCTATGACGCGGCCATTGATCATCGGTCGGTTGCGCGACCTTCGGCCGGGCGGTAATACCGAAGTTGAGGGCGAGACCTGAGAGTACCCTGGTTGAAGGCCGGCGAAGACTGTCGAGTTTCTCGCTCTAGCCCAACCTCAAGGTGACATAAAACCTGCCGTAGAAGACGTCGTCCGATCAAAACTCAGTCAGCGGAGGAGTAGAATGCTGCTCGCAACTCATCACGGAAGCCGGGGAATGATGAAGTTTGGCTTCAAGATCCGCACCCGCAGCGGGCTGGTCGTGGACAACCTTTTGATTCCGGGTAAAGATCAAGCTGACGCCGAGCGCAAGCTGACCCAGATCTACCGTCACTGCGAAATCCTCGAATCGAAGACGATTCAGCAGCAGACGTCGCGGGATGACTCCATGGACATGGACGGAATCATCTCCCTCATATCCCGCCAAGGCAAAGAAAAAGCGTCCTAAATCAGGGCAGAAACCCCGTCTCGATCAGTTCATCGAGCAGCGCATCGTAGTCTTGCGCACCGCGGCTCTCGGGTGCGTGGGCGAAAACATCCTCGTTGGATGCAGGGCTCTCGGCAACGCTTACGTTCTCCGAGATGCGCGCCTTGCACAGCTCATCACCATAGCGCCCGTTGACTTCTTGGTAGATGTCGTGAGACATCCGTCGGCGCGAATCGAATCGGGTCATGACGTAGCGTCGCGGGATGCGCTTCTTAAACACGTGCTCTAGGGCCTTGAGGGTCTTCTCCACCTGCAGGACACCCTTCACTGCCAGCCAGTCAGCCGAAACTGGCACCAGGACCCGGTCACAGGCGAAGATCGCGTTCAACGACAGCATCCCCAGGATTGGGCAGCAGTCGATGAGGATCGGCCGACCGGTGTTCAGGTTCTCCTTGACGATACCAGAGTTGAGCCTGTTCAGCGCTTGCAGCCCTTTGCCAGACTGGGAGTCGATCTTGGACAACTCTACGTGCGCGGGGATGACCGGCCAGCCGCCGCTTCCCTCGCGGATCAGCCCGACGAGGGGTTTCTGCGTCTGGTAGAAGCCGTAGATGCTGTCCTCGGCGTTGCTCACCGCCGTCCCTGTGATCGAGGACAGGTGTGCCTGCGGGTCCAAATCAATCGCGAGCGGGGTCTGTCCGCGACGAGTCAGCGCCGCGGACAGATTGAGCGACGTGGTGGTTTTTCCGACGCCCCCTTTCTGGTTGAAAATCGCGATCCTGCCCATGGATTCCTAATCTGGACCGGCCCCGAAGGCAGCTCAGGCGAAATTTTTGACGTTACTAATACAATCAGTCCCTTGTGAACGCAAGTCGTGAAAACCAGCGCCTGTGGACCGGTGTCGTCGCACCCCGACCTATTCGACCGGGCGCTCCCAGTCTCTTGCCCGGATCAGCGCTTGACCCCAGCGTGTCCTGAGCCGGTCCCGTTCTGCCACGGCCATGCGGGGCTCGAACACGCGCTCGCGCTTCCACTGCGCGTCGATCTCTGCCTCATCGTGCCAGTAGCCGACCCCCAGTCCTGCCAGGTAAGCCGCTCCCAACGCCGTCGACTCGAGCAAGACCGGTCGAACCACCGGCACGCCCAAGATATCGGCCTGGAACTGCATCAGCAGGTCGCTGCGTGTTGCCCCCCATCTACCCGCAGCTCCCTCAGCGGGATCCCGGACTCGGCCTGCATGACGTCCAGGAGATCCGCGGTCTGATATGCGATGGACTCAAGCGTGGCGCGTGCCAGGTGGGCCGCTGTCGAGCCCCGGGTTAGGCCCAGGATCGTCCCCCGGGCGTAGGGGTCCCAATGGGGCGCCCCCAGCCCGGCGAAGGCCGGGACCAGATACACGCCCCCGTTGTCTGGCACCGACGCGGCCAGCTGATCCACTTCCCCGGAACTCCCGATGATCCCCAGCCCGTCGCGCAGCCATTGGATAGCAGCGCCCGCGACGAACACGCTGCCCTCCAACGCAAACTCACGTTTACCGGCCAGATGCCAAGCGACGGTAGTCAGCAACCCTCGGTGCGAGTCGACTGGCCGCTCACCGGTGTGCATTAACATGAAGCAGCCGGTGCCATAGGTATTCTTGACCATGCCGGGCACCACGCAACGCTGGCCGAACAGTGCGGCCTGTTGGTCTCCGGCGATACCCGCCACCGGGATCGGGGCACCGAACAAGCGTCGGTTCGGTTTCCGCTACCGGACCCGAGGAACCGACCACCCTCGGCAGCACGCTGCGCGGTACGCTCATCAAGCCCAGCAGCTTGTCGTCCCAGTCCCCCGTATGGATGTTGTACAGCAGGGTGCGCGAGGCGTTGCTGGCGTCGGTGACGTGGGCGCGTCCGGCGGTGAGATTCCAAATCAACCAGCTGTCCACCGTGCCGAAACACAGATGGCCCGCCTGCGCCTCCCGGCGCGCATTGGGCACGTGATCCAACACCCAGCGCAGTTTGGTGCCGGAGAAGTACGCGTCCAGGACCAAGCCCGTGCGGCCGGTGAACAGGGCCTCGAGTCCTTCGGACTTGAGCCTATCGCAAATGTCGGCGGTGCGTCGGTCCTGCCACACTATGGCATTGCACACGGGCTGCGCCGGTACGGCGGTTCCAGACGATCGTCGTTTCGCGTTGGTTGGTAATGCCGATCGCTGCGATCTGCACGCCATCCACACCCGCCGTGGCGAGCGCTTCGCGCGCGCAATCGCAGTTGCGACTGCCAGATTTCGCGCGGGTCCTGCTCGACCCACCCGGGTTGCGGATAGATCTGCGTCGTCTCGCGCTGCGCGAGACCGCGCACTGCCCCGGATGCGTCGAACACGATGGCGCGCGAGCTGGTAGTGCCTTGGTCGAGAGCGAGCAAGAATTTCACGGTGAATCGCGTGGGGCAACGGATATGTTAGATTGCATGCTTGGGCGCGCGCTGGCCGCGCGGCATTCATCTTTAAGAATACACCCAGCGACGCAAAGCACATGCCTATAGACGGAGACGACTCCGCGGGCATCGCCGATCTCCTTGCGGGGCTGAGCCGGATGGGCCTGCTCTCGCCAGGGGAGACTCCCGGCCGTGATGCCTCTCACCGGTGGTGTTTCCTCCGACATTCTGCGCGTTGACTTGGTCCGCGGTCCGGTGTGCGTCAAGCGAGCGCTGGCCAAGCTCAAGGTCCACGCCGAGTGGCGTGCCCCGATCGAACGCAATCGCTGGGAAGTCGAGTGGTTGAAGATCGCAGGGCGCCATCGTGCCCGGCGGCGTGCCGCGCATTCTCGCCGAGGACACGGGCTCTGGCATGTTTGCCATGGAGTACCTGGAGCCGGCGCGGCATCCGGTATGGAAGGAACGACTTCGCGATGGCGTCGCCGACCCGGCATTTGCCGCTGAGGTCGGCCGCCGCATCGCGCTGATTCATGCCCACACCGCCGGGCGCGACGAGGTCGCGCTCAGGTTCGCAACCGACCACATCTTCTTTCCCATCCGGCTCGAGCCGTACCTCCGAGCGACGGCGCACGTTCATACCGATTGCGCCAAGCAACTCGAAGCGTTGGTCCAGGTGACTAGCGTTACAAAGCTCGCTCTGGTGCACGGGGACGTGAGCCCGAAAAACATCCTCTGCGGCGCACACGGTCCGGTGTTCCTGGACGCGGAATGCGCTTGGTTCGGCGACCCGGCGTTCGATCTCGCCTTTTGCCTGAATCACATGTTGCTGAAATGCCTATGGCGGCCGCATTGGGCCGATGCATACCTCGCTTGTTACGATGCCCTGGCGCAGGCGTACCTGCAAACCGTAACCTGGGAACCCGCCGCGCGCATCGAGGCCCGGACAGCGCACCTGCTGCCCGGGTTGTTCCTAGGACGAGTGGACGGCAAGTCTCCGGTCGAATACCTCACCGCGGACTGGCAGCGCGATGCCGTACGCAGCGTCGCTCGGCGTTATCTTCTGGCGCCGGTCGAGCGTCTCCACGAAATCCGCGACAGATGGCGTGATGAGATGGCAACGCGCCGCCAAGCCGTGGGGACATTGGGAAATGCCTGACTCGTCTATCGTGGCAATCAAGGGGAGGCGTGTGTGGGACTCACGCGGCCGTCCCACAGTTGAGGCCGAAGTGCAGCTGGCTTGCGGTGCAGTCGGCCGCGCCATCGCCCCGGCTGGCGCTTCGCGCGGCTCGCACGAAGCCATCGACCTGCGCGACGGCGGCAGCGCGCTGGGCGGGATGGACGTGGGGCGCGCAGTCAACCATGTCAACAACGAGATCGCCAGAGCGCTCACTGGCTTTGACGCCACCAATCAGACCCAAGCTGACCAGGTCCTTATAGCGCTGGATGGCACGCCCAATAAAGCGCGGCTGGGAGCCAACGCCACCATCGCGGTGTCCATGGCGGTGCTGCAAGCTGCGGCGAGCGCTGCGGGCCAGCCGCTGTATCGGTATCTGTCGGAGGGGAAGCCGACGCAGCTGCCGCTGCCACAGATCCAGATCTTCGGCGGCGGCGCACACGCGGGCCAACGAGTCGACATCCAGGACTTCATGGTGACCGCGCTTGGCGCGCACAGCTTCGACGAAGCGCTAGTCATGACCGGTGAGGTGTACCGCGCTGCCGGGGAACTGATGAAAGCGGGCGGGCTGCTCCAGGGGGTGGCCGACGAGGGTGGCTGGTGGCCGGCTTTCGACAGCAACGAAGCGGTGCTCGAGATGTTGCTGCGTGCAATCGAGAAGGCCGGCTATGCGCCGGGCGACGAACTCGCTATTTCGCTTGACGTCGCTGCTTCTGAGTTCGGCCGTGGCGGCCGCTATCGCTTTGGACTGGAACACCGCGAATTCGACAGCGACGGCTTGGGCGAGGTCCTGCTGCGCTGGACCGAGCGTTATCCCATCGTTTCGATTGAGGACCCGATGGCACAGGATGACCCGCTGGGCATGGCGCACTTTACTGCCGCGGCCGGTGGACGCATACAAGTGATCGGCGACGATTACCTGGTGACCAACGCCGCGCTGGTACAGCGCGCGGCGTTGGAGCGCACCTGCAACGCGGTCCTGATCAAGCCCAACCAGGCGGGAACCATCACGGAGACGAAGGCAGCGCTCGACGCGGGCAAGCGTGCCGGTTTCGGAACGATCGTCTCGGCCCGCTCCGGGGAAACCGAGGACGTCACCATCGTGCATTTGTGCATCGGTTGGGATGCAGGCCAGCTGAAGGTTGGATCGTTTGCGCGCTCCGAGCGCATGGCCAAGTGGAACGAGGTGCTGCGCATCGAGGAGGCCCTGGGCGCAGGAGCTCGATTCGCGGGGCGCGCAGCGCTGCTGGCGCCAGGAGGCACTGCGCGGGGATGAGCTCGCACCGCGCCCATTCCCCTCACCTGGCGCGGGGGATCCTGCTCATCATGTTGGCCGTTCTCCTGGTAATCGTCGCTGCCGGTCTGCTGGCGATAAACTGGCGGCGGATGCGCCGGCGCGTCGATGTTGTCCAACCAGCGCCGGTTCTGCCATTGCCACAGGAAACACAGTGAGCAAGCCCACACCGAACCGCCGCGATGCCTACCGCCACTTCCAGACGATCCCCACGCGCTGGATGGACAATGACGTGTACGGCCACGTGAACAACGTGGTGTACTACTCCTATTTCGACACGGTCGTGAACCAGTATCTCATGGAGCACGGCGCCTTGGACATTGAGAGAAGCCAGGTGATAGGGTTTGTGGTGGAAACCGGGTGTCAGTACTTCGCGCCAATCACCTTCCCCGACGTAGTGACCGCGGGCTTGCGCGTAGCAAGGATAGGCAACAGCAGTGTGCGCTACGAGATCGGGATCTTTCGCAACACCGAACAAGCTGCGTCAGCTCAGGGTTCCTTCATCCACGTGTACGTCGACCGCGCCACACGGCGTTCGACGCCACTGCCCGCGGCACTGCGCGCAGCCTTGGAGCGAATTCTGATCGGTTAGCCCGGGCGGACGCAAAGCTCGCTGCGAGCCGCTCGCTGACGAGCCGGCAGCACGGCAATCGACACTCGCATCACCAGCGCTACGGCGCTCGCGCGTCGCTGCCGGAGCAGCCCGCAGCGCTGAGCCGGGCTTAGCCGCCCGGTCCCCCACCGTTGACGTAGATGACCTGAGCGGTCACGTAGCTGGCCGCGTCGGACACGAGGAAGGCCACCGCCGCAGCAATCTCCTCGGGCTCGCCCATGCGACGCAACGGCACTGACCTGACGAACGCGTCCGCGCGTTCGCGCCCCATGACTTCGAACGACTCCGCCAGCATGTCGGTTCGGATCGGCCCTGGTGCGACCGCGTTGACGCGGATTCCGTTTGGACCCTCCTCCTTGGCCAGGATGCGGGTGAACGCCTCCAGGCCGATCTTGGACACTGTGTAGGCCCCGGCCTCGGCCGGCATCCGCTGCGTGACGTTCGAAGACAGGTTGATGATGTGGCCGCTACGGCGTTCGCGCATGTGCGGGAGCACTGCCTGGGCCAGATGGAAAGGCCCGCTCAGGTTGACATCGAGGATGCGCTGCCACTGCTCCGCCCGGATGTCGCCTAAGCTCACGCCGGGCAAGTGCGTACCGGCATTGTTGACCAGCACGTCGACCCGATCATAGGCGTCGAGTGCCGCTCTCACCAGTGCCCGGCATTGCACGGGCTGCGCCACGTCCGCGCGCACGCAACGCCCATCGCCGCCCACGCTGCGGATCTTGTCAACCACCGCCTGCGCCTCTTGCTCACGCTCGCGGAAACTCAGCACAACGCGCTGGCCGCAGGCTGCCAGCGCCACTGCAATCGCTCGCCCAATCCCGCGCGAGCCCCCGGTAACGATCGCGACACGCTTCGCTTGTTCCACCGATCTGCTCCTCTCGATGAGCTCGCCGGACTCGGCTCGCTGAACGTTCCTCTGCGCCTCCGCGTGACGCCACCGTCGCGGGATCTGATTCAGGCCGGCGCGCTCTTTGCGAACCGGCCATAAATGGGGTAACGCGGGTCGCTGTAGCCAGGCGACGACGGATGCCCCGGTCGCACCAGGCGGTCGATCAATGCCTCGTCCTCTACATCCAGCTTGAATTTCAGGCTCGCTTGGTATTCGTTCCACTGATCCAGCGTGCGCGGTCCGGTGATGGCCGAGGACACCAGCGAGTTGTTGAGCACCCAGTTGATCGCAAACTGCGCGCCGCTCATGCCCTTTTTGGCTGCGTGCGCGACGATCTCCTGCGCCGCTACCAGCGATTCCGGGCGAAACTCGGTCTCCAACATGCGCGCGTCCTTGCGCCCCGCGCGCGTATCGGCGGGCGGTGGCTGGCCGGGCTTGTACTTGCCAGTGAGCACGCCGCGAGCAAGCGGGCTGTAGGCCGCGACGCCAAGACCAAAATATTGGCACGCCGGCAGAATCTCCACCTCGGGCTGGCGGTTCATCGCATTGTAGTAGGGCTGACAGACAATCGGCCTGGGCACGCCGAGCTCCTTGCCCAGCTGCATGAGCAGGGTGAGGCGCCACCCTCGATAGTTGCTAATCCCGAAATAGCGTGCCTTTCCGGAGCGGATGATGTCACCGATGGCGCCCAGCGTTTCCTCCAACGGCGAGTCAGGATCGTCGTAGTGCAGGTAGTAGACGTCGATGTAATCGGTGCCAAGCCGCTTCAAGCTGTTCTCGATCGCTTGCATCATCCAGCGTCTGCTAAGACCCACCTCACCAAGTCCTGGTCCCATGCGGTTGCCCACCTTGGTCGCCAGAATCCAGTGGTGACGGTTCTGGCGCGATGACTTTCCCAGTGACACGCTCCGACTCGCCCTTCGCGTACTGGTCAGCCGTGTCGACAAAGTTCACGCCGGCCTCGGCGGCTGCACCAACAATGCGCTTGGCCTCGCTCTCGTCCGTGCGGTCACCGAACGTCATGGTGCCTAGGCACAGTGCCGACACGGTCAGCCCGCTCTGCCCCAGCTTGCGGTACTCCATCGATTCCTCCCGTCGCACGCTCAGCGGGCCATGATGCCGCATCCAATCCGGCGCCGCAAACCGCCTTGCGAGTTGTAGTGCACGCGGTCCGGGTGCTATAACCCTCACACCACCCGACGTGAAAGCAAGCATCCCGATGCCGAATTCGCTTCCCGACCGCATGCAAGTCGTAGAGATCTCTCGGCCCGGTGGACCTGAGGTCTTGAGGCTCGCCACGCGCGCGCTGCCGCACCCAAAGCCGGGCGAGGTGCTGATCCGCGTCGCCGCCGCCGGCGTGAATCGACCCGACTGCCTGCAGCGCGCTGGCGCGTACGCACCACCGCCAGGTGCTTCTGATCTTCCCGGGTTGGAGGTCGCCGGCACAGTGGTCGCACTAGGAGAAGGCGTCAAACAGTGGAAGCGAGGGCAACCAAGTATGCGCGCTCACGCCTGGTGGCGGGTATGCGCAATTTTGCGTCACGCCGGCCGGTCATTGCCTGCCGCCGCCCACGGCTTGGAGCCTAATTCAAGCGGCGTCGCTGCCAGAGACGTTCTTCACGGTCTGGATCAACGTGTTCGAACGGGCCAGGCTCGCGCCCGGAGAAACGCTGCTTGTACAAGGGGGCAGCAGCGGGATCGGAGTAAGCGCGATCCAGATCGCACGTGCCCTCGGTCACCGCGTGTTCGTCACCGCCGGCAGCCGGGAGAAATGCGCGGCTTGCGAGAGACTCGGCGCGGAGCGCGCCATCAACTACCGGACGGAGGATTTCGTTGAGATCGTGAAGCAGCTCACCGCCGGCAAGGGCGCGGATGTGATCCTGGACATGGTGAGCGGCGACTACGTGCCACGCGAATTGAAATGCCTGGCCACGGACGGGCGCCTATCGCTGATCGCGTTCCTGGGCGGGAGCCGAGTTACGCTGGACATGTCGGACATCCTAGTGCGCCGCCTGACCATTACCGGCTCGACGCTGCGCCCGCGTACAGTGGAGTTCAAGACCGGGATTGCCAACGCCTTGCGGCAGAACGTATGGCCCCTCATCGAGCAGGGGAAGATCCAGCCGGTGATCTACAAGGTCTTCCCGTTGGCGCACGCGTCGGCTGCACACGAACTCATGGAGTCCGGCGCGCACGTCGGAAAGATCATGCTAGAGACGGAAGGCTAGACCCGAACGGCGGTCGGGAACACGCCTAACGCGAGGCAACTGCCTTACGCCACGCGGCTCAACGCGAGACAGACAGCGCCCGCCAGGCCAAAGAGGGGTCGTAGTCCCGGCAAACGCGCCGCACGCTGATCCGTCTCTCGAGGCGGGGGGACCCGGCGCAGCAACTTGAGATCCCCGTTCTCGGCCACTCGCTCAGCGTAGCGGATGTTCTTGGCGACCTCGTCGAGATAGGGGTTATGCCCGCCGAAGTGATCCCTGACGAACTCGTAGACAGCGCCGAGCTGGTCGGTGAGACGGGCCTTGGCGGCGCGGTAGAAGCTAGGCGTCTTCCGCAGCAAGTCCTCCGCCGAGTCGAACAGTGTTGCCGGCGTACGCTGCGGCCCAGCCGTCCCCGCACTGGCTAGTCCGGCCTGCACAAACTCCGGATACAGGCGGTCGCGACACTTCTCCAGGTAACAGCGGTCGGCCATCTGCGCGATGATGTCAGCGGTACCCAGCATGTTTCCGAGCATCCGGAACAGAGGACTCGGGAACCTGGATGCGCTGAACGGGAATCTCGTAGCCGGTGAAGTGGATGATCCGAGCGGCCACCGATGCCAGGTCCGGCATGCCGACCGACGTCATGTATTGTTCGAGGAAGCACGCGCCGCGGCTGACATGACGTAGAGTGTACTCGGCCCCGTTTCGATGCCGCGTGTCGCTGCGCCGGCGCAGGTAACCGATATCGTGGAACAAGGCGGTCACGATCCCGAGACCAAAGAGGCGCGGGCCTATGAGTTCGGGGCGCTCACGCGAGCGCTCGTAGCCATCCATCAAGCGCGCCATCGCCAGCGTCACTTCCAGCACGTGCTGCAGGTTGTGATAGCTCGTGTCGCAAGCGTGGTAGCCGGGCCATTCGCCACGGTACAGGCGGGTGCAGTCGGCCAACAGCTCGCGACAGCAGAGCCGGCGATGCGGCTGGATATAGACCAAGGAAGATGCGACGAACCTCACTATCGACCGCAGTGGGATCGGTAGTGTTGATTCTGTCGCTGACGTCGTACTCGCTGCGGCGGGTTGTCAACTCTGGGCCTCGACAGTTCAGACTTTCAATAGTCATGCGTTGTCTCGTATCACGACGGGCGGGTTATTGGTGAAACATCGGCCGGGGAGGCGCCTTGACGAGGGCGCCTCTACACGCGGACCCATCTACTGGGGCGTCTACAATCCGCGTCGGCCGGCTGCGATCCGGCCAGTCTTGACTGAGTCTAAGCACGCAGTCATTCCACCACAAACATCGTTAAAAATTCCGCGATGAACGAGGTTGTTCTGGTCCAGATCCGCACAGGGGAAGAATGCCGCAGGCTTCGGAAACCGGGAACGTCTGCCCCCGCGCCGGCCGCACGGATGGTCCGCGGCCAACTGGGATGCGTTCGAGGACTGCGTAAACGCTCCGGAGTGGGTGCCGGCCCGCACCTGTGTCGTACTGCTGGACAACCTGCGGGGGCTTGCTGAGCGCCCGCCCTGGGACCTTTGGACCGTGCTGAGGATCTTGGAGAGGGAGAAGCGCAGTTCTGGAGCGAAAAAGGAGCCCCTTCGGCCATGCTCGTGTCCCGGCATAGAGCGCCAGCGCGCCACGGTCCAGCCTCACCCCCTAGGGTGCTGAGCGGCTCTCGCAGAGAGTCTGCGCGCGGCAGGCCGTACCCCAACTCCCTATGCGGTTTTCACTTCAGGGTCGGTCTTGGCGCTCCCCTTCAAGTCTGGACGCGCTGCGGCCACCGCCGGGATGAAGCGGGACAGCTCGAGCAGGGCCTGGTGGTAGACCTCGCGCTTGAACTCGACCACGTTCTCCAGCGGCACCCAGTACTCGCTCCAACGCCAGGCGTCGAACTCGGGCCGCTCTGAGCGGCGTAGACACACGTCGCAGTCGCGCCCGAGCAGACGCAGCAGATACCAGATCTGCTTCTGACCGCGGTAGCTGGCCCTCCAGTCCCTCCGCACCCAGTTGGCCGGCACGTTGTAGCGCAACCAGTGGCGCGTACGACCGAGGATCCTCACATGCTCGGGCTTCAGGCCAACCTCTTCCATCAATTCCCGGTACATGGCCTGCTCCGGCGACTCTCTCGGCTTGATCCCGCCCTGCGGGAACTGCCAGGCGTGCTCTCGGACTCGCTTGCCCCAAAACACCTCGTTGCGAGGATTGACCAGTACGATCCCAACGTTTGGGCGATATCCATCGCGATCGAGCATGACCATCACCCAGGAAAGATTGACCTCAGTCCGATTTTTTCATAAAGCCGACATATCTGTCCATCCTAGTGTCAGCGTGCGCAAGCAAGCGCAGTCAATTCGCTGGTTCTCGACTGTGGCAACACCGAACTGCGCAAAAACGTGCGCGCACGTGCAATCGCGGACCGGCGATTGTGTGTAGCCAAATGTGTGGCTAGCTTTCAACCTTCGCGCACGAAAGGTGAACGCAGAATGAGACGATTGACGCAGGGAAAAGTCGAGTCGCTGATAAGCGCAGGCAAGCCGGGAGTCTTTCCGGCCGGAGATGGAAGCGGGCTGTGCCTGTCCATCAGCAAGGCTGGAACAGCGAGCTGGGGACTGCGCTACCGCTACGCCGGCAAGGCTCGCTGGTACACCATCGGGCGATACTCGGACGAGCTCAAACTCGCCGGTGCCAAGATCAAAGCCGGCCTGGAGCGCGCCCGAATCGCAGGGGGCGTGAATCCGGTTGCGGAGCGCCGACGCTCCAAGCTCGCACAGACGAGCGCCAAGACGCTCGCCGAGCAGGCAGAGGCTATCTAGCCCGCGCTCTGTCGAGCCTCGCTGAGGGCACCCAGGAGGACATACGGCGCCATCTACGGAGGCCTCGGGGAGCACGGCACAGACTCCCGCACGACCGAGGGCGGAGCGGCTCGCGGACTTCGAGCGCTTGATGCGGCTCGACCGGTGCCGATGGTTCAAAGACAGCGCCGCGCAGCTCGCTCATCGCCAGGCTTTAGGCGAGCGCGATCCGGGGCCAGCGCCGATACCCACGGCGGACCCACAAATTGAGTTCGAGCTGAACAAGATCGCCGAGTTCAGGAAGAGCAACCTCAAGGGCTATTTTCGCGACGAGCAGATGCAGGCACGCGAACGCCTCTTGCTAGCGAAGCGCGCCGGCGGCTGAGCCGAGCTACACGAGGGACGAAAACGAGCGGGAATGAAGAGACGGGCTCAGACGGGCAACCACTCCAGCGCTGATTCGCTCCGATACCGGGAGACGACAAAGTCCGCAACGCATTCGTTTAAGAAATCGAGCAGCTTTTCAGCTGTCTGGTCGTCGCGGCACTCGAACTCGACAAGTCCCTTGAGGGTGAACCCTCTGACCCAGTTGGGCTTGCCCTGGCAAAGCTCAAAGCGTTTCGTGTCCATGATCCGCTCCTCTTCGAGCAGCTCTGAGTCTGATGTACGGCCAGATGGCGAGAGTCTTGACAACGAACTGTGTCGCTGGGAGGTCACAGAGCGATCCCAGCTACACGACTAGGAGCTAAGTCATGGCTGCGCGCGCCGGAGAAGTCACGACACGATGCGGACGATGACGCTAAATAGCCAACCCGTGCAGATTGCTCCCCACGCTAACGCGGCGATCTCTATCAGTCTCATATTCCTCATATCCGAGCCCAGGAAGAGCAATCTCAAGGCCTATTTTCGCGACGAGGATATGCAGCGCCGCGAGCGCCTCTTGCTAGCGAAGAAGGATGGGGGCTGACCTTCTCAGAAGGAAGAAGGATAACCGGATACTGCAGCGTTGACCTAGGAGGCAAGAACCATGGCAATCGCGTTTGACGCCGCTGGGCAGGGACAATGAATTCGCGGAACACCTCTTCTGCCTCTTCGTCTTCAAGGAGCTTTTGAAACAACCGGACCACATCGGCGTCTTGAGAAGCGCTTGGGGAGCCGTGCTTTGCCATCATCTTGCTGCTTATCGGGGTAACCATACGTAGCTTCCTTGGATGGCAACTGCCTCATGCTCATCACGAATATCAAGCTACCCCGAATCAACTTGCGGATCTGTGCGTTACCACACGTATAGGAGGTAAGTAGTGGCCAAGGGACGCAAAACTGGGGCTGCGGGCACGCACAAGGAACCTCGGAAGCCTGGCCGGCCAAGCCTGTACAGCGACGCGCTGGCCGAGAAACTGTGCGAGCGCATCGCCAGCGAGACCCTGATGAAGTGTGCTCTTCCGAAGGGATGCCCGCTGTGCGCACGATCCACACTTGGCGTAAGGAGAAGGCCGACTTCGCAGAGAAGTTCACCTTCGCGATGGAGCGGCACACGCACTGGTGCTTCGATGAGATGGTGCGTATCGCGAAGGACCGAGCGAACGACTCCAAGGTCGTGGATGGCAAGGTCGTAGCGGACTCGAGCAGAGTGCAACGCGATCGCCTGCAGGTCGACGTCCTGAAGCATCGGTGCGCCAAACTCTTGCCCAGCAAGTACGGCGACCCCACGCGCCTCGAGCATAGGGGTCCGGATGGCGCGCCCCTCGCGTCAGAGGTCTCCGACTGGGAAGCCGCCCGGCGAATCATGTTCGTGCTCGCTCAAGGTGTGAAGGCTCAAGAGAGCGCGGCTCCCCCTCCGCTGCTGCTGGAGGTCGAGCCAGAGCCGCCTTCAGAGGCTCGACGCGAGCCTGACGTCTACGATCCAGCGAGCGGCCAGTACATCTCGGCTGACGCGTGGCGGTCGAAGTGGCCGGGTGTACCACCCGTCGCGCCGCCCGAAACGCCTCCCCTCCACGCTACCGACGAAATCGTATGGCTGCAGCAAGGTAGCCGTCTTGTTCGCACCGACACGAGGAAACGCAGCCGTCATTTCACATCCGGACCATTAACCAAGCCATGATTTCTTCCCCGAGTGATAGGTTCGAGCTCAGCGGCTTACGCCACCCGCGCGGCGGTCCCCCATATACGGCGCGAAATCAGTCAGCACCGTGGCGTCCATGTACGGATCGACGATCAATAGATCTTGCGTCGCCTCCCCAAGCACTTTACTCATCGCCTGGAACACGTTGAAGGCGGCGCCCACGCGGATAAATGCGCCCTGCGCAGCGGCGGGAGCGTTCAACTCGGTGCGAGCAAGCGCGCGATGCAGGATAGCCAGAATCTGATGAGCGTTACGCTCTCGTAGCACGCCCTGTAGGCCGTCACTTGCAGTATTGAAGCTGATACGGTCCATGATCTCCAAGGGGTCCTGACCACCCTCCTCAATCAGTGCCCCTGCCCGACCCAACCACCTATGCAGCTCGGGCGTGATCGGACCGGGACCAGCTAGGTTGGGCGCTTCGGCGACCAACTGCCCTAGTTGTCGATACAAGGCCTCAGGGTCAAGAGGCATAGCTCCGTCCGAGACATCAGCGAAACATGGCTTAGGTGTGATCCTGTCAACGTACCCGACCTCATAACGCCCAAGCAGAGGCCTAACGGCAAGGCGTGTAGCTGACCGTGTAGTCGTGCTCCACGCAACACCATAAGTTTCGATGCTACATGAGCGGTTTACCCGCTGCGATTGACTTTCCTGACAGAAAATCAATTCGAAGGCACCGGGGCCGGAACGAGCCCAACTCCGGAAGAGAACAGAGCCCTAGCCTCAGATCAGCAGGCGCTTGTCCGTGTGTGGGTTCAGCCGCTTCAGGCCTTCCACGAAGCGCACAAACTCTAAACCATAGCGCGCTTCCAGCAACCTTGCTCGCTCGCGCAACTCTTCCCAGCGCAGCAGCAGGGGCCGACGCTTGAAAGCGAGGACGATGATGTTGCCCTTGTGCAGCGCAGGCACGCAAGCAACTTGACCCTCAAAGGCGGCCTCGATGCGGTGTACGTATTCGTCGAACTGGCGGTCGCTACCCCACAGGTTCACTGCCAACACGCCTTCGCGTCGCAGGGAGTCGGCCGCCGCGGCGTAGAACTCGGGTGTGGCCAGTTCTTCCACGTGGGACTCGCCGTCATAGCCGTCGACCAAGACGACGTCAGCGCTGTCCGGGTGCTTGGCGACCCAGCTCGCGCCGTCGGCCTGGACGACCCGCAGGCGGGCATTGTCGACCGGCACCTGGAAGTATTGCCTCGCTACCGCGATAACACGCGGGTTCAGCTCGATCGCGACCTGTTCAGCCTGCGGGAGGTGTCGGTAAATCCATTTGCTGATCGAACCACCCCCCAAGCCCACGCTCACCACACGCTGCGGCTCGGGGATGAATAGAAGGAAGGCCATCATGCTGCGGGTATACGCGAGCACCAGCTCGTCCGGCTCACTGACGCGCATGCCGCTCTGGATAGTTGCGCTCCCCAAGTGCAGATAGCGGATGCCATCCTGCTCGCTGATCTCTACGCTGGCGTCGGCGCCATTGCGGCGTCGGCCGCGCAATCCGGTCCACAGCTTCAATCTGTCCTCGCTATCGGGTCATTGTGAATTGTAAGATAAGGCCTTTTTCACGGACACCCCGATGCGCGTTTCCGCTTTTTTCCTATCCACGCTGAAAGAGGCCCCGGCCGAGGCAGAGCTGGTCAGCCACAAGCTCATGGTCCGCGCCGGGCTGATCAAGAAGCTCGGCAGCGGGCTCTACACCTGGATGCCGCTGGGCCTGCGGGTCCTGCGCAAGGTCGAGGCCATCGTGCGGACGGAGATGAACCGCTCGGGCGCTGTCGAGCTGTTCATGCCCGCAATACAGCCAGCCGAGCTGTGGCAGGAGAGCGGACGCTGGGACCAGTTCGGGCCGCTGATGCTCAAAATCAAAGACCGGCACGAGCGCGACTACTGCTTCGGCCCGACGCACGAAGAGGTGATCACCGACATCGCTCGAAAGGACATTCACAGCTACCGCCAGCTCCCGGTCAATTTCTACCAGATCCAGACCAAGTTTCGCGACGAGATCCGGCCCCGTTTCGGCGTCATGCGTGCACGCGAGTTCATCATGAAGGATGCCTACTCCTTCCATCCAGACTATCCGGATCTGGAGCGCGAGTACCGCAACATGTACGACACCTATACGCGGATTTTCGAGCGGCTGGAATTGCGCTTTCGCGCGGTAGCGGCGGACACCGGTGCCATCGGCGGCACCGGATCGCATGAGTTCCACGTGCTGGCCGACTCGGGCGAGGACGCCATCGCCTTCTGCCCCAGCTCGGACTACGCTGCCAATGTGGAATTAGCCGAAGCGCTGCCCCCGTCTACTCCACGCACCGCCCCGACGCAGAGCATGCAGAAGGTGGCTACCCCCGGGGCGCATACGATCGACGAGGTGGGTGCATTGCTGCGTGTGCCGCCGCAGAAGATCGTGAAGACCCTGATGGTCATCACTGGCGATCAGCAGGAATACCTGCTTCTGTTGCGCGGCGATCACATGCTCAACGAGGTGAAAGCGGCCAGGAAGTTCACGCTGAACGGCGGCTTTCGGTTTGCGTCGGACAGCGAGATCCGAGCGCGGCTGGGCGCGGGTCCGGGTTCGATGGGTCCGGTGGGCGCGGACCTGCCCGTTGTCGCCGAGCGCGCGCTGCTGGCAATGAGCGATTTCGTTTGCGGGGCCAACGAGGACGGCTATCACTTCAGCGGGGTCAACTTCGGGCGCGACCTGCCCGAGCCCGAGGAGTATGTGGACATCCGCAACGTGGTGGAAGGCGACCCCAGCCCGGACGGCAGAGGCACGCTGTCGATCTGCCGCGGCATCGAGGTCGGACACATCTTCCAGCTGCGTACCAAGTATTCAGAGGCGATGGGCGCGACGTATTCTGGATGAGAGCGGACAGGCGAAGCCGATGGAGATGGGCTGCTACGGCATCGGCGTGTCGCGCATCGTGGCCGCGGCCATCGAACAGAACAACGATTTGCGGGGCATCCTCTGGCCTCTGGCGCTGGCGCCCTTTCAAGTGGCCATCGCCCCCATCGGCTGGGGTAAGAGTGCCGAGGTCCGCGCCCAGGCTGAGCGGCTGCACGACGAGTTGAGTAGCGCAGGGATCGAGGTGCTGCTCGACGACCGCGATGAGCGTCCCGGCGTAATGTTCGCTGACCTCGAGCTGATCGGCATCCCCCACCGCATCAATGTCGGTGAGCGCAGCCTCAAGCAGGGCCATGTGGAATACCAGGCGCGCGCCGAGGACAAGGCGCGACCCGTCGAGCTGGCGGCTGCCGTGCAGTTCGTGAAGGCGTTGTGCGGAAAGTAGCGTTGTGCCGATCGCAGCACCTGGTGCTCACTGCCGTCGCTGGGGATGGCTTGCACAACATACGCCGGGGAGCAGCGTTACGAGCCGCTCGCCACAAGCGTACAGGCCGCGATGCATGGCTCGGTTGCAGACCGTGCCAGCCCTACGCTGGTGTTCGCGACTCCGCAGCAGGGGCGAGCATGGCTGTCTGCCATGTCACAGCGGCTCGCGCCGTACATCTCCGACGAAAAGACGCGCCTCGACTTCCTCATCACGGTGCAGTACGAAGCCCGGCGCGCCGGCTTGGACCCGCAGATGGTGCTCGGCCTCATCGAGATCGAGAGCAGGTTCCGCAAATATGCCGTGTCCCGCGCCGGCGCGCGCGGCTACATGCAGGTCATGCCGTTCTGGATCGATCTGATCGGCAGCGCACAGCACGATCTGTTCAAGCTTCGCACCAACCTGCGCTACGGTTGCGTAATTCTGCGACACTACCTGGACATCGAAGGCGGCGACATCTACCGGGCGCTGGCGCGCTACAACGGCAGCCTAGGCAGCAAGAACCCATACGCCGTGAAGGTGGTGCGCACCTGGCGGACGCGCTGGCTGTTCCCTGGCGAGGGTTCGGCCCGCGCACCCGCGGGCCGAAGCGGCACCGCTGCGGTACAGGGGACAGGCGCAGTGAAGCGATGTGATTCGTGATTGCGCAGTTGGAGACTTACAGCCTCGAGCGTACCGACCCGCAGGTTAGAGGCTACGAATCACGAGTCACCGCAGTCACGCTGCCTGCCTGCGGCGCTCCGATGCCTTGAGGGTGAAGAGCGTTTCGAGACTCATGGACAGTGTCTGATGGGCGTCACGCGTAAGTTGTGCCACTAGCGACTCGAAGCTTGGCTCGGCGCCTTCCGCCAGGTCGGAGCGGAACACCAACTCGCGGTACACGTCGGCCAGCCGGATTTCAGCCGCATCGCGCGCCAGTACCCAGGCATCACCTGCGGTGGGAGCGACCCAGCCGGCAGCGGCCAACCGGTCCAGCAGCTGCTCGCACTCTTCGAACGGCAGAGCGCAGGCTGACGCGCAGCTCCTCGGTCCGCGTGCACGCAGCCCGCCGCGGTGCGCCTGGTACAGGTGGCGAAGCAACCGCGCCGCTTCCAGGAACTGCTCCCCCGGCCGACGGCTGAGGCGGACACCGCCGGTGCGCAGGTACGGCAGCGCTGCGGTGAACTCGGCGCCGAGCACCAGCACCAGCCACGAGAGATAGATCCACAGCAGGAAGATGGGAAAGCTGGCGAAGGCGCCGTACACCAGTTTGAAGGTCGGCACGCTCCTGATGTACGCGCCGAAGGCCGCCTTCATGCCCTCGAACGCGAGCCCGGCCACAGCCCCACCCGCGATGGCGTCGCGCGTATCGACGCGGCGGCTGGGCACCATCCGGTAGAGGAACGCCATCGCCGCCGAGGTCAGGATCAGTGGCACGACTCTGAGCAGCACGAGCTCCGCTTCTTCCGCCCCTCGCACAATCCCCATGGACAGCGTGAGCAACCATGAGGTCACCGACAAGCTGGCGCCGATCAGCAGCGGGCCTACCGTGAGCACCGCCCAGTAGATGAGCAGCCGGTTCCACAATGCCCGCGGACGGCGCACGCGCCAGATCGTGTTGAACGCGCGGTCGATGGTGAGCATGGTGATCAGGGCAGACACCCCGAGTATCGCGATGCCCCAGGTGGTGAGCCTGCCGGCGTTATCCGCGAACTGCTGCATGTACACCGTGATGACCCGACCGGCCGACGCCGGCATCAGGTTGGTCACCACAAACTGGCGGATCGCGCTGGAGAATCCCGCAAACAGCGGGAAAGGTCGAAAACACGGTCACCGCGATGGTGATGAGCGGCACCAGACGCGATCAGCGTCGTGAAGGTCAAACTGCCAGCGACCTGGAGGCAACGGTCCTCTCTGATGCGGCGGATCAGCAGCAGCAGATAGTCCCAGGTCGCACGCACATGGCGCCGGACAGTCGCCACGTGACGCTTGAGGGCTGCGAGGCGGCGCGAAAAGGCAGAGGCGCTCATGCCAGTCTCTCTATAATATCCACACGGGTTGCCGGTTTCGGAAGCAGCGCCTTGCGGTCTCTATGAACGACATCCTGGTCCTCTACTACAGTCACACCGGCGCGGTGCGGGAGATGGCGCGGGTCGTCGCGCGCGGCATCGAGAGCGTTCCCAGCGCGCGCGCGCGGCTGCGCACCGTACCCAAGGTGTCCACGGTTTGCGAAGCGGTAGAGCCCGATATTCCCGATAGCGGCTCGCCGTATGTGGAACTTAAGGATCTCGCGGAGTGCGCCGGCCTGGCGCTTGGCAGCCCCACCCGCTTCGGCAATATGGCCGCGCCGCTCAAGTACTTTCTCGACGGCAGCGGCGGGCTGTGGCTCAACGGCACGCTCGCTGGCAAACCGGCTGCGGTGTTTACCTCCACCGCCACGCAACATGGGGGCCAGGAGAGCACTCTGCTGTCGATGATGCTGCCCTTGCTCCACCATGGCATGGTCCTCGTCGGCGTTCCGTATACCGAGCCCGAGCTCACCGCCACAGCGAGCGGGGGCACCCCGTACGGAGCCAGCCATGTGGCAGGCATGGACAGCGCCCGCCCGCTCTCCGAGGACGAGCACCGGCTGTGCCTCGCGCTCGGTCGACGTCTAGCGCAAGTCGCGCTCAAACTGGCACGATGAGTGCGGCTGCTGGCAACCGAGCTAGACAGGCGCGTGAGTTGTTCCGCGCTGCGCGCAGCGGTGTGCTGTCCTCGCATTCCGCGAAATTTCCCGGCTTCCCCTATGGTTCGGCCCTGCCTCACGTCACCGACCATGCGGGGCGTCCCGTGGTCCTGATCAGCCATCTGGCCGAGCACACGCACAACGTCGAGGCCGACAGCCGCGTCGGCTTCCTCGTCTCCGCCTCGGGGCCCGCGCTGCAGGCAAGTCCTCGCGCCGCGATGCTTGGGTCATGCGCGAGTGCTCGAGGTAACGACGGCGCTCCAGGTGCGTTATCTGCGATTCTTTCCCGAGCATGCGCAGTATCTCGAGATGGGAGGGTTCCGCTTCTGGAGCATCGAGCCGGTGCAAGTGCGCCTGATCGAGGGCTTCGGTAGCCTGCACTGGGTAGCGGGCGACGCCTATCTCGCGACTCCCGGCGAGGTCCCTGCGCTGGAAACATCGATCCTCGAGCACATGAACCGCGATCACCGCGATGCGCTCCTAGCCTACTGCCGCCATGCGCACGGCGTAGAGCTCCAACACGCGGAGATGATTGGCATCGACTGCGACGGCTTCGATGTGCGCAGCGACGACCGGATACTGCGCTTCGGCTTCGAGCAGATGATCACCACCGGGCTTCAAGCGCGAGCCGCGCTGGCGGCGCTGGCCCGCGCCGCTCGTGCGTGATGCCCTCACTGCTCCAGATGGCGGCCAGCGCGAGCCTAATAGCGCTTCTATTCCTCTGTCTGCTGTGGGAATCGGTGCTTTCTCCTATTCGGCCCGGCGGTTCGCTCCTCATGCTCAAAGCGCTGCCGTTGCTCCTGCCCTTGTTCGGCATCCTTCGAGGCAAGATCTACACCTACCAATGGGCCCCGCTGCTGGCGCTAGTCTATTTCTGTGAAGGCGTGGTGCGCGCCTGGTCGGAGCGCGGGCCCTCCCGGCATCTCGCTGTGGCAGAGATCGCGTTGTCGATGATCTTCGTCCTTGCTGCGAGCTGGTATGTGAGGATGTCCCGGCAGCGCGTCCGCTGACTATCGCTGGCATGGACCAGACCACCTACCGCGGGCGCTTCGCCCCCACGCCCTCGGGCCCGCTGCACTTCGGGTCCTTGGTGGCGGCTGCCGGCAGCTATCTGGAGGCCAAGTCGCGCAGACGGCGAGTGGCGCCTACGCATCGATGACCTGGACCCGCCGCGCGTTGCACCCGGTGCGACCGAGTCGATCCTGCGCTGCCTCGAGGCGCTCGGCTTCGAGTGGGATGGCCCGGTGATCTTCCAGAGCAGGCGGCTGCCCGCCTACCACGCAGCGCTGCACCAACTGGGCCGGCTCGGGGCGGTCTACCCTTGCGCTTGCACACGCAAGGAGATCGCGGACTCGGCGATGCCCGGCGGTGAGGGCCCGGTGTATCCAGGCACTTGCCGTGACGCTCTCCCACCAGGCCGCCCCGCGCGCGCCTTGCGGCTGAGTGTCCGTGGGATGCATGTCGAGTTCGACGATCGCTTGCTCGGCCGCCAGTACCGCGACCTGGAGCGCGAAGCCGGGGATTTCATCGTGTACCGCGCCGACCGGGTGTATGCCTTCCACCTGGCTTCCGCCGTGGACGACGGCGAACAAGGCATGACCGACGTAGTGCGCGGCGCCGACCTGCTGGAGTCGAGCGTCCGCCAGACCCAGCTCCTGCGTCTGCTCGCACTTCCGGTACCCCGCTACGCCCATCTGCCGGTGGCAGTCGACCAGGGGGGCGAGAAGCTTTCCAAGCAGACGAAGGCCGCGCCGGTAGACCCCACACGTCCTCTGGCCGTCCTGCAGGCGGTGTGGCGTTTTCTCAACCAGGCGCTCCCGGACGACCTCGGGGACGCGACGGTCCCGGAGTTCTGGCGCTACGCTATCAGCCGCTGGGATCTGCAGTGCGTCGGCCCTCGCCTGCAGGGACGTGCACCCGACTAGCGGGTATCAATCGATATCAACGCGTTCGCCGTCCCGGAAAGCCGCCAGTTCTCCGCTCGCCAGCGCCGTCCACGGCTCGTTGTCGGTCAGCGGGGCAGTGGCGATGACCGCGACGCGGTCCTCGGGTGTTGTGACCTGACTGAAGTCCACCTCCACATCCTCATCCAGCAAGTGCGCAGTGGTGAACGGCGCCTGGCGCACGATGTAGGACAGTCGGTCTGCGCAGTGCGCAAACAGGAGCTCGCCGTTGGATAGCAGATAGTTGAAGGTCCCGTGACGGGACATCTCACCGGTCAGATGACCGAGGAGATCTGCGAGCGCCACGACTTCCGGCATACCCGCGGGGAACGCCTCGCGCAGAGCTTCCAGGATGCAGCAGAAGGCCAGTTCGCTGTCAGTCGTGCCAACCGGGCAGAACCTGCCCTCGAGTCGCGGTGCGAAATCTTCCAGTGTCCCGTTGTGCGCGAAGATCCAGTAGCGACCCCACAGCTCGCGCATGAACGGGTGAGTATTCTCGAGGCCCACTACGCCTCTCGTCGCCTTGCGGATATGCGCGATGACATTGGTGGAGCGGATCGGGTAGTTGCGCACCAGCTCCGCCACGGGCGAGTGCACTGCCGGCACGGGATCGAGGAACAGACGGCAGCCGCGGCCCTCGAAAAAAGCGATGCCCCAGCCGTCCGAGTGCTGATCGGTGGCACCGCCGCGGCGGCGGAAGCCGGTAAAGGAAAAGCAGATATCGGTCGGGACGTTGCAGTTCATCCCCAGCAGCTGGCACATGACGGGTCGCAATCCGGGTTCAGGTCTGGTGTGCGTCGCTGCGCGCCGCTCTAGTGCTAGCATTGCCGCAGGACAACCGAGATTCTAACAACCCTTATGTCCAACAAGACCATCGGCCTTCCCGACCGGATCTACGACTACATGCTTTCGGTCTCGCTGCGCGAGCCGCCGATACTCAGGCGCCTGCGCGCCGAGACAGGCCAAGCTGCCGATGGGCATGATGCAGATCGCGCCTGAACAAGGACAGCTGCTGGGGCTGCTGGTACAGGCGCTGAACCCCAAGCGTTGCCTCGAGGTGGGCGTGTTTACCGGCTACAGCTCCCTCATCGTCGCGCTCGCCCTGGCGCCGGACGGCCATATCACGGCATGTGACGTCAGTGAGGAGTGGACCTCGATCGCGCGGCGCTATTGGGAGGAGGCTGGGGTCGAGCAGAAGATCGACCTGTATCTGGCTCCGGCGCTGCAGACGTTGGATCGCCTGATCGCGCACGGGCGGGGCGGCAGCTACGACTTCGCCTTCATCGACGCCGACAAGCAAAACTACTGGGGCTACTACGAGCGTTCGCTCGCTCTGCTTCGCCCTGGGGGTCTGATCGCCATCGACAACACCTTGTGGTCCGGCCGGCCGGCCGACCCGGGAGTCGGCGACGCTGACACGCAGGCTATCCGCGCCTTCAACCAGCGCCTGTCCAAGGACAGCAGAGTGCGCATCAGCCTCGTGCCAATCGGAGATGGGATGACGCTGGCTTTAAAGCTCAGGGCTTAGCTCCCTTTTGGGTGGGTAGCGCTGATGAGCTTGGCCGGTGCGCCCTTGGAACACAGACCGTCGCCTGACGCGCATCCCAAGGAGTCAATCTCAACCAGCTTCTAAGGAATAGCTCGGTCCAGCCGGCGCTCCTGCTGCATTGCAGCACATTTTCCTTGACATATCCCACGTAGCGCTTACAATGTGTTGGTGCAGTGCAGCAATCACGGCGGCAAAGCACGGGGGAAGACTGTTAATTAATTGAATTCAAGGAGAGATTGTATGGTACAAATCAACGACCAGGTGATGGCCCTCAACCGCTCGCAGCTGGAAGCGACGCTGAAGTTCGCCGAGATCACCTCAGAAACCGTCGAAAAGCTGGCCGATCTGCAGTTTCGCGTGGCGAAGACGGCCTTCGCCGATGGGGTGAAGACAGCCAAACAGCTGGGTGCAGTCAAGGATGCGAGTGAGCTGGCTACCCTGAGCGGCAGTTTGTCTCAGCCCGTCTGGGAGAAGGCGCAGGCCTACGCCAAGAGCGTATATGAGGTCGCCACCACGACCCAGGCCGAGATCACCTCACTTCTTGAGGAGCAGCTCGGCGAGCTGAACAAGAACGTCGTGGGCGTTCTGGACGGGGCCCTAAAGAACGCACCTGCCGGCTCCGAGGGTGCGGTGGCAGCGGTCAAGTCCGTCATCCAGTCCGCCAGCGCTGTCTACGAGTCGGTGCTCAAGGCGACCAAGCAGATGGCGGCGATTGCTGAATCCAACGCCCAAGCGGCGACGGCGACTGTGGTTTCGCCGCGGAAGAAAGCGGCTTAAGACCAGCGCTCCAGGGTTTTACCGACCGGCGTCAGGCCCTGCCCTGACGCCGTTTGTTTTTCCGGCTCCGCCGGCACACCGGTTAGCGAGCGCCAACTGCGCGACCTAGGCGTCCGCGAGCGCTCCATGCGACAGTACCAAACGGCACGCAGCGCCGGACCCCGGCCAAAGACTCAAGGACCAGGAGCCACAAATCCAGCCGGCAGCTGGTAATCCGGATAGCGGGTGCGGAAGGCCCGAAAGCTGATTGCCGCATCTTCACTGCGTCCGGCTGCACGCAGTTCCTCGATGTGCGCAAGCCATCCCTGCGGATCTTTCTCCCACGGTGAGCCACTCGAGTCCGCTTCGGCGGGGCTGGCCAGTGTCCGTCTCTTGGCCAACGGCAGCGCCGACGCCGTTCCCTCCGCTGTCGCCTTTGGGGCTCCCTCTTGGAGGGCAGGCGGGGCTGGAATTGCGTTGGAAGCCGCGGCAGGCGTAGGCGGGGCTGTCTCTGCTGGCGCCCGGGCGGGCGAGGGCTCCACGCGCGACTCAATCCCCGTGGGAGCGATTGGTTTCTTGGCTTCAGGTACCTGCTTGGCCTCCGGGCCCTGCTTGGCCACCGGGACCATGGACCGCTCGAGCTTCTCGACGGCAGTTGCCGTGGACGCCTCGGACGATGCTGGGGGTCCAGCCGCCTGAGGGGGAGCTTGCACCGCCCTCTTCACCGCTTCCGGTTGGGCCTTCGCCTTCAGGGCGCCAGATGCGGACGCCGCCTCGGCCTGGTCCCTGGCTGCTTCGGCCCCGCGCGCAGGGGTAGGCGTGGGCTGGTCCTTGGTAACCGGCAGCTGCGTATCGTGCTGCGCCACCATCACGGCGAGGGTCACGCTCACCACCACGACCGCGGCGATGGACGCTGGAATGTGCCACGATGTTCCCAATCGAGAGCCGGCCGCGCGCGGGCGCGCCCTGACGTCGCGTCGGGCGGCGGCGCGGATGGCCTCATCGAGCTGCGCCGGCGGCTCTTCCTGCGACGCCGCGCGGTATCGCCTGCCTGAGCGCTGCTGTATCGGCGAGAAGCTGCTTCAGCTCGCTGTCCTGCGGCGTATCTGCGCTCACAGGTAGTCCTTCATCCCCTCGCGCAACTTGGCCAGCGCATAGCGCAGGCGGCTCTTGACCGCCTCTCGGTTGGCGCCGGTCACTGCCGCGATTTCTTCCAGGCTCAGCCCGCCCTCCTCGTGCAGCAGAAAGACTTGACGCTGCACGGCCGGTAGCGCTGCCACCAGCTCGATGAGCCGCCTGGCCTGTTCGCGCGACTGCGCCGCCCGTTCAGGCTGCACCGTCGCCGAGGCTGCCAGGTCGACGGGATCATCCTCCTCCTGGTCCAGCGACACCAGCTCGCGCCCCTTCCCGCGTCGGAAGTGATCCATGAGACGGTTGTGGGCCAGCGTGTACAAATAGGTGGTGAACTTCGCCTCCACGCGGTACCGGCTGCGCGCCTGCACCAGATTCATCCAGATGTCCTGGAACAACTCCTCGGCGGCAGCGTGGTTGCGGCAGTGACGCAGGAGGTAACGGAACACACCGCCGCGGTGGCGTGCGTAGAGCGCATCGAAAGCGGCAGCATCGCCACCGCTGAAGCGCAACATCAAGTCCTCATCTGAAGGCACCGCCTCCATGGCCGCGGGAGTATACGCGAGGTGCATATCCCCCGTGGTTTGAGTAGTTCGGACATGCTCGTCACCGGGGAGGCGGATCCGGCACGAAGCGAGCGGGGAAGGGGTTCGGATCGCGTGGCACGAAGCGGATGATCCCGCGCGCCACCAAGTTTGCGCGCGTGTCGTAGCGCAATTCGATGATCTCGTTGGGTGCGTCCGACTCGCGCTCGAAGCTCACGTAGCGCGCATGTGAGGCCTGGCTGCGGCCATGCCCAGTGCCGATGCCTTGCTCGACGGCAGCCGCCGAGGCCGGTGGCGCCGCACTGTCGGCCGAGGGAGCCGCGCCCGCATTCTGCGACGACGAAGGCGCTTCGCTACGCGCCGGGGCGTCATAGGGCGCCCGCTGACGCAGCCGACCATCGTTGGGAACTTGGCCGCGCACCTGCGGTTGTTCCAGCTCGGCTGGGGGCTGCGCCTTGCGGCGGAACACCGCTACGCCGATCACCCCGACGTCGTCCGGTCGTCCCGTTCGCGTAGCGTACGCGTTGCTTAGATCCGTGAAGTAGAAAGCGGCGACGCGTGCCAGGCTCTTGCGCCAACCTTGTATGCTCAGCGACTGCCATGGACCGATCACATAGCCGCTCTGGCTGGTAGACGCCGTCTCACCGCTGACTACGTTCACGCCGTCCACCGACACGACCGCGAGCAGATCCCCGCCGGTGTCGTTGCGAATGCGCACCTCGTATTCGTTGCCGGTCCGGCCGGCGACGTACCAGCGGCCGTCCGCGTGAAACACCGGAAGCATTTCGCCACTGTTGTGATCGTAAATGCCAACGTCGGCCAGCGACCCAACCGCCAGGGCCGGGCGTACAGGGATGCAGAGCAGCAGGCCCAGAAGGACGCCAAGGCGTGTCATGACACTCTCCTCTACAAGAATTGAGGTTGCAGACGCTATAAACGCAGCAACGACCAAGAAGGGTCAACGACAATCAGGCCGACAGTGCGCAGCCGTGCGAAAGCCACTGCTTGGCGTTTCTCCGCGCGCTCAGCCTGTGCGCCCGCGCACTCTGAGGGTTTCCCGGATCATGCGTGCTGCGCTGGAGCCCGCACGGCAACGCCGAGCCGCGCGAGCAGGGCACGCAACTCGCGCGCGAAGACGACCGCGCCGGGCTCGTCGCCATGGATACAGATCGTGTCGGGCTCCACTGCCACGTCGCCGCCGTCAAGCGCGCGCACTCGACCCTCGCACATCATTCGCTCCACCTGCGCCAGCGCCGCAGCCAAGTCTTGGATCATCGCGTCGGGCCTCCTGCGAGGGGTGAGCGTGCCATCTCGCTGGTAGGTGCGGTCAGCAAAGACCTCGTTCGCCACCCTCAATCCAGCGCTTCGTCCGGCGCGTACCAACTCGCTTCCGGCCAGGCCGAACAAGACGAGGGAAGGGTCGAAATCGCGCGCTGCGCAAGCAATCGCATCGGCCAGCACGGCATCCTTGGCCGCCATGTTGTAGAGCGCGCCGTGTGCCTTCACGTGAGCCAACCGCCCGCCCAGCGCGCGGCAGAAGCCGGCCAGCGCTCCGATTTGGTACAGGACCAGGTCGTACACCTCATCAGGGGTGACGCGCATCGTCCGCCGGCCGAAACCTTGCAAGTCCGGCAATGACGGGTGGGCACCCACCGCGACGCCGCGCGCGAGCGCACCAGCAACGGTGCGGTGCATGATCGCGGGATCGCCGGCGTGGAAGCCGCAGGCGATGTTGGCGGAGCTCACATGGTCAAGCACCTCGGCGTCTGCACCCATGCTCCAAGCGCCGAAGCTCTCACCCATGTCGCAGTTGAGATCGACTGCGGTCTTCATTGTTTCATACGCATCCGCAGCGCTTCGCGCATGATTCCCAGGTCGCGGTCGCGCTGGAGATACAGTCGCTGGCTGTCCTCGGGCGCGATGGCCTCGAACCGCAGCGTGTCACCCGGGGGCAGCTGGGCCAGCATTGGCAGATCGACGGCTGACACCTCTCCGATTCTCGGATAACCGCCGGTGGTCTGTCGATTGGCCATGAGTACGATGGGGCGGCCATCCGGCGGCACCTGGATGCTGCCGAAGGTCACTGCTTCCGGCAGGATCTCGGTTGGCTGCTTTCAGCGCCAGCACCGGACCTTCGAGACGGTAACCCATCCGGTCCGAGTCGGGGGCGATGCGGTACTGCACGCCTGCGAACTGCTCCTGGCTGTCTTCGGTGAAGAGCTCCCAGTGCCGGCCAGGCGTGAAATGGATGCGGTGATGGCCGTGTGCCAGGAACGCGGAGTTAGCGTCGACCGACCAGCGCGGATAGGCGAAGGGAGCGCCGGCCTCGAGTTGTCGACGCAGACCAGGGTAGGCGTCCAGCATCGGTCTCGCCGGTAGGTATCAGATCGCCACGGCGAAGCGCGCGTCCCTCGAAACCGCCGAACCCGCCGCGCAGGTAGGTGCTCTTGCTGCCCATGACGAGCGGCACCTCGAAACCTCCCGGCCACCGCCAGGTAGGCGCGACAGCCCAGGCGGCAAGTGCCGAAGTCCAGCACACATCCTTTGCGCAGCAGTACCGGTCGCGCCGCCGGCACGCTTGCTTCCCCTCAGAGTGGGTGCGAAGTCGCCGCCGCAGATGCCCATCAGAGTGTCCTGCGTGAACTCGAGACGCGGCCCAGCGAGCGTCATTTCGAGCGTGGCTTCAAGCTCGGCATTGCCGACCAACAGGTTGGCCAGGCGATGCGAGTACTCGTCCATCACCCCTCCCACTGGGACGCCGAAGCGCTGGTACCCGTAGCGCCCCAGATCCTGCAGCGTGGAGAGAATCCCCGCGCGATGGACCTTCAGCGCCATCGTGCCGTCCTGGTCCATACGCCCGAACTCCTCCGGCGTGATGGCGACAAAGCGTACCCGGTCGCCGGCAATCAGTAAGCTCGGGGCGCTCAGCGGCGGGATCGAAGAAGCTCAGCGGCGAGCGACCGATCAGATGCCATCCACCCGGCAAATCGAGGGGATACACGGCGGTGAGCTCACCGCCGATGGCCACGCTCCCGGCAGGTACACGCGTGCGTGGGGTCGGTCTGCGTGGCGTCGCAATGCGCGCATCCAGGCCGGCCAGGTAGGCAAAGCCAGGCGCGAAGCCGAGCATCTGCACGCGATACAACGGTGCGCTGTGCAGCGCGATCACATCGTTTGAGGTCAAGCCGTGGGCGCTCGCAACAGCCTCCAGGTCTTCGCCGAATTCAGCGCCGTAGCAAACCGGAATCTCATGCTCGCTCCCCATTGGCGCAGCTGCCGGATCGAGCGAGTCGAGCCGCTGGGTCACCTGCTGCGCCAGGGCTTCGAACGGCGTCTGAGCCTCGGGCATGGGTTCGATTTGAAGCGGATCGTAGTGCAGCGCAACCGTGCATGCGGCCGCCACTACGTCGCGCACTCCCGGTGGCGGGTGATCGAGCAGGTGCTGCGCCACCGCGTGGACGCGCAGCGCCGTCTGCTCCGATGCGTCCGTGCCCAGCTCCACGACAAGCACGCAATCGCCCAGCTGGGAAAGCCGCAGTTGGCCGAGCTTGGGTTCAACCATGGATTGCTCCGCACGCTGGGGTAAGCTATGCCCGAACGCCAGCTCCGTCCAGGGGTGTATTCGCCATGATCCGGTCCTGCACCGACCACGATCTACTCGACATGTACACCGTCATCAACGACGCCGCGCACGCCTATCGCGGCGTGATCCCGCCAGATCGCTGGAAGGAGCCCTATATGCGCGTGGACGAGCTGCGCGCAGAAATCGCTGCTGGCGTGCACTTCTTGGGCTACCGGCTGGGCGACCAGTTGGTCGGCGTCATGGGCCTGCAGGATGTTCTCGACGCGGCGCTGATCCGGCACGCATACGTGCGCACAGCCTATCGCAACCAAGGTATCGGCGGCCAGCTTCTGGCCGAGTTGCGATCCCAGACCCAGCGTCCGCTGCTGGTCGGTACTTGGGCTGCAGCGCGCTGGGCGATCCGGTTTTACGAGAAACACGGGTTTCGGCTGGTGTCCGAGCGGACCAAGCAGCGACTGCTGAGCAAGTACTGGTCCCTGCCCGCCTCGCAGGTGGAGGCATCGGTGGTGTTGACCGAATCCGCTTCAGAGCACTGGGAGTAAGCTCGCCTTGCACAACAGCAGCCCGCTGCAGACCCTGCCCCGGTCTGCTACTCAGAAAGGTGAGCCACCGCCGCCGCGCTGGCTTCCCAATTCTGGCCATCGAAGGGCAGTACCTTGACCGATCGGATCGTTGCGCGGCCTAAACAGCGCAGATTGACGCTGAACCCGTTCGGATTGGAGCGCGGCACGTAGAACGGCCTGACGCCGCACACCTTGCAGAACATGTGCTTGGCGACGCCGGTATTGAAGGTATAGGTCGTCAGCGCATCGCGCCCGGAAACGAGACGGAAGCGTGTCGCCGGGACAATGAGATGCAGGAAGCCGGTGCGCTCGCACATCGAGCAGTTGCACTCGTAGACTTCCAGGTCTTCGGCGGCCTCGACCTCGATGAGGACGGCTCCGCAATGACAGCTTCCGGTGTGGATCAACGCCCGCTCCCTCTCAGCATCGGCCATCCTGCGGAGAGCCAACACATCTTACGTCTTGGCCCCCGCGCTCGCCGAAAGACGGCACTGCCATATACCCCAGCCGCCCTGGACGCTTCCGCACCAGTGGCTCAGTTCAACGACAAGCGTCGTCGGGTGTGCTCGGGCGGCATTGCACCTTGTTCCGTTCGGCATCGGTGGCGCACAAGTAGAGCTTGCCCTTGCATTCGGCGCACCAGGCCGTCGTCACGCCCCTACGCGAGAAATCGCTGCTCACGATTTTTACCTCGCCGGTTGAGCAAGGTGTGGCCTTGGATGTCAGCCGTTCCGGGCTGGAACATGCTGCGGTCAACAGCACAGCGGCGACCAGAAGCAGAGCAGAAAACATTCGCGTCCAGATCAGCTTGAGTAGGGCTGGGTCAGGTACAGGTTTCCTCGCTCCGCGCTCCGAGTCGCAGCCTGCGCCCGCGATTCATGCGTCGTCGCCTGCGGTGGCGCATCAAATCGCGGGTTAGGGCATCGCGTGCGCGGGTGCCTAGGGAAGCTCCCTAGCTGTGAATGTAGTGCTCCAGCTGCTCGATGACGAAACGCTGCTCGGAGATGACCTCCTTGACCACGTCGCCGATCGAGATCACGCCGATCACCCGCCTTTCCTCCAGCACGGGAAGGTGCCGGATGCGCTTGTCGGTCATCAACGCCATGCATTCCTCGACGCTCTGGTCGGGACGCACGCACACGACCTTGTGGGTCATGATCTCACGCACTCGCGTATCCTTGGAGGACTTGCCGTGCAGGATCACTTTGCGCGCGTAGTCCCGCTCCGAGAAGATCCCTGCGAGATCATCCCCGTCGAGCACGACGAGGGCGCCGATGTCCTTTTCGGCCATCAGCTTGAGCGCGTCGAGCACCGAGGTTTCCGGCGAGATCGACAGCAGGCGGTGCGACTTGGCCTCTAGGATTTCGTTGACGGTCTTCATGGCGCCCCCCTTCTTCAAAGCGCACCTTCCGGCGCTCCCCTGGCGCTTTAGTTTAGCAGCTTGGCGGGGAAGGTGAACACGCCGGCAGGTTCGGGGAAGCGACGCCGGTCCGATCCGGTCGCGGCCGCTCCCGGCGAGCGCAGGCTGGGGCGGGAGTGACCGTGATGCGACCCGGTCAGAACTCAGCAAATGCGGTCTGGTGCGGGCGCGTGCGAAGCCATTCCTCAAGGAGTCCTAGCCGAGCTCGCTCCACGTCTTCGCTAACCGCTTGAACGAAATTGGATAAGGGGTCTTGAGCCGCTGTGCCCACAACGACACGCGCAGTTCCTCGAGCGCCCAGCGAAATTCCTCCAATTTGGGGTCCCGAACGCCACGTTGGCTGTCGTCGGCCACGCGCGCCTGATACGCTTGCCGCCAACTTTGGATCTGCTGCTGCCAATCCGCGTCCTTGGCCGGGTTGATCGAAAACTTGTCCAGGCGCAAGTGGATGGCCTTGAGGTAGCGCGGGTAATCCTTGAGTCGAGCCAGCGGTACCGAGACGATGAAGCCGGGCCGCAGAAGCTCTCTGAGCTGGTTGCGGATGTCGGTCATGGCCCGCTGCCAGATGGGGACACCCTGCTGGTTCAACCTTGGTCGCAGCGCCTGATACTCGGTCACGATCTCCCCCACTGCACGGCATACCTCCTGCGCCACGTCGGTCAGACGCATTTTCGCCTTGTTCAACCGCTCGTTGAAGGCGGCTCGCGTGCGCACCTGCTCCGGCTCCACGAAGAGGGCGCGATCGCAGATGGCATCGACCAGCTCGTCGCGCAACCGGTCCGACACTGCACCCTTGTCCGCCCTGCCGCCTTCCAGCTCCAGCAGCAAAGCGTAGCGCAGCGCCATGTCCTGGAAGCCCGGCAGATTGCGTGCTACGAACTTGACCTGTTCCGATGCAGCCAGCTGGAACAAACGACGCAGACCCCGATGCGTGGCCGCGGCGGCGTCGTGCTCGGTGTCCAGCAGCGTTAGCCGCACCGACTTGCCTTCATCCACCAGAGCCGGGTAGCCAACCAGCTTCTGCCCGCGGCGCACGAATTCCACCTGCTCCGGCAGCTCTTCGATGTCGAAGCTCAGCAAACCCTCGCGCTCAAATTGGCTGACGGCGCTCTCGCTGAACCGACGCCGCGCCGTCACTCCGAACCGAGCGCGCAGCTCGGCGATATTGCGTCCCGTCGCTAGCTCCTCGCCCCGCTCGTCGATGATTCTGAAGTTCATATGCAGGAAGGGTGGTAGGTCGGCTGGGTTCCAGGCATCCTGCGCAACCTCGACGCCGCAAACGCGCAGCAGCGCTTGGGATAGCGCGGTCGTCAACGGCATCGACACCGGCTCGAGGTGCTCCATGGCCGAGGTCACAACCTGCGGTACCGGCACGAAGTGCTTGCGCAGGTTCTTGGGCAGCTCGCGTATCAAGTGCGTGACCTTCTCTCGCAGCAGGCCCGCGACCAGCCATTCACAGCGCTGCTCGTCGACTTGGTTGAGCAGGTGCAGCGGCACGGTCATGGTCACGCCATCCAGTGGATGGCCAGGCTCGAAGCGGTAGGAGAGGTTGTAGCGCACACCGTTCAGCTCTACCGTCTCGGGGAAGCGCTCGTGCGTAATTTCCGCTGCCGCATGCCGCATCAGACGTTCGCGCGTCAGGAACAGCAGGCGCGGCGCTTCTCGCTCGGCCTCGCTTCGCCAGCGTTCGAACTGCTGAGCGCTCCAGATGTCTTTCGGCACGCGCTCGTCGTAGAACTCGAAGACTCGCGACTCGTCCACCAGCACATCGTGGCGGCGGGACTTGTGCTCAAGCTCCTCGACTTCCTGCACCAGGTGCTGGTTGTAGCGCAGGAAATCGGCCTTGGTCTCGAGCTGCCAGTGCACCAAACCCTCGCGGATGAAGATCTCGCGCGCCGCCTCGGGATCGATCGGTCCGAACGCCACTTTCCTGCGCGGCACCACCACGAGCCCGTATACGGTCACGCGTTCATGGGCCATCGCCTGTGCCGGCGCCTTTTCCCAGTGCGGATCGTGCCAGGTGGTCTTTGCCAGGTGAGCGCCGATGCGTTCGAGCCAAGCCGGGTCGATCGGCGCCACGTTTCTCGCATAGAGCTTGGTGGTCTCGGTAAGTTCCGCCGCCATCAGCCAGGGCGGGCCCTTTCTGCGCAGCGGCGAGCCGGGAAAGATGGCGAACTTGATTCCGCGCGCGCCAAGGTAGACACCAGGCTCGTCCGACTTCGAGCCGATGTTCCCGAGCAGACCGGCGAGCAGCGCGCGATGGATCGAGTCGTGGCCGGCAGGCTTGTCGTTCGGATGCCAGCCCATCTCCGACGCTAACGCATGCAGCTGGCCGTGTAGATCGCGCCACTCGCGCAGCCGGTGATAGGATAGAAAGTTCTCGCGGCAAGCTTGAGCCAGCTTGCGGTTCGATTTCTTGTGCTTGAGTGCGTCGTCGAAGAACAGCCACAATTTGAGCAGGCCCAGGAACTCGGAGCGTTCATCCTGCAGCTGCGCGTGGACGCCGTCGGCCAGTTCCTGCCTGTCCATGGGGCGCTCGCGCGGGTCCGGGATAGCGAGCCCGCTGGCGATGATGAGGATCTCGGCCAGACAACCCTCATCGCGTGCGGCGACGATCATGCGCGCCATCCTCGGATCCACCGGAAGCTTCGCAAGCTGGCTGCCGATCGGCGTAAGCCTGCGCTGCTCGTCCACTGCGTTGAGCTCCGCCAGGAGCTGGTAGCCGTCGGCGATGGCACGCGAGGAGGGCGGATCCACAAACGGGAAGTCCTCCACCTCGCCGAGTCGGAGCGCCTTCATGCGCAGGATCACCGAAGCAAGCGAGGAGCGCAGGATCTCGGGATCGGTGAATTCCGGGCGTGAAACGTAATCTTCCTCGCGGTACAGGCGCAGGCATATACCACTGCTTACGCGCCCGCAGCGTCCGGCGCGCTGATCAGCCGAGGCGCGCGAGATCGGCTCCACCTGCAGCAACTCGACCTTGTTGCGGTAGCTGTAGCGGTTGACCCGAGCCAGTCCCGCGTCGATGACGTACTTGATCCCGGGCACGGTGAGGGAGGTCTCAGCGACGTTGGTGGCAAGCACAATACGCCGCCCTGCACCGCGCTGGAACACCTGCTCCTGTTCATGAACGGAGAGCCTTGCATATAGCGGCAAGATCTCGGTGTGGGCCGGGTGACGCTTGCGCAACGCCTCTGCGCTGTCCCGAATCTCACGCTCGCCTGGCAGAAACACGAGGATGTCTCCGGTCGCGGACAGACGCGCGAGCTCGTCGACGGCGCCGACAATGGCGTCGGCGAGCTCGGGGGGGTCGCCCGATTCCTCGTCCCTTTGCATAGGGTGATAGCGGATTTCCACCGGATACAGCCGTCCCGAGACCTCGATCACCGGCGCGTCGTCAAAGTGGTGCGAGAAGCGTTGCGCATCGATAGTGGCCGAGGTGATGATGAGTTTGAGCTCCGGGCGCTTGCGCAGCAGCTGCTTTAGGTAGCCGAGCAAGAAATCGATGTTGAGGCTGCGTTCGTGTGCCTCATCGATAATGATAGTGTCGTAAGCGTTGAGGAACCGGTCGGTCTGGGTCTCTGACAGCAGGATTCCATCTGTCATCACGCGTAGATAGTTTCGCTCGCTGACCCGGTCACTGAAGCGCACCCGGTATCCCACCTCCTCGCCCAGAGGTTGGCCCAACTCTTGAGCGATGCGCGCGGCCACCGTGCGCGCGGCGATCCGCCGAGGCTGAGTGTGGGCGATCATGCCGGCCGCGCCACGCTTGAGCTCCAGGCAAATCTTCGGGAGCTGGGTGGTCTTGCCCGAACCGGTTTCGCCGCACAGAATCACCACCTGGTGGTCCGTGATCGCCGCGGCGATCTCGTCCCTGCGCGCCGAGACTGGTAGCTCCTCCGGGTAGCTCACGGTCGGCAGCGCCGCCAGCCGCGCTTGCAGCACCTCCTCCGAACGCGCCACCTCCTCGCTGAGCGCGTTCACCTCCTGCACAGTGAGCCGCCCGTGTCGGGCCGCCTCCCCGGCCCGCTGCAAGGCGGCGCGCAGCCGATGACGGTGCCGGATCAGGCAGCCGGACAGACGTGCCTGAAGGGCACTGAGGGTGTCGAGCGGGGAGCGTGCGGCAGGGACCGAGGACACGGTTGGGGCCCCATCCAGGTCGGTGGGACGCAGACGACGAAGGCGGATTCTACCCTTTGGAGCTCGCTCGTTTTGGTGAGTTCCGATTTAGGAACCGCGGCCGGGGAACCCGGACATCTCTTCGACCACCTTGAGTATCGCAGCCGAGTCCCAGCGCGTCCCGGGACGGGCGAACAGCGCGTTGAAGGCCTGGGCAGCGAGCGCCGCACCAGGTACTGCCGTGCGCGACTCGTGCGCGCACTGCAGGACGATCAGCGAGTCCTTGAGATGCAGGCTCGCGTCGATCCCCATGACGAATTGCTGCTCGATCATCCGCTGCCCGACGACCTCAAGCATGCGGCTGCCTGCGAAGCCCTTGGTGAGCGCCTCCCATACCGGCCGGAACTCCACCCCGTTCGCACGTGCGAAAACCATCGCCTCCGCGATGCCCTGGATGGCTACGATCAGCGCCAGCTGATTGGCCGCCTTGGCCACCTGGCCGGCACCGCTTTCGCCGATATGCACCAGGGTCCGGCCTACGCAGCGCAGGACCGGTTGCACGCGCTCGAAGACCTCGGCCTTGCCGCCGACCATGATCGACAGCGTGCCTTCGATCGCACCCTGCTCGCCGCCGGATACCGGTGCGTCGAGCATCTCCACGCCCTTCTCTGCCAACACCTGGGCAACGCGGCGTGTAGTTGCAGGTGCGATGGTGCTGCAATCGATGACGACGGTACCCGCCTTCGCACCGTAAATGATCCCGTCCGACCCGAGAACTACCTGCTCTACGTCCTCGCCCTTGGTCACCATGGTGAACACGACTTGGCACTGCGCGGCGAGCAGCGCGGGCGTCGGCGAGGCTTGAGCGCCAGCGTCGGTGAGCGGCTTGGTCGCTTGCGCGCGCCGTGCCCAGACGCACAGCTCGTGACCGCCCCTGATCAAATTCTGCGCCATCGGGCGCCCCATGGCGCCCAGGCCAACGAAGCCTATCTTCAATGGACTGCTCCGCGCTTAGCCATCCGGGCTCAGAGGCCTGGGATCGAAGTGCTCGCGCTTGATTGGCTCACAGCTTCAGCCCGCTCAGGGTCTCAAGCACCTTGGCGACGGCGGCGGAATCCTCCTCGCCGCAGCCCATCCCCACCAAAGCATTCAGATGCTGGGCGATAAGAGCCGACTGCGGTAGGCCGATCCCGAGCTGCGCGGCAGTCTCGGTCACGATGCGCAGGTCCTTCTGGTGCAGCTTGGCCTTGAAGCCCGGCTTGAAGTCGCGCTCGACGATGCGCCGGCCGTGGATCTCCAGCACCCGGCTCCAGGCGAAGCCGCCCAGCAGCGCATCGCGCACCTTGCCCGGGTCCACGCCGTTTTTGCGCGCCAGCGTCAGCCCCTCGGCTACCGACTCGAGCGCGACCGCGCCCACGATCTGGTTGCAGGCCTTGGCCACCTGGCCCGCGCCGTTGGCGCCGATCAGCACGATGTTCTTGCCCATGCATTCGAACAGCGGTTTTACCTGATCGAACACTTCGGGCTTGCCGCCAACCATGATCGACAGCGTGCCGTTGACTGCGCCCACCTCCCCGCCCGACACCGGGGCGTCAAGCATCTCTATGCCCCTGCCCGCCAGCCGCGCTGCCATCGAGCGCGTGGCGACCGGCGAGATGGTGCTCATATCCACCACCACCGAGCCGCGAGCAGCGCCTTCTGCGACGCCGGACGGGCCGAATATCACCTGCTCAACGTCCGGCGTATCGGCGACCATCGTGAAAATCGCCTCGCAACCGCGTGTAGCTTCTGCAGCGGAGGCGCACGCCGTCGCGCCGGCATGTTCCAGGGGCAGCATGGATTCGGCGCGGCGCCCGTAAACGCGCAGCGTGTGCCCGCCTTTGAGCAGGTTCAACGCCATGGGCTGGCCCATGATGCCCAGCCCCACGAAGCCTGCTAGCAACTCAACCCCCCGGTCGACCCGCGAACCATGCCGATGAATGCCGCGCGCATTCCGCCGCGGTTCAAGTACCCTTCTCGCGTGCGAGAAGGCCGCGGAAAGGCAGCTGACGCTCGCACCACATGGTGGTCGCGAGCAGATGATTGGACTCGCCCTGGTTGCCCACGATCTGCAACCCCAGTGGCATGCCGCGACTACCGAGCCCTGTCGGGATAGTGATGGCCGGCACCCCAAGCAGCGTCCAGATCGTGCAGAAACTGGGGTCACCGGTTGTCTCTAGCGAGGCCGGCGCCTCGCCCGCCGCCGGCGGCGTGACCACCGCGTCGTAGTCGTCCAGGAAGCGGGAGAAGTCGCGCTGCAGCGCTTCGCGCTTTCTCACAGCCCGCTCGTACTCCGCGACGGAGATGCGCTCGCCTTCGTCCAAGGCCTGGTTCAGGAAACCGCTGATCTTCTCGCGGTAATGCGCGCGCACCCGGCGGGCGGCCGCGGCCGCTTCGTGCAGCATGATGATGCGATGGACCTTGTGCGCCTCGTTAAAGCCCGAGGGGAGGTCGACCTCGTCCACGATCGCGGCTGCCTCGCGCAGTACTGCGATGTCGGTAGCGAAGCGGCTGCGCTGATCGGGCTCGGCCAGATGCCAGAGCGGCGTGCGCACGGCCACCAGACGAGGCGCATGTTTCAGCGCGCCGATCTGCGGGCTGATGGTCCAGCGCGAATGGGCCAAGTGTGCCACCAGCAGCGCCACGTCCTCGACGCTGCGGGCGAAGACACCCGGCTGGTCCAGGCTCGGGCTGAACGGCAGGATGCCGTCGGTGGACAGTACGCCCTTGCCCGGTTTGTAGCCCACCACGCCGCAGAACGCGGCCGGGCGGATTACTGAACCGTTAGTCTGCGTGCCGATGGCCGCCGGCGCGAACCCAACCGCGACCGCAGCCGCCGACCCGCTCGAGGAACCACCCGGCGTGTGCGCCGGGTTCCATGGATTGCGTGTCTTGTTCGGAATCAAAAAGGCGAACTCGGTGGTAACTGTCTTGCCGAGGACGAAAGCACCGGCCGCGTGCAGTCGATCCACGACCTCGGCGTTCATCTCGGGCACGTAGCGCTCATAGATGGGCGAGCCCATGGAGGTCACTACCCCGCGCACGTCGATGATGTCCTTCACGGCTACCGGCACCCCGTGCAGGGCGCCTGGCGTGCGGCCAGCCAGAACCCGGCGGTCGGCCTCGCGCGCCGATTCCAAAGCGCGTTCCTTGTCCAGCCACTGCCAAGCCTTGACGCGCTCCTCGAGCTGGTCCGTGCGCGCGAGCAGACTGCGCGTGTAGGCCTCGCTGGTCATCTCGCCAGAAGATAGCCTGCGTACGGCCTCTGCCAGGCTCAGGCTGTATAGATCGTGCATTTTTCTTGTGTCGTTGCCCCCAAGGTATTCGGGCAAGTTATCGTTGCTCAACGCTGTCTGCCTCTCGCAATTCGGGTGGAAGCGATGTCACGCGTTCTGTTTCAGGACCTCAGGATTCAGCAGATTGGGCGGATTGCCCGTGGTCAGGGCCGCGACGCAGTTGCGTGCCGCCGTCATCGCCATAGCCTGGCGCGTAGGCTCGGAAGCGCTGGCGATATGCGGCGAGAGCACGACGTTGGTCAGCCCGAGCAGGCCCGGGTTGAACTTCGGCTCGTTCTCGTATACGTCGAGGCCGGCCGCCCATATGCGCCTGGCCTTGAGGGCCTCGACCAACGCGGCATCATCCACGATGCCGCCCCGCGCCACGTTGATCAGCACGGCCTTGCGCTTCATCAGGTCCAGCTCGCGCGCGCCGATGAAGTGGTGTGTCTGCTGGGTGTAGGGCAGGATCAGAATGACGATGTCCGACCGGCGCAACAGATCGTCCTTATCCGCAAACATAGCGTTCAGCTCCCGCTCGACGTCGGGTGCGGCCCGGATCTGGTCGCAGTACAAAATGCTTGGCTCGAAGCCTTTCAGGCGCCGGGCAATGACTTGACCGATGCGGCCAAAACCGCAGATGCCGACCGTGGCGTGGTGCAAGTCGATGCCCAGGAGTTCTCTCAGGTGGGTGCCCTTCCACTCGCCGCGCCGCAACATGGACTCGCCCTCGGTCAGCCGGCGACAGGTGGCCAGGGTCAGGCACACGGCATAGTCGGCCACGCTGTCCGTCAGAACGCCAGGCGTATTGGTAGCCATCACGCCGCGACGCGTGCAGGCTGCGAGATCGATGTGGTTATACCCGACGCTCACGCTGCATACCGCTTTCAGACCTGGGCAGCGCGACAGCAGAGCGTCGTCCACGCGGTCGCTCGTGGTAATCACGGCCGCATCCATCCCCTGCAGCTTGGCGGCCAGTTCAGCGGGAGGATATATCTCGTCGGCCTGGTTGGATGTGATCTCGAACTGCTGCGCGAGATAGGCCAGGGTCTCGTCGAACACCGCCCGCGTGACGAGCACCTTCTTCTTCATCCGAATCTCTCCAGGTTCTTGTCAGGCCCGACAGCAGGGGGCTCGCTGTCCTCCGGGCATGGCTAGGCGCGGCTTCCGGGCCGTGGCATCGAGGCCTGGAACGCCTCGATTCAGGCCGCAGCAAGCCTGTCGAACGTCGCGACCCTCCCCACCGTCGCAAGACACGGAGAGTACCTTGAACGGGAATCGATCTGCAAGCGTCGACGGGTCTTGGGCGGTGCGCGGGGTGGTACCGGCCTGAGCCGAGCAAGCTGCTGTGCACGTCGAGGACAATCCCTGTCGGTTCAAGGGGTTTGATCGCGGCGACGCGACTAGGCCCAGGGATCCTGCTGGGGTCTAGGGAATGGCCGGCGCCGATTGAGCCGCCTCGGAGCGCCCGTGCGGCGAGCGTTCGGGGGTCGGCTGCCAGCCGGTCGCGAGCATCACCGCGATAAAGCCGAGGACATAGGCCAGGATGACATGCCAACCTCCCCGGATCCAACGGAGGACTGAGCGGGATTCCGGAAACAGGTTGCTGAGCCCTACGCCGGCCGACGATCCGAACCAAATCATGGAGCCGCCGAAGCCTACGGTGAAAGCCAGGATGCCCCAGTCATAGCCGCCCTGCTCCAGCGCCAGGGCGGTGAGCGGGATGTTGTCGAACACGGCGGACACGAACCCCAGGCCGAAGGCCGAGTGCCACGTGGGATCCGGCAAGCGGTCAACCGGCATGAGCGAAGCACACAGAACAAGCGCAAGCAGGAACAGACTGCTGCGTGCAGCTGAAGGCACAAGCGAGAAATCCGGTCGGCGCACGACGCTCGACGTCAGCAACGCGACCCAAACCGCGGCGCCGATGTAGGGGAAGCGGTCGCCATGATCGGGGAAAAAGCCGTTCACGACCACGTTGGTGCCAATGGCGGCAGCCAGGACGAAGATGACGATCCCCACCCGGAACCAATCGATCCTCACCCCCGGCGGCGCGTGCTTGAGGATGGGCGAGTGGCGTTGCTGTTGAATTGCGGCCACGACGCCGCAAAAAAGCACTGCCACGATCGACGCAATGTACGCGTGCAGCACCGCCAGCGGGCTCACTCCCGCGATCCACATCATGGTCGTGGTCGTGTCGCCGACCACGCTGCCGGCGCCTCCGGCGTTGGAGGCGGCGACGATGGCCGCGATGTACCCGATATGTAGCTTGTCCCGGAACAACGGTCGCGCCATGGTGCCACCGATGATTGCAGCCGCGATGTTATCCAGAAAGGCGGATAGCACGAACACGACGAGCAGCAGGACGAACCCGCCCTTCCAGTCATTGGGCAGGAAGTGCGGCAACTCGGTGGGCACTCGGCTCTCGTAGAAATGGTTGGCCAGCAGAGCGAACCCAGTGAGGAGGCCCAGCAGATTGGTGAGCGGAACCCATTCCGCGCCGAGGTGATAGGCCAGGCCCAACAGCCCTGGTCCTTCCCGAAAGCCGGTATACAGGAGCTTATAGAGGACTACGGCAGCCAGGCCAGACAACGCGACCTGCAGCGTGCGCCGATGAAACAGAGCGATGCCGACCAGCGTGAGCCCGAACAACAGGAACTCGATCGGAAAAGGAAGCGAGGTCAGACTCATCTGGTGTTCCCGGTGCGCGCATAGAGGCGAGACAAGCTGATCTCACCCTCCTTTGCACGCCCGCGGCACGCTCATGCGGCGCCCACGAACTGAGGGAAAAAGTTGCCGCGCACGGCCGGATCGCGTTCCGGCGGGTCAGGTGCCGCCGCCCAGGATACGCACTTCGCGCTGCGGAAACGGTATGACGATCTCGCGCGCCCGGAAGGTTTCGACGATGGCCTTGTTGATCTCGCCCGCCGCGGCGGGAAAGTCAGGCACGTTCACCCAGGGTTTGACACCGATGTTAACCGAGGAGTCGGCCAGCATTACCACTTGCATCACCGGCACCGGGTCCTTCAGCACGCGCGGGTTGCTCTGTAGGAGCTCGTCGATCGCAGCGAGCGCCTGATTCAGGTCCGTACCGTAGGACACCCCGACCACGACGTCGACCTGTCGTATGTTTCCGTAGTTGTGGAGGATTTCGCCCACGATCTTGCGGTTGGGAATGACGACACGCGATCGGTCCGGGTGAGTAAGCGTGGTATTGAACAGGCCGATCTGGGTAACCTGGCCCTCTTCACCAGCCATCGACACGTACTCGCCGACGCGGAACGGGCGGGTGAAGATGATGGTCAGCCCGGCCACCACATTGCCCAACACACCCTGCATGGCCAGGGCGACCCCGGCCCCCGCGATGCCGATGCCGGCGATCAGTGGCAGCAGCTCCACCCCCAAGTTCTGTAACGCCATGATGATGAATACGCCCAGCACCAGAACGCGCACGACGCGTACGAGTAACTGGCGTATCGGCACTTCGAGATGGAGCTTCTCGAGCATCCGCTCCATCATTCGACCCACCCAACGCCCAACGAAGAAGCCGGCGGCCAGGATGATCAGAGCGACCAGCACCTTGGGACCGAACCTGATCGCCAGATCGATGAGCGTGTTCTTGATTTGCGCTACGCTTTCCAGATGCTCGTCCATCCGCCCCCCTCGGTAACTTCACTACGCGCCTATTCTATCCGTTGTCATTCGGAGCCTAGCCACGCATCCACACCTCGGCTGCCCAGCGCACCACGTCGCTCAGCGACTTGCTCTGCGCCAGGCGCTCGCGCAGCAAAACACTGTCGCCGCGCCGCTGGGAGGCCACGTCGCGAAGGTGCAACAATGCGGCCGCGCCGGCTTCGTCGCTGGCGTAGCGGGACACGAGTCCCAACGTGTACCCGATCTCCTCGGAGAGCAGACGCTTGCGACGCTCGTACGGATCGATGACCTCCGCTTCTAACCCGAAACGGCACGCCAGGAAGCGGTTGTAGCCGTAAACGAGGTAGACGTCCGCAGACGGCTCGACCGGTTTGTCCTCCGACAGATATCGGGCCAGCGCGCGTGCATACTCGGCAAGCGCCGCAGCTCGCTCCAGCGTCAGAGGTGTGTCGCACACCCGCACCTCGATGGTGCCGTATTCGGGCTTGGGGCGGATGTCCCAGTAGAAGTCCTTCATGCTCTCCACCACCTGCAGCCGGCGCATGTGCTCGAAGTACTCGGTGAATGCGTCCCAATGCGGCAGGAAGGGCATATGCCCAGCGAGAGGGAAGGCGCTCACGCTGTTCAGGCGCGATGAGGCAAAGGCAGTCTCGACTCCCTGAAAAAAGGGCGAGGAGGCCGACAGCGCTATAAAGTGGGGAATGTAGCGGGAGAACAAGTGGATGAGCCGGACCGCGGCGTCGCCGCTGTCGCAGCCGATATGCACATGCTGGCCGAACACCGTGAACTGCTTGGCCAGGTAACCGTACAGATCGTGAATGTGCTTGAAGCGCGGGGCTGCGAAGATGCGCTGGTCTTGCCATTTCTGAAACGGATGGGTTCCACCGCCGGCAATGCTCAAATTGAGCCGCTCCGCCTCGCGTACCATGGCGTCTCGAATGCCTGTCAGCTCGGTCAGCAAGCCTGCGTAACCGCACTGGATGCTGGTCGAGATCTCGATCATGGCCTCGGTAATTTCAGGCTTGATGTCGCCCGGATGCGGAGACTTCTCGAGCAGAGCAAGCAGATCGACTGCGCCCCCGGTGAGGTTGTAATCGCGGCTGTTGAGCACCTGGAGCTCGAGCTCCATGCCGAGCGTATAGAGCTCTGAGGCCTTGAAGGGTAGTGGCGTCATGCGCGACGGATCCCTACGCTCAACGCCAGCGCGCGTCGGGATGGGTCTCGCCCGCGGCTCGCAGCGCGAGTTGCGTTGCGAGCGGCGCGGTCAACTCCAGGATCAGCACCGCACCCAGGACGACGGCGGCGAGGCGCTCGCCGAACTGTGGATAGTAGCGCGCGGTGGCCTCGACCATTGCCACCGCCGTAGCGGACATGGGCATCAGAGTGAGTCCCAGCAGCACGCCTTTGCGCGCTGGCAGGCCAGAGCGTCCCGAGAACGGCACGACGCCGAGCAGCTTGCCGGCAAGGCGGGCGAACACGTATGCCACTGCGATGCCGGCGCCAGCGGCCAGCTCGCCAAGCGTGACCGCAGCGCCCGTAATCACGAACAGGACTACGAACAGGACTTGCGCAGTGGGACCGAACTCCACCGGCAGCAGGTCGCGCCCCCGATCGCGGTTGCGGGCCATTACGCCCAAGGCTAGCAGCGAGATCAACATGGAGAGCTGCAGAGCTTTGGCGACGCCCACGGTGAGCAACACCATCGCCACCAGCGCAATGAACTGCAGCTCCTCGCGCTTGCCTAGCCAGCGCGCGAGCAGCACCAGAGCAACGCTGGCAAGGTAGCCGAGCAAGGTCGAGCCGAGCAGCAGGTAGATGGGTTGTATCAGCAGGATTGTCACGCCCGGCCGGTATTCCAGGTGCAGAGGAGCGAGCAGCATGGTCACCGCCACCACTGAGAATACATTGTTGAGCGCCGTCAGATTCACGGCGCGGTCGGTCAGCGGCCCGTCCGCGCGCTGGTCGTGCATCACGACCAGGAGTACCGATGCGCCTGTGGCCACTCCTATCGCCGCCGCGATGGCGGCCTGCAACCATGGGATGCGCAGCAGCGCAAGCACCACCCACACAAGCGTGAACGATAACGCGATCTCGGCCACACTGCTCGCCAGCAGCCAGCGGTTGCGCCGGAACCATTGCCAGTCCAGCCGCGAGCCGAGCTCGAACAGGATCAGCCCGAGAGCGATATCCAGAACCAAATGCGCGCCTTCCAGCATGCCACGGTCGAGCACGCCGAAAGTGCCGGGCCCCAGGAGCACGCCCGCCAATACGTATCCGCTGATACGGGGCAGCAACAACACGCGCCGGAACAACTCCCCCGTGCCCAGGCCGGCCAACAAGATCAGCGCGATTACACTGACATCGCCCAGCGGTGGTGGAAAGCGAGGCAAGAAGCTGAGGTCCATATTCGCGACCCCGATGCGAGCGACAGGCGCTGAACGCGCAAACCCGCGCGCTAGGTACCCACGAGGATGACGTGGACCCGATAGGGGCCGTGGATTCCGATCACCAGCGTCATCTCGATATCGGCGGTGCGGGACGGCCCCGATACGAAGGCGACCTGCCGCGGCAGCGTGCCGTGCTCTCTTCGCAGCAGATCCCAGCCGTCCTCGATGCAACGCACGATGCGGGACGCTTGGACCACGGCGACGTGGGTTTCGGGCAACAGGCTGTTTTTCAGCGGAGTGCCCGCCCCGGACAGCAACATGAGCGTGCCGGTCTCCGCGATGGCGCAGAAAGCACCAGTGACGCCGACCGCGTCCTCACCCGTGGCCGGCCTCGCTTGCACAGCGAGGCCGGCACCGGCCCAGTCGAGTCCGGCGAACTGCGGCCAGCACACGCAGCCCTGCGGCAGATTGTTGCCCGCCAGATACCGCTTGACGGCCGCCGGCACCAGTTCGAGGCCGCCGACGTCGTCCACGGTGCTGGAGAGCGAAAGGCAGCGCTCGCGGAATCGGGACACGGGTTCCCAGGTCATCGCCGGTAGGGGCCCGCGCCGGTTTTCGCGCAGAGTGGCGCGCACCGGAGCGGCCTCGGAATCGGTCAACGGCCGGCTGCGCCTCAGCGCGGCGCGAATGTTTCCCAGGATGTTCTCTCGAGCATTCATGGCCGGTGTGTCGTCAGCCGTGGCTCATGATGTCGGGCCGGAAAACGGTGCTTGGGCGCGAGCAGCCCGCTGCGCTCACACATGACGCTTCGGACGAGCGGCATACAGCTCACGGAAGGTCTTTCCCTCGGGCGATGGCAAGTCGCGGTCCCCTGTCCAGCCGGACCCACTCGGGAGGCTGTGAATCAGCCGCGCCCGTCCGCCGGCCCAGCGGCCGAGCCGGGCCGCAATGCGCGTGATCCAGGCATAGACTGCAGGGTGGGTGGCAGCCCAGGCCCACAGTTTCAACCCTACACGCTCGCGCCAGGGGCGCAGGCCTCGCTCGACCTGCTTCTCGCGCAGCTTGCGCATTAGATCGGGCAATGGAATCTTGACCGGACACACGACACCGCACTGGTTGCACAGCGTAGCCGCGTTGGGCAAGTCCAGTGCGTTTTCCAGCCCCACGTACATGGGCGTTAGCACGGCACCGATCGGGCCGGGGTACACCCAACCATACGGATGGCCACCGATGTTCTGATACACCGGGCAGTGATTCATGCAGGCACCACAGCGGATGCAGCGCAGGGCCGCGCGCAGGTCGGAGCCAAGCACACGCGTGCGGCCGGCATCCACGATGATGATGTGGAACTGCTCTGGGCCATCCTGGTCGCCGAGCTGCTTCGGCCCGGTGGTGAACGTCAGGTAGTTGCTGATCGACTGCCCGGTGGCCGAGCGCGTCAGCAGCCGCAAGATGAACGACACATCCTCCAGAGTGGGCAGCACCTTCTCGATACCGGCGATGGCCACGTGCACACGCGGGAGCGTGGTGGTCATGCGGCCGTTGCCTTCGTTAGTGACGATCATGCTGGTGCCGGTCTGCGCCACCAGGAAATTGGCGCCGGAGATCCCCATGTCGGCGCTCAGAAAATGCGGGCGCAGGATCATGCGCGCTTCCCGCGTCATCTCGCCGATGTCGGTCTTGCGCGGCAACCCGTGCTTCTCGTGGAACAAGTCGGCGATCTCCTCGCTGGTCCGATGGATGGCAGGGGCGATGATGTGTGAGGGCGTCTCGTGCGCTTCCTGGATGATGTATTCACCGAGGTCGGTCTCCCGAACCTCGATCCCCGCCGCCTCAAGAAAATGGTTGAGCCCGGTTTCCTCGCCCAGCATGGACTTAGACTTGATGATCTTGCGTACTTGGTTGCGACGCGCAATGTCCAGCACCAGCTGATTGACTTCCTGGCCCGTCTCGGCCCAGTGCACCTCAGCGCCGCGGGCGGTGGCGTTGCGCTCGAACTCCTCGAGCAAATAGTCCAGATGCGCGAGCGCGAAGTCGCGCCTCTGCTTCGCCGCCTCGCGAATGTCCTCGAAGTTGTCCAGCTCCAGAATCGATTCTGCACGGCCGGTCACCATGCGCATGCGCAGGTTGGACATTGCCTTGTGGAGCTGAGGGTTGGTCAGCGCCTCGGCGGCTTTGCGCTTGAACTGTTGGGAAGAAACTTGCATAGCTTTGCTGCGAGCGCAAGGTCAGAGGAGAAGCGGCGGCGGGCGCGCGTTGCGCCTCGGCCAGCGCTCGCCCTCTGGCCCCCTGCCTCGAGCCCCTAGGCTGGCTCATCTGCCGCTCCGGCCAGAACTTCGGCGAAGTGCAGCACCTTTGTCTTCGCATCGCCGCGACGGCGCAGACGCCCTTCGATGTTGAGCATGCAACCGAGATCTCCGAGCACAACGGCGTCGGCCCCGGTGCCGGCGATGTCGGTGCACTTCTGATCAACGATGCGCGAGGAGATGGCGCCGAACTTGACCGCGAACGTCCCGCCGAACCCACAGCACTGCTCCGGCGTGGCCATCTCCTTGACGGTCAGGCCGGGCACTTTCGATAAGAGCTGTCGCGGCTGCGATTTCACCCCCAGCTCGCGCAGCCCGGAACAGGAGTCGTGATAGGTGACCGTGCCCTGGAAACGGCCCGGCACGCGCTGCAGGCGGAGCACGTTTACTAGGAAATCGGCCAGCTCCCAAGTGCGTGCAGTCAAGCGCTGGACCTCCGCTTCGAGCTCGTGGAACTCGGACAGCAACTCCGGATAGTGAATCTTAATCATGCCGCCGCAGGACCCAGAGGGCGTTACCACATAGTCGCATCGGGCAAATTCCTGCAGTACTTTGCGCGCCAGCGCCTGCGCCGCTGCACGCTCCCCGGAGTTGTAGCCGGGCTGTCCGCAACATGTCTGGGTCGCTGGCACCACGACCTCGCAGCCAGCACCCTCGAGCAGCTTCAGCGTGCTGACACCGATGCGCGGGCGCACCAGATCCACCAGGCAGGTTACGAACAAGCCGACGCGCATTGGAGCAGTAATTTTTCAGGCCGAGACCGGACACAAGGTTGGCGGCGGGAAGACCCGAGAGAGGCGGCGGGCGGGTGGCACCAACGGCTAAATGATACCATCCCGACCGGTATGAGGCGCACAAAAGCAAACCGCCGCTCGAGGCGGCGGTTTGCAGCACAACGCGCCGGTGAGCTGTCAGCCCGCGCGCGCCCTGCGTATGCGAACTGCAGCGGTGCCGGATTCCAGCCCCTCGACCCAGCGCTTGATGCGGTTGGCATCGCCGACGCGCGACAACTTGCCCCAGGAGTCGAGCAACACGATGATGACCGGCTTCGCAGCTATCGTGGCCTGCATCACCAGGCATCGGCCCGCCTCGCTGATGTAGCCGGTCTTGGACAAACCGATGTCCCACTGGCGGCTGCGCACCAGCCCGTTCGAGTTGCGGAAGGCCACCACCCGGTGATAGCGCCGGCCGCTGAGTGCGATCCGGTGCGAGTCGCTGGTGGTGAACTCGCGAATGAGGGGATACTGATAGCCTGCGTTGACCATTATCGCCAAGTCCTGGGCGGTGGAGACGTTGCCAGGGTTGAGGCCGGTCGCGTCGAGGAACCGCGTATCTTGCATCCCCAGGTCCCGCGCCTTCTGGTTCATGGCGGGCACGAAGGCCCTTATTCCGCCCGGAAAGGTGCGCGCCAGCGCGGCCGCGGCCCGGTTCTCGGATGCCATCAACGCGAGTTTGAGCAGCTCGTACCGGGTGAGCGTCATCCCGACTTTGAGACGCGAACGCGTGCCCTTGAGGGTGTCTACGTCGGCCGCCTCGATATCGATCAGTTCGTCCAGGGGTAACCCGGAATCGAGCACAACGATGGCGGTCATGAGCTTAGTGATGGAGGCGATCGGCATGACTGCATCGGTGTTCTTGGCGTACAGCATCTGTCCGTCACCCAGTTCCAGGACGAGCGCGGCGGCGGAGCGTAGTTTCAGCTCCCGTTGGCGCACAGCCACATCGGAATCGGGCTCCGTGAAGACCAGTTTGCTTGCGCCTGCCGCGTCAAGCGCTGTTGGACTGGGGCCGACCTGTTCGGCAGGCTCCGGCAGCCATTCGGTTTGCAGCGCGCTCGCGTTCGAGAGAGGCTCGGTAGGGTCAGCCCGTACCGCGGCTGGCACTAGCAGAGCAATGACCAGAATTGTTCTGTTAAGCATTGCAAATCCGAATTTTGCTTTTGTTGACGTCGCGTCTCGGCTCGCCTGAGACGCGGCCGGAAGCTCTCTTTATAAACCTATCTTTCCTAACGGCAAAGACCGGATGGACTTAAGCATGAGGCATGCCACGAACACCGATCAGCGCGCCCGAAAACTAACAAAAATCAGGCTGTAAGGCAACACTCTTGAGTTAATGCTGCGGTTGGCGCCGCTGTCCTCGGGCGCCAGGGCTCGCGCGCAATGCTTGACTGCGTTGGACGATGCATGCCAACGCCGCCACTCGAAAGCGTGTCGACGGGAATGCGCGCCGTGCGTTGAGGAAGGCGCGCACAAAAAAAGGCCGACGAGGGGGCGCCGGCCTGTCGGAGAGGGGACTCCGATGAGGACCACAGCTTAGCGGCCCGTACTTACACCAGCCTTACCCTTGCAGAGAGGAGACCCTATGCGCATCTTGGTGGTAGAAGACGACCCGGTGTTGCGCGACGGCCTGAGCCGTTCGTTGCGCAACGCGGGCTACGCGGTGGACACCGCGCAAGACGGGAAGCTCGCGGACGACCTGCTGTCGGTGCATGCGTTCGACTTGGTCGTGCTGGACTTGGGCTTGCCCGGGCTCGATGGACTGGAGGTGCTGCGACGGATGCGCCGGCGCGCATCCTCAGCCCCCGTCCTAATCCTGACGGCGCGCGATGCGGTGGAGGACCGGGTCGCCGGGCTGGACCTAGGTGCCGACGACTATTTGGTAAAGCCCTTCAACCTGGCTGAGCTAGAGGCGCGGGTGCGTGCGCTTGTACGCCGCGCGCAATCCGCCAGCACCGCTCGTATCACGCATGGGGCACTGACCTTGGATACCACGGCCCGCCGTGCCTTCGTCGACGGGGACGCACTCGACCTGTCCGCCCGCGAGGTCGCGCTGCTGGAGGCGTTACTGTTGAGCACCGGCCGCGTGGTGAGCAAAGACCAGTTGGCCGACCGCTTGTATGGCGTGAGCGACGAAGTCGGGCCCAACGCCATCGAAGTATTCGTCCACCGGCTACGCCGCAAGATTGAACCTGCCGGGGTGGTGATTCGGACCATCCGGGGGCTCGGCTACCTAGTCGAGAAGCCTAGCCATGTCTGAACCGGCGCGCCGCGCCGAAAGCCGATTTCGGACACGCCAGTGAAATGGCGCGGCCGGGTCTGGTCGCTGCGTCAGCGCCTGCTGGCGTGGCTGCTCGCGCCATTGGTGCTGTGGTCCCTGGGCAGCTCGGGGCTGGCCTACCTACTCGCCGTCCACTTCACCACTCTCGCCTACGACCGGTCCCTGCACGCGTCGATCCGCGATATCGAACGGCAAATGACCGTAGTCGACGGCCAGCCCGCCATCAACCTCCCTCGCGCTGCGATCCAGATCCTGGAGTGGAACGAAGAGGACCGCGTCTACTACCGGGTGGCCACCGCGTCGGGAAAGCACATCGCTGGGGACCCCTCGCTGCCCGCGCCGGCCCTTCTGGTGCCAGGCCGAACTCAGTACTACGAAGCCCAACTCGGCAACGCTACGGTACGGGTGGCCGCCTCGCTGGTGCCAGTTACCGGTGCGCGGGAGGCTGTGCTGGTAGCAGCGGCAGAGTCCACTGATGCGCGCCGCTCGATCGCGCGTGAGATTCTGTTCGCTACCCTGGTGCCAGAGGCACTGCTGGTCGCCCTTGCGGCTGTGGGGGTGTGGTACGGGGTGGGGCGCGGCCTGCTTCCGCTGGAACGTTTGCGTGTGGAGGTTGGGCGCCGTTCCGACCAGGACCTAAGCTCGTTAGAGGCGCGGCGTGTCCCGCGTGAGGTGCGCCCGTTGGTCGACGCGATCAATGCGCTACTTACACGGCTCGACAGCGCGCTGGCGGCGCACCGCCGCTTCGTCGCCAACGCAGCTCACCAGCTGCGCACGCCGCTGGCTGGACTCAACGCCCAGGCCGAGCTGGCGCTGCGCGAGAGCGAGCCGGCAGGCGATTCGCCGCTCGCTCGAACAATTGCACCAGGCGGCCGGCCGGGCCGCCCGCCTGGTGAGCCAGCTGCTTTCGCTGGCGCGGCTGGAACCGCGCAGCGGCCGGCCCCTGCAAGTCGAGCCACTGGACCTCAACGAGTTGGCACGCGACACGACTGCGCGCTGGGTGCCTCCTGCACTGGCGCACGGCATCGATCTTGGCTTCGAGGGCAGCGCGTCGGTCAGAGTGCTCGGCGACCGCCTGCTGCTGGAGGAGTTGCTGAGCAATCTGCTCGACAATGCAGTCCGCTATACGCCCACAAGAGGCGAGGCCACGGTGCGCGTGCAACGCGCTTCAAGCGGGACCGTCCTCAGTGTCGAGGACAACGGCCCTGGCATTCCCGAAGACGAACGTGGCAAGGTGCTGGAGCGCTTCCACCGTGGCAGCACCGCATTCCAGACCGCAGGCAGCGGGCTGGGCCTGGCCATCGTGCGCGAGATCGCGGTCACTCATGGTGCCGAGATGCGCGTGGAGGCTGGCCGCGACGGCCGAGGCACCCGGGTCAGCGTTGCCTTCCCCGACAAAGGATGACGGCCGCAGGATGCGCCACGACCGCCCGGGCGTTCAATCGCCTCGACAGAATTGGCGGGCCGGGCCGACGTCGTGGGTCGGGTGACCGAGCGCGACGCTGCTCACTCATGAAAACATGAGACGACGCGCCCCGCGCACCAGCAAAGGCACGGCCAGCTTCTGGAGAGCGCGGTTGAGCTGCAGCGGTTGCAACGTCATCTGCACCGCCATGCGGTATGGATAGTGCGGGAGCAATCGCTCGCGTATCTCCTGCATGAATGCGGCGAAGTGCCCGTCCCGGAATGGCTGGCCTGGGTGGAGCATGCGCCAGGCATGCTTGAAGCCTATGAAGGCGTCTTCCCGCTCGGCCTCGGCGAAACGCTTGTGCAGCGCTCGCAGCACGCTCAGCCGCCCCACTCGCTCCTCGGCTTGGTAGGCGAGGTAGAAGGTGCGAAAGTGGTTGTAATGCCGCACCTCGTCGCGGCGGATGAGACCGGTGAGCTGTTTGAGCACTGGCTCGCGCGCGCAGGCGTGCAGGGTGGTGTAGAAGGTCGCCGTTCCGGTCTCGACCATGCAACGCGCCGCCATTTCGAGCGCCCGGCTCCCCTCCAGCTGCTCCATCGTACACAGTCTGGAATATTCGTCGAAGAAGCCGGCATAACCCTGCTGCCAGTCCACGCCTGGCCACGCCGCCTCGGTGTAGGCGCGCAGCGCGCGGCCATGCTGGAGTTCCTCTGGCTGCCAACGCTCTGCCAGCCACTCCCGCGCCAGCGGATCGGGAAAGTGAAGCACCAAGTTACTGGTGTAGAGGTCGGCTGCTGTCTCGATGAAAGAGGCGCCCGCGACCAGATAGTAGGTGAACCAGTCGTCGCGCACCACGCTCTGCTCGATCCGCCTCAAGTCAATATCGGCCAGGCTCCAGTGAGCACCGTCCAGTTGTCCGCCACGGCTGACATTGACTTTCATGCCTCAGGGTCCTCCCAGCGCTGCGTGTTCCACATTCCTCGGGCTGAACTTTGACGACTGCCGGATCGGGTTGCGGCTGTCATCGTCCTCCGGCCGATGCGATTGCCGGCTCGCGCGCAGGCATTTCAACCACCTCCCGGCGCTGTTCTTCCTCGCGCTGCTGCAAGGCCCACATCTGGGCGTAAGCGCCATCGCCGCTCGAGCAAAGCCCGATGGGTACCGCGCTCCACGATGCGGCCATGGTCCATGACCAGGATCTCGTCGGCGTCGACGATGGTCGATAGACGGTGCGCGATGACCAGCGTGGTGCGCTCCTTTGCGATGCGCTCTAGCTCGGCCTGGATCGCTTTCTCGGAGCGCGAATCCAGCGCCGAGGTGGCCTCGTCGAACACGAAAATCCTCGGATTCTTCAGAATGGCACGGGCAATCGCCACACGCTGCTTTTCGCCGCCCGACAGCTTCAGTCCGCGCTCGCCTACCATTGTGTCGTAGCCATCGGGCGAGCTTTCGATGAAGTCGTGGATGTGAGCCGCGCGCGCCGCCTCGATCACCTCCTCACGCGTCGCGTCCGGCCGACCGTAGTGGATGTTGTAGTGCACCGTATCGTTGAACAGGACCGCGTCCTGCGGAACGATGCCCAACGTCGCCCGCAGGCTGGTCTGGGTAACGTCCCGGATGTCTTGGCCATTGATGGTGATACGACCGGTGCTGACATCGTAGAAGCGGAACAGCAGTCTGGACAGCGTCGACTTGCCCGAGCCGCTGTGGCCGACCACCGCTACCGTCTTGCCGGCCGGGATCTCGAAGCTAACGTCGTACAGGATCTGGCGCCGTGGCTCGTAGCCGAAGCTGACCTGCTCGAAGCGCACGGGCGCGTCCCCGGCGCGTAGAGGCGGCGCGCCAGGCCTGTCCTCCACCTCTCTGTTTTCCCGCAACAAGCGGAACATTTTGTCCATGTCGGTGAGCGACTGCTTGATCTCGCGGTATACCATACCCAGGAAGTTCAGCGGGATATAGAGCTGAATCAGCAGGCCGTTGATCAACACCAGGTCGCCCAGCGTGAGGCGTTTGCTTACCACGCCCTGCGCCGCGAGGATCATCAGAAACGTTACCGCGAGCGCGATGATTGTGCTCTGCCCGATGTTTAGCACGCCGAGCGATGCTTCGTTCCTAACCTCCGCTGTCTCGTATTTCTTCAGGTTCTCGTCGTAGCGGCGCGCCTCGAATTCCTCGTTGTTGAAGTATTTGACCGTCTCGTAGTTCAGCAAGCTGTCGATGGCTCGCGAGTTGGCCTTGGAATCCAACTCGTTGGCCCGGCGTCGGATGTCCATGCGCCATTCGGTCACGCTGAAGGTGAAGCCGAGATACGCGAGGACGGCCGCAAAGGTTATGGCCGCGAAGCGCCAGTCGAACTTGGACAACAGCACCGCGGCGACTAAGCAGAACTCCAAGATCACGGGAACAATCGAGAACAACAGATACGACAGAAGCGTAGAAATGCCGCGCGTGCCTCTGTCGATATCGCGCGACACGCCGCCCGTTTGTCGCTCCAAGTGAAAGCGCAGCGAGAGCGCGTGCAGATGGCGAAACACTTGCAGCGCGACGCGCCGGATGGCGCGCCTGGTCACGCGCACGAAAACGATGTCGCGCAGCTCGGCGAACAGGGTGTTGGATGCGCGCAGCACGCCGTACAAGAGAAGCAACGCCAAGGGCAAGACGACCACCGCGGTCTTCGCGTCGAGGGCATCGATGATCTCTTTCATCACCAGCGGCACGCCGACGTTGGCGACCTTGGCGGCAACCAGGAAGGTGAGCGCAAGGATGACGCGGCCCTTGAACTCCCATAGGTAGGGAAGCAGCGTGCGGATGGTGTTCCAACCCCCAACTCGGTCTCGGGGCCTGTGCGGCGTCAGGATGGGGTACATGGCTGGTCATGGACAGCGGGCCGGGAAGGCAACCGCTGGTCTCGGTGTCACGTAAGGTTAACACTGGCCGGTAGATGTCTGAAAGGGCAGACGGCCGCCGGAGGGCTTGTCGTCGGCGTTTCCACTTGGCTGGCCGCGTTCCGGGCGCAGCTTGGAGCCCCGACGTCGACGCACTATCCGCTGCGATGGCCGGCCGGTCCGTATAATCCAATGCGCGCGGGCATCGCGCACGTGCAACCGACGGAGGACGGCTCTATGGTGTCCAGACGAAGCAAGCAGCGGGGGCTTGGCCTCGTTGCATGGCTGGGCCTGATCATGACCCTGGCGGTGCTGCTGTTCGCGGCCTACATCTGGCTGATGCTCAGCTGGAGCTACTCGCGCGGCGAGCGCGCGGGATGGGTGCAGAAGCTCTCGGAGAAGGGCTACATCTGCAAGACCTGGGAAGGCGAGATGGCAATCATCACGATGCCCGGGTCCGTACCCGAGAAGTTCCTGTTCACAGTGCGCGATGACAGGATCGCAGAGAGGATCAAGGCCGTGATGGGCAAGCGCGTTGCCGTCGACTATGAGGAGCACATCGGGCTAATAACCTCGTGCTTCGGCGACACCGGCCACTTCGTGATGGACGTCAGAGTGATCGACGAGACACCCACACCACTCATCATCCCCGGCCAGCCCCCGACACCACAGCCGACCCCTCAGCAGCAGACGGCACCCAAACAATAAGGCAATCGGAGGCGGCTGAGTGCACGTGGGGCTCGGCGATGGAACGCACACATCCCTTGCAAACCCCGACTCTGCCAGGCACGGTCCGCGTGATCGTGCGCGACTGGCTGAACGCCAACAACATCGTTTTGTTGCAGCCAGGCCACAACGTGGTCGTAGACACCGGCTACCTGTCTCACGCGCACCACACGCTGAGCGCTCCTGCGCCAGCCGGCAGCATCTCGGTGTCGAACCGCTGCAGCTTGTGGTCAACACCCACTGTCACAGCGATCACATGGGCGGTAATGCCCTGCTGGCGCGCACCTACGGCTGTCCGGTGGCCGTCCCCGAAGGCGAGGCAGCGCTGATCCGCAAGTGGGACACTGGGGCGCTTTGGCTGGACTTCGCCGACCAGCGCGCAGAGCGGTTTGCGGTCGGTGAGGAGCTCGTTGCCGGCAAGCGCTACCGTTGGGGCGAGCTCTACTGGGAGGCCATCGCTGCACCCGGGCACGACATGGGCGCGCTCGTGTTCTACTGTGAGGCAGCGCGGCTGCTGATCTCGGGCGACGCGCTATGGGAAAACGGCTTCGGCGTGGTGCTCCCCGATCAGCCCGGCGCGCTGGCGGCTGCTCGCGACACTCTGGATCGAATCGCAGAGCTCGACGTCGACGTGGTTATCCCGGGGCACGGACAGCCGTTCACGGACGTTGCCGCCGCTCTGGATCGGTGCTACCAGCGCGTGCAGGCGTTCGTCGCCGATCCCATCCGGATGGCCCGCCACGCGCTGAAGGTCATGCTGATGTTCACCCTGCTGGAGCGTCGGCGGCTGCCACTCAGCAAGTTGTCGGCCTACATCGACGGAGTCCCCGTGTACCGGGAATACAACCGGATGTACTTCGGGCTTGCGCCCTCGGCCCTGTCAGAAGTACTGGTGAGTGAACTCGAGCGCGCAGGAGCAGTTACGCGCAGCGGGGGATTTCTGATGCCGGCTGTTCGTGACGCCTGATCGGACTCGGTCGCCGCTCGACTGTCACAAGCTGCCAGCACGACCGCGGTCTTAGCGCTCGCGCGCTGCTTCGTGGAAGGCCTTGCGCACCGGCGACAGGATGTACTCGAGCACGCTGCGCTCACCCAACGCGATCTCGGCGTCGACCTGCATTCCGGGGGTAAGCGGGTGGCGCACGCCGTCCGACTCCAGGACTTGAGACTTGAGCTCGACGATGCTGCGGAACTTGTAGCCCGCGGCCGCCGCGTCCTTCGCCTCCCGCTCCGACTGCTCTGAGGCATCCGCGCTCACACGCTTGACCACACCTTCTAGCATCCCGTACTTCTGGAACGGATACGGATGGATCTTCAGCCTGACCGTCTGGCCTTCGCGAACGAAGCCACGATCCTCATTGCCGACCCACACTTCGGCGCGTAGCGGCTCATCGGCTGGGACGATAGTCAGCAACACCGTCCCGGGCGACAGGACCGCACCTTCGGTATGCGTGGCAAGATCTTTCACGATGCCGTCCTGCGGTGCCTTCAGCTCGAGCGCCTCCTGCCGGATCGCTTGCTTCTGCCAGTCCTGCTCGGTCTTCTCATACTGGGCCGTGGCCTCGACGCGCTCGTTGTATAGCAGCTGGCGGTAGTTCGACTCGAGCTCCGCGATACGCTTTCGCGACTGCTGGATGCTCGCGCGCAGGCCCGCGATCGCGTGTCCCTGAGCCTTCAGTTCCTGCTCGACTTCGATGCGCACACGCTTGCGGTCCTCGGCCAGCAGTCGGCCGGCGAAGCCTTCCTTTTGCAGTTGGCGCCAGGAGCGCTCCTGGTCCTGATAGATCGGCAGCGTCTGCTGCAACTTCGATTCGGTCTCGAGAGCGGCCCTCAGGTCCTGCTGGGCTTTAGCCAGCACCGCCTGCTCCGCTTCCACTGCATCTACATGCGCCTGGCGGCGAGCGCGGTACTGGGCCAGCATCTGCGCAAACAGCTCTGGAAGATCGTCGGGTTCCTGCTTGGGCTCCACACCGGCCAACTCGGCGTCGATGCGACGTAGGGCGAGTCCGGCCGCCCGCCGCTGGGCCAGCAACTGCCTGCCGTCGGCATTGGACACCTGGGGATCCATTCGGACCATCACCTGGCCAGCCTTGACTGCATCGCCCTCGCGCACGAGGATCTCCTTGATGATCCCCGCGTCGACGGGTTGCACGACCTTGACGTAGCTGACCGGCACCAGGCGCCCAGGTGCTACGGCGATGATGTCTAGTCGGCCGATCACCGACCACACAGCGACACTACCGAGAAGCGCTCCCAGGGCATACAGCACGACCCGAGGCAGCGGCGATGGCGGCTCGCGCTGGAGGCGCAGGATGGCCGGAGAGAAGTCCAGCGCCTCCGCGCCGAGCAATTCCGCCAGTGACCGCATGACTACCGACAACCGCGCGCGGTCAGGACAGCTTCACCAGCCCGTCCTTCAGCTTTGATTCGCTGTGCAAGGCCTGCGCTTGCTTGCCAAACTGGCTGGAACCCACCGTAGACTGCGCTGCGTTGACCGCGATGCCGGCTAGCGTACCGTTGACCCCGTACTGGTAGGCGAGGTCGCCGCCCAGTGCCGCGCTGTCGCTGCCGGCCGAGTTGGAAGTCCGCCATGGCATTGGTCAGCGTCCACCTGGACAGGCCAGGGTGGTGGCTGCGGGCGGCGTCGAAGGCAGTGACCAGACCCTTGAAGTCGAAGGTCTCGACCTTGTCGTCATTGTGCCGTGGATCGAATCCGCGGCATGGCTCGGCCACCACCTGCAGCGTGGAGACCGCTTGGTATCTCTTCCCTGCGTACCACTTCTCGAAGGTGATGCGCTCGTTGCCGCCCGGTCTCGAGAATCAGGTCGTTGCCGGAGCGGCGCAGACTCAGGTCCTGAGTACCGGATCCCGCCGCCGAGCGACAAGGTGGCATTGCCTCCCTTGCCGCTGCTGACCACGTCGCGGCCATCGCCGCGGTTGAACGCGATGATGTCGTAGCCGCCGCCGAGGTAGAGGTGATCGTTGCCCTTGCCGCCCACGAACATCGAGTTGCCCGACCCGTCGGTCAGGGTGTCGTTGCCGCTGCCGCCATCGAGCAGGCCATTGCCGGACGTGTCGGTCAGCTGGTCGTTGCCGCTGCCGCCCTGGAGCAGGTCGACACCGCTGCCGCCGTTGAGCTTGTCATTGCCACTGCCGCCTTCCAGTAATCGTTGCCAGCACCGCCGTCGAGGTGGTCGTTGCCCGAGCCACCCCGCAGCACGTCGTTGCCGCCTCGACCCCAAATGCGGTCGTTACCCCTGCCGCCGCTGATGTCGTCATCGCCGGAAGTGCCGTAGAGCCTGTCGTTGTGCCTAGTACCGGTGATGGTCCGCCCGTTGGCTGGCGGGGGCACGGGGACAGGCGGCGGGACGACTGGCGGCGGTGGGTCGATCAGGGTAAACACGTCGGAGGCGCTGGCGCCGCTCATGTCAGTGGCTACAACTTGAATCTCCCACTGTGGAGCACTGCCTGGCGTCCCGGTGGGCGCAGGGCTGCCGCGCTTGGAGGGGTACCCGACAGCGTCCTCGTGGTCGCGTCGAACTTCAACCAGGAAGGCAGCGCTGAGCCGTCAGCGAGCTTAGCGCTGTAGGTCAGCGTGTCGCCTTCGTCGATGTCGGCGAACGTGTTGGCCGGCACCGTATAGGAGAAGGCCACATCCTGCGTGGCGCTCTGATCGGCGATGGGATTCGCGACTGTGGGCGCATCGTTGACGTTGGCCACATTCAGTGCGAACACGCTTGGGGCGCTGCTGGCCCCTGAGGAGTCGGTGGCGGTGACCTGGATGCTCAGCGCGCCCACGTCGGCGTTGGCTGGGGTGCCAGAGAGCGTGCCCGTGGCCGAGTCAAACTTCAGCCAAGAGGGCAATGCCGAGCCGTCAGCGAGCTTGGCGCTGTAGGTCAGCGTGTCGCCTTGTCGATGTCGGCGAAGGTGTTGGTCGGCACCGTATAGGAGAAGGCCACATCCTGCGTGGCGCTCTGATCGGCGATGGGATTCGCGACTGTGGGCGCATCGTTGACGTTGGCCACATTCAGTGCGAACACGCTCGAGGCGCTGCTGGCCCCGAGGAGTCGGTGGCGGTGACCTGGATGCTCAGCGCGCCCACGTCGGCGTTGGCCGGGGTGCCAGAGAGCATGCCCGTGGCGGAGTCAAACTTCAGCCAAGAGGGCAATGCCGAGCCGTCAGCAAGCTTAGCGCTGTAGGTCAGCGTGTCGCCCTTGTCGATGTCGGCGAAGGTATTCCTCGGCACCGTATAGGAGAAGGCCACACCCTGCGTGGCGCTCTGATCGGCGATGGGATGTCGCGACGGTGGGCGCGTCGTTGACGTTGGCCACATTCAGCGCGAACACGCTCGAGGCGCTGCTCGCCCCGAGGAGTCGGTGGCGGTGACCTGGATGCTCAGCGCGCCCACGTCGGCGTTGGCCGGGGTGCCAGAGAGCATGCCCGTGGCGGAGTCAAACTTCAGCCAAGAGGGCAATGCCGAGCCGTCAGCAAGTTTAGCGCTGTAGGTCAGCGTGTCGCCTTTGTCGATGTCGGCGAAGGTGTTCGTCGGCACCGTATAGGAGAAGGCCACATCCTGCGTGGCGCTCTGATCGGCGATGGGATTCGCGACTGCTGGGCGCATCGTTGACGTTTTGCACCTGCAGGTTGAAAGTCCCGGAAGTCGAGAGGCCCCCCGCATCTGTGGCGGTCACTATCAGCGAGAGGGTGCCGACATCGCTGTTGGATGGGGTACCGCTGAACTCGCCAGTCGCAGCATCGAACTGCAACCACGAGGGCAGCGCACTGCCATCGGGTGTGCTCACTGATAGTGCCAACGGGCCACCTTCGGGATCGACGAACGGCACTACATAACTAAAGTGCTGGTCTTGCTTGGCCGTCTGATCGACTATGCCGACGTCCGTTGGCGCCTGGTTCTCTCCAGGAAATAGGTTACCGGTCAGGGCATAACTGCTGGCATACGGTTGACCGACTTCCGAGAAGGATCGCCTTGTGCTGCCCGGGTCGATCAGCGCCACGCTGGTGGCAAGTTCGGCCGCCGCAGACGGATCGGGAAAGGCGGCGTCCACTAGGCTGGCCAAGTCGTAAACGTGAGCGGTACCGTCGGCGTCAAAGAACTGTACGCGGTCGATCACCTCGTCGGTTCTCGGCACCAGCGGCAGCGGCATCCCGTTCTCGTCCCAGGAGGCAGCAAACCAGGCAATGGTTATCGCGTCGGTGGTGCCGGCAATCCCCAACGTCAAATTGCCGGACGAATCCACTGAGGCGACCAAGTCAGACGGCGCTACATCCTTGCCGAAAGATATGGTGTCGACGCCGCTGCCATCCCAGTCCTGGTTGTCGATGGTGACCTGGCCGTCGCCGCGGTTAAAACAGTACACATCATCACCGGCGCCGCCGGACATGAAGCCACCGCCTTTGCCCGCGGCCATCACGTCGTTTCCGTCCTCCCCGTAGATGATGTCGTAGCCCGAGCCGCCGCTGATGACATCGTCGCCGGCTCCGCCGAACAGCTGATCGCTACCAGCACCGCCATCAAGCTTGTCGTTTCCGTTGCCGCCGATCAGGGTATCGTCGCTCAGGCTGCCATGGAGGAAATCGTCCCCATCGGTGCCGATCTGGGTGCCGATCACTCCCTGGCCAGGGCGCGCCAGGAGGTCGGCCAACGTCGCCGTCGTCCCATCGGCAAACTGGAACTGCATGTTGATTGCGGGCGGCACGGACGTGTCTCCGCGCCACCTGTGTTCCGGCGAGACTGAACACCATTCCCGCTTCGTTGTTGAGCGCGACTGCAAACTGCACCGGGGTGCCCTGCGGCGAACCGAAGTCGACGGTGGCGCCCACCTGGACCGTCACATCGCTGAGCGTGATCCCAGGGCCGAACTGGATCACGTTGCCGACGGGAGCGTTGATCCAGTCGATCAACTGGCTGAACGCGGCCTGAGCCGCAGCCGGGGGCGACCGTTCCGCTCTGCTGCATCGCGCTGAGTACGGAGGAAATCCCCTGTGGCAACGTATTGATCAGACCTTGGTCGGCGGTGGCAAAGTAGCTGTTGCTGTAACCGGTTCCGCTGAAGCTTGACAGCTCCGCCAAGGCGTTTTCGGCGGCAGTCAAATAATCCGCATACTGATAGCTGCGCGGTAGCGCGAAGCTGACCGAGTCCACCCCATCGCCCGGTCTCATAGTGGATGGTATTCAAACCGTCAGTTGCATCGATCGTATCGTTGCCCAGGCCACCGGTAATGTCGTTGAGTCCAGGCCCCGCGCTCAGCTGGTCGTCGCCGCTCGTGCCCACGATGTAATTGCCGTCTGCCATGATCAACCTCCGGAAAAGCCGGTTCGAGATTCACTAGAACTCAACAACCTCCGCCGTTACGCCCAGGGATTGCGCGAAATATCGAGCGCGCCGCGGGAGGAGGAAAGTCAAAGGAAGCTTTCGTCCCGTCCCAAGGCATGAAAACCGTCTCCACTGCGAGACATTCAAAGGGCAAGCGAGATGCCACAGAAAGACTAGTTCGTGAAAAACTTTGAAGTATGGGATCGGCATTCGGGTGCGGGCGTGCAACGCCGTGCCAGCGAGCTAAGATCAACTGCAATGGGTTGTAAGGTAAGGAAAAGATGATTCGACGGGACACCCGCTTGAAAAGCTTAGATCGCGGCATTCTGGAGGGTCAACGCGCGCCGGTGGGAGCCGCTCGTCAGGCCATGTCCAAGCTGGAGCCGTCGCGGGTCGGGTTTTGGACGCCCAAGGTCAGCGGCGGTTTGTTTTCAAGCCCTGTGCCAGCAACTCTTTGAATATGTTAACTGTTATAGGCAGGTCAATGGACAGCTGGCACCTGATCCTCAGGACCATCCACATGCCGCGTGGCCAGTGACAGGGGGCGCACGACACCACCCGCGGTCACCTCGGATCCCGCAGCGGGCTTCTCGCCTAGGCGGATCACCGTGTCGAAAGCGAGGCCTCTCGGCGCGTGATGGGTAATGAACAGGATCGTGGTACTTCCTTTCAGCTGGTTGATGGTGCGGGCAAACTGTTCGCTTGTCTCGACGTCCAAGTTGCTGGTGGCCTCGTCGAAGACCAACACGGCGGGCTGTTTGAGTAAGGCGCGTGCGATGGCGATGCGCTGCTGCTGGCCGCCGGACAGCCCCACGCCATGCTCCCCGAGTACGGTCTGGTAGCCCTGTGGCAAGCGTTCGATCACATCGTGGATCTCGGCTTGACGACAAGCATCCATGATCTGGTCGAACGTGGCATGCGGGTCAACCATGGCTAGGTTGTCGTAGATGGTGCCCGCGAACAGCATCGTCTCCTGCGGCACGATCCCAAATGACTGGCGCAACTCGTTCGCAGATAGATTGCGGATGTCGCGACCGTCGATCAGGATCTGGCCCTCCGTCGGAGGGTAGAAGCCCATGAGCAGCTTGGTCAGGGTGCTCTTGCCCGAGCCCGACGGACCCATGAGCACCGTGAGCTGACCGGGCCTGAGGCTAAGCGTCAGGTTCCGATAGACGAAGGGGTGCTGCTCGCTGTAGCGGAAGCCAAGGTCGAGCACCTCGATGTGCCCGGCGTCGCGCCGACTGCGTGCGGGCACCACCGTGTATGGCTCGGTCGGAATGTTCATCAGGTCGCCCAGCCGCTTGACCGCCACCGAGGCCTGCTGGAACTCCTGCCACAGACCCACTAGGCGCAGCATAGGCTGCGACATGCGGCTGGCGAACATCTGGAACGCCACCAACATGCCGATCGTGAAGCCATTGCCATGCATCACCAGCAGCGCCCCCACGATCAGTATGGCCAGCGTCATCGCCTGCTCGAGCGTGTTGGCGACGACGTTGAAGCTGTTGGCCAGCTGGCGCGTGGAGAACCCTGCAGCCAGGTAGCTCGCCAGGTACTCACCGTAGCGTCGTTCCAGCAGCGGCTCGGTCTGCAGGCTCTTGACCGTCGCCATGCCGACCACGTACTCGGTGACGAAGGCTTGGTTACGGGCCCCGAGCAAGAACTGTCGGTTCAACCGGGCCCGGAAGATCGGCGTTACCGCCAGGCTCAGCACACTGATGGTAGCCAAGCAAGCCAGCGAGATCAGCGACAGCTGCCAGCTGTAAAAGAACATCACGCCCAGGAAGATGAGCAGGAACGGCAGGTCGAGGATCAGCGACACTGCGGCGCCGGAGAGGAAATCGCGAATCGTCTCTACGCCGTGCAGCCGGGAAACGATCACGCCGGTGGGTCGCTGCTCGAAATAGCGCAGTGGCAGGCGCAACATGTGCCTGAAGACATGGCTACCGAGCACGGCGTCGATGCGATTGCCGGTATGGATGACCAGATACTGGCGCAGCCACGTCATGACGGTCGAGAACAGCATAAACATCAGCAGGGCGAAACCCACCACCGCCAGCGTGCTGTGGGTCTGGTGCACGATGACCTTGTCGATGATGGCCTGCGTGAACAGCGGCGTAGCGAGCGCCATGAGCTGGATGGCCAACGATGCCAGCAGCACATCGCGAAAGATGCGTTTGTGCCTGAGCAGCTCTGGAACGAACCAACCGAACCCGAAGTCCTCGCGCGCCGCCGAATCGGAGGGACTCCCGTCATCGGCCCGCCGGCCCTGCTTCTGGGGACGCTCCAGCGCCAACAGAATTGGCTCGAACTGGTGCTGAAACTCGTCTGCTCCAATAGTCTGTGCGGCTTCCGAGCCGGCGCGGAACAGCAACACGCGCTCGCCGTCGGTCTTGAGGACAAGTGCCGGCGCCTGCGACGGGTCACGGCTTAGCGCTATGGCTGGGAGATTGTGGGCGCGCAACCCACCCGGCGACTGGGACTGTTCGCGCAGATGGAAGCCGAGCGCCTGCGCCGCGTCGCACAGGCTGCCCAAGGCATAGGGCGGCGGATAATGCTGGAGGATCAAGCGCGCGTCGAACGGCACCCGAAACAGCTGGCACATGCTGCCCAGCAGCCACAGGAGCTGGTCGCGCCCCAGGGGGGTGGAGAGATTGAGCTGTGGCGACTGAGGTTTGGGCCTGCGCAAGCCGAGCACGACGAGTTCTCCCAAGCCGGGGGAATACAGACCGAAGCGAGCAACGGGCGTGCCACACGCTGTCCACTGCGGGCTTGCGGGGGTCGAGGCGCAAGATTCCAGCCGGTGAAACCGTGCCGCGCAGCCTGAACCGAGGGGCGAGTTCAGGTCGATCCGGGGGATATTGGGGGTGTCGCGCGTCGCCTAGGCAATCTCAGGCGGCCGTGTCAGAGCGCGGCATCGCTGCGCCCGCGCCTGGCCTGGTGTCGCGGTGGTCGCGGATCAGTAGCGCCGAGAGCGCAGCGTGATCCGAGAAGCGCGCCCAATGCAACCCTCGGTGCACATGGGCGAGTTTCACCCGGAAGCCGCGTACGTAGATGCGATCCAGGTGTAATACGGGCAGCACCGCGGGGAAGCTGCGCGCAGGACCTCGCCCGTAGGTTTCGAATACCTCGGAGACATCCAGCGCGCGCATCAAGTATTCGCTGGCGCGTCGGGTCCAGTCGTTGAAGTCACCAGCGATGATAAGCGGCGCGTCGTGCGGCACCAAACGCTCGATGCGGCTGGCGAGCACTTCCAACTGCCTCTCGCGCCAGATGCGCAGCAGGCCCAAGTGTACGTTGATCGTGTGCAGTCTCTGGTTCCAGGTCGGCAGCTCGATCTCGCAGTGAAGCAAGCCGCGCCGCTCGAGACGGTGCATGGAGACGTCCTCGTTGTCCCAGCGCATGATCGGAAACTTGCTGAGGATTGCATTCCCGTGGTGGGCGTCGTCGACCACGGCGTTGCGGCCATAGGCAAAGTCCTTCCAAACCGCGTCGGCCAAGAACTCGTACTGGGGTGTGGTGGGCCAGTCGTCATGCCGCCGGGCGAGCCGGGCGTGGAACCCGACCACTTCCTGAAGAAACACGACGTCCGGCTCCACCGATTGCAGACGATCCTTGAGATCGTGCAGGCTGACGCGGCGCTTGAACTGCGCGAAGCCCTTGTGGATGTTGTAAGTCAGGATATGCAGGCTTTGCATCCCGTCTCCTATGGTCGGCTCCGCTCTCGCGGGCTGTCGGCGGCTGGCCCACCTTTCACATACTCGTGTGCGGCAGTTTACGGATTGTCGCGGCGTTGCTCCAGGAGAAGCAACGCTGCGCCGCCTCGTGCCAGGGCAGCCAAACGAACCCGAGATGCTCGCGCGGGGCCACGCGCACCTCAACCGGGGTCGGGAGCAACAGGCCGAACACATGCTCGGTGTTGTAGCTTACGCCCGGCGCATAGCGCCAGCGCCATTCTGGAAAGATTTCGTACTCGTAGTGCAGGTGCCAGTCGGTCAACCGGTACCGGTGGGCGTCCAGCCCCGTCTCTTCCAGCACCTCGCGTACCGCGGTCTGTTCCAGCGTCTCACCCTGGTCCTGGCTGCCGGTCACCGACTGCCAATAGCCGGGGTGATCTGCGCGCTCCAGCAGCAGTACCTCGAGCTGCGGCGTGTGCGCCACGACCAGGACCGAGATCGGGATCTTGAACGTCAATAGGGTTTCGCCGCTTCGGGTGCGCGCAGACGGATGTGCAGCTCTCGCAGCTGCCGCTCGTCCACCGGACTCGGCGCATGTGTGAGCAGATCCTGTGCACGCTGTGTCTTAGGAAAGGCGATCACATCTCGGATGGACTCGCTGCCCGCCATCAGAGCGACGATCCGATCGAGGCCAAACGCCAGGCCGCCGTGGGGCGGCGCACCGTATTGCAGGGCGTCAAGCAGAAACCCGAACTTGGCGCGCGCTTCTTGTGGCCCGATGTTGAGCGCCGTGAACACCTTTGACTGCAGGTCTTGACGGTGGATACGCACCGAGCCGCCTCCGATCTCCCAGCCGTTGAGCACCATGTCGTAGGCTTTCGACAGCGCCTTGCCCGGTTCGCTGTCCAAATATTCCTCATGACCATCCATGGGCGAGACAAATGGATGGTGCAGCGGGTCCCAGCGCTTCTCGTCCTCGTTCCATTCGAACATGGGAAAGTCCAGTACCCACAGCGGCTTCCAGCCCATCTGCACTAAGCCTCTCTCGTGTCCGATCTTGACGCGCAGTGCGCCGAGCGACTCGTTCACCACTTTCGCCCTGTCGGCGACGAAAAACATGAGATCGCCGTCTCTTGCGCCGCCGCGCTCGAGGATCGTCTCGAGCACAGCGTCCGAAAGGTTCTTGACAATCGGTGACTGCAGACCCTCGCGTCCTCTGCCGAGCTCGTTGACTTTGATATAGGCCAAGCCCTGCGCGCCATAGATGGCGGCGAACTGGCTGTAGGCATCGATTTCGCCGCGCGTCAGCTGGCCGCCACCCGGGACAAGCAGCGCGGCGACCCGGCCCCCGGCTGTGTTGGCCGCACCCGAGAACACTCTGAACTCCACGTCCTTCATCACGTCCGTGAGCTCGGTCAACGTCAGTGGCACGCGCAGGTCCGGCTTGTCGGATCCGTACTTTGAGATTGCCTCTGCGAAGCTCATGCGGGGGAAAGGATCTGGCAGACTCACGTCCAGGACTTCCTTGAACACCACGCGGACCATCAGCTCCATCAGCGCGGTGATCTCAGCAATGCCCAGGAAGGAAGTCTCGACATCGATCTGGGTGAACTCGGGTTGCCGGTCCGCGCGCAGATCCTCGTCGCGGAAGCATTTGGTGATCTGGTAGTAGCGGTCAAAGCCTGCGATCATGAGCAGCTGCTTGAACAGCTGCGGCGATTGCGGCAACGCGAAGAACTGCCCCGGATGCACACGGCTGGGAACGAGATAGTCGCGCGCACCCTCTGGGGTCGACTTGGTCAGCATCGGCGTCTCGATGTCGATGAAGCCGTGCGCATCGAGAAAGTGACGTACGCTCGTCGCAACCTGGTAGCGCAGCCGCAGGTTTCGCTGCATGAGCGGCCGCCGCAGGTCGATCACGCGGTGCTCCAGGCGCACGTTCTCGTTGAGGTTCTCGTCGTCCAGCGGGAACGGCGGTGTGAGCGAGGCGTTGAGGATCTCGATGGTCGTGGCCAGGATCTCGACTTCTCCGCTGTTCAGGTTTGGGTTCACTGTGCCCTCCGGGCGCGGGCGTACCCTGCCCTGTACCCGGATCACAAACTCGTTGCGCAGCCGATCGGCGATGGCGAAGGTGTCGGGGGTGTCGGGGTCGCACACGACCTGGACCAAGCCCTCACGATCTCTGAGATCGACGAAGATCACGCCGCCGTGGTCGCGACGGCGATGCACCCATCCGAACACGGTCACCGGCTGTCCGAGATATCTCCTGTCGATCAGTCCACAATAGTCGGTACGCATGATTGGAAAGCGCAGAATGTCTGTCGGCGGTCTGGCGTGCGGCTATCCGCGCTCAAGCGTCGGGCGCGGTATCGCCAGTCGCGGCACGGCGCAGCGGTCCGGGCGGCGCCACACCTATAGAGATGACGTACTTGAGCGCCTCATCCACGCTGATGTCCAACTCGACCACGTTGGAACGCGACACGATGAGAAAGAATCCCGAGGTCGGGTTGGGGGTTGTGGGAACATACACGCTGATGCGGTCGCCGCCCAGCTTATCGGCCACCTCGCCGCTCGGCGTACCGGTAAGGAAGGCAACCGTCCACGCCTCGCTATGCGGGAATTGCACCAGCAGCGCCTTGCGAAAGGCTTGCCCTTGGCTCGAGAACAGTGTGTCGGAAACCTGCTTGACGCTGTTGTATATGGTCTTGACGACGGGGATGCGGGCCAGGAGGCTTTCGCCCACCTGCACCAGCCGCTGGCCGATGATGTTTGCGGCGAACACTCCTGTGAGCAGCAGCACCAGCAGGGTCAGCACCACACCCAAGCCGGGGATATTGAAACCGAGCCACGATTTGGGCTGAAGGGACTCCGGCAACAGCAGCAGCGTGCTGTCCATGGTGCTCACGATTAGGTTCAGCACCCAAAGCGTGATGACTAATGGAATCCAGATCAGGACCCCGGTGATGAAGTATTTTTTCATCGGCCGGTGTCGCCGGCGTCGCTTCTCAGCGGGGTCACGACTGGCAAGCTGGGCAGGCGCCCGCGCCGCACTCCGCCGCGCTGCTCTTGGTATCAGTGGACGGCTTTGCCCCGCTGTCACCTGCCGCCCCGTCCGTCTTGGACTCTTCCTTCGCCTTGGGCCTGGAGCCGTTGTTCTTGAAATCGGTGGCGTACCAACCGCTACCTTTGAGCTGGAAGCCGGCCGCCGAAACGAGCTTGGCCATGGTCGGCCGGCCGCACCGTTCGCAGTCCGTGATCGGAGCATCGGACAGCTTTTGCAGGTATTCCTTCTCGAAGCCGCAGGCTGCGCAGCGGTATTCGTAAATGGGCATATCACCCCCTGAATGCTCGAAAAAACAACATTATAACGGACAACCGTATATACCCTAATAGGGGCGCTAGCCAGCGAATGCAAGACCGCGACCAGCCATGACTCGTACCCCGGCGCGTCGGTGGCCTTTCCCGCATGTGCTCGCGCATCGGGGCGGGGGCTCGTTGGCCCCGGAAAACACCCTGGCTGGACTGCGGGCTGCTGCCGACTACGGCTTCCGCGGCGTGGAGTTCGATGCCAAGTTGACGCGCGATGGCGTGGCCATCCTGATGCACGATGACACGCTCGATCGCACCACCAGCGGGCTCGGCCCCGTCGCGCAAGCCGATTGGCACGTCCTGCAGCGCCTGGATGCGGGGAGCCGACACGACCCACGGTTCAGTGGGGAGCCCATCCCCACGCTAGCCGCGGCGCTGCGCCTGTGCGAGGAGTTGCACTTGTGGGCCAATGTCGAGATCAAGCCGTGCCCGGGCCGGGAGCGAGAGACCGGTGCTGCTGTCGCGCAGGAGGTTCTCGGCCACTGGACGGACGCTACGCAACCCCTGCTCTCGTCCTTCTCACTCGCCGCACTGGAAGCGGCGCGGGAGGTGGCGCCGCAGCTTGTGCGTGGTCTTCTGGTGGCACAGATACCTGACGATTGGCGCGACCAGGTCCACCGCCTCGGCTGCTTCTCGCTACATTGCGAGCAGCGTGCCGCGACCGTTGCTCTGCTCCAGGATGCGGCGGCCGCGGGATACCCGGTGCTCTGCTACACCGTCAACCGTCCGCAGCTGGCGCGCCGACTTCTGTCCCTTGGGGTGAGCGCCATCGTCACTGACCGTCTGGATCTGATCCCGCCCGCTTAGGCAAGGCTTTCACGCACCAAGCGTCTCAAGCGGCCGCGCGCTGAGGCGTCGGACTGCGAAACTCGGTGAGCAGCCTCGCCTCCTTCTCCTTCGCCGCTGTCAGGCTCCGCATCTTCACGTGCCCGTAGCCGCGGATCTCCTCAGGGATGGAGGCGATCTGGACCGCCAGCGCATGATTCTCAGGTCGGAGCCCAGCGATCAGCTCACCGAGCAGCTGCGCGTAGTCGCCGATCAGCTGGCGTTCGCTGCGCCGTTCAGCTGTGTAACCGAAGATGTCTAGCACCGTGCCGCGCAAACCGCGCAGCTTCGCCAGCAGTTTGAACGCGCTAAACACCCACGCCCCGAACTCGGATTTAGTGAGCTCTCCCTGCTCGTTGCGCCGCGCCAGCAGCGGGGGGGCGAGATGGAAGCGCAGCTTATAGTCACCCTCGAACTGGGTCTTGATCTTCTCCCCGAACCCGCTCTCCGCGTACAGGCGCGCGACCTCGTACTCGTCCTTGTACGCCATGAGCTTGAAATAGTAGCGGGCAACGGCCTCGGTAAGGCCGGTGAGCCCCCTAGTCCTGGCGCCTTCGGTGAGCCGAACCTGGTCCACCAGCGCACGGTATTTTTGCGCGTATGCAGCGTTCTGATAGCTGGTGAGAAACTCCTCGCGGCGCTGAATGAGCTCGTCCAGCGATTGCGAGAACCTGCTGCTGGCCGCGCCTTGCGTCTTGGGCGCGATGATCCGTTCGACCGCCACCGAGTCTACCGCGGCCCGGCGCCCCCACAGGAACGCGGCCTGGTTCATCTTCACCGCGGCCCCGTTCAGGTCGATTGCCTTGTCGATGGCTTCGGCGGACACCGGCACGAGGCCTCGCTGATAGGCGTAGCCCAGCATGAACATGTTGGTGGCGATGCTGTCGCCCAAGAGAGCCGTTGCCATGCGCGTGGCGTCGACAAAATCGACCTGCCCACCGCCCACGCCCTTGGTGATGGTGTGCCGGAGCGACTGACCCGGGAATTCGAAGTCGGCGTTGCGCGTGAAATCGCCCGTCATCTGCTGGTGCGTGTTCACCACCATGCGGGTGACACCTGAGCGGGTCGTATCCATGGTCTTCTGACTCGCGCTCACCACGAGGTCACACCCCAAGACCGCGTTCGCTCCACCGGAGCCGAGGCGTACGGTCTTGATATCCTCGGGGCTGGCGGCGATCTGCAGGTGACTCCACACGGCACCGCCCTTCTGCGCTAATCCGGCCATGTCCAATGCGGCGAAGCCCTGTCCCTCCAGATTGGCGGCCATGCCCACGATTGCGCCAATCGTCACCACACCTGTGCCGCCCACGCCGGTGACCATAATGCCGTACGGCTTGTCCACTGGCGGCCGCTGGGGCTCGGGAACGGCCGCAAACAGGATATCGGTCTTGTCGCTCCGCCGGTGCCAGTCTGCCCTTACGCAGGCCCCCACCGTGCACGGTCACAAAGCTCGGACAGAAGCCCTTCACGCAGGAGTAGTCCTTATTGCACGATGACTGGTCGATGGTGCGTTTGCGGCCGAACTCGGTGTCCAGCGGCAGCACCGACACGCAGTTGGACTTCACCCCACAGTCACCACAGCCCTCGCACACCAGATCGTTGATGACCACGCGCTTGGGCGGATCGGGATACAGGTTGCGCTTTCGCCGCCGGCGCTTCTCGGCGGCGCAGGTCTGATCGTAGATGATGACGGAGGTACCTTCGATCTCGCGCATCTCGCGCTGCACGCGATCATAGTCGTCCCGGTGATAGATCTGCACACCCGCGGGAAAGCCGGCATCTGGGCCGTACTTTTCCGGCTCGTCCGTGACTACTACACATTTCTTGGCGCCCTCCGCGAGCACCTGGCCCGCGATCTGAGGCACGGTGAGATTGCCGTCCAGGGGCTGACCGCCGGTCATGGCCACGGCGTCGTTGTACAAGATCTTGTACGTGACGTTCACGCCCGAGGCGACCGTGGCGCGCAGCGCCAGGAGACCAGAGTGGAAGTAAGTGCCGTCGCCGATATTCTGGAACACGTGCTTGGTCGTGACGAACGGCGCCTCCCCCACCCAGCTTGCACCCTCGCCGCCCATCTGCGTGAACCCGGCGGTGCTGCGGTCCATCCACTGGGCCATGAAATGGCAGCCGATGCCCGCGAGTGCACGGCTGCCCTCGGGCACCACGGTTCCCGTATTGTGTGGGCAGCCCGAACAAAAATACGGCGTGCGGTCCATGGCTGGCTTGTCCGGAACACGCGCCGCGAGCTGCTCCTGCTCGCCCACGCGTGCCTCGAGCTGCGGATCGCGCGCGTATTCGAGAATCCGCCGCCCGATGGAGATGGCGACGTGGTTGGGATCCAGCGCGGCATTGCTCTGGAACAATTCCGACCCGTGCTCGTCACGCTTGCCTACGATCTGCGGCATGTCCAGCTTGCCATAGCAGATCTCCTTGAGCTGGGCCTCGATCAGTGCGCGCTTCTCCTCGACCACGATTACCTTCTGCAGCCCACGGGCAAAGCGCAGCGCGCCCTCCGGCTCCAGTGGCCACGTCATTGCGACCTTGTAGATGCGCAAGCCGAGGCGCCGGGCCTCAGCATCGTCTATTCCCAGGTACTGCAATGCCTGGCGCACGTCCATGTAGGACTTGCCGCAGGTCATGAGCCCCAGGCGCGCATCCGCCGCGTTGACCACGATGCGGTCGAGCGCATTGGCGCGTGCGAAGGCCTTCGCCGCCTCGATCTTGTGCTTGTGCAGCCGCTCCTCTTGCTGCAGCGGCTGATCGGGCCAGCGGATGTTGAGGCCGCCGGGCGGCGGCGCGTAGTCGGCGGGTGTCCGGATCTGAACGCGTTCCGAGCTCACATCCACCGCAGCCGAGGCGTCGATGGTGTCCTTCATGCACTTGAGGCCCACCCAGCAGCCGGAGAAGCGCGACAGCGCCCAGCCGTAGATCCCATAGTCGAGCAACTCCTGCACGCCGGCCGGGTTCAGGATCGGGATCATGGCGTCCACCAGCGCGAACTCGCTCTGGTGGGCCGTGGTCGAGGATTCACAGATGTGGTCATCGCCCATCAGCACCAACACGCCACCCAGCGGATGCGTGCCGGCCAGATTGCCGTGGCGGAACGCATCGCCGGTGCGGTCCACGCCCGGCCCCTTTCCATACCAGATGGCGAACACTCCGTCGTGCTTGTTCTCACCGTGGAAGTGCGCTTGCTGGGTGCCCCAGCAGGCTGTCGCCGCGAGGTCTTCGTTCACGCCCGGTTGGAACACGATCTGATGCTGCTCGAGGAACTTGGCCGCATTCCACAGCTGTTGGTCGTAACCGCCGAGCGGACTGCCGCGGTACCCTGAGATGTAACAGGCCGTGTCGTAGCCGGCTGCCTTGTCGCGCAGATGCTGCATCATCGGCATCCGCACCAGCGCTTGCGTGCCGCTGATGAAGATGCGGCCGTTCTCGAGCGTGTACTTGTCGTCGAGCGAGACGTTGCGAAGGGTCATGGAGATGTGGTCAGGCTTCAATGGCGGCCGATCCGGCAAAGGTGAGACGATCCCGGCTCGGCGGTTATACGGGGAATACTGCCACAAATCCCACTGCGCATGAACCGATGCCGGTCAGGGCATTTCCGGCGGCAGCAAGGTGTTCTCAGATGCGTATCGTGACCTTGCCAGCGTGGGCGCCGCTGCTCAGGTAATCATACGCGGCGCGGGACGCTCGGTGCGCGTGACACTGTCGAGGCCGGGTTTATGCTGAAGCTCGTATGCCTTCACCACCCTATCCCCCGGTGCACTGGCTCCTGGAACGCCAGCTCAGAACGGGATGTCGTCGTCCAGGTCGTCGAAGTTCGACTGCTTCTTGCTGCCTGCGGGCTTTGCAGAGGGCGGAGCGCTGGCGGAGGGCTCGGGCTCACGTGCAGCATCGCGTGCAGGCGGCTCGGCACCGCTGCCAGCTCCGCGTCCGCCGAGCATCTGCATGCGATCGCCTCGAATCTCGGTGGTGTAACGCTCGTTTCCGTCCTTATCGGTCCACTTGCGCGTCTGCAGGCGACCTTCGATATAGACCTGACTGCCCTTGCGCAGGTACTCGCCGCAGATCTCCGCCTGGCGTCCGAAGAAGGCGACCCGGTGCCACTCGGTCTGCTCTTGTTGCTCGCCGTTCTTGTCTTTCCACTTCTCGGTCGTGGCCACATTCAGGTTAGCTACCGCGTCGCCGCTCGGGAGGTAGCGCACCTCCGGGTCACGCCCCAGGTTCCCGATCAGAATCACTTTGTTGACCGATGCCATTTCAGGTCTCCCCCGCAATCAGTTCGTGCACACTCCTTCGCCGAAGCGAGCGCGGTCCACGTTTAGATAGGCCATCCCCTCTCCCGCCAGCACCATGACCTCGCGGACGCTCGGCACTCCCACTAGCTTACGCGACAGCCCTGCGGCGTGCTTGACGTCCAGGCGCGGGGCCGGGCAGCTGCGGGCAGTTCCAGGTCGCGGCCTTCCGCATTCTCGCCGCCACCGGGAGCGACACCATGGTGGCCGCGACGCAAGAGCCGGGAGTCCCACGCCAAGCCCGGGTGCGGCGAAATAGTAGCTGGCCCGCGAGATGGCGCCCGCCCCTGGATGATCCGACCAAGGATCACCTCGCGGTACGCGCAGACAACGGCAGGACGATGAGCATCCCAGCCATGCGCAGTCCGAAATCCCGGACAGTCCGAGGCTTGGGGGCAGCTCGGCGGCGGTCATACAGCTTCCAGGGAGCATGCAGCGGGAGCGCAACGAGCGTGTTGGGAAAAGTCCCACTGCTGCAGTATAGTAGTCGGTTGCCTCGCTCTCGCGGCCGTGGAACACCGCGTACCGAGCCCTGAGGCTCTGGACCGATAGGACACCGATTGAGATGGACTTCATCCGCGTGCGCGGTGCGCGCACTCACAATCTCAGAAACATCGATCTCGACCTGCCGCGCGAGCGGCTGATCGTCATCACCGGCCTATCCGGATCAGGTAAGTCGTCGCTAGCCTTCGATACGCTCTACGCCGAGGGGCAGCGCCGTTACGTGGAGTCGCTCTCAGCGTACGCACGCCAGTTTCTGCAGCTCATGGAGAAGCCCGACGTGGACCTCATCGAGGGCTTGTCTCCAGCCATTTCCATCGAGCAGAAGGCCACCAGCCACAATCCGCGCTCGACCGTTGGTACGGTCACGGAAATCCACGACTATCTAAGACTGCTGTTCGCACGCGTCGGCGATCCATATTGCCCGGACCACAACATCAAGCTGCAGGCGCAGAGCGTGTCCCAGATGGTCGATCACGTCCTGCAGCTCCCGGACGATACACGTCTGATGATCCTGGCGCCGTTGGTCGTGGGCCGCAAGGGGGAGCAACACGAGCTGTTCGAGGATCTGCGCGCGCAGGGTTTCGTGCGGCTGCGGCTCGACGCAGAAGTGCACGACATCGACAACCTACCCAAGCTCGCCAAGACCAAGAAACACACCATCGAGGTGGTGGTGGACCGGGTCAAGATCCGGCCGGAGGTCAAGCAGCGCTTGGCCGAGTCGTTCGAGACCGCGCTTCGCCACTCGGATGGCCGCGCTTTGGCGGTGGAGATGGACTCCGGCAAGGAGCATCTGTTCTCGGCGCGCTTCGCCTGCCCGATCTGCAGCTACTCGCTGCCGGAGTTGGAGCCGCGGTTGTTCTCCTTCAACAACCCGATGGGCGCGTGTCCACGCTGCGATGGACTGGGCATCATCAGCTTTTTCGACCCCAAGCGGGTGGTCGCGTTTCCGCACCTCAGCCTCGCCTCCGGTGCCATCAAAGGCTGGGACCGACGCAATCAGTTCTACTTCCAAATGCTGCAAGGCCTGGGTGGCCACTTCGGCTTCGATCTTGAGACCCCCTTCGATGAGCTGCGCGAGGACGTTCAGCGGGCAGTGCTGTACGGGTCAGGCCGCGACAAGATCCGCTTCACCTATCCGGGCGAACGCGGTCGCGCCCGCGCCCGGGAGCACGCGTTCGAGGGAATCATCCCGACGCTGGAGCGGCGCTACAAGGAGACAGACTCGCCGGTGGTGCGCGAGGAGCTGGCCAAGTACCTGAACACTGCAGCCTGCCCCGAGTGCGACGGCACGCGACTTCGGCGCGAGGCGCGTTACGTGTTTGTGGGGGAGCAGCCGATCTATGCCATCAGCCGGATGCCGCTCAATGCAGTGCGGGAGTTCTTCAGCGCGCTGCAGCTGTCCGGGGCGAAGGCCGCCATCGCCGAGAAGATCGTGGCGGAAATCGTGAACCGCCTGCAGTTTCTCAACAACGTCGGGTTGGACTATCTCTCGCTCGACCGCTCGGCGGAGACGCTGTCCGGCGGTGAGGCGCAGCGCATCCGACTCGCGAGCCAGATCGGCTCCGGACTTACGGGCGTGATGTACGTGCTGGACGAACCGTCCATCGGGCTGCACCAGCGAGACAACCATCGGCTGCTGTCCACACTGAAGACGCTGCGCGATATCGGCAACACCGTGATTGTCGTGGAGCACGACCAGGAAGCCATCGAGTCGGCCGACTACGTGGTCGACATGGGCCCCGGCGCTGGCGAGCACGGCGGCCAGGTGGTCGCGATGGGCACCCCTGACGATGTTGCGCGCAGCCCGGCATCTCTCACCGGACAGTACCTCTGCGCGAAGCGCAGCATCGCTATACCTCTGCTGCGCAATACTCCGCAAGAGGAACGCTGGCTACGCCTCAGTGGCGCCCGGGGCAACAATCTCAAAGAATGTCGAGCTCGAGGTTCCGCTCGGGCTGTTCGTGTGCGTGAGCGGCGTGTCCGGCTCGGGCAAGTCCACCCTGATCAACGACACGCTGTATCGAGCGGCGGCACGCCACCTCTACGGCAGCGCCGCCGAGCCCGCGCCGTACGACGAGATACATGGGCTCGAGCACTTCGACAAGGTGGTGAACGTCGATCAGAGCCCGATCGGGCGCACCCCGCGCTCCAACCCGGCTACATATACGGGCCTGTTCACTCCCATCCGCGAGCTGTTCGCCGGAGTACCGCTGGCGCGCGAGCGCGGCTATGGTCCCGGGCCGCTTCTCCTTCAACGTCAAGGGTGGGCGCTGCGAGGCCTGCCAGGGCGACGGCGTGCTCAAGGTAGAGATGCACTTCCTGCCGGACATCTACGTCGCTTGCGACGTATGCCACGGCCGGCGCTACAACCGCGAAACCCTGGAGATCCAGTATAAAGGCAGGAACATCCACCAAGTTCTGGAGATGACGGTGGAACAGGCGCACCAGTTCTTCAACGCCGTGCCGGCCATCGAGCGCAAGCTGCAAACGCTGCTCGAGGTAGGACTGGGCTACATCAAGCTGGGACAGTCGGCCACGACGCTATCTGGCGGCGAGGCACAGCGGGTGAAGCTGTCTCTCGAACTGTCCAAGCGTGACGCGGGACGCACCCTCTACATCCTCGACGAGCCCACCACCGGGCTGCACTTCCACGACATCGAACTGCTGCTGGGCGTGCTCCACCGCCTCCGGGATCACGGCAACACGGTAATGGTGATCGAGCACAATCTCGATGTGCTCAAGACCGCAGACTGGATCGTCGATCTGGGTCCTGAGGGAGGCGATGGCGGCGGCCAGATTGTCGCCGTAGGCACCCCGGAGCAGCTGGCGCGACCACCCGACCAGCTACACCGGGCGCTACCTGAAGGCCGTTCTGAGCCGCCCCGCGAGCGAACCGCGCGGACCGCAGCCGCGGCGTGACGACACGCGCAGCTACTTGCTGCTCTTGGCGGCCTTGCCTGCCGATTTCTTGGCTGCCGGCCGATCGAGCAGCTCCACGAGTGCCATGCGTCCAGCCGGGCGCACAGGCACCCTTAGCACGATGCTAGCCTTAGCCTCCGCCGAAACGCGCCGGATCACTTGCCGGCTTTGGCGGCTTTCCCAGCATCGGGAGTCGTTGGCCGATCCAGCAGCTCGACGAGCGCCATGGGCGCGTTGTCCCCGCGCCGGAATCCGTACTTCAGGATGCGCAGGTAACCACCGTTGCGGCTGGCGAAGCGTGGACCCAACTCGTCGAACAGCTTGACGACCATCTCGCGGTCGCGCAGGCGGTTGAAAGCCAGCCTGCGGTTGGCCAGGCTCGGCTTCTTGCCCAGCGTGATGATCGGCTCGGCCACGCGCCGCAGCTCCTTCGCCTTGGGCAAGGTCGTCGTGATCGCCTCGTGGCGCAGCAGCGAGTTGGTCATGTTGCGCAGCATGGCCAAGCGATGGCTGCTGGTGCGATTCAGCTTTCTCAGTCCCAGGCGGTGACGCATGTGGCACCTCTGTTAGGATTTGGGGCGCGCCGGCCAGTGCGGCCTCACACCCCCGATCTTTATCCAGCCCCGCGGGGGGCCAATTCTCCAGCTTCATCCCCAGTGTAAGCCCACGGGAGGCGAGCACTTCCTTGATCTCGTTGAGCGACTTACGGCCCAGGTTGGGGGTCTTGAGCAGCTCGGTCTCGGTGCGCTGGATCAGGTCGCCGATGTAGTAGATGTTCTCGGCCTTGAGACAGTTGGCCGAGCGCACGGTCAGCTCCAGATCGTCGACCGGACGCAGCAGGATCGGGTCCACCTGGGGCGTTTTCTGCGGCTCCACCATGGCCGCAGTCGGCGTGATGTCCGCGAAGGTCGAGAGCTGGTCCATCAGCACCCGGGCGGAATAGCGGATGGCCTCGTCAGGCTTGATCACACCGTTGGTCTCAACGTCCATGATCAGCTTGTCGAGGTCCGTACGCTGCTCCACGCGCGCCGACTCTACCGCGTAGCTCACGCGCTTCACTGGGCTGAAAGAGGCGTCCAGGAGAATGCTGCCAATGCTCCGCCCTTCCTTCGCCGCGGCACGCGCCGTAGCGGGGATGTACCCGCGCCCCTGCTCCACCTTGATCTGCATGTCGAGCTTTCCGCCCACCGCCAAGTGAGCGATGACATGGTCCGGGTTGATGATCTCGACATCATGGGTCGCCTCGATGTCGCTCGCGGTCACCACGCTCTCGCCCTGCTTCCTCAGATTGAGCACCGCCTCCTCGCGGTTGTGCAACTTGAGTACGATGCCCTTAAGATTCAACAACAGGTCGACAACGTCTTCCTGCACCCCGTCGATTGTCGAATACTCGTGCAGCACGCCGCTGATGTTGACTTCGGTGGGTGCGAAGCCAGGCATCGAAGACAGCAGAATGCGACGCAGTGCGTTGCCGAGCGTGTGGCCGTAGCCCCGTTCGAACGGTTCCATGGTGACCTTGGCGTGGAACTGCCCAAGGGGTCTGTATTTCGATGATGCGCGGCTTGAGAAGAGTACTGCTTTCCATAGGGTGTGCCTCTACAGGAACCAATTGTTCGCGGCTGCGTTCTGCGCCGACCCGCTAGCTAGATGTTGCGACTCGCGGGAAGGGAAATCGCCATCTCGGTGCTACTTTGAATATAGTTCCACCACTAGCGATTCGTTGATCGTGGACGGGAGGTCGGAGCGCTGCGGCGCGGATTTGAACACCCCTTTCATGGCCTTGGCGTCCACCTCCAGCCACTCCGGGAACCCGCGCTGCTCCGCCGCCTCGACGGCGCCCTTGATGCGCAGCTGGGTTCGCGCCTTCTCGACCACTTCCACGACATCACCCTGGCGCAACTGGAAGGACGGGATGTTGACGCGCCGCCCGTTCACCAGGATGCCGTTATGCCGGACGATCTGGCGCGCCTCGGTGCGAGAGGCGCCGAAGCCCATCCGGTAGGCCACCGTGTCGAGGCGGCTCTCCAGGAGCTGTAGCAGATGCTCACCTGTGATGCCCTTGCGGCGATCCGCCTCCGCATAGATCCTTCGGAACTGGCGCTCGAGCACACCGTAAATGCGCCGCACCTTCTGCTTCTCGCGCAGCTGGGTGGCGTAGCCGGAGGGCCGCGACTGCCTCTGGCCATGCTGGCCGGGCGCATAGCTGCGTCGTTCCACCGGACACTTGTCGGTGAAGCACTTCTCGCCCTTCAGAAACAGCTTTTCGCCTTCACGCCGACATTGGCGGCACTTTGCGTCGAGATTCCTTGCCATATATCAGGCTTCCTTCTCAGATGCGTCGCTTCTTGGGCGGGCGGCAGCCGTTATGCGGGACCGGAGTCACGTCCGAGATGCTGGTGATCTTGAATCCCACGTTGTTGAGCGCCCGCACCGCGGATTCACGGCCTGGCCCCGGACCTTTGATCCGCACCTCCAGGTTCTTCACGCCGCACTCCTGGGCCTGGCGGCCGGCCTGCTCGGCGGCTACCTGGGCGGCAAACGGCGTGCTCTTGCGCGAACCCTTGAACCCGGAGCTTCCCGAGGTGGCCCAGGCGAGCGCGTTGCCCTGGCGATCAGTGATGGTGATGATGGTGTTGTTGAAGGAAGCGTGAACATGGGCGATACCTTCTGCCACATTCTTCTTGACCTTCTTGCGAACCCGGGTAGCTGCTTTTGCCATGTGTGCTCGATCCTCGCGCGGGGCGCGAACTTACTTCGTGGGGGTGCCGCCGCCAGCCTTGATGGCCTGCTTGCGCGGCCCCTTGCGCGTGCGGGCATTGGTGCGCGTGCGCTGACCGCGCACAGGGAGCCCGCGGCGGTGGCGCACACCCCGGTAGCAACCAAGATCCATCAGCCGCTTGATGCTCATGGACACCTCGCGCCGCAGGTCCCCCTCGACCGTGAGCTTGGACACGTGGTCGCGCAGTCGGTCCATCTCGGCATCGGACAGATCCTTGATCTTGGTCGAAACGCGAATGCCGGCAGCAGCGCACAGCCGGCGCGCGGTGCTGCGCCCGATGCCGTAGATGGCGGTGAGCGCGATCTCGGCGTGCTGGTGGTTGGGGATGTTGACCCCGGCGATACGAGCCATAACGGTCCTCAGCTGGTTTGTGTGCGCCGCTTGAACGCCGTACCGCGCGCGCTCGCATTGTGGTTCTGCATCGCCCTCATCCCTGTCGCTGCTTGTGGCGCGGTTCGGTGCAGATGACCCGCACCACGCGGTTGCGGCGGACGATCTTGCAGTTGCGGCATAATTTCTTCACGGATGCCTGGACTCTCATATGTGCTCCTGGTGCGTTCACTTGGCGCGGAAGACGATGCGCCCGCGCGTAAGGTCGTAGGGCGTCAGCTCCACGGTCACCTTGTCTCCCGGCAGGATGCGGATGTAATGCATGCGCATCTTTCCGGAAATGTGTCCCAACACCACGTGGCCGTTTTCCAGCTTGACTCGGAAGGTCGCGTTCGGCAGGGTTTCGAGAATCTCGCCCTGCATCTGGATCGTCTCTTCCTTCGCCATGCGTCTGGGACTTACCTCGTCGGGAAATACGCCGCCTTTGAAATTCGCCTTCTTAAGCAGGCTCTCATACTGGTGAGACATCACGTAGGCCTTGACCTGCGCCATGAAGTCCATGGTCACCACCACGATGATCATGAGCGAGGTGCCACCAAAGTAGAACGGCACGTTCCATTTCACGATCAGAAACTCCGGCAGCAGGCATACCATCGTCACGTACACCGCGCCCGTCAGCGTCAGCCGCAGGATGATCTTCTCTACGTACTTCGCGGTCTGCTCGCCAGGCCGAATCCCGGGCACGAAGGCACCCGATTTCTTGAGGTTCTCCGCGGTCTCCTTGGGGTTGAACACCAATGCGGTATAGAAATAGCAAAAAAATACAATCGCAGAGGCGTACAACACTACATACAGCAACTGCCCTGGATGCAGCTCGGCGGCGATGTCGCGCAGCCAGTAGGCCCTCTCGCTGCTGCCGAACCATCCGGCCAGCGTGGCCGGGAACAAGATCAGGCTGGATGCGAAGATGGGCGGGATCACGCCGGACATGTTCAGCTTGAGCGGCAAGAACGAGCTCTGCCCGCCATATACCTTGCGTCCGACCTGGCGCTTGGCGTAGTGCACCGGTATGCGCCGCTGCCCGCTTTCCACGAACACCACCAGCGCCGTTACCAGGATCGCCCCGGCGAATAAAAGCAGCACGAGCGGAATGGAAAATGCTCCGGTGCGCACTAGCTCGAGCGTGCCGCCTACCGCACGAGGTAACCCCGCTGCTATGCCGGCGAAGATGATCAAGGATATGCCGTTGCCGATCCCGCGCTCGGTGATCTGCTCGCCCAGCCACATCAAGAACATAGTCCCTGTCACCAGCGTGACCACCGTGGTGAACTGGAACAGCGGGCCGGGATCGATGACCAGGCCTCTTTGCCCCTGCAGCGCAATCGCGATCCCGAACGCCTGTACTGTCGCCAGCACGAGCGTTCCGTAGCGCGTGTACTGCGTAATCTTGCGCCGCCCCGCCTCCCCTTCCTTCTTGAGTGCCTCCAGCGTCGGCGACACCACCGACATCAACTGCATGATGATGGAGGCCGAGATGTAGGGCATGATCCCGAGCGCAAAAATCGTGAAGCGGGACAGCGCGCCACCCGAGAACATGTTGAACATGTCCAGGATGCCACCGCGCTGGGCGCGGAACAGCTCCGCCAGCCGCGCCGGATCGATGCCCGGCACCGGGATGTGCGCCCCGATGCGGAACACGATCAGCGCCGCGAGTAGGAACAACAGCCGGCGCTTCAGATCTGTGAAACGCCCTGCTCCGCCGAGTAATCCTTCGTTGGCCAAGCCTATTTACCCTTGTCCTTCGCGCTACGGTCTTTTGCGTCGCCCTTGGTCTTTGCGCTCTTGGTCGCCTCGGCCTTGGCAGCGCCTTCGGCTGTGGCACCGCTGGCCGACCTGGCACTCTCGCTTGTCTTGGCTTTCTTGCCGCCAGCTACCTCCACCTTGGCGGCAGGGGCAGCCTTCGCTACGGCCTCGATCCTCGCCGCCACCGCCTTCGCCTTCTCGGCAGCAACCTTCGCTCTCTGGGCTTTCCTGCTACCAGACTCCGCTGCGGCGGCACCAGCGGGCGCGACCACGCTGCCGCCGGCCGCCTCGATCGCGGCGCGCGCTCCTTTGGTTGCGAGCACCCCCTCCAACTTCACGGCACGTTCGATCTTGCCCGCCAAGATCACCTTCGCGCGTAGAGCCGCGCGCGGCACGATGCCGGCCTGCTTCAGGCTGGCGAGATCGACCGTGTCCGCCGCGATGTCGTTGACCTGGAACAGCCTCACCTCAACGGTCAAACCATCGCTCAGGGACACGAACCCGCGCTTGGGCAGGCGCCGCTGCAGCGGCATCTGCCCGCCCTCGAAGCCCACCTTGTGATAGCCGCCGGAGCGCGCCTTCTGGCCTTTGTGACCCAGCCCCGCGGTCTTGCCGTGACCGCTGCCGATGCCGCGGCCGACACGCTTGCGTGAGTGGTTGGCCCCGCGCGCCGGTTTCAATGAATTGAGCCGCATCTAGTCCTCGAGCCTGAGCAAATAGCCGACCTTATTGATCATGCCGCGCACGGCTGGGGTGTCTTCCAGCTCAACCGTATGATGGAGTCGGCGCAGCCCGAGGCCGCGCACCGTCGCGCGGTGGCTGGCACGCGTGTTGATCGGGCTGCGCAGCAGCGTGACCCTGATGGTCTTGCCTGAGTTGGCCTCGCCCGGCCTCCCCTTCGCAGCAGTCTTTATTTCCTGTCTTGCCGCCATGTCACTGCCCGGTGATCTCTTCGACGCTCTTGCCGCGCTTGGCGGCTATCTCCGCCGGCGTGGTCATGGACGTGAGCGCATCGAGCGTGGCGCGCACGACGTTGTAGGGGTTGGTCGAACCAAAGCATTTGGCCAGCACGTTCTGCACGCCCATCACCTCGAAGACCGCGCGCATGGGCCCACCGGCGATAATCCCGGTTCCGTCCGATGCGGGCTGGATCAACACTTTGGCCGCACCGTGCTCGCCGATGACGGAGTGGTACAGCGTCCCGCTCTTGAGGCTGACCTTTACCATCCTGCGGCGCGCCTCTTCCATTGCCTTTTGGACCGCGACCGGCACTTCGCGTGCTTTGCCCTTACCCATTCCGATACCGCCGTCGCCATCGCCCACCACCGTGAGCGCGGCAAATCCCAGGATGCGCCCCCCCTTCACCACCTTGGTGACGCGGTTGACGGAGATCATCTTCTCGCGCAAACCGTCGCCGCGCTCCTCGCTCTGGGGTGCTCTGCTCTGCGCTGCTCTCGCCATGGTTGCCGTCCTTAGAACTTGAGGCCGGCTTCACGCGCCGCCTCGGCCAGCGCCTTCACGCGGCCGTGATACTTATACCCAGAGCGGTCGAAAGCGACCTTCTCGATCCCCTTCTCGCGCGCCTTCTGGGCGATGCGCTGGCCTACCAACACCGCTGCTTTCACGTTGCCTCCGTTGGGCATCTGCGCGCGCAGCTCCTTGTCCAGAGTCGAGGCGCTCGCGATTACGTTCGAGCCCGAGGCATCGATCACCTGGGCATAAATGTGCAGATTCGAGCGGTGGACGGTAAGCCGTACCGCTCTTTGTTCCGCAATCCTGGCGCGAGTTTGCCGCGCCCGGCGCAATCGCGATTGTCTCTTGTCGATCATCCCGTCACTCCTACGCTGTCCCGCCAGTATTATTTCTTCTTGGTTTCCTTCAGGATCACCACCTCATCCGCGTAGCGCACACCTTTGCCCTTGTACGGCTCTGGCGGGCGGTAGCTGCGGATCTCAGCGGCCACCTGGCCGACCTGCTGCTTGTCGATACCTTTGACCAGGATCTCAGTCTGCGTAGGTGTCTCGACCTTAACGCCCTTCGGCATCTGATGCACCACAGGATGGGAGAATCCGAGCGTGAGATTCACTTTGTCCCCCTGCGCCTGCGCGCGGTAGCCCACACCGACCAGTGTCAGCTTGCGCTCGAATCCCTTGGTGACACCCTGCACCATGTTGGCCAGCAGCGCCCGTAGCGTGCCGCTCATGGCATCGGCCTGGATCGACTCGCCCGCAGCTTCGAACAAGACGTTTCCGCCCTCGCGCTTGACGGTGACGTTGCGGCTCAGCGGCTGCTTCAACGTCCCGAGCGGCCCCTTGACCAACAACTCGGTCGCGCCCACGGTCACTTCCACACCGCTAGGCACCGTAACAGGCTTTCTTCCGATTCTGGACATTTTCCTAACCCGACAACTTTGGTTGCGCCGGAGCGTGCCGCGTCGCGAACTCTATGCTCAGGCCACGATGCACAGCACTTCTCCACCAACGCCGCTGGCACGCGCCTTACGGTCGGTCATTACGCCCCTGGACGTGGACACGATGGCGATGCCCAGGCCGTTCATGACCGGCGGGATATCCCGACTGGCCTTGTAGATGCGCAGACCGGGACGGCTCACCCGCTCGATCTTCTCGATCACCGGACGCCCAGCGTAGTACCTCAGTCCGATCTCCAACAGCGTCTTGGGGCCATCCTGCGTGAGCTTAAAGTCCTCGATATAGCCCTCGTCCTTCAGCACCTTGGCGATGGCGGTCTTGAGCTTGCTGGAGGGCATCGCCACAGAGGTCTTTTCCGAAGCCTGCGCATTGCGTATGCGCGTCAGCATGTCGGCGATCGGGTCACTCATGCTCATGCATCCCTCCCTGCTACCAGCTCGCCTTGATGACGCCGGGGATCTCGCCGCGCAGGGCAATGTCGCGCAGCTTGTTGCGCCCCAGGCCGAATTTGCGGAACGTGCCGCGCGGCCGGCCGGTGAGGGCGCAACGATTGCGCAGCCGTACCGGGCTGGCGTTGCGTGGCAGCTGCTGAAGCCGCAGCCGGGCCGCATAGCGGTCCTCTTCGGATAGCTTCGGGTTCTGGGTGAGAGCGATCAGTTCCGCCCGCTTGTGAGCGTACTTCTTCACCGCGGCGCGCCGCTTCTGTTCGCGATTGATCAGTGCCAGCTTGGCCATGCCGATCCTTCAGTTTCTAAACGGGAAGTGAAAGGCCGAAAGCAGGGCTTTAGCCTGCTCGTCGGACTTCGCGGTGGTGGCAATGCTGATGTTGAGTCCTCGCACCGCGTCGATCTTGTCGTACTCGATCTCGGGGAAGATGATCTGCTCCTTCACGCCGAGGTTGAAGTTCCCGCGCCCGTCGAAGGATCGAGCCGAGATCCCGCGGAAGTCGCGGATGCGGGGGATCGCGATCGAGACCAGCCGGTCGAGGAACTCGTACATGCGGGTCCCACGCAGCGTCACCATGCAGCCAACCGGATAGCCCTTGCGGATCTTGAAGGTTGCGATCGACGTGCGCGCCAGGGTGACGACCGGCTTCTGGCCAGCGATCTTGGTCAGATCGGCCACTGCGTTGTCCATGATCTTCTTGTCGCCGACCGCCTCTCCCACACCCATGTTGACGACGATCTTCTGGATGCGCGGCACTTCCATGACGGACTTGTAGCCGAACGTCTTGATCAGTTCCTGGACTACCACCTTCTTGTACTGTTCCTGCAGACGCGCCATTGGTTAAGATCTCCGCATCGCCCCTCAAACGTCGATCATCTCGCCGTTGGATCTGAACACGCGCACGCGGCGGCCATCATCCAGCACCTTGATGCCGACGCGATCCGCCCGCTTCGTGCCCGGGTTGTAGATCGCCACGTTGGACAGGTGCAGCGGCATCTCCTTATCGACGATGCCGCCGGTCGCGCCCTTCATGGGGTTGGGACGCTGGTGCTTTTTCACGACGTTGATCCCTTCCACGAGGAGACGTTCGGCATCAACCACACGCAGCACCGCACCGCGTTTACCCTTGTCCTTGCCGGCGATCACGACGACGTCATCGCCTTTCTTGATCTTGCGCATGGCCCCCGATTCTCGAAGTGGCGGACGGTCTTCGAACCGGTCCGGTTAGAGCACTTCCGGTGCGAGAGACACGATCTTCATGAAGCGTTCGGTGCGAAGCTCCCTGGTCACCGGCCCGAAGATGCGGGTGCCGATGGGCTCCAGCTTACTGCTGAGCAGGACAGCGGCGTTGCTGTCGAACTTGAGCAACGAGCCATCCTGGCGTCGCACCCCACGCGTAGTCCGCACCACGACTGCATGGTAGATCTCACCCTTCTTGACGCGCCCGCGCGGGGCGGCATCCTTCACGCTGACCTTGATGACATCGCCGATGCCGGCGTAGCGCCGCTTCGATCCGCCCAGCACCTTGATGCACATGACGGAGCGTGCGCCGGTGTTGTCGGCCACGTCGAGCATCGTCTGCATTTGAATCATTTTGTGTTCTTCTCCAACTTCCTCCGCCGGCCTGGCAGGCCTCTGGCGGCCAGTCTTGGACCCCGTCGGGGCTAGCGGCCCGCCGAGACGCCATGACCCACCCGCCGGCTCCTCCAGCGGGGCGCAGACTCGCACAGGCGTTCGAACGTGCCCAAACCTGCATGTACCTCGGTTACAAACCTCCAGGGATTACAGCCCTCTACAGGGCCACAAGCCTTCAGGGCCGAGCCCATCTGCCAAGCCTTCGGTTGAGCTACGAAAAACTGTGCATTTTAGAGTGCGGGGCCGGCCGATGCAAGGCGCAGCGGCCTGCACCCGCTCGGCGAGCTATTCCTCGCGTGCCTTCTCCACCAGCTTGACGACGCGCCAGGCCTTGGTCTTGGCCACAGGCCGGCACTCCTCAATCAGGACTAGATCGCCGGTGTGGTATTCATTTTTCTCGTCGTGGGCATGGTATTTCTTGGAACGCCCCACGAACTTGTTGTACAGAGGATGGGGCACGCGCCGCTCCACCAGAACGGTGACAGTCTTGTCCATCTTGTCGCTCACGACCCGCCCGGTCAGCCGCCGGCGCATGCCCGTCTGCGGAGTCGTCACGGCCTCGTTCATACCTGCCTCGCTTTCTCGGCCAAAATCGTGCGCACGCGCGCGATCGCACGGCGCGTCTTGGACAGCTCGCTGCTATTGGTCAGCTGCTGAGTCGACTGCTGCATGCGCAAGCTGAAGTGCGCCTTGAGCAGTGCGCCGAGTTCCTCCTTCAGTTCGGGCCCGCCCTTGGCTCGCAATTGTTTCGCGTTCATGCCTCACCCCAGCTGTCGGGACACGAATGTGGTGGAGATGGGAAGCTTGGCCGCGGCCAGCCGGAAGGCTTCTCGCGCCAGCGTCTCGTCCACCCCGTCCATCTCGTACAGCACCTTGCCCGGTTGGATCTCGGCCACGAAGTACTCGGGGTTGCCCTTGCCGTTGCCCATGCGTACCTCGGCCGGCTTCTGCGACACGGGTTTGTCCGGAAAGATGCGGATCCAGATCCGACCGCCGCGCTTGATGTGGCGCGTCATCGCCCGCCGCGCCGCTTCGATCTGGCGCGCGGTGAGCCGGCCTCGACCGGTGGCCTTCAGGCCCCATTCCCCGAAGCTCACCTTGGCCCCGCGGGGGGCCACCCCCTTGTTCCGACCCTTCTGGTACTTGCGGAACTTGGTTCTAGCTGGCTGCAACATGCTTGGCTCCTGCTCGTCTAGGCCTCTTCTCGGTCTCGGGCGGAGGCGCAGCCGGCTGCTCGCCTTTGCCCAGCACCTCACCCTTGAACACCCATACCTTGATGCCGATCACCCCATAAGTAGTCTTGGCCTCCGCGAACCCATAGTCGATGTCGGCGCGCAGAGTGTGCAAGGGCACGCGTCCTTCGCGATACCACTCGGTTCTGGCGATCTCGATCCCGTTCAACCGCCCCGCGCTCATGATCTTGATGCCTTGGGCACCGAGCCGCATGGCATTGGTCATGGCGCGCTTCATCGCCCGCCGGAACATGATCCGCTTCTCCAGCTGTGCCGCAATATTGTCCGCGATGAGCTGCGCATCCAGTTCGGGCTTACGCACCTCTTCGATGTTGACGTGCACCGGCACACCCATCAGCCGCTGGAGCTGACCTCGCAAGGACTCGATGTCCTCGCCCTTCTTCCCGATCACCACACCTGGACGCGCACTGTGGATGGTGATCCTGGCGTTCTTCGCGGGCCGCTCGATAACGACCCGGCTCACAGCCGCGTGCGACAGCTTCTGTTTGAGGAAATCGCGGACTTTTATATCCTCATTGAGCATGTGCGGGAAGTTCTTGCTGTTGGCATACCACCTCGAGCTCCAGTTGCGCAAGACCGAGAGGCGGAAGCCGATCGGGTTGATTTTTTGGCCCATGTTTTCTCCTTGATCTCCGTCTCAGTCGCCCACCGTCACGAAGATATGGCAGGTGGGCTTTATGATCTTGGACGCCCGGCCCTTCGCGCTGGCCCGGAAACGGCGCAGGAAGGTGGCGCGCTCCACGCAGATGCGCTTGACCTTCAACTCGTCGACATCCGCGCCGTCGTTGTGCTCAGCGTTGGCGATGGCTGACTCGAGCACCTTGCGGATGATCGATGCGGCCTTCTGCGGGCTGAAGCCGAGGACGTTGAGCGCTTTGTCCACAGGCAGTCCGCGTACTTTATCCGCGACCAGTCGACCCTTCTGGGCGGACAATCGCACGCCGCGCAATTTAGCCGTCGTTTCCATCCTTGTCCCCTATTTCTTGGCCGGCGCCGCCACCGCGACCTTCTTGTCTGCGGGATGGCCCTTGAACGTGCGGGTCAGGGCGAACTCGCCCAGCTTATGTCCCACCATGTTCTCGGTGATATACACCGGAATATGCTGTTTACCGTTGTGCACGGCGATAGTCAGGCCCACGAAGTCCGGCAGAACCGTGGAGCGCCTCGACCAGGTCTTGATCGGGCGCTTGTCGCTCGTCGCCCTGGCCTTCTCCACCTTGGCCACCAGGTGATGGTCGGCGAACGGACCCTTCTTGACTGAACGTGCCATCTTTACCTCATCATGACTACGGCGCGAAGCCCGGGTTCTGAGCGGCGCACACGCGCACCGGGGTTCGAATGAGAGACAGACATGGGTCTGGCCTTCATACCCGATGCCGGCTGCGCACGATCATGCCCTGCGTGCGCTTGTTCTTGCGCGTCTTGTACCCCTTGGTGTGCTGGCCCCATGGGCTCACCGGGTCGCGTTTGGTGCCGGTCTTGCCCTCGCCCCCGCCGTGCGGATGGTCGACAGGATTCATGGCCACGCCGCGCACCGTGGGCCGGATGCCGCGCCAGCGCTGACGGCCGGCTTTGCCTATGGATTCCAGGTTGTGTTCTTCGTTGCCCACCTCGCCGATCGTGGCGCGGCACTCCACATGCACGCGGCGGATTTCGCCCGAGCGAAGACGCAGCTGCGCATAGGTGCCTTCGCGTGCCAGCAGCTGCACCGAAGTCCCCGCCGCGCGCGCCAACTGCGCGCCCTTGCCCGGGAGCATCTCGACGCAGTGAATCGTGGTGCCCACCGGAATATTGCGCAGCGGCAAGGCATTGCCTGCCTTGATCGGCGCATCGGCGCCACTCACTACTTGTTGGCCGGGGTTCAACCCCTTCGGCGCGACGATGTAGCGGCGCTCACCGTCGGAATAGCACAGCAGGGCCAGATGAGCGCTGCGGTTGGGATCGTATTCCAGGTGCTCAACCTTTGCCGTAATGCCGTCCTTCTCGCGCACGAAGTCGACGATGCGGTAGTGCTGCTTGTGACCGCCACCCTGATGCCGGGTGGTCACGTGGCCCATATTGTTGCGGCCCGCTTTGCTCGGCTTGCGCTCGGTCAGACCGGCCTGAGGCTTGCCCTTGTACAGCTCGGGCGTGACCACTTTGACGAGCGCTCGGCGGCCGGGAGATGTAGGCTTGACTTTGATCAACGGCATCGCGTCCCCCGGTCACTTGGTTTCGCCGGCGGCGAAGTTGATCTCTTGCCCCGGCTTGACACTCACAAACGCCTTCTTCCAGTGGCGTCGTCGCCCCACAAAACGGCCGAAGCGCTTCTGCTTGCCTTTGACGTTGGAGGTCTGCACGCTCGCAACGTTGACCTTGAACATCAGCTCCACGGCAGCTTTGATCTCCGGCTTGGTCGCATCCGGCAGTACGCGGAAGACGAACTGGTTGCTCTTCTCGCCCACGAACGTGCTCTTCTCGGAAACCTGCGGCGCAACCAATACCTGCATCAGGCGCTCGGGGTTAAAGCTCTTCTTGGCACCGAAGCTTCTCAGATTCATGCCAGCATCTCCTCGAACTTGGCCACCGCGCCCCGAGTCAACAGCGTCTTCTCGTACTTGAGCAGGCTGAGTGGATCGGCGTTCTTCGGCTCGACCACCAGCACGTTGGGCAGGTTGCGCGAGGACAGGTGCAGGTTCTCGTCAACGCTGTCGGTAATGACCAGGACGCTAGCCAGCCCCATGCCTTTGAGCTTCTGCGCGAGCAGCCGAGTCTTGGGCTGCTCCAGCGCGAGGCTTTCCACCACGGACAGACGGCCCTCTCGCACCAGCTGTGACAGGATCGCGCTGATCCCCGCGCGGTATGCCTTGCGGTTCACCTTGTGGCTGAAGTTCTCGTCCGGGCTGTTGGGGAAGATCTTCCCTCCGCCACGCCACAGCGGACTGGACGCCTTGCCAGCGCGAGCTCGGCCAGTGCCCTTTTGCTTCCAAGGCTTCTTCTTCGACTTGTTGACCTCGCCACGCGCCTTTTGGGCGCGAGTGCCCAAGCGCGCGTTAGCCAGATAAGCAGTGACCAACTGGTGCACCAGCGCCTCGTTGTACGCGCGCCCGAAATACGCGTCGGACGCCGCCAGCTTCGCTTTCGGCTGGCCCCTCTCGTCGATCACCGGCAGTTCCATCTATGCCCTCACCCTGACCGTTGGAGACACCACCACGTTACCGCCCTTGGAGCCGGGCAAGGAGCCCCTGATCATGAGGAGCTGGCGCGCGGCGTCGATACGCACGATCTCCAGGTTCTGCGCTGTGGAGCGGACGTCGCCCAGGTGGCCCGCCATGCGCTTGCCCGGGAAAACCTTGCTGGGGCTCTGGTTCTGGCCAGTGGAACCAGGCTTATTGTGGGATACGGAGTTGCCGTGGCTGGCGCGGTTGGAGGAGAAGTTGTGGCGCTTGATGACACCGGCAAACCCCTTGCCCAGCGTGGTACCACTCACGTCCACTTTCTGTCCAACTTTGAAGATGTCTGCCCCGATGGTGGCGCCGGGCTTGAGCTGGGCGGCCTGCTCGACGCTGATGGCGAACTCCTTGAGCACCGAGCCGGCTTCGGTTCCGGCCTTGGCGAAGTGGCCGGCCATCGGCCGGGTGACCCGGCTCGGGCGGCGCTTCCCGAAGGTAACCTGCACCGCGGCATAACCGTCGGTCTCCGGGGTCTTGATCTGAGTCACGCGGTTGTTGGACACGTCCACTACCGTCACCGGGACGGCATCGCCGTCATCGGTGAACAGCCGCGTCATCCCTACCTTGCGGCCCACGAGTCCTAAAGTCATTGTTATCGCCTCTTAAGAGGTGCCGGCTGCAATTGGCCGGCCGCTAAACTGCGATGAATGAGTGAAAGCTGAAGGAGTAAAGGGGTTGGCGCTACCGCGCCGGTCTTGACTTTTTCACTCATTCACTAGAGTTTGATCTCCACATCCACCCCGGCGGGAAGGTCAAGCTTCATCAGCGCATCCACCGTCTTGTCGGTGGGGTCGATGATGTCCATCAGACGCAGGTGCGTGCGGATCTCAAACTGATCACGCGAAGTCTTGTTCACGTGCGGAGAGCGCAACACGTCGAAGCGCTCGATGCGTGTGGGCAGGGGCACCGGTCCCTTGACCACCGCGCCCGTGCGCTTGGCGGTCTCGACGATCTCGAGAGCCGACTGGTCGATCAGGCGATAATCGAACGCCTTCAGTCGGATCCGGATCTTCTGGTTCTGCATGGCCATGCTCTAACCCCCGTGATTCGTGACTCGTGACACGCCTCAGCTCTCGCGCCTCACTCCAATATCTTGGACACCACACCGGCGCCCACCGTGCGCCCACCCTCGCGAATGGCAAAGCGCAACCCCTCCTCCATCGCAATGGGCACGATCAGCGTCACCGTCATCCCAATGTTGTCCCCAGGCATCACCATCTCGGTGCCCTGCGGCAGCTCCACCGCACCGGTCACATCGGTGGTGCGAAAGTAAAACTGCGGCCGATAGCCATTGAAAAACGGCGTATGCCGCCCGCCCTCCTCCTTGCTCAGCACATACACCTCGGCGCTGAACTTGGTGTGCGGGGTGATGCTCCCAGGCTTGGCCAGCACTTGCCCGCGCTCGACTTCCTCGCGCTTGGTGCCGCGCAACAGCACCCCAATGTTGTCCCCAGCTTGCCCCTGGTCCAACAGCTTTCTGAACATCTCCACCCCAGTGCACACCGTCTTGGTGGTGGGCTTCAACCCCACAATCTCAATCTCATCGCCCACCTTGACAATCCCTCGCTCCACCCGCCCAGTGACCACCGTGCCGCGCCCAGAGATGGAAAACACATCCTCCACCGGCATCAAAAACGGCCCATCCAACGCCCGCTTGGGCTGCGGTATGTAGCTGTCCAGCGCATCGGCCAGCTTGAATATGGACCCCTCCCCCATATCGCTCTTGTCGCCTTCCAGCGCTTTGAGCGCCGAACCAATGATGATGGGCGTCTTGTCGCCCGGAAACTCGTACTTGGTCAAAAGCTCGCGCACCTCGATTTCCACCAGCTCGAGCAGCTCCTGGTCATCGACCATGTCGGCTTTGTTCAGGTACACCACGATGTAGGGCACCCCCACTTGGCGCGCCAGCAGGATGTGCTCGCGCGTCTGCGGCATCGGCCCATCGGCAGCCGAAACCACCAGCACCGCCCCATCCATCTGCGCCGCCCCCGTGATCATGTTCTTCACATAGTCCGCATGGCCCGGACAGTCCACGTGCGCATAGTGGCGCTTGGCCGTCTCGTACTCCACGTGCGCCGTGTTGATCGTGATCCCGCGCGCCTTTTCCTCCGGCGCATTGTCAATCTGATCGTAGGCCTTGGCCTCCCCACCAAATTTCTTCGACAGCACCAACGTCAGCGCCGCCGTCAGCGTCGTCTTGCCATGGTCCACGTGCCCAATGGTCCCCACATTCACGTGCGGCTTGGTGCGCTCAAACTTTCCTTTCGCCATGATGGCTCCTTACCTCACTTCTTGTCTTTGTCGGGGTTGCGGTTGATGATCCCGTCCGCCACGCTCTTGGGCGCCTCGGCGTAGTGCTTGAACTCCATGGTGTAGGTGGCGCGTCCCTGCGACAACGAGCGCAGGGTCGTGGAGTAGCCGAACATCTCCGCCAGCGGCACCTCGGCCTTCACCAGCTTGATCCCCCCGGTCTGATCGTCCATACCTTGAATCATGCCACGGCGCGAGGACAGGTCGCCTACCACGTTGCCCATGAATTCTTCCGGGGTCTCCACCTCGACCGCCATCATCGGCTCCAGCAGCACTGGACTGGCCTTGCGCATGCCGTCCTTGAACGCGATCGATCCGGCCATCTTGAATGCCTGCTCGGACGAATCCACCTCGTGGTAGGAGCCGTCGTACAGCGTAACCTTGATGTCGACCACCGGATATCCGGCAAGCACGCCCGTAGTGAGCGAATCGGCTACCCCTTTCTGCACTGCGGGAATGTACTCGCGCGGCACCGAGCCACCCCTAATAGCGTCGACGAACTCGTACCCTTTGCCGGCCCCGTTCGGTTCGAGCTTGAGCAGTACATGTCCGTACTGTCCCTTGCCCCCCGACTGCTTGATGAACTTACCCTCGCTTTCGACCTTCTTCTTGATCGCCTCACGGTAGGCGACCTGCGGCTTGCCTACGTTTGCCTCGACGCCGAACTCGCGTTTCATCCGGTCGACAATGATCTCCAGATGCAGCTCGCCCATACCGGAAATGATCGTTTGTCCTGACTCCTCGTCGGTGCGCACGCGGAAGGACGGATCTTCCTGCGCCAGACGCCCCAGCGCGACGCCCATCTTCTCCTGGTCGGCCTTGGTCTTGGGCTCCACCGCCTGAGCAATCACTGGCTCCGGGAACTCCATCTTTTCCAGGATGATGACCTTGTTCGGATCGCACAGGGTATCGCCGGTCGTGGCCTCCCTCAGCCCCACTGCCGCCGCGATGTCGCCCGCGCGTACTTCCTTGATTTCCTCGCGCTGGTTCGCGTGCATCTGCAGGATGCGACCGAGCCGTTCCTTCTTGCCTTTGATCGGGTTGTACACCTGATCGCCGGAGTTCACGACGCCGGAGTAGACGCGAAAGAAGATCAGCTGGCCAACGTACGGATCGGTCATGATCTTGAACGCGAGCCCGGCGAAGGGCTCGTCGTCGCTGGGCCGACGCTCGGCGGGCTTCCCGTTCTCCAAGATACCCCGTACCGGCGGAATGTCGATCGGCGCAGGCAGGTAATCGATGACCGCGTCCAACATGGCCTGCACGCCTTTGTTCTTGAACGCGGAGCCACACAGCATCGGCACGATCTCGCCCGCGACCGTACGCTGTCGCAAACCCCGCCTGATATCTGCCGGCGACAGATGCCCCTGCTCGAGGTAGCGATTCATCAGCTCCTCGTTGGCTTCCGCGGCTGCCTCGATCATCTTCTCATGCCACTCGCGCGCCAGCTCTTTGAGCTCGGGAGGAATGTCCCGAAACTCGAATTTCATACCCAGCGAGCTGTCATCCCAGTAGATCCCTTGCATCCGCACAAGATCGACCACACCCTCGAACTTGTCCTCGGCCCCGATCGGGACCTGGATCGGGATCGCATTCGCCTGCAGGCGCTCACGCATCTGCCGGTACACCTTGAAGAAGTCCGCGCCCACGCGGTCCATCTTGTTGACGAAGGCCAGCCGTGGAACTTTGTACTTGTTGGCCTGACGCCAGACCGTTTCGGATTGCGGCTGCACCCCACCCACCGAGTCGTACACCATGCAGGCACCATCTAGCACCCGCATCGACCTCTCGACCTCGATGGTGAAGTCGACGTGGCCGGGCGTATCGATGATGTTGATGCGGTGCTCCGGGTACTTGCCTTCCATGCCCTTCCAGAAGCACGTGGTGGCGGCAGAAGTGATGGTGATGCCGCGTTCGCGCTCCTGCTCCATCCAGTCCATCACCGTAGCGCCGTCATGCACCTCGCCCATTTTGTGCGACACCCCGGTGTAGAACAGGATGCGCTCGGTGGTCGTAGTCTTGCCGGCATCGATGTGCGCGCTGATGCCGATGTTGCGGTAACGGTCTATGGGGGTAATACGGGCCACTTTGCAATCCTGCGACAGCTCAGAACCGGTAATGGGAGAAGGCCTTGTTCGCTTCCGCCATGCGGTGCACTTCCTCGCGCTTCTTCATCGCACCACCGCGGCCTTCAGCTGCCTCCTGCAGCTCGTTGGCCAGGCGTGCAGCCATGGACTTCTCGGAGCGTTTGCGGGCAGCGTCGCGCAGCCAGCGCATGGCCAGCGCGGTGCGGCGCACCGAGCGTACTTCAACCGGCACCTGGTAGTTGGCGCCGCCCACGCGGCGACTTTTCACCTCGACCATGGGCCGGATGTTCGACAGCGCGGTAGAGAAGACCTCGAGCGGATCCTTATTGCCCTTCTTGGCGATCTGCTCGAAAGCGCCATAGACCATGCGTTCGGCAACCGACTTTTTCCCTCGCGTCATGACCACGTTCACGAACTTCGCCACGTCCTGGCTGATGTACTTGGGATCGGGCAAAACTTCCCGCTTCGGTATTTCTCTGCGTCTCGGCATATCACTTCCTCGAATCTGCTCACACTCCGCGTCAGACCCGCCGCAGCGTCGGGCCGCGCCCTACGCTGCCTTGGGACGTTTGGCGCCGTACTTCGAACGGCCCTGCTTGCGATCCTTCACGCCCTGCGTGTCCAGGCTGCCGCGTACGATGTGGTAGCGCACACCGGGCAAGTCCTTCACGCGCCCCCCGCGAATCAGCACCACGGAGTGTTCCTGCAGATTGTGGCCTTCGCCGCCGATGTAGCCGATCACCTCGAATCCATTGGTCAGCCGCACCTTGGCCACTTTGCGCAGAGCCGAGTTCGGTTTCTTGGGCGTGGTCGTGTAGACCCGCGTGCAGACGCCGCGCCTCTGGGGGCAGTTTTCCAGGGCCGGTACCTTGCTCTTCGGACGCCTGGCCACCCGCGGTTTGCGCACGAGCTGATTGACTGTCGGCATCTATCGCCTCTTAACCTTTCTGATTAGTCATGCTATTTCGCCTGACTCGCGGGCGTCGACGCGGTCTTTGCGTCCCGTTCCCGCCGCCCGCCGATCGGGGGCTCAAGACCGTCGAAGGGGTCGGTCGGCACCAAAAACAATCCCCATCAAAAAAATCGAGGACGGCCAGATGCCGTCCTGATCGGTCCAACCGTCTTCCCCGCCGCCCCGGGGATGCTCGCCGGGACGTCAGGTAAAAAGACGCGAGATTTTATGGCCCTACCGGGGGGGTGTCAAGCAAAAGGGGCCGGGACGGCACTCCGTCCCGGCCCCGGGGCTATTGAGCCTCGCTTCCCGGCAGAGCTCGACAGCGGGTCCTTCCGCTCAGGCGACCTGTTCGTCCGGCGCGGACAGGCCAGCATCCGCTTCCATGAGGTCGACCCCCGTGGGGACGATATCCTCGCCCGCCTGCTGCTTGCGGCGGGTGTTGTGGTAGGCCAGCCCGGTGCCGGCCGGGATCAGTCGGCCGACGATGACGTTCTCTTTGAGACCCCGCAGGTCGTCGCGCTTGCCCATGATGGCCGCCTCGGTGAGCACGCGAGTGGTTTCCTGGAACGAGGCCGCGGAAATGAACGAATCCGTGGACAGCGACGCCTTCGTGATCCCGAGCAGCATATAGTCGAAGTGAGCAGGCTTCTTCCCCTCTTGCTCCACCTGCTCGTTCTCCTCGAGGACCTCGGCCCGCTCGACCTGCTCTCCCGGAATGAACTTGGTCTCACCCGCATCGGCGATCTGCACCCGGCGCAGCATCTGGCGCACGATCACTTCGATGTGCTTGTCGTTGATCTTTACCCCCTGCAGCCGATATACGTCCTGCACCTCGTCGGTGATATAGCGCGCCAGCGCCTCCACCCCCAGCAGCCGTAGGATATCGTGCGGGTCGGCCGGACCGTCGACGATCATCTCGCCCTTGTTGACCACCTGACCATCGTGGGCCATCACGTGCTTGTCCTTCGGGATCAGATACTCGTGGGCCACGCCGTCCAGGTCCGTGATGACCAGGCGCTGCTTGCCTTTGGTGTCCTTGCCGAACGATACCGTCCCGGTGACCTCCGCCAGCATGCCCGCGTCCTTGGGCGAGCGGGCTTCGAAGAGCTCTGCCACACGCGGTAAACCGCCGGTGATGTCGCGGGTCTTCGAAGTCTCTTGCGGGATGCGCGCCAGCACCTCGCCAACCTGCCCTTGCTGCCCGTCCTTCACCGTGATGATCGAGTGAATCTGGAATGTGATATTCACGGGCAGGTCGGTGCCTGGAATCTTGACCTCCTTGCCCTTGTCGTCGATCAGCTTGACGCTGGGGCGCAAACCCTTAGCCTGCGCAACACCGCGGCGCTTCGGGTCGATTACTACCAGAGTCGACAGCCCCGTGACCTCGTCGATCTGCTTGGCGACAGTCACGCCCTCCTCCACGTTCTCGAATTTGATGCGACCGGCGTACTCCGTGATGATCGGCCGGGTGTGCGGGTCCCAGGAGGCCAGCGCCTTGCCCGCCCTCACCTGGGTTCCGTCGGTTATCGTCAGGGTCGCACCATAGGGTACCTTGTGGCGCTCGCGCTCGCGGCCGTTGTCATCGACGATAGTCAGCTCGCCGCTACGCGAGATAGCCACCGGCTCCCCGCGCGGATTGGTCACGTAGCGCATTTGAGGCGAGAACCGCACGGTCCCGTTGGACTTGCTCTCGAGCTGGCTCACCACCGCCGTTCTGGATGCCGCACCACCGATGTGGAAGGTGCGCATGGTCAGCTGCGTGCCGGGCTCGCCGATGGACTGGGCCGCGATTACGCCCACCGCCTCCCCCACGTTGACCAGCTGCCCGCGTCCCAAGTCGCGCCCATAGCACTTGGCACACAGGCCGTAGCGGGTGTCGCAGGAAAGCGGCGTGCGCACGCGCACTTCGTCGATGCCTAGGCCTTCGATGCGCTCCACTTCGTCCTCGTTCAGGAGCGTGCCGGCCGTGTAGACCGGCTGTCCGGATTCCGGGTGGTTGATGTCCGTCGCGCAGACGCGGCCCAGGATGCGCTCGCGTAGCGCCTCGACAACTTCCCCGCCTTCGATCAGAGCCTTCATCGGCACGCCGTTGGTCGTACCGCAGTCCTCTTCGATCACGACCAGGTCCTGAGTCACGTCCACCAGCCTGCGCGTCAGATACCCCGAATTGGCCGTCTTCAGCGCCGTGTCCGCGAGCCCCTTGCGCGCACCGTGTGTGGAGATGAAGTACTGCAGAACGTTCAGCCCCTCGCGGAAGTTGGCCGTGATCGGCGTCTCGATGATGGAGCCGTCAGGCTTCGCCATCAGACCGCGCATGCCGGCCAGCTGCCGGATCTGGGCCGCGGAGCCGCGCGCGCCAGAGTCGGCCATCATGTAGATGGCATTGAACGATTCCTGGAATACCGCGTTGCCCTTCTTATCCTTCATGGGAACCCGCTGACCCTTCTTGGCATCCCATTCCAGCACCGCCTCGGTTCCCAGCCGGTCCATCATGGCCTTGGCCACCATGTCACCAGCCCGGCCCCAGATGTCCACCACCTTGTTGTAGCGCTCACCTTGGGTGACCAGACCGGAGGTGTACTGCGACTCGATCTCCTGCACTTCCTTCTCGGCGTTGGAGATGATGTCCTGCTTCTCAGGCGGTACCTGCATGTCGTCCACCGCGATCGAGATCCCCGCGCGGGTGGCGTAGCTGAACCCGGTATACATCAGCTTGTCGGCGAAGATCACCGTCTCGCGCAGGCCGCAGCGGCGGAAGCTGGCGTTGATCAGCCGTGAGATCTCCTTCTTCTTGAGCGGCTTGTTGATGAGCGCGAACGGCAGCCCAACCGGTAGGATTTCGGACAGCAGGGCCCGGCCCACCGTAGTGTCGTAGCGGGTCCACCTCTCCGTCAGCACGCCATCGGCCTGTGCCTCCAGCTCCTTGATGCGCACCATGACGCGCGCCTGGATCTCGGCCTGCCGGCTATCGTAGGCGCGCAGAACTTCGGAGACACCGGTGAACGCCATGCCCTCGCCGAGCGCACCGAGCTTCTCGCGCGTGACGTAGTAAAGACCCAGCACGATGTCCTGCGACGGCACGATGATGGGCTCGCCGTTGGCTGGCGACAGGACGTTGTTGGAGGACAGCATCAGGGTGCGCGCCTCCATCTGCGCCTCGAGCGACAGCGGCACATGGACTGCCATCTGATCGCCGTCGAAGTCGGCATTGAAGGCAGCGCACACCAGCGGGTGCAGCTGGATCGCCTTGCCTTCAATCAGAACCGGCTCGAAGGCCTGAATTCCGAGGCGGTGCAAGGTCGGCGCGCGGTTGAGCATCACCGGGTGTTCGCGGATCACTTCTTCCAGGATATCCCACACTTCGGGGACTTCCTGCTCCACCAAGCGCTTGGCGGCCTTGATCGTCGTGGCCAACCCCATGATTTCCAGTTTGTGGAAGATGAATGGCTTGAACAGCTCCAACGCCATCTTCTTGGGCAGACCGCACTGGTGCAATTTCAGCTGTGGCCCAACCACGATCACGCTGCGTCCGGAGTAATCGACGCGTTTGCCCAGGAGGTTCTGGCGGAACCGGCCGCCCTTGCCTTTGATCATGTCGGCCAGAGACTTGAGCGGGCGCTTGTTGGCGCCGGTCATGGCCTTGCCCCGGCGCCCATTGTCCAGCAGCGAGTCCACCGCCTCCTGCAACATGCGCTTTTCGTTGCGCACGATGATCTCGGGCGCTTTCAGCTCGAGCAGACGCTTCAGCCGGTTGTTCCGGTTGATGACGCGGCGGTAAAGGTCGTTCAGATCGGATGTGGCGAAACGGCCGCCGTCCAGCGGCACCAGCGGGCGCAGTTCCGGCGGCAGCACCGGCAGCACTTCCATGACCATCCAGTCGGGCTTGATCCCGGACTTCTGGAAACCTTCCAGCACTTTCAGGCGTTTCGCGATTTTCTTGATCTTGGTCTCGGAGTCGGTGCCATCCAGCTCGCGGCGCAACGTGTCGATGTCGCGGTTGAGGTCGAGTTGGCGCAGCAGCTCGCGGATACCCTCCGCGCCCATCATGGCAACGAAGTCGTCGCCGAACTCCTCGACCTTGGACAGATAGTCGTCCTCGGACAGCAGCTGGCCGCGGTGCAGCGGCGTGAGTCCAGGGTTGACCACCACATAGGCCTCGAAGTACAGGACGCGCTCGATATCGCGCAAGGTCATGTCCAGCACCAGACCCAGCCGCGAAGGCAGACTCTTCAGGAACCAGATGTGCGCCACAGGGCTAGCCAGCTCGATGTGGCCCATGCGCTCACGGCGCACCTTGGACAGCGTGACTTCGACACCGCACTTCTCGCAGATCACGCCGCGATGCTTGAGTCGCTTGTACTTTCCGCACAGGCACTCGTAGTCCTTCACCGGTCCGAAAATCTTGGCGCAGAACAAGCCGTCGCGCTCCGGCTTGAAGGTCCGGTAGTTGATAGTCTCCGGCTTCTTTACTTCGCCGTAAGACCAGGAGCGGATCTTCTCCGGGGACGCGAGTCCGATGCGGATCGCATCGAACTCCTCTTCCTGCGTGACCTGCTTGAACAAATCGAGTAGCGCTTTCATTCAAACCTCCGGTTTGAGCATCCACCCATCAGCTTTCCACTGCGGTTACCTGCCGGGCGGCTGAACACCGGCAGTCGACCGCCAATTTCCTAATACCTTTCCAGATCGATGTCGATCGCCAAAGATCGGATCTCCTTCACCAGCACGTTGAAGGACTCCGGCATGCCCGCGTCGATCTTGTGCTCGCCTTTGACGATGTTTTCGTACACCTTGGTGCGGCCGCTCACGTCGTCGGACTTGACCGTCAACATCTCCTGCAAGGTGTAGGCCGCGCCGTAGGCTTCCAGCGCCCACACCTCCATCTCGCCGAAACGCTGGCCGCCGAACTGCGCCTTACCGCCGAGCGGCTGTTGTGTGACCAGACTGTACGGGCCAGTGGAACGGGCGTGCATCTTGTCGTCGACCAGGTGGTGCAGCTTGAGCATGTGCATATAGCCCACGGTGACCGGTCGGTCGAACAGCTCCCCGGTGCGGCCGTCATACAAAACCACCTGTCCGGTACGCGGCAGACCTGCCAGCTCCAGCATATTCTTGATCTCCTCCTCGGTCGCCCCGTCGAACACCGGCGTAGCAAAGGGAACACCGTTGCGCAGGTTGCGGGCAAGCTGAGTGATCTCCTCGTCGCTGAGCGAGTCGATGTCCTCCGGCGTGCCGCTGGAGTTGTAGACCAGGGTCAGCGCCTTGCGCAAATCGGATGTCCTGGCGCCCCCGCTCATAGCCTGCACCAGATCACCGATGCGTTTTCCCAGGCCCTTGGCAGCCCAGCCCAAATGCGTCTCCAGGATCTGCCCGACGTTCATGCGCGAGGGTACGCCGAGCGGATTGAGCACGATATCCATCGGCGTACCGTCGGCCATGTGCGGCATGTCTTCGACCGGAACGATCTTGGAGATCACGCCCTTGTTGCCATGGCGACCCGCCATCTTGTCGCCCGGCTGCAGCCGGCGCTTCACCGCCAGGTAGACCTTGACCATCTTCTGCACACCGGGCGGCAGCTCGTCGCCGCTAGTGAGCTTCTTCTTCTTGGCTTCGAAGGCCAGGTCGAACTCCACCCGCGTCTGGTCCAGGCTGGCCTTCAGCTGCTCGAGCTGGCTGGCAGCTTCCTCGCTTGCCAGCCGGATATCGAACCAGTGGAAACGCTCCAGCTCCTGCAAGTAAGCTTTTGTGAGCTTGGTGCCCTTGACCAGCTTCTTGGGACCGCCGTTGGCGGTTTTGCCGATCAGCAGGCGCTCGATGCGGCCGAATGTGTCGTCCTCGACGATGCGCAGCTGATCGTTCAGGTCTTTGCGATAACGGGCCAGCTCGTCGTCGATGATCTGCTGGGCTCGCTTGTCGCGCTCGATGCCCTCGCGCGTGAAGACCTGGACATCGATCACCGTGCCCGACATGCCGGAGGGCACGCGCAGCGAGGTGTCCTTTACGTCGGAGGCCTTCTCGCCGAAGATCGCGCGCAGCAGCTTTTCCTCCGGCGTGAGCTGGGTCTCGCCCTTGGGCGTGACTTTGCCCACCAGCACGTCGCCGGCCTCGACTTCGGCACCGATGTATACGATGCCCGATTCGTCCAACCGGGCCAGCTGGGCCTCGGACAAGTTCGAGATGTCGCGCGTGATCTCTTCGGGCCCCAGCTTGGTGTCGCGCGCCACCACCGACAGCTCCTCGATGTGGATCGAGGTGAAGCGGTCGTCCGCCACCACACGTTCGGAGATGAGAATGGAATCCTCGAAGTTGAATCCGTTCCAAGGCATGAAGGCAACCAGCAGGTTCTGCCCTAGAGCCAGCTCGCCCGTGTCAGTGGAGGCACCGTCGGCCACTACGTCGCCGCGGGCGATATGGTCACCGACCTTCAGGATGGGGCGCTGATTGATGTTCGTGTTCTGGTTGGAGCGCGTGTACTTCACCAAATTGTAGATGTCCACGCCCACCTCGCCGGGCACGGTTTCCTCATCGTTGACGCGCACCACGATGCGGCTGGCATCCACGTAGTCCACGGCGCCACCGCGCAACGCCTGCACCGCCGTGCCCGAATCTACTGCCACGGTGCGCTCGATCCCGGTTCCCACCAGCGGCTTTTCGGGCCGCAAGCAGGGCACCGCCTGGCGTTGCATGTTGGAACCCATCAGCGCGCGGTTGGCGTCGTCGTGCTCGAGGAACGGAATCAGCGACGCCGCTACGGACACGATCTGAGACGGGGCCACGTCCATGTACTCGATGCGCTCGGGGGTAGCCATCGTGAACTCGTTGTTGTGCCGGCACGACACCATTTCGTCCACGAACTTGCCCTTCTTGTCCAATGCGGCATTCGCCTGTGCGATCACGTACTGCCCCTCGTCGATGGCCGAGAGAAAAACGATCTCGTCCGTCACACGGCCGCCCACGACTTGGCGATAGGGCGTTTCCAGGAAGCCGTACTCGTTGGTGCGAGCGTAAAGGGCCAGCGAGTTGATCAACCCGATGTTAGGACCTTCCGGGGTCTCGATCGGGCACACCCGGCCGTAGTGAGTCGGATGCACGTCGCGGACCTCGAAGCCCGCGCGTTCCCGGGTCAGGCCACCTGGGCCCAGCGCCGACACCCGCCGCTTGTGGGTAATCTCGGACAGGGGGTTGGTCTGGTCCATGAACTGGGATAGCTGAGATGAGCCAAAAAACTCCCGCACCGCCGCCGACACCGGTTTGGCGTTAATAAGATCATGCGGCATCAGGTTCTCGGACTCCGCCTGCGACAGCCGCTCTTTGACCGCCCGCTCGACGCGCACCAGACCGGCGCGAAACTGGTTCTCCGCCAACTCACCCACGGAGCGCACACGGCGGTTGCCCAGGTGGTCGATGTCGTCGATCTCGCCGCGGCCGTTGCGCAGCTCCACGAGGATCTTGATCACGGCCGTGATGTCGTCGTTGGACAGCGTGGCCGGGCCAGTCAGCTCGTCGCGGCCGACGCGGCGGTTGAACTTCATGCGGCCGACTGCGGACAGGTCGTAGCGCTCCTCGGAGAAGAACAGACCGTTGAACAACGTGCGTACCGCGTCCTCGGTGGGCGGCTCGCCCGGGCGCATCATGCGGTAGATCGCCACCTGCGCGGCAATCTGGTCCTGGGTCTCGTCGATGCGCAGCGTCTGGGAGATGTACGGCCCCTGGTCCAGGTCGTTGGTGTAGATGGTTTGGATCTTCTCGACACCGGCCTCCATCAGCTTTTTGATCAGCTCCTCGGTGATCTCGTCGTTGGCGGTGGCCAAGACCTCGCCGGTTTCCTTGTCCACGATGCTGTGGGCCAGCACCTTGCCGATGAGGAAATCCTCCGTCACGGGATGCTTGTGCAGCCCAGCGGCCTCCATCTCACGCACATGCTTGACGGTGATGCGCTTGTCCTTGGGCACGATCAGCTTGCCCGCCTTGGTCACGATGTCGAAACGCGCGATCTCCCCGCGCAGACGCTCGGGCACCAGATCGAACTGAATGCCGTTCTTCTTGCTGAGGTGGAACGTGTCGAACTCGTAGAAGCTGCGCAGGATCTGCTCCGGCGCCATCCCAATGGCCTTGAGCAGGATCGTCACCGGCATCTTGCGACGGCGGTCGACGCGGAAATAGACGTAGTCCTTGGGGTCGAACTCGAAGTCGAGCCAGGAGCCACGATAGGGGATGATACGGGCCGAGAACAGCAGCTTGCCCGAGCTGTGGGTTTTGCCGCGGTCGTGCTCGAAGAACACGCCCGGCGAGCGATGCAGCTGGGATACGATTACGCGCTCAGTGCCGTTGATGATGAACGAGCCGGTGGGGGTCATGAGCGGAATCTCGCCCATGTACACCTCCTGCTCCTTGACCTCCTTCACGGTGGGTTTGGAGGCCTCGCGGTCCATGATGGTCAGTCGCACCTTGGCGCGCAGCGGCGAGGCGTACGTGAGGCCGCGCTGCTGGCATTCCTTCACATCGAACGGCGGAATGCCGAGCTGGTAGCTCACGAACTCCAGGCGCGCATTCCCCGAGTGACTCACGATCGGGAAGATGGACGTGAAGGCCGCTTGCAACCCTTGGTTCTTCCGCTGCTCGGGGGGCGTAGCCGACTGGAGAAATGCAGCGTAGGAATCGATCTGCGTGGCCAGCAGGAACGGCACCTGCAGCACGCTTGCCCGCTTCGCGAAGCTCTTGCGGATACGTTTCTTTTCGGTGAAGGAGTAGGGCATGGTCACCTCGATGGTCAACGGCGGCGAACCGCGCCGCAAAAAGCTACGGGATCAGTAGGCACGCAGTCACACGCGACAGGCCGGAAACGGCCTGCCGGACGCGCGCTCGCCCCCGTTCTGATCGCTTCTCTCTTGAATGGTGAAGGCTGGCGGTCTCCCGCCAGCCTGACGCTTAAGTCCAAGCGGCTCTTACTTGATCTCGGCCTTGGCGCCGGCTTCGGTAAGCTGCTTGAGCAGATCTTCGGCATCCTTCTTGGAAATGCCTTCCTTCACGGCCTTCGGGGCACCGTCCACCAAGTCCTTGGCCTCCTTCAGCCCCAGACCGGTGACCGCACGCACCACCTTGATGACGTTCACCTTATTGTCCCCGACCCCGGTGAGCGTGACCGTGAACTCGGTCTGCTCCTCGGCAGCGGGCGCGGCAGCACCGCCTGCAGCCGGCACCGCCATGGCGACAGCCGCCGCGGCGGCGGACACGCCGAACTTTTCTTCCATGTCCTTGATGAGCTGGGACAGCTCGAGGACGCTCATGCTCGAAATCGCATCGAGGACTTCAGCTCTTGCCAATGCCATTTGCTGCTTCTCCTGATCTAAGGAAATCGTTATCCGTCGCGCTCTGCATTCCGATTACGCAGACTGCTTTTCTCTTTGCTCCCTGACGGCAGCCAAGGTCCGCACGAACTTGCCCGGCACTTCGTTGAGCGTTTGCGCGAACTTTGCGATCGGCGCCTGCATGGTCCCCATCAGCTTCGCCACCAGCTCTAGACGGCTCGGCATGCTGGCCAGGGTGGTGATCTCCTTCGCACTCATCACCTGGTTCGGCATCGCCCCCGCCCTGATCACCAGCTTGTCATTGCTCTTGGCGAAGTCGTTGAGAACCTTGGCGACGGCCACCGGGTCCGGCGAGATGCCGTATACCAGCGGGCCCGTCATGTGCTGGGCCAGCCCCGCGAACGGGGTATCCGCGACAGCACGACGCGCCAGGGTATTCTTGAGAACGCGGAAGTAAACGCCCGCGCCGCGCGCTTTGGCGCGCAGATGGGTGATTGCCCCGACGTCCAGGCTGCGGTACTCGGCAAGCACGATCGCCTGCGCCCGCGCTACCTTCGCGCCGACCTCGGCGACGAGCGCCTGCTTCTCTTCCAGATTTAGACCCAAGGTCTATCCTCTTGATTGCTGGCAGCGCCTTGCCCGCAGTCTCCCGCCAGCTTGGCACCCCCGGTTCAAACCCAGCGTCCTTCGATCAGGAGAATGCTCTTTCCTGTCTTCGGGTACGCCATCTGCGTAGGACATCAGAGGCCAGTTGTCAGGTATCAGCTGTCAGAAGAACCTGGGGTAACTCCCCATCTGCGCCGCTGCGACCGTCGTCCGTTCACCGAAGATTAAGCCCTCGCGGGCTCCTACGGTCTTTGATAACCCGCGGCCCCCAAACAGCAAGGCCGCGGCCCAAAGATTCGTTACGACTGCGAACCTCACTATTGCTGCTGCGTGGACAGGCTTGCCTGGTCCACGCGCACTCCAACACCCATGGTGCTGGAAAGCGAAATCTTCTTCAGGTAGATCCCTTTCTGCCCCGATGGTCTGGCCTTATTCAATGCATCGACCAGCGCCACCAGATTCTCCTTGATCGCTTGTTCCGTGAAGGAAGCGCGACCAATGGTGCATTGGACGATGCCGCCCTTGTCGGTGCGGAACTGAACCTGGCCCGCTTTGGCGTTCTTGACTGCGGTTGTCACGTCCTGCGTGACAGTTCCGACCTTCGGATTGGGCATCAGACCGCGAGGGCCCAGGATTTGACCCAGTTGGCCGACGACGCGCATGGCGTCAGGTGTTGCGATGGCAACATCGAACTCGATCTTGCCTTCCTTCACCTGGGCAGCCAGGTCGTCCAAGCCCACGATGTCGGCACCAGCTGCTTTGGCCACCTTGGCCGGCTCGCCTTGAGTGAAAACGGCCACGCGCACTGTCTTGCCAGTCCCCTGAGGCAGCACTAGCGAGCCGCGCACCGACTGATCCGTCTTCTTGGCGTCTACCCCGAGGTTGACGGCAACGTCGATCGCTTCGTTGAACTTGGCGGTCGCATTCCCCTTTACGAGCTGGATGGCCTCCGCCACCGGATACGCCTTGGTGCGTTCCACTTTTGTCCGCAACGCTTTGATCCGCTTGGAAATCTTAGCCATGAGAAACCCCCTCCACTTCGACGCCCATGCTGCGCGCACTGCCGGCGACGGTGCGCACGGCAGCCTCAAGGTCTGCGGCGGTTAGATCGGGCATCTTGGTCTTGGCGATCTGCTCAGCCTGGGCTCGAGTCAGCTTGCCCACCTTGTCCACATGAGGTTTGGGGCTACCCTTTGGGAGGCCCAGCGCCTTCATGATCAACACAGAGGTGGGCGGCGTCTTGATGATGAAGGTGAAGCTCTTGTCCTGGAACGCGGTAATCACCACCGGCAGCGGCAGCCCCGGTTCGAAGCTCTGCGTCTGCGCGTTGAACGCCTTGCAAAACTCCATGATGTTCAAACCGCGCTGGCCCAGTGCCGGGCCGATCGGCGGACTCGGGTTCGCCTTGCCTGCCGGCACCTGCAGCTTAATGAAACCGACGATCTTTTTTGCCAATTTGCTCTCCTGCCGGGTTCAAGCGGATGCCTATCGCACCCTCCCCGGGTTCATTCATGACCTGTCCCGCTAGCACTGCACCGCCTACCGCCGCACCTAACAGGTGCGAAGCCTCTTTATTTGGGGGCGCTCTAAGCTTTCTCAACCTGGCTGAAATCCAGCTCCACCGGCGTTGCGCGGCCAAAAATGGACACCGAGACGCGTATCTTGTTCTTGTCGTAGTTGACTTCTTCCACCGAGCCGTGGAAGTCAGTGAACGGCCCTTCCTTCACTCGCACCGCCTCGCCCACTTCGAATAGCACCTTGGGCTTGGGTTTCTCCACCCCCTCCTGGATCTGATGCAGGATCCCCTGGACTTCCTTCTCGCTGATGGGCGTGGGCTTCATTGCAGAGCCGCCGACAAAGCCGGTCACCTTGGCGGTGTTCTTGATCAGATGCCAAGTGTCGTCCGTCATCTCCATCTCGACCAGCACGTAGCCGGGGAAGAACTTGCGCTCGCTGATGCTCTTCTGGCCGCCCTTCATCTCGACCACTTCCTCCACCGGAACCAGGATCTGGCCGAATTGATCCTGCATGCCGGCACGCTCGATACGCTCCTTGAGCGCACGCGCCACACTTTTCTCGAAGCCCGAGTAGGCGTGCACCACGTACCACTTTTTGGACATCAAGCTTCCCGTCCCACGAGCACCCTCACCAGATAAACCAGCGATGCGTCCACGATCCATAGAAACAAGGCCATGACGATCACGAACGCCACTACTACGCCGGTGGTCTGGATGGTCTCCTTGCGCGAGGGCCAGACGACCTTTTTAGTCTCCTCGATCGCATCCCGGCAGTAGGCGAAGAAGCGCTTGCCGGGCTCGCTGGTCCATGCCACGGCAGCGGCCACCGCCGCACCCCCGAGCAACACACCGATCCGCACCACCAGCGGGCTCGCGGACAAATAGTAGAAGCCGACCATGGCGACCAGCACGATCAGGGCGGCGAGCCCGAGCTTGATCTTGTCTGCCGTTGGGTTGCTGTGTACTGCGAGTGCCAAAGTGGTGGCTCTCCGGGGTCGTCTAGCAGCTAGCGGTTGTGGCAGGCCAGGAGGGTCTCGAACCCCCAACCTTCGGTTTTGGAGACCGACGCTCTGCCAATTGAGCTACTGGCCTGTTGACTTCCGTGATTCGTGAGTCGATGACCAGCGAGCCGTCACGTTTCCGCAACGCTTCACCTCTGATTTAGTCCAGGATCCTGTGATTACTCCAATATCTTGGACACCACACCGGCGCCCACCGTGCGCCCACCCTCGCGAATGGCAAAGCGCAACCCCTCCTCCATCGCAATGGGCACGATCAGCGTCACCGTCATCCCAATGTTGTCCCCAGGCATCACCATCTCGGTGCCCTGCGGCAGCTCCACCGCACCGGTCACATCGGTGGTGCGAAAGTAAAACTGCGGCCGATAGCCATTGAAAAACGGCGTATGCCGCCCGCCTTCCTCCTTGCTCAGCACATACACCTCGGCGCTGAACTTGGTGTGCGGGGTGATGCTCCCAGGCTTGGCCAGCACTTGCCCGCGCTCGACTTCCTCGCGCTTGGTGCCGCGCAACAGCACCCCAATGTTGTCCCCAGCTTGCCCCTGGTCCAACAGCTTTCTGAACATCTCCACCCCAGTGCACACCGTCTTGGTGGTGGGCTTCAACCCCACAATCTCAATCTCATCGCCCACCTTGACAATCCCTCGCTCCACCCGCCCAGTGACCACCGTGCCGCGCCCAGAGATGGAAAACACATCCTCCACCGGCATCAAAAACGGCCCATCCAACGCCCGCTTGGGCTGCGGTATGTAGCTGTCCAGCGCATCGGCCAGCTTGAATATGGACCCCTCCCCCATATCGCTCTTGTCGCCTTCCAGCGCTTTGAGCGCCGAACCAATGATGATGGGCGTCTTGTCGCCCGGAAACTCGTACTTGGTCAAAAGCTCGCGCACCTCGATTTCCACCAGCTCGAGCAGCTCCTGGTCATCGACCATGTCGGCTTTGTTCAGGTACACCACGATGTAGGGCACCCCCACTTGGCGCGCCAGCAGGATGTGCTCGCGCGTCTGCGGCATCGGCCCATCGGCAGCCGAAACCACCAGCACCGCCCCATCCATCTGCGCCGCCCCCGTGATCATGTTCTTCACATAGTCCGCATGGCCCGGACAGTCCACGTGCGCATAGTGGCGCTTGGCCGTCTCGTACTCCACGTGCGCCGTGTTGATCGTGATCCCGCGCGCCTTTTCCTCCGGCGCATTGTCAATCTGATCGTAGGCCTTGGCCTCCCCACCAAATTTCTTCGACAGCACCAACGTCAGCGCCGCCGTCAGCGTCGTCTTGCCATGGTCCACGTGCCCAATGGTCCCCACATTCACGTGCGGCTTGGTGCGCTCAAACTTTCCTTTCGCCATGACCGGTTCCTCTTACTTGTGTCCGTGAAATAGCCGTCGCCAGAACCCTGAACCAGTGAGATGGTGCCCATGGAGCGGATTGAACGCTCGACCTCTCCCTTACCAAGGGAGTGCTCTGCCACTGAGCTACATGGGCGCCGGGGACGCGACCTCGAAGGGCGCCGTAACCCAGAACCCTGCAGTACCCTCCTGGAGCGGGTGAAGGGAATCGAACCCTCGTCGTAAGCTTGGAAGGCTTCTGCTCTACCATTGAGCTACACCCGCGCTCGCCGTCACCGCGAAGCCTGCCGAAAAATCACCTCATGCCGCGTCTGAGCCAGCCCTTCGCGCCCGTGCAACCCCCAGCCCTGCCGCCTTCCATCGCCCTCTGACGAACCTGGTGGAGGGGGAAGGATTCGAACCTTCGAAGGCATGGCCGGCAGATTTACAGTCTGCTCCCTTTGACCGCTCGGGAACCCCTCCGAACGAAACTTGCGATTTTGGCGAAAAAGCCTCGGAGTGTCAAATAGTTCACCGTCCAACCCGGATCGACGGACGCGGCCCCGCCGCGGTCACCGGCCGAAGCTCAGGCCGTGGGGCTAGGAAAGCGGTGGTGAATCTCATCGATGACGGTGCGGACCTTGGCATCCAGGGGCAATATCGGCCGCCTCGATGTTCTGGCTGAGTTGCGTGATGCTGGCGGCATCGATGATGGTGGCGGCGACAAACCATTTGCTGCGAGGCCGGGGCGCGGCGCCGCGATCTTGGTGGCGACAATCAGCTTGTCACGCTGCTGCCGCTTCAGCCACGTCCCGAGGATGGCCTCGGTCCGGCCCTGCGTCTCGGCGCGCGGCGGGACTGGGTACATCTCGGCGGCGTCGATGAAATCGATGCCACGCGACAGCGCGTAGCCGAGCTGTTGATGCGCCTCTGCCTCGGTGTCTTGTTCGCCCCAAGTCATGGTCTCGAGGCACAACTCGGAAACTCGCAGATCGTTGAAGCCGAGCCTGTTGTGCCGCATGTGATGACCCTCCGCCGTCCGCTGCCCGCAGGACGGGGCAAGCGTCCGCACACGCTTTCCGAGATGTCGCATCTGCATGCGAGCGCGCAAGTATAGTGGCTCGCACCCAACACTGCCAGATCGCAGCCCTCTACGGCCCAACCTCCTCGGGCATACTGTAGGCAAGCCAGGCCGCGTCGGAAAAACGATACCCATGAAGATCACCGCGATCGACACCATACACGTTCGGATCCCCTTCACCTGCGGCGGCCCGGTCCCAGTCTTTGCCGGGCGAACCTGGGACACGGTCGACACTTTGCTGGTCAAGGTCAGCACGGACGCCGGAATCACAGGCTGGGGCGAGGCCTTTGGTCACACCATCATCCCCGCCACCCGCGTCACGATCGATTCCATGCTCGCGCCCTTGTGCCTCGGGCGCGATCCCACGCAGATCGATGCGTTGTTGCTAGACCTGCATCAGCGCCTGCACATCTTCGGCCGTAATGGACCTCTGGTGTACGGCCTGTCCGGGATCGACATGGCACTGTGGGACATCGCCGGCAAGCGCGCCGGGCGGCCGGTGTACGAGCTGCTTGGAGGCAGCGCGAAACAGAACCTCCCCGTCTACGCCAGTCTGATCCGCTACTCCGAACCGGACCTCGTCGCCCGTAACGCTGCACGGGCCGTGTCGCAGGGCTTCCGCCACGTCAAGCTGCACGAAGTAGGGTTCGAGCAGGCCCGCGCTGCCCGGGAAGCGGTCGGCACATCGGTCGCCCTCATGCTCGATACCAACTGCCCTTGGTCCCTGCAAGAGGCGATGGAGATGGCCGAACGCCTCCGGCCTTTGGATCTCTACTGGCTCGAGGAGCCGTGCTGGCCGCCCGAGAACTTTGCGGCGCTGGCCAAGGTGCGCAGCGCGGGACAGATACCTATCGCTGCCGGCGAAAACAACACCACCGCGATGGGCTTCCTCCACATGTTCCAGGCCGGAGCCGTCGACTTTGCCCAGCCCAGCCCGGCCAAGCTCGGCGGGATTACCGAGGCGCGCAAAGTGTTCGCCCTGGCGGAGGCGTTCAATGTTCGGTTGGCGCCGCACACACCGTACTTTGGGCCCGGGCTGCTGGCGGGGTTGCAGCTGAACGCCGCCCATCCTGCTGCAGACATGCTGGTGGAATGGTTCTACTTCGATCTAGAAACGACGCTCTACGGCGATGCGATCCTTCCCTGCAACGGATGCATCCCCGTCCCCCGGGGGTCCGGTCTGGGCTTCGATCCCGACGCCGCCGTGGTTGCGAAGTACGGCTGCTAGCTAGCTCACGGCCGCGACCAACTCAATCTCCACCGGCACCCCACGCGGGAGCTCAGCCACGCCCACCGCACTACGGGCATGGCGGCCCGCGTCGCCGAACGCCACCACCAGAAGGTCGGAGGCGGCATCGATCACTTGCGGTTGCTGAGTAAACCCGGGGGCCGAGGCGACGAATCCGGTGACCTTAAGAATCCGTGAAACTCGTCCCAAGTCACCCAGTTCCGCCTTGAGCTGGGCAAGCGCCTGAAGCATACAAGCTTCGGCGGCCCTTTGCGCCTGTACCAAACTCACTTCGGCGCCCGTTTTCCCGGTGAGAAGCACCTGCCCTCCCGCGCGCGGAATCTGGCCGCTAACGTAGGCAACGCCCCGATGGACGACCACCGCTACATACTGGTATACGGGAGCCACTGCCTCGGGCAGTCGGTGCCCTTGCGCCGCCAGCCGCGCCTCGATATCAGCACCAGTCATGCTTGTGCTCCTCGACGTGGGGGATAAACCATCAAGCTCCTTGGTATGGCCCGGAAGTTGCACCGAATAAACAAAGAGTGGGTAATGGAGATCCGGCAGCAACGCGCAAGGCCCCGGAGCGCCAAGCCCTTGAAAATGGTTTAGAGCTGCACAACGTAGTTCACCAGATCCGGATGCCTGTCGCCAGGATGGCACGCTCCGTGTCAGGAGCCTGCGGAATGAACATCGTTTACAACAGCAACCACTACCACGTCGTCGAATATCCAGGCCTGGGCGCGTACGAAGTGGTCGACAAGCGCTTGGGCGTGGCTGGTTATCTGCAGGGTGAAGTCGCGCAGGTTTTCGGAGAGTCGTTGGCTCAGGCAATCGCCGACGACCCCACCCACGATTCGCTTGACGAGTTCCTCGGCAACTTCGATTTCCTGATGACCCAGCCGGTACGGGTGCACTAAGGGTGCGCCCTGCCTCCGATTCGTTCTTCCAACAGAACCGTGGTCCATCCTGCGTTTGGCCAAGCCCCAGGTTGCGCTAGCTCTCTCGCACTTACGTCATTCCAAACACCACGCTTTCGCAGCTGACGTTACTTGACGACCAGGGCCGTGAACGGATGCACGTAGGCCTGCAGCATCACGAACACGCCGACCAGCGCAGCCAGCGCCAGGCTGTGCCAGAACACATAGCGCAGGATCACACCCTCCTTGCCGATGTAGTTCGTGGCCACCGACGCCACGACGATGCTCTGGGCGTCTATCATCTTGCCCATCACCCCGCCTGAGCTGTTGGCCGCGGCCATGAGCGTTGGGCTCAGCCCGAGCTTGTTCGCGGTGATCACCTGCTGGCTCCCGAACAGTGCATTCGATGCTGCGTCGGTGCCGGTCAGCGCCGTACCGATCCAGCCGATGATGGTGCCGAAGAACGGATACAGCCATCCGCTGTGAGCGAACGCGAGCCCGAGCGTGGCGTCCATGCCCGAGTAGCGGGTGGTGTAGCCGAGCGCCAGCATCGCGAGAATGGTCAGGATCGAGAAGCGCATGATACCAACCGTCTCGATCCACATGCCGACCATCTCTTTCGCGCGAAAGCGCATGATGACTCCGCTGATAACCGCAGCCAGCAGAATGGCGGTGCCGGTCGCAGACAGCACACCCCACTTCCACACCGCGCCCTCAGTGTAGGCCTTCTCCACAGCGGGTGGAACGCGCTGAACGACCTTGTCCAGACCCGGGATGTGCCATTCCCAGTAGGTGATGCCGGGCCAGTTGAGGATGTGATTCTTGACCCAGGGAATGCCCCAGATTCCGAGAATCACCGTGAGAATCAACCAGGGCAACCACGCCTTGAACACCTGGTCGCCGCTGTGCCCGTGATGCTCGCGGTCGAGTTGCGCTTCCTGGTAGCTCACGGTCGCGCGACGGCCCGATCGCGTCGAGCATGACGTGTTTCGGCTTGTAGAAGCGCAGAAACAAGGCGACAGTCACGATCGAGATCATCGCCGAGACCATGTCGACCAGCCACGGACCGTGATAGTTGGAGATCAGGAACTGCGGAACCGCAAAGCTTAAACCGGAAACCAGCACGGCCGGCCAGACCTGCAACGTCCCGCGCACACCGCAGAACGCGAGCACGATCCAGAACGGCACGAGCACGGAGAAGAAAGGCAGCTGCCGGCCGACCATTGCCGACAGCGTCAGCAAATAGGCGTCGGTATTCTGCGTGACGCTGTTCAGAACGATGATCGGCGTTCCCATGCCGCCGTACGCGACGGGAGCGGTATTGGCGATCAGAGACAGCCCCGAAGCCGCCAGCGGGGAAAAGCCCAGCCCGATCAGAATCGCGCCAGTCACGGCCACCGGTGTTCCGCCGCCGGCCGCGCCCTCGAAGAACGCGCCGAAGCAGAATGCGATCAGGATCAACTGCAGGCGCCGGTCGTTGGTGATACCGCCGATGCTGTCCTGCAGGACGCGGAACAGGCCCGACTTCACCGTCATGCGGTAGAGAAAGATCAGATTGACGATGATCCAGCAGATCGTCGTGAGCGCGAACAGAGCACCGAACAACGCGGCTCCGCCGGCCACCTTGTTCGGCATGCCAAGCAGCAGCATGGCGATGCCCACTGCAGCGACCAGCCCCGCAATTGCCGCATAGTGCGCGCGGATGCGGAATATCCCGAGACCGCCGAGCAACACAAGTACGGGGATGGCGCAAACCAACGTGGACAGCGTGGCATTGCCCAACGGGTCGTAGACCTGGGACCAGACTTCCATCTTCTCCTCCGGATTGAGTTGTTGTGTTTGGAAGCCGCGCGGAGATGGACAGTGCACGCGACCAGTCCGGCGCAGTATATCCAAAACCGCGTCTGACGCCTCGCGCTCCAGAATTGCGCATCCAGGACGCGGCGGATCCGGCCCTTTTGCGTAGCGCGGCGGTGGTCGCGCTCGGTCCGCCGCTGGTCGCGGCGGGTGCAACGCAAGCCCGGGAGGGTTCCGGGAATGAGGCTCGCTTCGGGGGCAACCGTCGCGCGGAGCCTGGGGCGCTCTACGTCAAACGGCCTACTTGAAGAAGATCAGAGTTGCGCCATCGTGCACGCGCTGGTGCTCAGCGCACCGACAGGTGCCGGCAAACGTTGGCGGGCTGATAGTGATCACGCCCGGCAAGCGCTGACCCCGCCGGACGTGATCCTCGGACTACTTGCAGAGGTCAGGCTGTTCGTCGCAAGAGATGAAACGCCCCAAGGGGCGTCTGAAGGTCCACTTAGCGGGGTCAACGACCATCCCCTTGGCGGAGGAACCAACACTATGGCTGGGTATCGTGACAGGCAGTGCTACCACCCAGGTAACTGCGCCCAGGACCAAGGCGAACAGGCCCAGGGGGCGGCCAACCCATGCGTCGACAAACTCCTCAGATCCATTCGGCTCGCGCGTGGCCTGCTCCTGGTCATAAGCCAAAACCGACCCCGCCGACAGCATCAACACTAACAGGCCGACCTTACCAAGCTTCCAAAACCGGTTCATGTTTGTTTCCTCGCGAAGGGTATTTCGCTGTAGATTCTAACCCTGTAAGTTACGCTCCGACAAGAGGTTAGAGCGATCTTTTTACAGTTCACGACAATAGCGGGCGAGTCCCGAGAATCGTGCCCGAGCACTGGGTGTATGCTTGCCACCAGTATCGGCAGCCAGGCCGGAGAGATTGAGGAGGTGCGTACGCAATGCGCGTGGAATTGAGCTACGGAAAGGGCACCTTCACGCTGGAGCTGCCCGATGGACTGGATGCGACCGTAATCCGCAAACCGGCCATGCCGGTGTTGCCGGATCCCATCTCGAGCGTTCAGACAGCCCTCAATACACCAGTTGCTTCGCGAGCCCTAGTGGACGAGGCACGCGGCGCGCGCTCCGCCTGCGTCCTCATCTGCGACATTACCCGGCCTGTGCCAAACGAGTTGCTCTTAGCTCCATTGCTGCGCGCCCTGCTCGAGGCCGGGCTGCAGACCGACCAGATCTGCGTCCTCGTGGCCACCGGCCTGCACCGGCCCAACGAAGGCCAAGAGCTTGAGGAGCTGGTGGGCGACCCATGGGTGCTGCGCACAGTGCGAGTGGAAAACCACTTCGCGCGCAACGACGCCGACCATGTGCTGATCGGAACCACCCGCGCCGGTACGGTAGTCAGGCTCGACCGCCGTTTCGTTGAGGCTGACCTTAAGATCGTCACCGGCCTGGTGGAGCCCCACTTCATGGCTGGGTACTCGGGCGGGCGCAAAGTGATCGCTCCGGGCGTGGCCCACGCCGAGACCATCACTACCTTTCACAACGCGCGCTTCATGGCGGATCCGCGTGCCGAAAACTGCGTACTGGATGGCAACCCCCTGCACCGCGAGCAACTCGAGATCGTGCGGATGCTCGGCCGCGTGCTGGCGGTCAATGTCGTGATCGATGAATACCGGCGGGTGTCCTTCGTCAACTACGGAGAAGTGGTCGCGAGCCATCTGCAAGCGGTCGAGTTCATCCGCGGCTTCGCCCAAGTGCCGGTGGCGCGCCGCTTCAAGACAGTGGTAACGAGCGCTGCGGGATATCCGCTAGACAAGACGTACTATCAGACCGTCAAAGGGATGGTCGCACCCCTCGACATCCTGGAAGCAGGCGGAAACCTCATCGTCGTGTCCGAATGCTCCGAGGGTATGGGCTCGACCGAATACATTGACGCTCAGCGGCGGCTGCTCAAACTCGGCGCCGAGGGCTTCTTTCGGGACATCGGTCGCAAAAGCCACGCGGACATCGACGAGTGGCAGACTCAGATGCAACTCAAACCCATGCGCGTAGGCGGCGTCCATCTATACAGCACTGGCCTGCGCGGCGCTGACCGTACGCTCACCGGGGTAGCAATGGTCGATTCAGTGGCGGACACGGTGGCGCGCTGCGTTCAATCTGCAGGCGACCCGCACATTGCGATCATCCCCGAGGGACCCTACGTCATCCCGGTACACCGAGCCAGCGCCTGAAGCGCGGCGTCACCGTCCGTCTCCGAGTCCGATGTCCGCTATCTGCGACATGGGCGGACGTCCTGCCCAGGGTATAGAAAGGGCAGCAGACTGCGCGTCCACCGCCCTGCAGGACCCTCAGGGGTCACTGGAGGATTCCAATCAGGGGCGCAGTTGCTTCGGTGTAACGCCGAGGAGCCGCTTAAAGTGCCGGGTGAGATGGCTCTGATCGGCAAAGCCCACCGCGCTGGCCACTTCAGCCAGGGATCGCTCGCCCGACCCCGCCGACAGGAGTGATCGCGCACTGTTTACCCGCACCTGGATCAAGTACTGGTGCGGCGAGACGCCCAGCGCCTGCTTGAATAGCCTGGCCACATGAAACGGGCTAAGGTGGACAGCCTCGGCTATATCGTTCAACGACACATCGCGCGCATAGTTCTCCTGGATGAGACGGGCGGCTTCGGCTACAGCGCGCGGATGCGATCCCATCCTGCCGGTCGTCTCGTCCTTGGAGACAGCCCTCATCGCTTCCTCGCGTGTTGAACAAGCCTCGAGCATTCTCCCGTCGGCACACTGCGCATAGTTGCGCAGCAGATGTACCGCTAGGATATTGGCCAGTGATTCAGCATACAGGCGGCCGCCCGGCTCGCGGCGCACAACCTCGCGCGACAGCACACCAGCGATATTAGTGATGGCGGCATCACTAGGGCGCTCGCTCAAGGCAAGCCGATAATCGCCCGGGTTGACCCCGAACACGTCCTGCGCGATCCGGTCGAGGAAAGCCGGGTCCAGGGTCAGCACCGAGAAGCTGATGTTCGTCGACCACGCCCAGCGCACCGGCGTTCGGCTGGGTACCACCGCCACGCAGCCGGAGGTCAGCTCGTGCTCCACTCTCTCCCCGCCGCTCTCGCGCACGATACGACCCGCCCCGAGACCGACGAAGATCAGGTGCTCCTTGCTGCCGTTGGGAAGCGTCCGCGAAGATGGCGGGTTGTCGCGGCGCTCGAAGTTGAGCACTGACCAGCCCAGACCGCGACTGGAAGCACGCACGGACTCCGGGCGTGAATCCGAAAAGCTCAAGGGCTCGCCGGCTAGAGGCTCAGCGCGCAAGACTGCGTTGGACGCTTTTGAATGCATGACTCACTATCCTAACAACCGGCCGGACACGCATACCGCAGGACGCCATTCATAAGCCTTGGAATGTTGCTTTGCGCAAACGAGCCTGCGATCGGGTCAAGCATGCAGACAACCTGTGCAAGTGGCATCGGAAAGAGGCGATAGCATCCTTAGCTATACTCTTTTGAGTGTCTTCTGAGCGCCGATTAGAGCGTTCCTGTTGCGCTGCGAAAAGCCCTTTCTGTGCATAACAACTATTCCGCCTGGGCATAGGCAGACAAAGTCACGGAGGCTTTCGCTGGGTGTGAATCGATCGGAACCTGTGTGTGCCAGCGCGCGGGGGAACGCGTAGACTTGAGCTCTTAACGCCTAGCAACTGTCTGTACCAATAGAAAAGGTCCCCACCATGTTCGGTTCGAGGATCGACGTTAACGTGGCCGGGGGGCTCGACATCTCCTTGCCGAAAATGGCGAACGTACGCCAGAAGTTCGAGGCGACGAGGCTGCACGAGATCTCCACTGCCGTGGCGAGTGAGTTCCGGCGACCAGAGCTGCGCAGTCGCATCGTGCCGGGCCAGGTCGTGGCGGTCGGCTGTGGCAGCCGCGGCGTGGCCAATATCGCCGAGATCGCCGGCTGCGTGATTCGTGAGCTCCAGGCCTTGGGTGCCAAACCCTTCGTGTTTCCAGCTATGGGTAGTCATGGCGCAGCCACCGCGGAGGGCCAAAAGAAGGTGCTCGAGAGCTACGGGATCAGCGAGGCCGCGACCGGCGTTTCGATCAAGGCGAGCATGGACACGGTTGTCGTCGGCCACCTCTCCGATGGCACACCCGTGCACGTAGACAAGCACGCGGCCCAAGCCGACGGTATCGTAGTGATCAACCGCATCAAGCCGCACACCGGGTTCCGCGGCGCGACTGAGAGCGGGCTGACCAAGATGCTGTCGATCGGGATCGGCAAGATCGCAGGGGCCGCGAGCTACCACAGCCACGGCATGGATCGCTTCCCGGAACTGCTGCCGCAGATCCGCGACGTAGTGATAAGCGCGCGCAATGTGCTGTTCGGCGTAGGCGTCGTGGAAAACGCCTACGATGAGACCGCGCTCATCGAGCTGATTCCTGCGGAGCGACTCGCGCTCCGCGAGCCCGAGCTGCAGGCGCTGGCCAAGCAGTTCATGCCCCAGCTGTATTTCGACGAAATCGACGTCCTGATCATCGACGAGATGGGCAAGAACGTGAGCGGGGCCGGCTTCGACCCCAACATCACCGGTCGCAATCGGCGCGCGGTGAAGTGGGTGGCGAAGCCGCTGGTAAAAAAGATCGTCGTGTTGGGGCTCACGCGTGAAAGCATGGGCAACGCCACCGGCATCGGCTCGGCCGATGTGATCAGCATGCGCGTGTGGCGCGAGTTCGACGTCGCGTCGACCTACGCCAATATCATCACCTCCGCCAACCTCGATGGTGCTGCCATCCCCTTGGTCATGAACACGGACCGCGATGCCATTGGTTTGGCCGTCAAGACCGTGGTCCGGGTCAAGCCCGAGGAGTGCCGCATCGTGCGCATTAAGAACACCCTGCATCTGTCCGAGATTCAGGTGTCCGAGCCCCTGCTTGAGCTCGTGCGCCGCCATCCCGAGCGCTTCGAACTGGCGTCCGCTCCTGCCCCCTTCGCGTTTGACGCCAGCGGTACGTTGGCTCCCTTCCTGCGGACACCTCACGCCGCTGCTGCTTGACGGCGTTCGGTAGGTCAACGGACTATCGCACGGCACGTTAAGGCAGCGGAGCTGCCGGTCTTTGCGACCGGCCGCTCCGCGAGTCACCGCGCTGGCCACATCAGTACCTCGGACGCGCGCCTGACGCGAACACGTCCCGATTCACCGCAAATGGGGGAAAACGATGAGAAACCTGATTCTGCTGATTGCGCTTGCCACCTTGTCCGTGCCCGCGCTCGCTGCAAATTCCCAACAGCAAAAGATGAAGCAGTGCAGCGCCGACGCCAAGGCCAAAGGCCTCAAGGGCGAGGAGTACACCAAGTTCAAGAACGAGTGCCTGAAGGCCAAGCCCGAAGCCAGCGCGGCAAGCACTGAAAAGCAGCTCACTCCGCAGCAGGAAAAGATGAAGAAGTGCAGCGCGGAGGCCAAGGCCAAAGGCCTCAAGGGCAGCGAGTACAAGAAATTCAATAGCGCCTGCCTGAAGGGTTAGCAGGGCGCGCCGGTCATCGCTGGACGCCCCGCACGAGCGGGGCGTTTTCGTTTCTGTTGTAATCCCGACGAGCGCCGGAAACAGACCAACAAACCGCGCCACCGGAATCGGCTTCTAGTCGAGGCACGACCGAGGTTCTGAACGAGCAGCGCAGGCACCTTCCGAGCCCATCGCCAAGCCGCCCTGACTACTGGGCCGCGCCGAGAACAATAAGGGCGCGCGGCTCGTCGCAGCGCGCCCTTCCGGGTGCTACGGTGGGTCAGCCTGCCGTCACGGGGACATACAGGCGTAGCTCACCGCGCTGGATCAACAGCGCGACAGGCTTGCCCTCCGGCGCCTTGTCGACCAGGCTCTTGAACTGCTTGGCCGAGTCAATCTGCTCGCCGTTCACTGCGATGACGACATCGCCTTGGCGCAGACCCGCGCGAGCGGCCGGGCCATCGACGCCCCCGATCAATACGCCACCCTTCACCTCGAGCTGCTTGCGCTGCTCGGGAGTCAAGTCCTGAACGGCGAGGCCGAGCTTGCCGGCCTCGCTTCGCTCGCCACCAGCTAAGGCGACGTTTTCCGGCTGCAACTCGCCCACGGTGACGCGCAGCGTTTGCTCCTTGCCGTCGCGCCACACGGTGACCGCGGACTCGCGTCCCGGCTTGACGGCCGCGACGATCAGCGGCAGCTGCCGCGAATCGGACACGGCCTTGCCATCGAACTCGAGGATCACGTCACCGGTCTTGAACCCGGCCTTGTCCGCCGGCCCATCCTTCTCCACCGAGGACACCAGGGCACCCCTGGGCTCCGACAGTCCGAACGATTTCGCCAAGTCCGCGGACAGCTCCTGGATCTGCACGCCTATGCGGCCGCGCGTCACCTTGCCTTGCGCCTGCAGCTGGTTCGCGACGTCCATCGCGATGTCGATGGGGATGGCAAAGGACAGGCCCATGTACCCGCCGGTGCGGCTGAAGATTTGCGAGTTGATCCCGATCACGTCCCCGTTCAAATCGAACAGCGGGCCACCCGAGTTGCCCGGATTGACCGCGGTGTCGGTCTGGATAAAGGGCACATAGGTTTCGTCGGGCAGCGCACGGCCCTTGGCGCTGACGATGCCGGCCGAGATGCTGTTCTCGAAGCCGAAGGGAGAACCGATCGCGGCGACCCACTGGCCAACCTTGACCTTGTTCGGATCGCCCACGTGCACGGTGGGCAGACCCTTTGCGTCTATCTTGAGGAGCGCGACATCGGTGCGCGGGTCGATGCCGATGACCTTGGCTTTGAACTCGCGCTTGTCAGTGAGCTTGACAGTGACCTCGCCCTTACCCGCTACGACGTGGGCGTTGGTGAGAATGTACCCGTCGGGTTTGATGATGAAGCCGGAACCTTGTGCCGCCTGCGGCATCGCGCGCGGCCGGTCAGGAAATGGCTGGTCAAACCGGAACGGCCCGAAGTTGGGCCCCGGCTTCTGCGGCCCGGGTGCCGAGCGCTCCTCGCGCAGTGCGCATGCTACGGTTGACCGTGATGTTGACTACCGCCGGGCCCTCTCTCTCCACTAGCGCCGAGAAATCCGGAACAGCGTAGGCCGGCGTTCGCGGACGCTGTCACTGCGGCGGGCGCCGGGGCTGCCTGGGCGAGCGTCGAGAAGTCGATGCTAGAGAACGCGGCGAAGGCTGAAGCCAACGTCACTGCGAGCACTGCGAATTTGGCCTGGCGTGTCATCTCAAACCCTCCGCGTGAAATTGGCCGTCTGCCAACGGCCCGACTATGGGGTTGAAGACTTAAGTCCACGCTTAAGAGTTCCCGGACGGGAGGTGGACCGTCACACGCAGACCCGAGCCGCCAGGCCCGCTGTCCAGGGTAACGTGGCCCCCATGCCGCTCGGCCACGCGCTTGACGATCGCCAGCCCGAGTCCGCTGCCCTCCTCTTCTGTCTCCTGGCCTGGCACGCGGTAAAAGCGGTCGAACACCCGGGCGCGCTCGTCAATGGGGATGCCAGCGCCGGTGTCCTCGACCTCCAGTGCCACGTCGCTGCCCGCTTGCTGCACGCGCACGATGACGCCGCCTCGCGACGTGTAGCGGATCGCGTTGTCCACTAGGTTGCCCAGCATCACTCGCAGGCTGTCTCTGTCACCTCGGACGTACGCCGGCCCCCGGCTGTCGAGGGTCAGGGTCAGCCCGTCGTGTTGCGCCATCGGTTCGAAATCGGCGATTACTTCGTGCGCAAGGCGATCCAGATCAACCGACGCCTGACCCGCCTCGGGCTCCTGTGGATCCTGGCGCGCGAGCGTCAGCAGCTGTTGCACCAGGCGGGTCGAGCGCTGCACGCCCCGTTCCAGCCGTTCCAGCGCCGCTGCGCGCTCCTCGCCGCTGCCGGAGCGCTTGACCAGTTGCAGCTGGAGCTGCACAGCGGTCAGCGGCGAGCGCAACTCGTGCGCGGCGTCAGCTACGAACTGCCGTTGGGTCTCCAACGCGCGGTTGAGCCGCTGCAGCAGGTCGTTCAAAGAGCCTACCAGCGGCACCAGCTCCTCGGGCAGATCCCGCTCCGGCAGCGGCTCTAGCGCCGAGGGCGTGCGGGCACGCAGCGCCGACGAGATGCTCGATAGCGGCCGCAGGGCGCGGCCCACGATGATCCATATCCCCACACCGAGCAGCGGCAGCAACGCCACGAGGGGCAGCACAGCTCGGCGCGTAAGGCTGGCTGCCATCTCCTCGCGCAGGCTGAGCGGGTGGGCGACCTGGATGATGCGGAACCCGTCGAGCTGCGTATACACGCGCCAAGCCTGGTGGTTCCACTCCACATTGCTGAATCCGGGCCGGGGTCGCAGGGGGATCGCCAGATTGGGGCGTGAATAGAACATCAGCACCCCGTCCTTGTCCCATACCTGGGTGATGAAATCCGGCTCGGGCAGAAGCAGGCCAGGGGGCAGGGGCGCGCTGCCGACGCTTTGATGAGACAGCGAGAACGCCAGTTGCTTCAGCTGGTAGTCGAGGAGCTCGTCGATGTCCTGCTGCGCGCGGTGATAGGCGCTGTAGCCGATCAGCAGCCCGGCGATGACCAGCGCGCCCAGCAACCACGCCAAAAGCTGGCCGCGGATAGAGCCGGTCATGGCGCCTTGGACACGGTATACCCGAGCCCGCGGACGTTGCGGATGAAGTCCGCACCGAGCTTTTTGCGCAGGTGATGGATGTGCACCTCGACCGCGTTGCTCTCCACCTCTTCGCCCCATCCGTACAGGCGCTGCTCCAGTTGGGCGCGGGACAGGATTGCGCCCGGCCTCTCGAGCAGGGCCGTCAGCAAGGCAAACTCGCGCGCCGACAGGTTGATTGTCTCGCCCCGGTAATTGGCCTCGTGCGTGGCGGGGTCGAGGGTGAGCTCACCGTGCCTCAGCTGCGGCTCGGCGCGCCCGGCGTCGCGCCGCAGCAAGGCTCGCACCCTCGCCGACAACTCATCCAGGTCGAACGGCTTCACCAAGTAGTCGTCGGCACCGCTGTCCAACCCGGCGACGCGGTCCGCGACCGCGTCGCGCGCCGTCAGGATCAGCACGGGGATGCGGTTGCCACGGCGACGCAGCTCGCGCAGCCAGTCCAAGCCGCTCTTGCGCGGCAGGCCCAGGTCCAACAGGAGCAGCGCATACGCCTCTGCCTTGATCGCCGCGTCGCCCGCTTCCGCCTCTCGCACCCAGTCGACGGTAAACCCGTCCTGGCGCAGGCCGGTGCGGACCGCCTCGCCGATCATGGCGTCGTCTTCTACCAACAGCATGTCGCATAAGGGTCGAAAGTCTAGCCAATCTACTCAAACCTAGCCCGGTCACTTAAGCCCTCCTTAACCGGGCATCGGGCTGCCTCGCCGGAACTCATGCCCCAGCCCGTTGTCATGGCTGTGTCATGTTCGGCGAGTATCAGGTGCATCGGCGGGCGAGCCTGTTCGAATTGACGCCTGGCATAGACGCCAGCTAGATTCCAGCGTCAGCTGGATGATCACATCGGCGTGCCCGGAGGATCGGATGGGAAAGAAGGACGAGAAACGACTCGACGCGGACGCCAAGACCAAGAAGCGCGGCAAGAAGAAACGGGTAGGCGGGCCAAAGGGCATCGTCGACGTGCTCAGCTGCCCGCCGTTGTCCCGCTTCTATTACGAATTGGTGGTCGGTAACGGCATCGGCGAGGACGCCGTGGAGGACGCACTGGCGGCCTTCGAGCGCGCCTGGGAGGTGCGCCGTCAGAAGGCATACGACGCAGCGTCCCAGGGCGGCGAAACGCTCGGCAAGGACTGCATCCCCGCCGAACACCTGATCCTAGGACCTTTCAGCAGCAAGCAGGACTGGAAGATCGACTGGGAAGCCGAGCCCATGACCGCTATGACATGGTGCTGGGTCGGATACGAGTCGATCCGCTTCTGCAAGCCCCAATGAGGAGCGGCGCCAGGGGACATGACGCGGGGCTTGCTACCCCGCCTGACGCCAGAGTCAGGTATCCGAGACCTGCCCCCGTTTACCGCCTCCCGCAGGAGAGATGACTTGGCCTGGACCGATCAAGTCGACGCCTACTGCGAGCGGGTCGGCCCCGGTCTCCTGGCGGAGCCGGCGAATGCGTTGAGCAATCTAGCGTTCCTGGCCGCCGCGATTGCGCTGTGGCGGCTGCAAGCCAGCCTGCGTGCACGGGGCCGTGAGCTTCCCGGCGATATTCGGTTGTTGCCGCCGCTGGTGTTCCTGGTCGCCCTCGGCAGCACGCTTTTCCATACCCTGGCTGTGCGCTGGGCGGGGCTGCTCGATACTTTGTTCATTCTTTTGTACTGCGGTGTGTTCCTTTACGGCTTCCTGCGGCATGCGGTTGGTTCTCCCGCATGGGTAGCGCTGGGCATAGCAGCGGCCTTCGCCTTGATCAGTTATGCCTTTCCACTCCTGTTCCCGCCCGGGGCGCTGAACGGGTCGACCGCCTATGTCCCTAACCTGATCGGGCTGCTCGTGATCACCGGGTGGCTGGCCCAGCGCCACGCGCCCGCCGCCCGCGGGTTAGGACTGGGGAGCGTGGTGTTCTGTATCTCGCTCACGCTGCGCACCGTCGACCAGGAGATCTGCGCACGGTTCCCGGTCGGCACCCACTTCTTGTGGCACCTGCTCAATGGGCTGCTGTTATGGATCGTCAGCCGGGAGATGCTGCTTGGACGCTACGCCGCCCCGGCAGCGGGCGTGCCCCAGTGAGGGCACAGCTTGCACCGTGGTCGGCGGTGATCATTGCGTGCCCCGCGCTGACCCCGTCCACATACGCGATTGCGGCGGGAGGAACATATTTCTCGTAGTACCGGTGCGGCCAAGCCAGGCAAGCGCTCGGCCGCCGCTGGCTGCAGCAGGCATGCCAACGCGTCCGCCTGGAGTAGAGGGGAGAGAGCGGATCTGACGGTAGGTGCCCTTGGCATAGGCTGGAGATTCTAGCTTGTGAGGTCGCGTCCTAGCGCGTAGGCTTGCGCCGTCCCCCGCGAGAGAACCCTGCGAGTGAACCAGGAACAGCCGCTGTACCCGTGCAGTTTCGTGATCTTCGGCGCCACCGGACATCTTGCCGCCACCAAGCTCCTGCCCGCGCTCTACAACCTCGAGGCTCACGGACACCTCCCCGACGTCACGAACTTCATCGCGTTTGCCCGACGCAACTGGGACGACAAGGCCTGGTGCGCTCATATGGAGCAGTCCCTTCGGCTGAAACTGGGCGAGCGGCTCGACGCGGAGCTGTTCCGCAAATTCGCCGCCCGCTTCAGCTATGTCGCGGGGGACTTGGGCGACGCGCAGGCCTACATGCGCCTCGTGGAAGAGTTAGGCAAACCCAAGACCGGAGTGTGCTCGAACATCGTCTTCTATCTCGCCATCAAACCATCGGACTTTACGGCCGTCGCCAACAACCTCGCCGCCGCGGGACTCAACCGCCCGCGCGGCCTGCATCGCGTCGTGGTGGAAAAGCCGTTCGGCGAGGACTTGGAAAGTGCCCAGCTGCTCAATCAGGTTCTGCACCGGCACTTCGACGAGCAGCAGATCTTCCGCATCGACCACTACCTCGGCAAGGAAACGGTGCAGAACCTGCTCGTGTTCCGGTTCGCCAACCTGCTCATCGAGCCGCTTTGGAACCGCAATCATGTCGACCACGTGCAGATCACCGTCAGCGAATCGGCCGGCATCGAAGCGCGGGCCGACTATTACGACAAGACCGGCGCGCTGCGCGACATGCTGCAGAATCACATGATGCAACTGCTTACGCTGGTGGCGATGGAGCCGCCGCCCGCGCTGGAGGCCGATGCGTTGCGCGACGAAAAAGTGAAGGTGTTGCGCTCGATGCGGCCGATTACGCGCCGCGCGCTACACGCTCATGCGTTCCGGGCGCAGTATGGGGCTGGGACGGTGGACGGAAAGCAAGTGCCAGGCTACCAAGATGAGCCGGGAGTGGAGCCGCGCTCGATCACCGAGACTTTCGTCGCAGCCAAGTTGCTCATCGACAACTGGCGCTGGCGCGGTGTGCCTTTTTACCTGCGCACCGGCAAGCGGCTGCAACGCCAGATGACGTCCATCGCCATCCGCTTCCGCCACCCACCGCAGCAACTGTTCAGCGAAACGCCGCTGGAAAACATGGACCCCAACTGGATCGTTCTGAACATCCAGCCGGCGGAGAGCATGCACTTGGAGATCCATGCCAAGCAACCTGGGCTTGGAATGCGCACGCACATGATCCAGATGAACGCCGGCTACCGCGGCGACGGCGAACGGTCCGATCGATGCCTACGAAGCCCTATTGTTGGATATCGTGCGCGGCGACGCCACCATCTTCATCCGCTTCGACGAAGTCGAGTGGGCCTGGCGCGTCGTGGATCCGATCCTCAAGTTCTGGGCCCAGGAACGCGACTTCATCCCGAGCTATCCGGCCGGAACCTGGGGGCCGGAAGAGGCCGATCGCCTGTTCGAGTGGGACTACCAGACGTGGCGCAACGCCCCGTAGCTCGGCGTGCCAGAAGCCGCAAGTCGAGCTAGGTGCTGGAAGGTCTTACTTCGCCACCACCGGCTCGACCAAGATCTCGATCCGGCGATTGTCCTGCCGGCCCGGGTCGTGGCCGTTGCCCGCAACGGGATCGCTCTCCCCTTTTCCCAGCGCGGCTAGCCGCACCGGATTGACATCCTTCGACTCCAGATATTGGGCGACCGAGAGTGCGCGCCGTTGCGACAGCTTGCGGTTGCGCATCGACAGAGCCCTCGTTGTCCGAGTGCCCCACGACGGTGAGCGTAGTCTTCCCGTAGCGGATCGCGACATCAGCGACCTTGTCCATCGTGGTGCAGAAGCCCGGCTTGATGGACGAAGAATTGGTGTCGAACGCGGTCCGAGCTGGGCATCCGGATGCGCACGACGTTGTGGGGCAGCTTGTCCACGCGCGCGGAACCGGATCGGATTTCATCGTGCAGGGTCTTCTGAAGGTCCTGCTTCTGGCTCTCCATGTAGGCACCGACCGCGCCGCTCGAAAGGCCGCCGCCGACAGCTCCAACGATGGCGCCTGCGGTGCGGTTCTTCTTATGGGCCACAGGACCCACTGCGCGTTTGGGCGCCGCGCCGGCGCCGGTGGGTCCACGCGACGCACCGGCCACCGTGGCTTCAGCTGCGGGGCCTGCAACCGCGGGCTCCAGCCGCTACGCCAGCGGCCGTGCCACCACCAGACGGGGCGGCAACCGCACCAGGTTCGGTTTTGGGCATGGGTCGCTTGCTCGTCGCGCTGCCTTCGCTCGCACAGCCCGAGATCACCATGGTCAAGATGAGATCTGTCACTGCGTACCACTGCATGCTGCCTCCACCAGGATTGAGACGCTCGAACCAGACCGGTCACAAGCATGTGCCAGGCCTCGGGGGAAGCAACACTCAATACCCAAGGAGACCGGCGTCAGAGCGATTGCGGGTGCAGCTCTGGAGCAGCTGCTTCAGGCCTTGCGAAATCGTGCCTGCAAGTCGGAACGGCGCACGTCCAGATCTAAAAACAGGAACTGGCTGTCCGTCGTCGTAGACCGGGCTGTGCGAGCTCTCGTAGACGTGGTCGTCGGCGCAGCTCTCCCTCGCGCACCAGTCCATGCTTGCGGCGCGGATCGAGCAGGATGATCTCGCCTACCTCATGGCGCAGGGCCACGCTGTGGGCATCCACCAGGCCGAGGCTCCCGAGTGCGCGACAACCATCGCGAAGTAGTAATGTGGATAGCGGAACGAGTCGTCGTGCAAACCCACGGGTCCGCAACCGTGGATGGAGAATCGATCCAGGCTGAAGATCTCCACCGGCAGAGCCAGCTTGCTGCGCGATCTCCTTGCGCAGCCCGTCGACGAAGCCCAGGGGTACATAATCGTAAAGCGCATCGAAGGTGCGGGTCTCTTCCGCGACGAACAAGTCGGGGCACAGCTCGCGCGCCCGGCGGTACAACTCGGGACAGACGCTCCACGCCTCGCTCGATGCGCTGGCCGGTGCGGATGAAGCTCGGAGACAGCTCGCGTTTCACGCTCGCTAACGGGATGTGCGCGCGCCGCACCACGCGGGCGCCTGCGCGCGCCGGGCGATGGCGTGCGATCTTCAGCCGCGCTTTAGCCGCTATTTCTTCGGCTTCCAGTCGCGCGCCATCTGCTGTGCCTTGGCGAGCTGCGTGGCGTTGAGCTTGCTGCCGATGTAGTCGCGCTGCTTCTCTGCTGCGCTGCGCTCCTCGCCCGAGAGCTGTGCGGCCGCGAGGTTGCTCCACATATGGCCGAGCACGGGATCGGCCGGCACGCCCTTGCCCTCGAAGTACAGCCAGCCGAGGTGGAACTGGGAACGCGGATCGCCTTTTTCCGCGGCCATTGCATACCACTTCGCCGCCTGCGCCGGATCGGCCTGGATCCCGTTCTTGCCCGACTCGTACATATAGCCGAGAAGGAATTGGGCGTAGGTGTTGCCGTTCTCCGCCGGCTTCTGATACCACTTGGCCGCTTGGGCGTAGTCGACGGGCATCCCATCGCCAGCGAAATACAGCCGGCCCAGCGCCTCCATGGCTTCGACGTTGCCCGCTTCCGCCGCCTTGCGATACCACTTCACGGCCTCACGTGGGTTTTTCGCGCCACCCTTCCCGAGTTCGTTCAGATAGCCGACCATGAACTGGGCCTGAACGTCGCCGTTGTCGGCTGCGCGCGAGAACCACTTGATGGCCTGCGCGCCGTCGGCCGGCACGCCGCTGCCCTGATAGAAGGCCCAGCCGAGCGTGCTGTACACCGAGGTCTCCCCCTTGTCGGCAGCGGCGAGGTACCACTTCACGGCCTCGGCATCGCTCTTGGGAACGCCGTTGCCCTGCGAGTAGAGGTATCCGAGCGCGCCCATCGCGCGCCCATCGCCCTGATCTGCCGCCTTGCGATACCACGTGGCCGCGTCGGTCGCGTTCTTCTCCACGCCCTTGCCGTAGTCGTAGGCGTAGCCGAGGAGAAACTGAGGGAAGGAACGTCCCTGCTCGGCGGCCTTGCGATTCCACTTCGCCGCTTCCGCGTAGTCCTGGGTTACGCCTTGGCCGAAGAAGTACATGCGGCCCAGCGCCTCTTGAGCATCCACGTTGCCGGCCTCCGCAGCCACCTTGTACAGGCTCCCGGCCTGCGCGAGGTCGACCGCGACGCCCTTTCCGAACTCGTACAAATAGCCGCCCAGATACGCGGGATAGGCCTTAGCCCTGCTTGCCGGCGCCGGCGCAAAACTTCGCCGCTGCCGCAATAGTCCTGCTTCACGCGTGCCCTGGCCGAAGAAGTACATCGTGCACAGCGTCTCCTGCGCATCCGCGTTGTTCTGCTCGGCCGCCCTGCTGTACCACGTCACGGCTTCGGCGTAGTCCTGCACGACGCCGCGTCCCTTGTTGAAGGCCTCGCCCAGATAGAACTGGGCGCGGGCGTCACCTTTGTCGGCAGCTTGCTTGAACTCGTCGAACGCGATCTTGTAGTCACGCGCTGTTCCATGCGTCGAGTCCCTTCTGGAAGTCGGCCTGGACGCTGCCCGCCAGTGCCGCGAAAAAGACGAGCGTCGCAAGACGTCTCATTGCGCTCCTCCGAAAATCGGCTCTTGTATGTTGGATGGCACGCACTGCGGCTGCCCTAGTCGCGCTCTGGTCGAACCGGGTCGCAGGGCGGCCAACTGGCGCCGATGCTACACGAGATCGAGGCCGAGCGGCGACGGCTCCTTGGGAGACCTTGCCGGAGGTATCCGCGATAGGCGCAGATCCAGAAAGCACCCAACCCGAACAACAGGACCACGAACGCCACCACGCAGCCGAGCCAACGGGATCTTGCAGACCAGCAGCAGCGCCAGCAGCGCAACGGTCAGCGCCGCGTAGCGCCACGCCGGGTTTGACCGCCACTGCACGCCGCCTGGCCACCCAGACGGCCGCCCGATCGCCGAGAGACAGCGCGCCGGTGATAAAACCGAGCAGCAGCATCACGGGATAGAACAGCAGCACCGCCACGCCCAGCGGGGTGCCGATGACAGTGATCATGAACAGGATCGCGGCCACCGGGAGGCATAGCAGCAACGCAAAACCCGAGGGCCAGCGACTTCCACGGATCCGAACGCGCGGTGTGCGCGGCCGCGGGCCGAGAACTTCGGGAACGCGACGATCATGATGGCCCCTACCACCAACAGGCTGAGCACTAGCAGGACGAGCGAGATCCAAGTGGCGACGCGCGCGAGGGAGTCGAGCTGCCCGCTCGACCAGTCCGTCGGCACATGGGTAACGCCGCCGGCGATCACTGCAGTGGCATCGATCTTCGCCAGCTGCGGGCTATGGTAGATGAGCTTGCCGCCGATCTTCGCCTCTGGGCCGATCTCGATCACGCGCGCCACGATGCGCAGGTCACCGCCGACCTCGCCCTCGATGCGCACCGACTCGGCATATACCGCGAGATAGCGCCCGACGCGGCCCGCCAGCTCTCAGGTTGGCGGCGGCGACAGTGGCCTTGCCAACAATGCCGCCGCGTTGCGAGATCGTCACCTGCGCTCCCGCGATGCGGGCGTTGCCGGCCACCTGGCTGCTGAGAGCGACGCTGGCCTCCGCTGCATACAGGTCTTGGCCCACGGTATCCGCGACGGTGATGTCGCCTCCCGCCACCGCCACGTCGCCCTTCACCGGACCACGTACGGCGACGCGCCCGCCCGACAGGAAAGCATCGCCCTCGACACGTTTGTCCAGCTCCACGCTGCCGCCGCTGCTGAAGTAGTCTTCGTCCACCATGACGGCTCCGGACCAGCCGGGTTCCTGCGAGCCGTCAGCGCCGACCGGCGATGTCGCGAACGCTACCAGCACGCTCACGCAAAACACGAGGTATCTGCAGACCAGCCTTTGAGTCATTCGTCGAGCCCTTGGACCAGATGTCTTGCGAAATGTTACGGGACCACTCGGTGGGATGGGATTACACCCACACCCGCTTCGCTGATCAAGGCGGGCTGGCAAGGAAGAGCAGGGGAGGGCCGAGAACTCTTGACGCGGAACCCACAACGGTCCGGCTCGCCACCCTGGACTGCGATTTTCAGGCGTCAGTTCAGGGATGAGCCACCGGTGCTGTCACTCGCTGCCTCTTTGCACATCTGGTAGAACACGGCCGGCAGCGCTGCCCAGTCGGGCTCTTGTCGGTCCGGGTCCGCTCTGAGCCACACATCCATCCTCGTCCAGCCGAAGAACGCCACTTCCTCGTAAGCGCGACGCTCGTAGAGGTCCAAATCCTCGGCAACGTAGATGCCGTCACGCGGAGCGTTGTCGGCCATGAAAAACTCGTGTACGGCATCCCGCGCAACATACCTGAACGCCGAGGGAGCGCCTTTGAACCTGGCCTGGGCGCCCCATGCCGCTCGCACCGAGAAGGTCTGGCAGAAACGCATTGTTGCCTGCGAGGCCCCTTCCACGGGCTTTGGCGGGGCCCCGGGAAGGGCGGCTTGAGCTTCGATACACCACATGGCGAGGACTGCAAGGGCGAGCCTGTTCATGATCGCTCCCTCCATGAGTGCGTTAAGTTACCACAGCGGGGTTGGGCTGGCCCGCCCGCCTGCTGATCGTCATCAACGAGGTGAATCCAGGCGGTGGCACTGATGCGGCATTCGATCCGCTGGTGGAAGGATTCGAGACGCCTTCCCACGTCGTCCCGGAACCCTCTTCCCTAAGCCTGGTCGTGTGTCGGTGCTTTGCGGGGGCACTGCGCTGGAAGACCGTTCACCTGATCCCCTCGGCGGTCCGCGCCTAACCTCTAAGGCCAGCGCGAGCGGACTCATCCCGGTGTTGGGTAGATTGAAGATCGTCGATTCCGGCCCGCCGAGAACGATTCGGAAGAACTTCCAGAGAGCGAAAAGGAGCACAGCAAGGAAGCGCGTGCGATCACTATTAGGCTGAGGAGTGGGTGCGTGACCTTCAGGGGGCATACTATGACAAAAGCAATATCCACTTGCATCTAAAACGCTCGTAACCCTCCGACTATCCTACCCGCCTCGTGGTTGGGCGTCGACTTCTACCGATTACGAGCGAGTCCGCCGAGCGAGCCAAGGAATGAAACAGGGTGTAGCAATGAGCGCATGCTTTTGACGTAGGGATCTTGGCTCGTGGCCTATCAACGCTGAGTCGGAGGGACTATGCGCAACCTGGAGCAACGACTGGAAAAGCTGGAGCAGGCAAGCAATCGGCCCTCGCGTCCTTCCCGAAAGCTAAGCTACTGCACAACTGTCGCGTGCTTGCGGTGGATAGAAGCTTCGATCTCAACGCGCCGGTCCTTCTGTAGGCAGGTGATGAGATCCTCGCGCGCTAGTCCCTGGCATTCATCCGCTTGGCTCAGCGGATCCTTGTCGCCACGCCCTTCGTAGCGAATCTTGTTCTCCGGCACGCCTCTGTGCATGAGGTATTGAGCCACCGCGTAGGCTCGCAACTCGGACAGGCGCTGGTTGTAGTCGACGGCTCCGATGCGGTCGGTATAGCCAAAGATGTCGAGCCGGTCGTATTCGGCTGTCTTCAAGGTCTTCGCAAGAGCGTCCAGGATGGCCTTCACTTCATCGCGCAGAGCATACTGATCGAAATCGAAGCGCCCCTCTTCATTCACCCCCAGCACGACCGGTAGCACTCCGCCCAGAGTCAGGGGCTGGTATTCCTCGTTAACCTCGACCTTGCCGCTTGGCACTTCGACGGCGGCGATCTGGGTGTCAGAATCTTCATCGCCGGCCTCGTCCATGTCGGCACTGTTGTCATTCGAGCCCGGCGCTCCGCCTACTCCTCGCCGGCGTGTGGTCGCACCGCGTGCGCCCTTCGACTTCCCCGGGGAACCGGCGACTGCGCCCGCCGTACGACCAGTGGCGGAATCGACCCCGCCAGCTTCATCGCTCGATGCCGCGCCGGCCCCGGCGATCGCATGCCCCGCGCCCCGCGCACGGCGTTTACCCGAGCCGGGACCACCAGGCTTGCCCGCACCCGGTGCACCGTCCGTGAGTGACGAATCCTGATCGTCATCTACGGCATCGCCCTCCACCATTCCCGTGTCATCAGGACCGCCGGCCGTGGCGTCGGTCCCATCTGCGGCACCGCCAGCGCCCGCGCGACGCGTCTTTCGCTTGCCGGTCGCGCCACCTTGGATCGGCGACGCGCCGGATGGATCTGCAGTCAAGCCACCCGAGTCGCCCGCGTGAGCAGCGCTAGCGTTATATCCGCGCCCCGCCGCGTCCGCTGCCCTGCCACTGGACGAATGATCCAAGGCGGACGCACGCTCGCCCCTGGCGGCACAGCCCGCAAGCATGGTAACCAACAAGATCGGCATGAGCTTGAAGAGTGCCTCGCTGACTGCAGCACTCTCAAAGCTTCGTAAAAGCCGTTCCTGTGTCGCATTGAGGTTTAACATTTGAACGCTGCTCCTGATGATTTGCGGCCAGTCCGCAATTAGTCTGGTAACGGTGAGAATGTGCGTCGACTTGAGCTGTCGCGGCCCTCCCAAATAGGCTGGGAAGCTTATTCGCCCGTGGTCTCTCCTACGCGCAGATCCGTGGCTGTGCGCGACACCCTCCGGCATACTGTGGAGACGCTGAATCGAGGCCTAGACCAAGCCAATCGCGCGCGCGGGACCTTGCTTGAAGAGCATGACTTGCAAGAGGAGCACGGCCGGAACAGGATGAAGGCAGAGAGACTTGTTCCGGGGACGAACAACGATCATCCGACATACTACGACGCGGCCAGAAGGCTGATAGAAAGGCACGCTATCGTTCCTCCGCGCGCTCGACCACAACCCTGCCTGAAGATCCTTCCCGGCCCTTACAATGCGGTTACACGGATCAGCCCAGACACAAGGACTCCATTAAGCCACACCGCAACCCATTGATCCTTTAGTGGGCCCGCTGGGACTCGAACCCAGGACCAAAGGATTATGAGTCCTCTGCTCTAACCGGCTGAGCTACAGGCCCGCACCGCGACGGACCCGGGATTAGAGCAGAACTGGCAGGCAGGCGCCACTCGTCATCGGACTAACCCGCGGCCTCGAGCGCGGCGGCCAATGCCTGCGCAATCGTGCCGGACTCGTAAGGTTTGTTCACCACCTGGGACACTCCAGCGTCGCGCGCACGCTTGCGCAGCTCGGGACCGCCATAGCCGCTGGCGATCACCACCGGCAGTTCGGGTCGCAGTTCCCTGACCCGCAGCGCGAGCTGGGTTCCGCTAAGCTCAGGCATCAGCTCATCGGTGAGCACCGCGTCGAAACGCCCGGGACCGGCGCGGAACGCTTCCAGCGCTTTCACGCTGTTGTCATAGCCGACCGGTTCATAGCCGAGCTGGGCCAGCATGTCCTCCGCCATGGCCAGCATTGCGCGATCGTCGTCCACCAGCAAGACGGTCTGGCCCCTGCCACGCGGAGTTTGGGCTTCGCGCCTCTGCGCCTCGACCACGTGATCTGGCGCACGCGGAAGATAAACGTGAACCAGCGTACCAGCGCCCAGTCTGGTCTCGACCTCGATAGCGCCGCCGTGGTCCGCGACGATGGCGTGCACCAGCGCCAGGCCCAGCCCGGTGCCCTGGCCCGGGCCCTTGGTGGTGTAGAAGGGTTCGAACATGCGCGCCGCCACCTCCGGAGCGATGCCGGGGCCGGTGTCGCGCACGCTGAGCACGGCGTATGGCCCGGGCTCGAGCTGGCCTTGGGTCAGGGCCCGCGGCTGCGTGACCGTTTCGTGGCCCAAGCCGATGGTGAGCTGTCCGCCTTCAGTCATGGCCTGGACTGCGTTGGTGCACAGATTCATCAGGACCTGATGCATCTGCGTGGGATCCGCCAGGACCGACATGCGCGGGTCGTCGACGTCCAGGCGCACCGTCACGTTGGCAGGCGTGGAGGCGGCAAGCAGATCGCGCACCTCTCGCGCCACGGGCCACAGCTCGACGGCGCGCTTCTCGCTCGCTCCGCGGCGCGCGAACGTGAGGATCTGCTGCACCAGGGCTTTGCCGCGTCGGCCGGCGTCCATGATCGCCCGCAGCTGCTGGCGCTGCCGGCTTTCCGCCGGGGTGCCGGCCTCGGCCAGCTCGCCATGGCCCAGGATCGCACCGAGGATATTGTTGAAGTCGTGAGCGATGCCGCCAGCCATGGTGCCGAGAGCCTCCATCTTCTGCGCCTCGCGCAGCTGGACATCCAGCCGTGCGCGTTCGGCTTCCGCGCGCTTGCGTTCCGTCACGTCCTTGAGAAAGCCGATGGCGCGCACGGCGCGTCCCTTGGGCAACCGCACCACGCGCCCGGTGTCCTCGACGTCGATGTACGCGCCGTCCTTGCGCTGCACGCGATACTCCAAAGTGTGGGGCTGAGCCTCGCCCTGGGCCGCTTCCCCGATCTGCCTCTCGATCTTACCCAAGTCGCCGGAGTGCACGCGCGCCAGCCAAGCCGAGGCATCGCCCAGGTCGCGGGAATCGAAGCCCAGGATCCCGCGCGTGTTGCCGCCCCACACCACCTGACGGCTCTGCAGGTCCATGTCGTACAGCACATTGCCGGAGGAGACCACTGCCGCTTCGTAGCGCAGCTTCCATTCCGCGGCCGTTTGCTCCGCGGCTTGGCGCTCCTGCATCAGCGCACATCCAAGCAGCGTCATCAGCGCCGCCACCGCGAGGAACATCTGCACGTAGAGCACCGAGCGCTCGGGTTGCACGAAGGCAGCCGAAAAAGGGCCCAGACCGCGCATCGTGCACCATACCGAGATCGTCGACAGCAGCAGCAGCGCTGCACTCTGGCCGCGTGTTCCCAAGCGCAGCGCAGCCCACACCAGGAACGGAATGATGAAATGCGTGAGCGGCGGGACGCCACCGCCGGGAACGGGACGCGCGCTAAAGGCCCAATACGACGTGAGCGCCAGCCCGGCAAAGCAGAAGATCGCTTCTACTGCACGCTCGGGGCGGATGCGCTTCAGCGCACCCGGGCGAAAATCCGACCAAGCCAGCACCAGCGGCACGCTGAGCAGCATGCCGAGCGCGTCGGATACCCACCAGACGCGGAACGTCTGCAGGAAAGTCTGCTCCCCGGGCACCAGCGAGATAAACGCACCGGCGCCCGCAGCGAGCAAATTGGCGCCGACCGGGGCGACTAGGGCGAACAGGATCAGTTTGCGGATCCGATCGAACCGCAGCGGCGCTCCAACCCAGCGTCTCAGCGTGAGCGAAGCCAGCAGCAGGCAGGCGAAGTAGACCGAGGCATAGCCGACGCTCTTGTGCAGGGCGTTGGTGACGGTCTCGGCGTGCACCACGTCGGCGAGGAACGTGGCGCCCAGAAATGGCAGCCACAGCCGGTCGGGTGCAACCAACAGCACGCCCAGCGCGAAACCGCCCGCGGGCCAGAGGTAGGCGATGTCTCCGGCGCGCGGAGTCAGGCGCGTAGAGAGCCACGCCAGCGCGAAGTAGACCGCGCCGACCAGAAGGCACATGGCCGCATCGCGCAGGCGTTGCACGTAGAGAGCGTTCAGGTGGCTGTCTTGTTTGCTGATCGAAGGGGATTGCGTCGGCGTCCGGCGCCCGGCGCTCTGGGGAGGCTGCCTAGCGGCACGCCGTCGCTGGCGATTCCGGCCCGGGCTTACGGCCGCAGCGCGCGCGGGCGAGCGCTGCCTTGACCACCAGACCCAGAGTGAAAAAGCTGTAGGGCTTGCCGATCTTGACACAGGGCACCTCGGCGGGAACGGAGGCCAGCACGTCATCGTAGCCCACCGCGCCCGTCAACAACACCATCGGGGTCCCGGGAAGCTTACTCTCAACCGAACGCAGCAGCGAGATCCCCTTGGTGCGCGGCAGGTCCAGCTCCAGAAGCACCAGGTCGAAGGGGCGCCGGTTGAGCCACGCTAGCGCATCACGCACGTCGCCCGCGGCGTGAGCGGTATAGCCGGCGCCTCCCAGCCAGTCGCAAATCATGTCGCGCAGAAACCGATTGTGCTCGACCACCAGGATGGCCGGGTGGCGGGTGTGAAAATCAGAATCCAAGGTCAACTCTCCTCTTTTCGTGCATGCGATCGGGACTGTGGACGGAGCGGCGGCGAGAAGCTGACCGCGAGAGCCCGCGAGGGTGACCGTCGCGCAGGAGTGCCGTCGCCGTGCGCATTTGACGCCAGCGCGGTTTCCCGCCGATGTCCGCGACCTGCCGTTCGATTACGTCTGAAACCGTTGTGCGCGGCAGCCCGCTGGTTTATGGTTAGGATCGTCGCAGCCGAAGCAGGCGGGGGCGCCGGGTGACTGAGCACATTCTGGTGGTGGAGGACGATCGCCCCACGCGCGATCTCATCGCCCGCTATCTGACGGACAATCACTTTCGGGTGAGCACTGCCGTGACCGGTGCGCAGGGTGAGAGCGCGCTGGGAGGCGATCCGGTGGACCTCGTCGTGTTGGACCTCAACCTGCCCGACCAGGACGGCCTCATGCTGGCGAAGAGGCTGCTGGCCGAGCACGATATCCCGATCGTCATACTGACCGGCCGGACCGAGGAAATGGATCGCGTGCTGGGGTTGGAGCTGGGCGCGGACGACTACGTGACCAAACCCTTCAGTCCGCGCGAATTGCTGGCCCGCATTCGCGCCGTGCTGCGCCGGACGCAAGGCAAGCCAGGCAGCCGGCGCGCGCAGGCGTTGCGGGTGTATCGCTTCGCCGGCTTCGAGCTGCGCAGCGGAACGCGCAAGCTCATCTCTCCCGTGGGCCGCGAGGTTGAGCTGACCGGCGGCGAGTTCTCGCTGCTGGTGGCGTTCCTCAACGCACCGAAGCAGATCCTGAGCCGCGATCAGCTGCTGGAGGGCAGCCGCATGTACGACGACGTGTACGACCGGTCGATCGATGTGCAGATCCTGCGGCTGCGGCGCAAGATCGAAGCCAACCCATCCGAGCCGCAGCTCATCCGGACCGAGCGCGGCGCAGGCTACTACCTCGACTGCGAGGTCGAAGTCAGCTAGCGCAAAGTGAGCGCGAGGCGCTACAACTCGTAGTTCTCCCCCTCGGCCAGCCTGGCCTTGTCCACGATCTCCGGGGTGAGGTGCGGCGCGAACATCTGAATGAAGGCGTAGGTGTAGCGGCGCAGGTACGCCGCGCGTTTGACCGCCACGCGCGTGGTGTTGTTGCGGAACAGATGGCCGGCATCGATCGCATGCAGCCCGGCATCGCGTTTGGGGTCGTAGGCCATGGCCGCAATCACGCCCACGCCGAGCCCGAGCTCGGTGTAGGTCTTGATCACGTCGGCGTCGATGGCGGTTAACACGACGTCCATTTTCAGCCCCTTCGTGACAAACGCCTGGTCGATGTGCGAGCGGCCGGCGAACTCAGGGCTGTAAGTGATCAGAGGATGGCGGGCGAGCTCCTCCAGCGTCAGCTGCTTAACCCTTGCCAACGGATGCCCGTGCGGAACGATGACGCAGTGGCGCCAGGTGTAGCCGGGCAGCGCGAGCAGCTCCGGGTAGTGGTCGAGGGCCTCGGTGGCGACTGCCAGGTCTGCCTGCCCCGCCATCACCATCTCTGCGATCTGCGTCGGGCTGCCCTGCTGCAGCGACAACCGCACTTTGGGGTATTGGGCGCGAAACTCCTGAACCACGCCGGGCAGCGCATAACGGGCCTGTGTGTGCGTCGTGGCAATGATCAGCGCACCGGTGTCGCGGTCCGCGAACTCCTTGCCCACCTGTCGCAGGTTTTCCGCCTCGGTTAACAGCCGCTCTATCACCCGCACCACGGTCCGACCCGGCTCGGTCAGGTCCACCAGCCGCTTGCCTCGCCGCACGAAGATCTCGACGCCGAGCTCGTCTTCCAACTCGCGGATCTGCTTGCTGATGCCCGGTTGGGAAGTGAAAAGAGCATTGGCCGCCTCCGTAAGATTGAGGCCCTGGCGCACGGCTTCCCGGACATAACGAAGCTGCTGAAAGTTCATCGTCGCGCTGCTAGGAATCGTGGGTTATTTGAATATACGCATTAGTTCGTTTTGTTTATATCTAAAGCTTATTACGATCAAGGGCTTCTTGGAAAGAGGATCGCGCGCCGCCCCGGGGCCGGTCGACTTCATTTCAACGCGCAATCGTAAGCTAAGGACATGGAAGGGTCTGTCAGCTTCAAGCAGGGCCTCGCCGATTTGGTCGAGATAGATCAGTACGAGCGCGACCTGCATAGCTTCCGCAACCTCGAGATCGACGCCGAGCGCTTCACCGCCATCCGCCTGCAGATGGGCTGCTACGGCCAGCGCCAGGAAGGGGTGAACATGCTGCGGGTGAAGATCCCGGGCGGACGCCTGCGACCGGCGCAGTTGCGCGCTATCGGCGACGTATTGGAGCGCCACTCTCAACACGAGGTCGCGCATGTCACCACCCGCCAGGACATCCAGATTCATTACATCCCACTGGAGAAGACGCCGGATGCGATGCGCGACTTGGCGCGCGCGGGGCTGACCACACGCGAAGCCTGCGGCAACACCATCCGCAACATCACGGCTTGCCCACTCGCCGGCGTCTGCTCGAAAGAGCACACCGACGTCAATCATCACCTGCAGACCGCGGTGCGCCACTTCCTGCGCAACCCGCTCAACCAGCAGCTGCCGCGCAAATTCAAGATCAGCTTCTCCGGCTGCGAGTCGGACTGCGCCCAGGCAATGATCCACGACCTGGGTATCGTCGCCGTTCAGCGAGATGATGGGGATGGCGTAAAGCGCCCTGGTTTCAAGATCCTCGCGGGCGGCGGCCTCGGGCACAAGCCGCACGAGGCCATCACGGTCGAGTCCTTCATCGAGGAGCACGACCTGCTGATCGCGATGGAGGCGGTGGTCACGCTGCACAACAAGTACTCGGACCGCGTGAAGCGCGCGAAGTCCCGCATCAAGTTCCTGGTCGACCGCTTCGGCCCCGAAGGCTTCGTGGAGCGCTACCGAGAGGAGTTCGCGCGCATCAAGGAGGCATTGGGACAGCGGGAGTTCCCGGCGGCGGAATGGCAGACCGGAGCCAGTGGGCCTCCACCTGGGCCGGGTGCACCCCGCAAGATCTGGCCCCAGAAGCAGGAGGGTCTGTCGGTGCTGCCGCTGGCTCTGCCCATCGGCAATCTCACTGCACCGCAGATGCGCGGCCTCGCCAACATTGCCGAAGAGCACGGCCTGACTGAGCTGCAGACCACGCAGGACCAGAACCTGATCTTCCTCGACGTGCCCGATGGCCTCGTGCCGCAACTGCTTGCGCAGTTCAAGGTACTGGGATTGGGGCTGCCCCAAGTGGGCGACAACGTAGTCGCGTGCCCCGGCACTTCGACCTGCCGGCTCGGCATCACCTCATCGACCATCCTCGGCCCCAAGGTCGACGGCGGCGAGCACGACTTGCGCATCCGCGTGTCCGGATGCCACAACGGGTGCGCGCAGCCGGAAAGCGGCGACATCGGCGTCTACGGCGAGGGCCGCCGCCTGCACGGCAAGCTGATCCCGCACTATCAGATCTACCTGGGCGGCGACGGGATGAGCGGCGGCGGCATCGGACGCAAGGGGCCGTCTGTGCCGTCGACCCGGATCGAACAAGCCATCGAACGGCTGAAGCGCGCCTATGCCGAACAGCGCGTCGACCAGGAGAGCTTCTTCTCGTGGTCGCGCCGGCAGGAGCCCGACTACTTCCAGAAGCTGCTGGCCGACCTGGTCGCAGTGACGCCCGAGCAGGTGCCCGCCGTGCTGCGCGATCACGGCGACGCTGCGGACTTCCGGGTGCTGCAACTGGGCGGCGGCGAGTGCGCCGGCGCCTCGCAGCAGAAGATCGGCACGCTGTTCTTCGAGGCCGCCCACGAACGCAACTACCGCGACGCGCTCAAGTACCAGCGCAAGTACGCTGAGGCGTTGAACTGCGCTGAAGCCGGGCTCCAAGCCGTGGCCCGCGCGCTTGCCGACGCCACCGCGACACCTGAGAACGAGGACCTCGCAGTTTTCGCCAGGAGCTTGGCCGGTGTGATGCCGGAGGCGCAGCCGTTGGCCTCCGAGCTGGTCACCCTGTCTGGCGCCGTGGCGCTGGAGGACGCGCCGGGTGAGCCGGATATCTCCGCTTTGTTCGCGCGCGTCGACGCCTGGATTCTAGCGGCGGCGGAACTCTGCCAGCGGCGCGACCCGACGCTGGTGTTGCGCGACGCGCTGCCTCGCGTCCGCGGCGCGACCGCATCTCCAGCCAGTAGCGCTGGCGTCATGACCAACGCCACGCCAGCGAGTGCTGCCGGGGCACAACGGCGCGCCGACGATCTGCAGCGTGCGCTGCGCGCGATCGCCGCCGAGCATGCGCCCGCCGCACTTGCCAGCAGCCTGGGTGCGGAAGACATGGTACTGACCGACGCCATCCTGGGCGGCGGCATCCCGATCGAGATCTTCACTCTCGACACTGGGCGGCTGCATCCCGAAACCCTGAGCGTGCTGGAGCGCGTCCGTGAACGCTACGGATACGAGATCCGCGTTTACGAGCCGGACGCCAATGCAGTCGAGCGGTACGTCAGCGAACTCGGCCTCGATGCGATCTATCGCAGCGTTGAGCTGCGCCGCCGTTGCTGCGAGATCCGCAAGGTGGAGCCGCTCGGTCGCGCGCTGGCGGGAAAGAGCGCGTGGATCACTGGATTGCGGCGCACGCAGTCGGTGACGCGCGCGGACTTGCCGCTGAAGGAGTTCGATCCCGCGTACGGCTTGTGGAAGTTCAATCCGATGGCGGAATGGAGCGAACGCGAGGTGTGGGAATATCTGCGCAGCCGCGATGTACCCTACAACCCGCTGCATGACCGCGGCTTCCGCAGCATCGGATGCGTTCCTTGCACCCGTCCCACCGCTGCCGGGGAAGACCTGCGGGCGGGCCGCTGGTGGTGGGAAGACGCGCAGACCAAGGAGTGCGGGTTGCACCAGCGTCCCAAGGATGAGGTGCACGCCGGGAGCCAACGCGCATGAACCTGGCCAGCGAAGCGCGCCTGCTGGACGACGCCGGCCAAGCCTACAAACACCACAGTCACCTCGACTGGTTGGAGTCCGAAGCCGTGCACATCTTGCGCGAGGTGGCCGGCGAGTGCCGCAGCCCTGCCCTGCTGTTCTCCGGCGGGAAGGACTCCGCGGTCGTGTTGCGGCTGGCGGAGAAGGCTTTCCGTCCGGGGCCGATCCCCTTTCCGGTCCTGCATATCGACACCGGACACAACTTCCCCGAAGCCATCGAGTTCCGCGACGCCCGCGTCGCGGAGTTGGGCGTGCGGCTGATCGTAGGCTCGGTCGAGGACTCGATCCGGCGTGGCACGGTCAAGCTGCGCCGGCCGGACGAGAGCCGCAACGTCGCTCAGTCGATCACCTTGCTCGAGACCATCGCCGCGCACAGGCTGGACGCCTGCATCGGCGGCGCGCGGCGCGACGAGGAAAAGGCGCGCGCCAAGGAGCGGGTGTTCTCGTTCCGCGATGAGTTCGGCCAATGGGACCCGAAGAACCAGCGCCCCGAGCTGTGGAATCTTTACAGCGCTCGCGTGCACGCTGGCGAGCACGTGCGCGTGTTCCCGATCAGCAACTGGACCGAGCTGGACGTGTGGCAGTACATCGAGCGCGAGCGAATGAGCCTGCCGCGGCTCTACTTTGCCCATCGGCGCCCTGTGGTGCGCCGCAATGGCCTGCTCGTAGCGGCTACCGACATCACACCGCCAAAGCCAGGCGAGGTGGTCGAAGAGCTGAGCGTGCGCTTCCGCACCGTGGGCGACATGACCTGCACCTGCCCCGTAGAGTCGACCGCGGACACGGTCGCGGCCATCGTCGCGGAGACGGCGGGAGCGCGCATCACCGAGCGCGGCGCCACGCGCATGGACGACCAGACCTCCGACACCTCCATGGAGCGGCGCAAGAAGGAAGGGTATTTCTGATGAGCGCGACGCTGCTCCAAGCCGCGCGCACCGAGGCTCCGACCAGCAGCGGAGTGTTGCGCTTCATCACCGCCGGCAGTGTGGACGACGGCAAGAGCACGCTGATCGGCCGGCTGCTGCACGACAGCCGCGCCATCCTGGAGGACCAGTTCGCCGCGGTGGAGCGTGTATCGCGCAGCCGCGGGCAGGAGTTCGTCGACCTCTCGCTGCTCACCGATGGCCTGGAAGCGGAGCGCGAGCAAGGGATTACCATCGATGTGGCCTACCGCTACTTCGCCACGCCGCGCCGCAAGTTCATCATCGCCGACACGCCCGGGCCACGAGCAGTACACGCGCAACATGGTCACCGGCGCCAGCACGGCGGACGCGGCCGTGGTACTCATCGACGCGCGCAAGGGCCTGCTGCCCCAGTCGCGTCGCCACATCTATCTGGCCGCGCTGCTCGGCTTGTCCGAGATCATCGTGGCGGTCAACAAGATGGACCTGGTCGACTACGACGAGGCCCGCTTCCGTGCCATCCGCAGGGAAGTGCTGGACTTCGTATCGCGCCTGGATGCTGAGACGGTGAGTTTCGTGCCGATCAGTGCGCTGCGCGGGGACATGGTGGTTGAGCGCGGCGAGCACCTCTCCTGGTGGAGCGGCCCCACGCTGCTGGAGGCACTGGAAGCGGTGGACGCGAGTCGCAGCCTGCAGGACTTGCCCGCCCGCTTCCCGGTCCAGTTGGTGAGCCGTCCGGACGCCTCTCACCTGGGCGGAGCGCGCGGCTACCTCGGGCGGCTCGAGTCGGGAGTCTTGACCCGCGGCCAGCGCGTCACTGTGCTGCCGTCGCGGCAGGCAACGACCATTCGCGCCATCATCTCGCTCGAAGGCGCGGCAACAGAGGCGGTCGCCGGCGATTCGATCACCTTGCTGCTGGCCGACGATCTGGACATCTCGCGCGGCGACATGATCGTGGGCGGCTTCGAGCCCCCGGCGGTGAAACAGTCGATCGCAGCCCGCCTGTGCTGGCTGAGCACCGAGCCCTTCGAGCCCCAGCGGCGCTATCTCCTGCGCCATACGACGCGATCGGTCAAGGCGCAGCTGCGCAACATCGACGCGCGCGTGAACATCCACACGCTCGAACGCGATCCGTTTTCGGGCCAGCTGACGATGAACGACATCGTGCACGCCCACTTCGCGCTGCAGCAGCCGATCGCCTGCGACGCGTATGCCGCGAACCGCGCCACTGGTGCATTCATCCTCATCGACGAGGTCACCAATCAGACGGTGGCCGCCGGGTTGATCGACTGATGGGCAAGGTCTATCTCGTAGGCGCCGGCCCCGGCGCACCTGATCTTCTCACCCTGCGCGCGGCGCGCATTCTGGAGCGGGCCGACGTCGTGTTCCATGACGCACTGATTCACCCGGATGTGCTGGCAATCGCATCGCGTGCGCGCATCGTTGCCGTAGGCAAGCGCTGCAGTCAGATCTCGACCGACCAGCGTTTCATCAACCGCTGCCTCGTGGAGGCGGCGGCACGTTATGAGACTGTGGTGCGGCTCAAGGGCGGTGATCCCATGGTATTCGGGCGCGCGCAGGAGGAGCTCGATGCGCTTGCGGCCAATGGCATCGACTGCGAAGTCGTTCCCGGGGTGACTGCAGCCCTCGCGGCTGCAGCCGAGCTGAAGATCTCCCTTACGCGGCGAGGTGCCAGCCGCAGCGTCGTGCTCGCGACCCCGCGCATAGGAACCGACCAGCCCGTGGGGGAATGGGCCAACGCCGCGGCCGCGGCCGATACGGCCGTGCTGTACATGGGCGTCGGCGAGGCGCGCCTGCTTGCGGATGTGCTGAAGCAAGCCGGGGTGCCTGGCACGCATCCCGTTGCTATCGTGCAAAGCGCCTCGTTGCCTACCGCGAGGAAGCTCTACACGAAGCTCGACGACCTACCGCGCCGCGCAGCCGAAATGCCTCCCGGCGGGCCCACGCTCCTGGTTTTGGGCGAGGTCCTGCGGCAAGCCCTGAGCGCCGATCAAAGCCGCAGACAGATCCCCGCCGAGTTGCCCGCAACGCGCGCAAGCCGCGCCTAGCGACGTATGCCACGCCCCGCGCGAGGCATAAGCAAAGAATTCGCAATTCGTTCCGCTTCCCTTACCGCCCTATTACAGTTGCATGATTCGAGCCGCAACAGGGCACAACGTGGATCTTGCGACAGCCGAAAAGCTAGCCGAAGCGCGGCACGCTTTGCCCGAGGAGGTTCTGGGCACGCTGGTGCGTCTGATCCGCGAAGTGCGTTTCGGCTCGATCGAAATCGTTGTCCACGAAGGGCGCATCACTCAGATCGAGCGCAGGGAAAAGGTTCGTTTTGCCTCTTCTGGACCGCCGCGCAAAGGTTAGGGCACCGCACATATCGCCGACCGGTCTGCCGGAGGCGACGAGAAAAATAGTCTTTGAAGCGAACTGACCGAACCATCGGAAGATCTCTTCACACGGAGATCTTTCCATGTGGTCGTTGCGATCATCGACGCTCGCCTCTAGCGCGGCTGTCATCTTATCGCTGTCGTCTACCCTCCTCCACGCCCAGACCACGCCCTCACCCGAGGAGCAGGCGTTGCGGCAGCGCGTAGAAGACCTCGAACGCCAGCTCAAGCAACTCGAAGAGCGGTTCGATCAGCAGGCCAAACCGGCGCAAGGAGCCACGCCAGCGGGGGCGCAGCCGTCACAACCCTCCGAAGCGGCCAAGCCGGCCGAGCCCTCGCCCCAGGAACAGGCGATGCAGAAGCAGATCGATGAGTTGAGTCAACAGGTCAAAACTCTGGAGCAGAAAGAACAGTCCGCGCTGACGCCGCCTACTGCGAAGACCGTGCTCCCGGTTGCGCCTGGCGTAAGACCGGGGTTGGTCCTGACTTCCCCCAGCTCGCCGTTCCAGCTTCGCTTCGGCGCAGTGGTGCAGGTCGATTACCGGGAATTCTTCGACCAACCTTCCCCGCCGCCTCAATCGGGGGTCGATACTTTCGTGCTGCGCCGGATTCGACCTATATTCGAAGGCGGCTACGATGACTTCGGCTTCAAGATCATGTCGGATTTCGGAAACGGTTCAAACACCACTCCGACAACATCTCCAACGCCGCAGATCTTCGACGCCTGGATCTATTGGACCCCATCCACGCAATTCAACGCCCGCGTCGGCAAGATGAAGGCGCCATTGGGCCTTGAAGAATTGCAAGAGGACGTGAACCTCGCGTTCCCCGAGCGCGCCTTTCCGTCCCAGCTGATTCCGAACCGCGAGATCGGCCTGCAGGCCTCGGGCTCTCTGTTCAAACGCACGCTCAGCTACGCCGCCGGGGTCTTCAATGGCGCGGTCGACAACAACAGCGCCAATGACGGCAGCGGCGATTTCAACAACAGCAAAGACGTGAATCTGCGGATCTTCGCTCAACCCTGGAAGAACACCGACCTGAAAGCACGTGCGTGGACTTGGCGTAGGAGTCGGGTACGGGTTTGGAATTGAATCGGGCAGCCTGACAACACCCGCTTTGCCCACATACCTTACCCCCGGCCAGCAGACCTGGTTCACTTACAACACTGGCGCCTTCGCCAACGGAGCGCGCACGAGCTGGACGCCGCAACTGTACTATTCGGTTGGCCCGTTCGGACTTCTCGGGGAGTGGACGAGTACGGCACAGGTCTTCACGCGCTCGACCAACACGCAGACCGTGTCTAACAGCGCGTGGCAGGTTCAGCTTGCATGGGTCCTGAGCGGCGAGGACGCGTCGTATCTGGGCGTGACCCCGAGTCAGAGTTTCAGCCTCAAGCAGGGCCGCTGGGGCAGTCTCGAGCTGGTGGCGCGGGTGAGCCAGCTCAAGGTGGGCAGTGACGTCTTTGTCGGCACGGCCGCCACGCAACTTGCCAACCCCAACACGCAGCCCAACAAGGCCACCGACTACGGTATCGGGTTGAGTTGGGACTTGAGCAGAGAGGTGCGCATCATGTTCACCTACGATCAGACGAAGTTCGAGGGCGGGGCCCCGAACGGCGGCAACAAGCCCGACGAGAAGGTTCTGATCACGCGGTTCCAGTATGCGCTCTGACGCGATGCCGAATCTGACGGACCCTGAACGATGCGCATCGAGCTAACGAACTACAAGCGCCTCGCCGCTGTCCTGGCTCTGATGCTCGGCCCAAGCGCCTGGGCGCAGACCGAAGTCACCCTGCTCAATGTTTCCTACGATCCCACACGCGAGCTGTACCAGGAAATCAACACCGGCTTCGCGGCATTCTGGCAAGCAAAAGCCAAACAGAAGATCACGATCAAGCAGTCCCACGGCGGATCGGGCAAACAGGCGCGGGCGGTAATCGATGGATTGGAAGCGGATGTCGTCACGCTCGCGCTCGCGTACGACATCGACGAGATCGCGGAGCGGGCGAAGCTGCTACCGCCCAACTGGCAGAGCCGCTTGCCGCATAGCAGTTCCCCATACACCTCGACCATCGTCTTCCTCGTCCGCAAGGGCAATCCCAAGAACATCCGCGACTGGGGTGATGTGGTCAAGCCCGGGCTGGCGGTAATCACGCCTAATCCGAAGACTTCGGGCGGAGCCCGCTGGAACTATCTAGCAGCCTGGGGCTATGCGCTCAGGCAGAACGGGAACAACGAGGCCAAGGCCAGGGATTTCGTCACTCGCCTGTACAAGAACGTGCCGGTGCTCGATTCGGGCGCCCGCGGGGCCACCACCACCTTCGTGGAGCGCGGCATCGGCGACGTTCTGCTGACGTGGGAGAACGAAGCGTTCCTCGCGCTAAAGGAGCTGGGGCCGGACAAGCTGCAGATCGTCGTGCCGTCGGTCAGCATACTCGCGCAACCGCCGGTCGCGCTGGTCGACAAGGTAGTGGACAAGCGCGGCACCCGCAAAGCCGCTCAGGCGTACTTGGAGTATCTTTACACGGAGAAAGGGCAAGAGATCATCGCCCGCAACTTCTATCGCCCGGTCGACCCTAAGATTGCCGCTCGATTCTCGACTCAGTTTCCCAAGCTCACCCTGTTTACCATCGATGAAGTATTCGGCGGTTGGCACAAAGCCCAGAAGAAGCACTTTGCCGACGGCGGCGTGTTCGATCAGATTTATCAACCCGGCAGATAGCCCCCCGCGCCCCTTCCCTCCCCCGCGCGCGGGGGAGGGAGAGGGAGGGGCTTCAATGGCGATACGAGAACTCGATGCTCGGAACGACTGATGCTCGTCGCGTGGATACCAGCTGCCTGCTCGCGGCATGGGAGCGAGCGCGGGCCGAGGGCCTAAACAACCGGGCGGCTGCCGCGAAGCTGGGCATGAGCGAAGCGGAGTTGATCGCCGCTGGCTGCGGGCGCTTCGTCACGCGCCTGCTGCCCGATGCGCTCGCGCTCCTGCGCAGTCTGCCGGGGCTGGGCGAGATCAAAGCGGTAGTCCGCAACCCGGCTGCCGTCATCGAGCGCGCCGGAACGGTACAAGGCGTCGAAGCCAACGGAGTCGGGGCAATTCTGGTTGAGGCAGACAATTTCGAGATGGTCTGCGAAATCGCCCAATGGAAAAAGGGATTCGCTCTGCGCGAGGACTCAACGCGGGGGCGCGGGCTCAAGCTGAGCGTGCAGTTCTTTACCGCCGAAGGAACGTCGGCGGCCAAGTTCTTCCTGCGGCCGGGCGGCGACGTGCAGGCATTCGCTCAACTAGTGGGCGCACTCGCGAGCCCCGACGAGTCGTCCCAGGAGTCGATCGACGCTACTGCCGTGGAGTTCAGCCTTCCCCTGCAGCAGCGCCTGGCTCCAACCGCTCCGGGCGCGCTGCTTGCGTTTCTTCAGACTGCCGCCCAGTCTCGGCAAGCGTTGACTTTCGTGGCACGCAATCGCGCGGCATGCCTTTCCACCAGCAAGACGATCGAGCGCGTGAAGCGCTCGGATCGCGGTGGGTGGGTGAACGTGCTCGACGATGAAATGGACATCCATTTGCACGATGACGGGATTCGGTATCTGAGGCCCGTAGCTGACCCCGACGCAGACGGCGGGTGGTTGCATTGGTTCTCGGACCAGCAGGCGGTCGCGCTCTCGGTGCGATGCCGCCAGGGCTGGAGGGAACTGATGCGAGCCACGAATACTGGCCCCGCGATACAGTAAAAACGACGTTTCGATTTCCTCTTCCCACCCCCACCATTCGACACCCCATGGCCGACTTCCCCGCCGACATCTACACCGAACCGTCCGAGGTCGACCCCGACACGATGAAGAACCTCGGCCCGCTCGCACCGCTGGCCGGCGTGTGGGAGGGAAAGCGCGGCCTCGACGTGAACCCGAAGCCGGACGGCCCGGAGAAGGACGCGTACTACGAGCGCTACGAGCTGCAGCCGATCGATCCGCAGGCGAACGGCCCGCAGCTCCTCTACGGCTTGCGCTACCACACACACATCGTGCGGCCGAACAAGCCGGAGACGTTCCATGACCAGGTCGGATACTGGCTCTGGGAGCCGGCGACCGGCATGATCGTCCTGACACTCACGATCCCGCGCGGGCAGATCGCGATGGCGATCGGGAAGGCTGCCCCGGACGCGAAGACCTTCGAGGCGCGCTGCGAGTTCGGCTCGCCCACCAACGGGACCTGCTCCATACCGTTCCTCGACCACGCGTTCAGGACGCTGGCGTATGGCGTCAAGGTCACGGTGAACGGCGACGGCACGTGGTCGTACGAACAGGACACGCTGCTGAAGATCGCCGGGAGCGACCAGCTCTTCCACCACACCGACCGCAACACGCTGCGCAAGGTCGCCGAGCCGACGCCGAACTGGCTGATGCGGAAAGCCTGACCCGCCCGCCGGCGGGTGTCCTTCTAGAGCGCCAAGCCCTTCAGGCCGCCGGGGGCGTCCGGCCTGAGAGGCGGTAGAACGCGCGGCCTACCAGATCACCGCGCCGAAGGCGGCCAGCCAGCCGGCTGGGGCCGCTGGAGGTCGGTAGCGGGTGGAGCGGGTTGGACTCCTGGGCCGAGGATGTCGGCTTTCCCCCGAGGAACACTTGCATCGTCCTGGGCCGGATCAGCAGCGTTTCGCCTTGCCTGAGGTTCAGGCTACGAAGGCGGTGCGCGGAGATTTCCGCCTCTATGATCTCTGCGCGGTCATCGCGCTCCAGCTCGAGGCGGGCGGTAGGCCCGATGACCAGGATCCGCTGCAGCACCGCGGGTATGCCTTCCTGACCGGGCGAAAAACGTTCGATCTCGATCTCGTGGGGCCGCGCGTACACGGTGGCCGGCTCATCCTTGGCGTCATGGTGCTCAGGCATGTCGAGGGTGACCGGTCCCAGATTCAGGGAGCCAGCGCTGGCGCGCCCATGAAAGACGTTCACTGTGCCGAGGAAACCATATACGAACGGGGTTGCCGGACGCTCGTACACTTCCTCCGGCTTGCCGACCTGCTCCACGCGCCCCTTGTTCATCAACACTACCCGGTCCGCCACCTCGAGCGCCTCCTCCTGGTCGTGGGTAACGAAAATGCTGGTGACGTGCAGGTCATCGTGCAGGCGACGCAGCCACCGCCGCAGTTCCTTACGGACCTTGGCATCGAGCGCGCCGAAGGGCTCGTCGAGCAGCAGGACCTTGGGTTCCACGGCGAGCGCGCGCGCCAGCGCGATACGCTGCCGCTGACCTCCGGAAAGCTGGTGCGGGTAACGGTCTGCCAGCCAATCGAGCTGAACCAGCTCGAGCAGCTCATGGACTTTGCGCCGGATCTGATCAGCGGCGGGACGGATCGCGCGCGGCTTCACCTCGAGGCCGAAGGCCACGTTGTCGAACACCGTCATATGGCGGAACAGCGCGTAGTGCTGGAACACGAAACCGACTTCGCGCTGGCGAACATCGCGTTGCGAGGCGTCCTCGCCATGGAACAGCACGCTGCCGGAATCCGGGATCTCGAGACCGGCGATCACCCGTAGCAGCGTCGTCTTCCCGCAGCCGGACGGGCCGAGCAGTGCAACCAGCTCTCCCGACGGAAACTCCAGGCTGACGCGGTCGAGCGCAGTGAACGCGCCGAACCGTTTCTCGATCTCACGCACTTGGATGCTCATGTGGTCTACCCGTGTTCAAATGAAGTCGTCGGCTCGCGCTTCCTCACGTCTCGCCTTCCATTCGACCAGACTCTTGAGGACGAGCGTGACCAGCGCCAGCGAGGCCAGCAGAGAGGCCACCGCGAAGGCGGCCGCAAAGTGATATTCGTTGTACAGGATCTCCACGTACAGCGGCATGGTGTTGGTCAAGCCGCGGACATGCCCGGAGACCACCGACACGGCCCCGAACTCACCCATGGCGCGCGCATTGCACAGGATCACGCCGTACAGCAGGCCCCATTTGATGTTCGGCAGGGTCACGCGCCAGAACATCTGCCAGCCGGAAGCGCCCAGCACGCGCGCGGCCTCCTCTTCCTCGCTGCCCTGCGCCTGCATCAGGGGGATCAGCTCGCGCGCCACGAACGGGAAGGTCACGAAGATGGTTGCCAGCACGATGCCGGGGACCGCGAAGATGATCTTGATGTCGTGCGCCTGCAGCCAGGGGCCGAACCAACCCTGCAGGCCGAACATCAGCACGTAGATCAATCCCGAAACCACCGGTGAAACCGCGAACGGGAGATCGATGAGCGTGATCAGCACGCTCTTGCCCTTGAACTCGAACTTGGCGATGGCCCATGCCGCAGCCACGCCAAAAATCAGATTGGCGGGCACGGCGATGGCCGCCACCAGCACGGTAAGCTCGATGGCCGCCAACGCGTCCGGCTCGGTCAAGGCCGCGAAATAGACCTGCGCGCCCTTGCGAAAGGCCTCGGTGAAGACCGCGGCCAGCGGCACCAGAAGAAACACACCGAGAAACACCAGCGCGACGCCGATCAACAGCCCGCGGACCGCGACGGGCTCGGCAGTAGCGCGGCGGCGCGCGGCCGCCGGTGCCGGAAGGGCGATGGTCGCGCTCATGGGTCAGACCTTCGCCAGACGACGTCCGGCCCACCACTGCAGGAAGTTGATCAGCAACAAGAGCGCAAACGAGATCACCAGCATCACCACCGCGATCGCCGTGGCCCCCGCGTAGTCGTATTGCTCCAGCTTCGTGATGATCAGAAGCGGCGTGATCTCGGACACCATCGGAACGTTGCCGGCAATGAAGATGACCGACCCGTACTCACCCACTGCTCTCGCGACCGCCAAGGTGAAACCGGTCAGCAACGCTGGCCAGACGGCCGGAAGAATGACGCGGCGGAACGTCTGCCACCGATTCGCCCCGAGTGTCGCGGCGGCTTCCTCCAGCTCGGGCTCCAGGTCTTCGAGCACCGGCTGTACCGTACGCACCACGAACGGCAAGCCGATGAACGTCAGTGCGACGATCACTCCCAGCGGGGTAAAAGCGACCTTGATACCGATGGGTTCCAGGAGTCGGCCAATCCAGCCGTTGCCGGCATACACCGCTGTCAGCGCAATGCCGGCCACAGCGGTCGGCAACGCGAACGGCAGGTCGACCAGCGCATCGATGATGCGGCGGCCCGGAACCGGTAGCGCACCAACACCCAAGCCACCAGCAGGCCAAACACGGCTTTCACCAGCGCGGCGATCAGCGACGCGCCGAACGTGAGACGCAGCGACGCGAGCACGCGTGGCGCGGTCACCGTGCTCCAGAACACGCTCCACGTGAGCGTAAACGTCTTGAAAAACGTCGCCGACAGGGGGATGAGCACGATCAGCGAGAGGTACAGGATCGTGTACCCGAACGCCAAACCGAACCCAGGGAGTACGCTTGGCTGCCGCCACTGCCATGCCACTGCCGTGCTCATCTGGTCGAAGATGCCATCATCGCGTGTGAACCGCCCTGGAAAAAAAGCGCGCCGGTCTGAGCAGCTCGTCCAGACCGGCGCAAGCGCCTCGAAGGATTCAACTGAAGGTGGGGGAGCGGCGCATAACCTACATGACGGCGTTGCATCAAGTACTGACGACAACAACGCGCGCTCCGCAGGTACTCCCCCGCCGGCACACCGCACTCCGCCGATGCGCTCTACCCGGTCCGGCAGGCGTTGGGTGAACGATAAAGCGTTTGGCGAGAAACCAGAACTACTTTGATCTTCCTACCTAATGCGATGGGGTTATTTGCGCGCCAGAGCGAGCCTCACCCTGATGGGTCCGCGCTGGCCGTTTCGCTGCGCGGGGTCCGTCCCAACCCACCGCGGGCGATGGCGATCAGGCCAGCATGTCGGCCCAGATGTTCTTGCCCCAGGACTCGGCGTAGGTCCCTTCCAGCTCGCTCGGGGCGGCGGACACCCCGGAGGCGCCCGGGGCCACGACCATGGTCTTCTTCTCCGGGTCGTAGCGGTGGACCGAGGCGACGTGGATCACCTGCTTGTCGCTCACGAAGCTATAGCAGGTGTTGTTGATGACCGGATTCGGGTTGGGCGACTCCCCTTGCAGCAACGCAATGACAGCCGCGGCTGCAACCTTCGCGTGCTGAGCGCGAATGCCGACTGCGGCGCGCTAAGATGCCCCTGCCACTCGGAGCCTTCTGAGAAAGATCTCCATCGGGCAGAACCGGGTAAACCCGCTCTGCAGCAGGTTCGCACCCACGAAGGCGGTGAACCACAGCCAATACTGGCTGACGAAGAAGGGGCTGCCGGGAACGCCCAGCCCGAGGGAGATCAAGATGAAAGATCCCGCGATGATGCGGATCATGCGTTCAATGCTCATGTGCGCAGCTCCTCTGTGCAATTGGTGGCGATTTCGATGCTAGAGGGAACGCGCTGCGGCTTCGGTGATGTAAGTCACGGTGCGGCTCGACCCGGCGAAGGTTCCCAGTCCTTTCCGACGGGCTCTGACTTTTGGGCGCTGGCCTCCCGCTTTCTCCGCAGCGCGGCGTAGTACACCACCGGGATCACCACCAGCGTCAGCAGCGTGGATACCAAGATGCCGAAGATCAGCGACACGGCCAGGCCGTTGAAGATCGGGTCGTCCAAAATGAACAACGCCCCCAGCATGGCGGCGGCACCGGTCAGCGCAATCGGCTTGGCCCGAGCCGCGGCTGCGCCGATCACGGCATCCTCCAAGCGGCGCCCGGCAGCGACCTCCTGATTCACGAAGTCCACCAGCAGGATCGAGTTGCGCACGATGATGCCGGCCAGCGCGATCATCCCGATCATGGAGGTGGCGGTGAACTGCGCGCGCAGCAGCGCATGGCCCGGCATCACGCCGATGATGGTCAGCGGGATCGGCGCCATGATGATCAGCGGTGTGAGGTAGGAGCGGAACTGCGCCACGACCAAGAGGTAGATCAGCACCAGCCCGACGGCATAGGCGATGCCCATATCGCGGAACGTCTCGTAGGTCACCTGCCACTCGCCGTCCCATTTGTAGGAGTAGTGCCGGTAGCGGTCTTCCGGTTGCCGGACGAAGTGCTCCATCAGGCTTCCGCCCTCGGGCAGGCTCATGCCTTCGATTCGCGAGCGGATGTCGAACATCCCATAGAGCGGGCTGTCGAGCTTCCCGCCCATGTCCCCCATCACGTAGACGACCGGAACCAGGTCTTTGTGGTAGACGGTCTTCTCGCGATCGCTCTGCACCGGCTGGACCAGCTCGGACAGGGCGACCAGGCCCCCGTCTCGGCTTCGCACGGTCAGCTTGAGCAGCTCGTCCACGGCGCTCTGCCGTTCCGGCGGCAGCGTCAGCCGGACCGGGATCTCGTACTTCGCCTCTCCGCTGTGGATGGGCGTTACGTACTCTCCGCTCAGGCCCATGCGCATGGTCTCGACGATGTCCTTCTGCGCCACGCCCGAGAGCGCGGCCTTGTTCTGCAGCACGCGCAGGACCAGTCGTGGTGCGCTCGCGTCCACGGTGTCGGCGATCCCCATGATGTCCGGCGTGGCGGCGAACTGCGTCGCGTACGCGTTTGGCAACGCGCATCTGACCTTCGTAGTCAGGACCGTAGATCTCGGCCACGATGGGCGATAGCACCGGCGGGCCGGGCGGCACCTCCACGACCATCACGTCCGCGCCATAGCGCTGGCCGATCCGGGTCGAGCTCCGGCCTGCAGCGAGCGGGCGATGTCGTGGCTCTTGCGGTCGCGGTGATGCTTGTCGACCAGGTTGACCTGGATGTCGCCCTGCTCCGGGTTCTCGCGCAGGTAATACTGGCGCACCAGACCGTTGAAGTTGATCGGGCTCGAGGTGCCCGCATACGCCTGGTAGTCCGTCACCTCCGGCACGCTCTGCAGATACTGACCCATCTCGCGCAGCACGCGCGCAGTCTGTTCCAGCGGTGTACCCACCGGCATGTTCACCACGACCTGCAGCTCCGACTTGTTGTCGAAGGGCAGCATCTTGAGCACCACCAGCTTGAACACCGGCAGCGACATGGCCAGCAGGATGGCCACCATCACGCCACCCAGCAGATACCAGCGGTTGCGCGCCCCGCGCTCGCGATCGAGAAACGGGCTCATCACCGCGGTGAAGAGCCGTGTCAGCCGGTTGCTGCCTTCCTGCGTCTGCTCATGGGGAGCATGCGCCAGCAACCGGTTGGCCAGCCAGGGCGTGACGCTGAACGCGACCGCCAGCGAGATGAGCATGCCCATGCTCGCGTTGATGGGGATCGGGCTCATGTAGGGCCCCATCAAGCCGCTCACGAAAGCCATCGGCAGCAGCGCTGCGATCACGGTGAATGTCGCCAAAATGGTCGGCCCGCCCACCTCATCTACCGCGTGCGGAATGACCTCGGCGAGCGGCGCGCCGCTCATCTGGCGCCGCCGGTGGATGTTCTCCACCACCACGATGGCATCGTCGACCAGAATGCCGATAGAGAAGATGAGCGCGAACAGGGAGACGCGGTTGATGGTGAAGCCCCACGCCCAGGACGCGAACAAGGTGGCCGCGAGGGTGAGCACCACCGCGACACCCACGATCAGTGCTTCGCGCCGGCCCAGCGCCACGAACACCAGCGCCACCACGGACAGCGTCGCGAAGATGAGCTTCTGGATCAGCTTCATCGCCTTGTCGCCGGCCGTCTCACCGTAGTTGCGCGTGACCGTCACCTTCACGCCTTCGGGAATCACGGTGCCCTGCATGAGCTGCGCAGCGCGCATCACGCGCTGTGCGACGTCCACCGCATTCTCGCCCGGCTTCTTGGACACCGCCAACGTCACGGCCGGGATACTCTCCAGCTTCGATGATCCCCTTCTGAACAGCTTGCGGCCCCAGGCCGGTCCAGACGTAACGCGAGGGCTGATCGGGCCCGTCCTCGATGCGCGCCACGTCGCTCATGTAGATCGGCCGGTCTGCGATCACGCCGACCACCAGCCGACGCACGTCGGCGGCGCTCGACAGGTATGTGCCGGTCTCGACCAGAATCTGTTTGTTGTCTTTCACCAGATCGCCGGACGGCTGTGCCGCATTGGACAACTGCAGCGCCGCCCGGATGTCCTGCCCGCTGATCTCGTAGGCATTCATGCGTTCCGGCTCGACGATCACGCGCACCACGTGGTTGGGGCCGCCGATGGTGTATACGTCGCGCGTCCCGGGCACGCGCTTGAGCTCGATCTCGGCGGCGTGCGCCACGCGCTCCAGGTCAAAAGCGCCGCGGTGCGGGTCCGTGGTCCACAGCGTCAGCGTGACGATCGGGAACGTCGTCGATGCCCTTGGGCTTGATGATCGGGTCGCTCACGCCGAGGTTGGGCGAGAGCCAGTCGCGGTGCGAGTAGATCGTGTCGTACAAGCAGCACCAGCGCGCGCTCGTGGGGCACGCCCACCTTGAACTGCGCGGTCAGCACCGCCATGCCTGGCCTGGATACCGAGTACACGTGGTCGATCCCGGCGATGCGCGACAGCACCTGCTCGGCCGGGCTGGCGATCAGGCTCTCCACATCCCTGGTCGATGCACCGGGAAACGGGACGAACACGTTCGCCATGGTCACGTTGATCTGCGGTTCCTCCTCCTTGGGCGTGATCAGCACCGCAAAAAGGCCGAGCAGGAACAGCACCAGCGCGATCAGCGGCGTGAGCTGGCTGGATTGAAAGAAGGCTGCTATTCGGCCTGAGACACCAAGTTCCTTCACCTTCAAGCAGCATCCTTCAGCTTCTTGATTCCCAGCGAATGCAGCACCAGCTTCTCGTACAGCGGCTCGGTGGTGCCCGTCTTCATCTTGCGCAGGAAGTAGCGCTCGAAGGCGACCTTGCCCAGGTGTACCCACTTGCCCTCGGCGAACCAGTTGACGTTGCGCGGTGGGATCTGAGGCAGCGCCACGAAGGCGACGCCGGTGTCGCCGAAGTCGGCCAGGCACACCGCATTCCACGTGGCCTTGGCTTGCGGCTGCTTGCCGTCCAGCTCGGCGCCGATGTTGGCGGCTGTGGCCTCGACCATGGACTCGATCATGTAGCCGGTCTTCGGTGCGCCGGTAGGGACCGGCGTCTGCTCGACCGGTGGGATGGCCACGCAGACACCTACAGCGTAGATGTTCTTGTACTTCGGATTGCGCTGCTGCTGATCGATGAGGATGAACCCGCGTGGATTGGTCAAGCCTTCGATGCCGAACACGGGGTCGATGCCCTTGAAAGCAGGCAGCATCATCGAGTACTTGAAGGGCAGCTCGTGGCTGCGCTTCTCCTTGCCCATCTCGTCGAATTCCGTCACGTGCATCTTGTCCGCTTCGATCTTGGTGACCTTGGCGTTGGTGATCCACTTGATGTGGCGATCGCGCATGCCCGACTCCATCAGCCCCTTGGAATCGCCGACACCACCCAGCCCTAGGTGTCCGATGTACGGCTCGGCGGTGACGAAGGTCATGGGTACCTTGTCGCGGATCTTGCGGCGGCGCAGGTCGGTGTCCATGATCATCGCGAACTCGTAGGCTGGGCCGTAGCAGGACGCTCCCTGCACTGCCCCCACCACGATGGGGCCCGGGTCCTTGACGAACTCCTTCCAGACCTTGCCCGCCGTCACGGCGTGGTCCACGTGGCAGATCGACTGTGTATGACCGTTCGGCCCTAACCCCTCGACCTCGTCGAACGCGAGCTTCGGACCTGTCGCGATCACGAGATAGTCGTACTCGATGGAGCGCCCGTCCGTCAGCTCGAGGCGGTTCTCCGCGGGATGCAGCCGCTTGGCCGCGACCGGAATGAAGTCGATGCCCTTCTTTTCCAGATAGGGGCGGATGGGGAACTGGATGTCGTCGCGCTTGCGCCAGTTCACGGCCACCCAGGGGTTGGAGGGCACGAAGTGGAAGTAATCCACATCGGACACGACGGTGACCTTGTCCTGCGGGCGGGCCCGCTTGCGCATGTCATAGGCCATCGGCAACCCGCCGATGCCGGCTCCCAGAATCACGATATTAGCCATAGATGATTTCCTCCTCGCGTCTCTATAATCGATCAGGATCCAGCGGGCTTCGACACCGGACCGGCCATGCCCGCCTTGACCGGGTCCAGGGCTACTTTCTCGCCGGCGGAAACTCCCGCCAGCACCTCCACCAGGCCCTCGCCTGTCTTCTCGCCCAGCCGGATCTGCCGGAAGCTGGTGGCTCCCTTGTCGTTCACGACGTAGACCCCGCTCACTTCGCTGCGTCGGATCACCGATTGCACCGGGATCACGAGCTTCTTGGCGTGTCCGACGGCGAAATGCGCCAGCGCATAAACGCCGGGATAGATGTCGCGCTCCTCGGCGGCGAGGTATAGCCGGACGCGTGTGGAGTGAGTGCGCGGATCGGCCGCTGGGATGATCACCATGGACTTGACCTTGATCCACTTGCCGACCGAAGACACTTCGACGGTGGCGCGGCTCAGAGCGCGGATCTCGGGCACCATCGATTGCGGCACCTCGGCGATCACGCGCATATCGTTGGGATCGAAAGTGGTCAGCAGCGGCTTGCCCGGCGCGGCCATCTCCCCGACCTCGACATTACGGGCCGACACGACCCCGCTGATGGGCGCCACTACCGTGGTATAGCCTTTGCTCACCGCGGCCTGTCCGGCTCCCGCCTCGGCGGCTCTGAGCTGCGCCTCGGCGGCTTTGTATTCGGCGTCCGCGTGGTCCACCGCGGACTGGCTGACGAAGTTGCTTTCCAGCAGACGCCGCGCGCGCTCCAGGTTCAGGCGTGCGTTCTGAAGGTTGGCCCGCGCCTGGGCGACCTGAGCTTCGCTGCTGGCGACCACCTGGGCCGCCTCGCGTTCGTCGATCCGGGCCACCACCTGCCCCGCCTTCACGAAGTCGCCCACGTCCGCACGCAGGTCGACGATCCGGCCCATCACCTGCGCAGAGATGGTCGACTGGCGCACGGCCTCGACCACGGCTTCGGTTGAATATGTGATGTCTACGTCACGGTATTCCGCCGGGGCTACCGAAAGCGGTTCCGCAGCGCGCAACTGCGCGCTGGCTGCCAACAGCAGAACTGCCGCCGTCCCGCTTCGGTACCTGACCAGAGCAATGCTCATTCAGTATCCACCGCGTGTTGACGCTGCCGCTGATGCTATTCGCCCGCATGAGCGGCAGATTGATCCGCGTCAAATAATGCCCAATTGGAAGGATCCGATCTGTGACGGAGGTCACAAACCGGTGCGCTAGAAGGCTGGAACCAGCCCTAGCGCGGGGTCTAGCACACGACCTCGGGTGCGTCAAATGCCGGAGGACGCTTGTTCGCCGGCCCTCACACCCCTGCGGCCAGCTGCCGCAGCATGGGCGCATTGACGATCTCGATCTCCTCGCGCCCTACCGACACGAGGCCCTGCTCGGCAAAGGTCTTGAGCAGCCGGCTGACGATCTCCCGCACGCTGCCCAGCTCGTCCGCAAGCTGCTGGTGTGTCGTATGTATCACCCTGCCCTTCCCCAAGAGCAGGGCGGCCAGGCGTTGATCGAGCTTGTGGAAGGCGACCGCCTCGACCAGCTGCATCAGCTCGGTGACGCGTTCCGCGAACAAGCCGAAGACGTAGTTGCGGAACGATTCGTGCTCGGCAATCAGCTTATGAAAAAGCGCCGGCGGCAGCGCCACGAAGGTCAGCTCCGATTCGGCGATGCCCTTGGCCGAGTAGGGCGCGTTGCCCAGCATGCACCCGGTGGACAGGATGCAGCTTTCGCCGGGCAGCACGCGGTAGAGCTGCAGCTCCCTCCCGCTCGCCGCGCTCTTGACGACGCGGACCGATCCCTCGACGATCATGGGGAAAGCCTGGCAAGCGCTCTTCTCGTCGAACAAAACGGTCCCCGCGGGAACGGTTCTGACCACCGCACCGGCCAGGGTCCGCTCCAATGCGTCGTCCGCCATCGACGCGAAGGCCGGATAAAGCTCCTTTAGTTTCTTGCCAATCAGAGGCGTATCCCCGCGCTGATTCGAGCCGCAGCAGCAGGAAGAATAGACCTATTGAATCAAGGTTTCAGGCCGCTCGCACGCAGTAGAGGCCAACCGCCGAGCTCATGTCCGTTGGTGACGTTGGTCACATACGCACCTTCCCCTAGGCGGCAGAATGTTCTTGCGTATTTCCAGGAGGAGGTAATCATGAACATCAATGTCGGCGGCGTGGACAAACTCATTCGGATCATCGTAGGTGTTGGTCGTGCTCAGCTTATTTTTCTTGTTGCAAGGCGACGCCCGGTGGCTGGGCCTTGTCGGCGTCGTGCCGCTAGCCACCGGCTTGGTCGGCTACTGTCCGCTCTATTCTCTGCTCGGCTCTGAACACCTGCCCGGCCAAGACGAAGCAGGCATGAGCTAGCAACTCTGCCGGAAGTTGTCGGTCGCATTTGATCAGGATCAATCGACGCTCTCTCAATCGGTGCTAGTTTTTGCTATTGGACAGCAAGACCCTAGAGGGACGTTGAATGAGCAAGTCGTACGCCGAGATCACGGCTGAAATCAACCGCGGGATCGTCAAGCTGCGGCAAGCTGCTCCGGATGCGATGGCCGGATTCACCGCCCTCGCTAAGGGGGCGCTCCAGGCTGGGGCCCTCTCCGAAGTGCACAAGGAGCTTATCGCGCTCGCGATCGGGGTGGCTGGCCACTGTGACGGGTGCATCGGCTTTCACGCCAAATCGCTGGTTCGCCTGGGCGCCACACGAGAACAAGTGATGGAGGCGCTGGCCGTGGCGGTCTACATGGGCGGCGGCCCCGCGCTTATGTACGCGGCCGATGCAGTACACGCGTACGACGAGTTTACGGGTACCTCGCGGGCAGCCGCTCCTGTTCCGGCCTGATGCCCGAGGAAGCGATTTCGCTCTAACAGGCGGCGCCGCGTGACCAAGCGTTGTTTGGCTCAGTCTGCGCGTCGACCGATCCGCAAGCTCGGTGTCTGACGAAGCCGGACATTCAGCAGCCCACGCTAATCTCCACCATTCGGAGGGAAGCGGCTCTCGAGCCAAGCGTGATACTCCACTTCCGCTGCGTCGCGCGCCAGGATCTCGTCGCACGCGAGCGCTTGCCAGCGCGTCCGCTTCGCCGATCGACAGCGAGCCGGCCTCTGCCATCACATAGAGCCGCTTGCCGTACGCGAAGACCCCCTCCATCGTTGGATCGAGCCCATAGATGTCGCGGTACTTCGCCGCAATCTTCTCCTCCGCCGCAACTGGACTCAAATCACCACGGTCACGCTCCTGCATCACCTGGTGTCGATAGTCCGACCAGCTCGCCCAGCGCGATGTCGACGACGGGGTGTTTGCACACCCCGCCAGAGCCAAGACGGTTGCCGCTAGAAGCAGGGCTTTCATATGACCTCCATCGTAGTGACGACCACCGCGCTCTACGCCCGCGGGCTATGCCGCTACTCGCGTCCGAACATGTTAGATCGATCACCCGCGGTGATCAGCCCTCCGTGAGGCGAGCTCGCATGCGTGTTGCGTGGCCCCGGCAGCACCGCTGCTCCCCAGCTGCGCACGGGTTGAGGGGTAAGAGGAATCATCTGAGGTGTCGCGTACTCCCAATCCCCTGTTTTCACACCTTTGGATTGCTGCTCCGCGCTTGGTGCCGAGGTTCCGCTTGCACGGGGAGCTCTGGCTCTGCATGGCGGCTGCCGCCTGCAGCGCACCAGCAGCACATACTATCGCGATGAGGAACGAATAACGAGCGTTTCATTGCAGCCTCCTTCATGGTTGTCCTCTCGCGTTAAGTGTCTCCCCGTGCGGTTTCCCGCTGATGTCACGGCGACCGGCAGTGTTGCCGCCTGTAACAGTTCTCGAGCAGACAGAGCAGCGAGGAGGTGAGCATTCCTCGCGCTACCCGCCGCGATCAACTCACCGGCGTGCGCTCGAGCACCTGTGCGAGCGTTTCTGCCAGTCGTCGGAAGTCCAGCGGCTTGGTCAGGATCTGACCGATACCCGCCAAGAGCGCCTCCTGCGAGAGCATCGGGCCGGTGTATCCACTCACCAGGACGATGGGGATGTCGCTACGCACTTGCCGCAATTGCATTGCCAGCTCGGTGCCCGTCATGCCGGGCATCAGATAGTCGAGCACCACCGCATCAAAGCGCGACGCGTCAGCTTGAAATTCCGACAGCGCTTCTGCCGCGCGGGTGAACCCCGTCGGCTCGTAGTTCAATGCCGCGAGCATCTCCTCGGTCAGGAGCATCAACGGCTCCTCGTCTTCCACCAGGAGGACGCATTGCCCGTGTCCTCGCGCCAAGGGCGCCTCCTCTTCTTCCTTTACCATGGCGGCAGCGGCAGATCGAGGCAGGTAGAGGTCGAAGGCGCTGCCTTCCCCAGGCCGGCTCGATACGTCGATCGCGCCACCCAGGTCGGTGACGATCCCATGCACCAACGCCAGACCCAGGCCTGTTCCCATACCCGGCTGCTTGGTGGTAAAGAAGGGCTCGAAGATGCGCTCGAGCACCGCGGGAGCCATGCCGCCCCCGGTGTCTTGCACGGACAGGCGCACGTAGCTGCCGGCCGGCAGCAGCCCATGCGAAAGCTGCCTGTCTGCAGGGATATCCAGTACGTCCAGCGTTACGCTCAGCGTTCCCCCTGTCGGCATAGCGTCGACCGCGTTCTTGCACAGGTTCATCACGAGCTGATGCACTTGGGTGGAGTCGGCGATAACCGTTGCCTTACCCGCTTCTAGGCGGGGGCGCAGCTCGATGTTGGAGGGTAGCGATGCGCGGACGAGCTCCAATGCCTCACCCACCATGGCGGACGCGTTGACCGCGGTGGGCCTGCCGCGGGCGCTGCGGCTGTAGGTGAGGATCTGATCGACCAGCGCCTTGGCCCGATGCGCGGCGCTCATGACGTGTCCCACATGCCGTCTCAGCGCGCCGCCTTCCGGCGCAGTGTTGAGCGCCAGATCCCCGTAACCCAGAATCGCCGCGAGGATATTGTTGAAGTCGTGGGCGATGCCGCCGGCCATAGTGCCGATGGCCTCGAGCTTTTCCGCCTGGCGCAGCCGTGAGGCAAGCTTTTCGCGCTCGGCTTCCGCCAGTGCGCGTTCGCTGATGTCGCGATAGATGGCGTAGCTCGCGATCTGGCCGGTGGCCGTCACGATCGGCGCACCGAGCAGCGACACACGCAGCCGCCTGCCGGCCTTGTCTACGCGCTCGGTCTCCTTGCTTACGTGGCTCCCCTGGCCGATCGCTTGAGTGATGCGCCGGGATTCTTGCTCCGAGGTCCTGCGGCACGATCAGCTCATTGAGCGAGCGACCGCGCGCTTCGTCCGCGGTGTAGCCGAACAGGCGGGTAAACTCGCGGTTGACGCGCATTACGCGCTCCTCCAGGTTGAGCATGACGATGGCTTCGGGCGCGCTCTCGAACAGCTCGTCGAGGAGCGCCGTCTGCACGCGCAGCCGCTCCTCGGCCCGCTCCCGTCGGCGAAGCTGGCGAATGGCCAGCCCGATCAGCAGCACCACCGCCAGGCACAGCAGCCCCGTGCGCACGGCGCTGTGCAGGGCCTGTGTCCTCCATGCGTCGAGTGCCACCGCCTCGTCGATCCCGACCCCCACCGCCATCGGAAAGCCCGGCACCGCCTCCACTGCATAGATTTCACGGCGACCGTCGACCGGGTCCTGCACGGTGGCGGGAACCGGCTGACTCCCTGACGCCGGCTCTCGGATTAGACGCTGGTCGGTGAAGGCTCGGCCGATATCGGCGCGGGCGCCCGGATAGTGCGCCAGCAGTTGCCCGTCGCGGCCGAACAGGTTGACTACGCTGCCTGGGCCGAGGGCGATCGCGGAGTAGTACTGCCGGAAGTATTCGAGATCGAGCTCGGCCACCGCCACGCCCAGGAACTCACCCTTCGGCCCGCGGGCCCCGCGGCTGAGCGCGATGGTCCAGCTATCGTCGCCGGGCCGACGGAACGCCTCGGAAACATACAACCCGGCTCCGGCATCGAGGCGATGAGCGGTGACGTAGGGTTGGTCGGCGAGCGATCTCGGCTGCACCGGAAAGTGCGTGGCACTTGCGCTCAGCCGGCCATCGGCTCCGACTACGAACAGGTCCTGGATCGGCGGGATCGGATGGGCGCGCTCGCGCAGACGCTCGTGCAGTTCCAGGGCGGGTCACGCGGTCGGGCCAACCAGCGCGTCGGTGGCTGTATCGCGCACGACGACATCCACCGTGTGCAGCAAGCCGGCAATCTGCTGGGCGAGTGCGCGAGCCAGACCGGCGACCTCTTGCTGCGTCGTCTCGATGACCACCTCACGCCTGTGCGCCACGTCATACGCGGCGAAAGCCACCATCGCCGTGATCAACACGGCCCCGCCCAGCCAAAGCCCACGCTGGATGCCCACGGGGGGGAAATGAGGCCCGGCCCGGCGCTCGCCCCTGCGCGGAGGGGAAACAGATGCAACATCAACCGGACGGGTCATTCGGAGGCAACGGTCTAGGCGCTACCCAGGACCTCCTCGACTACGCTCAGTAGGTCCCGATAGGCAAAGGGCTTCGCCAGAACCCGGCACGCGCCAAGCGTGAGCGCAGTTCCCGCTGACAGGCTGCGCCTGGAGCCAAAACTAGCCGACATGGCGATTACCGGGAGCGCGGGGAGCTCACGCCGCAGGACCGCCAGCGTTTCCGCTCCGCTCAGTCGCGGCATCTGCATATCGGTAATGAGGAGACGAGCCGGCTCGGCGCGAAGCATTGCAAGCGCCGCTTCGCCATCCTCGGCTTGGCGCACGCTGTATCCGGCCTCGGTCAGCCATTCACTCACCAGGCTGCGCGTCAATACGTCGTCGTCGACCACAAGGATGTCGTTCACCGGACCACCTCAATGATGGTTCAAGGCCAGGCTAGAGGCGGGAGCTGCGCACCGCTCTGTCACTTAGCGCTGAGGTAGCGAACTGCCGGCGGGGATAGCTCCAAGGTTCCGCCCCGCGCGTTACGCCGGGATGTCTCGAGAAATCTACTTTATTTCAAGTTGAAACGCTCCCGATGGACGTCATCTATATACTACATTCAACTTGTTGGATGCGACACATGCCAGCACCAAGCCACCCGGTGATTGCTTGGCTTTGGCTTGTGATCCACACGCATGAGTGCCGCGCCGCATATCCTCGTTGTCGACGATGACGCCACGATCCGGCAGCTTCTTGCCGACTACCTGAGCGAGCGCGAACTACGAGTCACCGGCGTGCCAGACGGCCCGGCCATGCAGAAGGTCTTGAACGAGGCTGTGGTAGATCTCATCGTCCTGGACCTCAAGCTTCCGTCCGAGAACGGGATGAGCATCGCGCGCAGGCTGCGTGCGCAGTCGAGCATTCCCATCATCATCTTGACGGGCCACGGCGATGACGTGGACCGCATCGTGGGGCTCGAGCTGGGCGCCGACGACTATCTGACCAAGCCGTTCAATCCGCGCGAGCTGCTCGCCCGCATTCGCACCATACTGCGCCGTGCGCAGGCCCATACGACAGCGCCGCCGGAGGGCGGGAAGTTGCGCGCACGGCGTTTTGCCGGGTGGGAACTGGACTTGCGCACCCGACGGCTCACCTCGCCCGCTGGACAGCGGGTCGACCTGACCCACGCCGAATTCGGACTGCTCAGCGCGTTGCTCGCCGCGCCCGAACACGTCCTGAGCCGGGACCGACTGCTGGAAATGAGTCATGGCTTCGAGGACGACGTGTTCGATCGCAGTGTCGACGTGCAGGTCTTGCGTTTGCGGAGGAAAATCGAGGTCGACCCGAGCCGCCCGCAACTCATCAAGACTCAACGTGGTGCCGGATATTACCTGGCGGCTAAAGTAGAGTCGGTCCTCTGACGTTACGGTTCGTAGCTCGCTCGGCTGGGGGCTGGTGGGGATTGGCCAGCCATTTCGCGGACACAAGGAGAGCACTCTAGCCCGTCCACCGGAATCCTGGCGTCTCAACAGTTGGCCCTTCCGCGTCCGCGACGCGGCATGGTCTTCTGCTGCTCAGCAACTCCAAGGGGGTGAAGTATGCTGAAAAAGCAGTCGAAGGAGGCGGCGCGCCAACCTCGCGCTAGTTGCCCGCTGGCTCCTCCCAGAGGGGCAATTCGGGGTGGTTGGGTGACGTGCAGATAAGTCCACTTTCAGCCAAGTTGGTCGGAGCGTTGGCGCTGCTCCTGATCGCTGGCCTGGACTACGTAACCGACGCCGAGCTTCGGGTCGGCAGTCTGTATTTGGTTCCGGTTGTTCTCGTCGCCTGGTACGTCGGCTCAGCATGGGGAGCCGCTTACGCGTGTGCGGCCGCCGCATTGTCGGTGGCCAGGATGGTCATGGTCGGGCATCTAGACTCTCATCCCATCTATTTCTACTATGAGGTTACAGTCACATTCGCGATTCTTCTCGGTGCCAACTATCTCGTGGCGTCGCTGCGACGAGCGCAAGACACGCTGCGGAAGATCGCACGACATGACGCGCTTACCGGGCTCGTCAATCGCGCGGCTTTCCTCGAGCGCTTGGAACTCGAGTTGGCGCGACATCGCCGACTCGCGCGTCCCTTGAGCCTGGTGGTTTTGGACTGCGATGACTTCAAGGCCGTCAATGACACTCGCGGTCACGTCGAGGGCGACCGGTTACTGCGAGTCGCGGGGGCCACGCTCCGCAGTACGCTGCGCAAGACCGACCTCGCTTGCCGGCTCGGCGGCGATGAGTTCGCATTGCTATTCCCCGAGACGGACGCGGCGAGTGCGCGCCGCGTGACCGACGGGGTAATAGCGCGCCTGGACAAAGCGATCTCCGAACGGGGCTGGGTCACCAGCTTCAGCGCAGGAGTGGCGGTGTACGAGCAGGTCCCCGCCACTGCCGAGGCGGCACTCAAGGGCGCGGATAGGCTCATGTACGATGTGAAGCGCGCAGGAAAACGCGGATACAAAGTCGAGGTTGTCGACTAACAGCGTCTTGTAGAACATCGTCGAGCTCACGACGAAGAGCCAGTCAAGGTGGGTTTGCCAGCACCGCTTCAGCACCGGTCGAAGGCCGGGCTGCTTGAACGCCTACTTCCCCGCGTCGATCAGTCGAGTGTCCCCACCTGGTAGTCGAGCGCCGTGAGCGCGCTCAGGTATCGGTAGCGGGCCTGGCTATAGACGATCTCCGCGTCGATCGCGCTGAGCTGAGCCTGATTCAGCTCGACGATCGAGGTGATGCCGAGGTTGTAGCGCGATTCGGCCAGGCTGAGCGCCTGCGCCGAGGCCTCCTGCAGATGCGCTGTGATCTCTATGTTTTCGTATCCGGCCTTGGCGTTCAGCCACGCCACACGCACTGCCTTCACCACACTGTTCTCGGTTTCGGTGAGATTCTCGGATAGCGTGAGCGCCTGCAGCTGCGCTTGTTGCTGCAGGGCGGAGATCTTGCCGCCATCGAACACGGGGACATTCAGATTGATCCCAATTGCACCGTAGTACTGCGGAAAACGGTCGTCGCCAACGGGAACAGCGCCCGCCGCCCCATACACGTTGATGATCGGATAGCGCAAGGCCTTCTGCGCATCGACGAATTTCTTCGCCGCGTCCCGGTCGGCCCGCAGGCTCGCCAGCTCGGGACGCTTGGCGATGGCCTGAGCCAGCAGAGAATCCAGGTCCATGGGCGGCGGCGACGAATCAGGCTGGTCGACCAATGTGAAGCGGCGCGCATCCCGGTAACCCAGGCTGGTCGAAAGGCGAGCAAACGCTGCGTCCACCGCGTTCTCCGCGCTCAACAGGAGCAGACGCGCTTGATCGAGGTTCACCTGCGCGAATCTCACGTCGAGCTCGGACCGCAGCTTGCTCTTGGCCAGGGCAGCGATCCGGTCCAGCAGCGCCTTCCGGGCATCGACCGTCTTTGCAGCCACGCGCCGCACCGCCTGTGCTTCCAGCGCCGCCAGGTACGCGTCGCCGACTTCGAGAAGGACCTGGGCGCGCGTAGCGCTGACCCGGTAGCGCTGCGCCGCCTCGTTTGACTGCGCGCTCTGCACCAGGCTCGAGGTGCGGCCGAAGTCGGTGACGAGCTGGCTCACGGTCAGACCGGCGGCCGCTCGCCATAGGACGCTGGGATTATTCAGGCTGCCCGCGGCGATGCGGGTATCGAGCGTGACTTCCTTGCCATCCTGAACCGTGTTTTCGGTCGTCGCGGTCGCGGCGGTCACGCTCCCGAGCACCTGTGGATAGCGCCCCGACTGGATCTGGAGCGTTAGCTGGCGAGCCGAGTCGGCAGACAGCTGACTCGCCCGGAGCAGCGGCCGGTTCGCCAGCGCGGTCTGCTGCGCCTCCTTCAGGGTCAGCACGGGCGGCAACTGCTGCGCATAAGCGTGTAGCGCTGGCATGCACAGCAGTGCGGCGACCACGCCTGTACCGCGGTTCATGGGTGGTAGGCTGGCCGGTTATGTCCCAGCGGCTTGCACTGAACGGGCCTGCGCCTCTTGCCTGCGATAAGCCAAGAGGTAGGCAGCCGGGACGATGAAGATGGTGGTGATGACCGATACGGTGAGCCCGCCGATGATGGCTCGCGCCAATGGCGCGTAGGCCTCGCTGCCCGTGCCGAGCTTGGCGGCCATGGGTAGCAAGCCGATGATGGTAGCGAGCGAAGTCATCAGCACCGGGCGCAGACGGACGCGGCAGGCGAGCGCGACCGCTTGACGCAGCTCGACGCCGTCTGCCGCAAGTGGCGCGTGAACTCCACGATCAGGATGCTGTTGGAGACAACGATCCCGACCATCATCACAACCCCCATCAGCGACATCACGTTCAGCGTCGTGCCGGTCGTCAACAGCGTGACGATCACGCCGGTAAGCCCGGTGGGTATTGCCAGCAGGATCAGCAACGGATCGATGAACGATGCGAACTGTGCGACCAGCACCAGATATACCAACACCACGGACAGGATCAGCCCGAGCCCGAAGCTGGTGAAGGAAGCGCGCATGCTCTGCACCGTGCCGCGAACGGCAACCCTGACATTCTCGGGAAGCGGCGTTTGCTTGATGATGCGCTCGACACCTGCTGTCAGCTTGCCGATATCCTCTTGTGCCGGGGCAATATACAGGTCGATGACGCGCCGCAGCTGATAGTGATCCACTTCGGTGGGCGCCTGGATCATGCTGATCTTTGCCACAGCATCCAGGCGTGCCGCTTCCCGCTGATTGCTGGCGCGGATCGGGATCGCCTTCAGATCGCCCAGGGCCTTGACCTGGTCCTCCGGGTACTGCACCGTCAGAAAATAGTCATTGCCGCTCTTGGGATCCACCCAATAGCTCGGTGCGATCATCTGGTTGGAGGTGAGCGCCGTGATCACGTTGCTTACGACTTCTTTCTGAGTCACCCCGAGCTTGGCCGCCTGGACCCGGTCGATGTTCAAACGCAGCGACGGCGCATCGATGTCCTGCGGAATCAACACGTCGTTGACGCCGGGAAGCTGCCTGATCGCGGTGGCTATTTTGGAAGCGGTTGCATACGCCGCCTCGAGATCCGTCCCGCTGACCTGCACGTCGATCGGCGTGGGGAGCCCGAGATTCAAGACCGCGTCCACCAGGCCACCGGATTGGAAATAGGTGGTGAGCTGCGGCAGCTCATCCTTGATCCGACGCCGCACTCGATCCATGTACTCGTAGCTCCCGATGCGGTGGTCCTCGCGCAGGCTGGCCTGCACGAACGCCGTGTGGGAAGCCGAATTCGGCGTGTACATCGAGGAGAAGCCGGGCGTCGAACCGATATTCGACACGATGAGGTTGAGATCGTCGGGGAGAACTTCCTCGCGGACGATTTTCTCGACGCGAGCCACCGCGTCTTCGGTGACGAAGACATTGGTGCCGGTGGGCGTCTTGAGGTTGATGACGAACTGCCCGGGATCGGTGCGCGGAAAATAGGCCAGCCCCAGCATGGGCAGCAGACCGAAGCTGAGCAGGGCCAGTCCCAGCAAGCCCGCCAGCGTGGCCGTCGGCCGCATGAGCGCGACCCCGACGGCGCGATCGTAGCGTCCCAGCATTGCCTGGAACTGCTTGTTGAACCACACGTTGAAGCGCTGCATTGCGCTCGAGGGCGCCTGCTCCGCTGCGTCATGCCCGGCTGGCGCCTTGATCCACTTCGCGCAGAACAGCGGGACCACCGTCATCGCCACGAAGTAGGAGGCGAACAGAGACAAGACCACCGCCAGAGCCAGCGCCGTGAACAGGAACTTGCTGACCCCGTAGAGAAAGATCACCGGGAAGAACACGATGGCTGTGGTCAGCGTTGCGGCAAGTACGGGCAGCGCCACCTCCTGGCCGCCCTTCTCGGCCGCGACGGCCGGGCTCTCGCCCAGCTCCATGTGGCGGAAGATGTTCTCCAGCACGACCACGGAGTTGTCGATCAGGCGCGAGAAGGCCAGCGCCAGCCCGCCCAGGACCATGGCATTCACCGAATTGTCGCCCAGCGACAGGCAGATGAACGTGGCAAGCGCGGAAAGCGGTACCGACAGGAAGACGGCGGCCGTGGCGCGCACGCTGCCCAGGAATACCAAGATCATCACCCCGGTCAGCACCAGACCGATCGCGCCCTCGTGCAGCAGGTTCGCGATCGCCGTCTTGACGAATATCGATTGGTCGAATATCACCGACGTGACCAGCGACTTCGGCACGTCCAGCAGATTGGAGACCGCGCGCTTGACCCCATTCACCACCGCGATGGTGTTGACGTCGCCGCCCTGCTTCAGGATCGGCAGATAGACCGAGCGCTGGCCGTCGACGCGCACGACGCTGTTCTGGATCTGTGAGGCATCGCGCGCCTGACCCACGTCGCCCACCATGACCGAGGCTCCGTCGACGGTCTTGAGCGGCAGTTGGTTGATCTCGTCGATGGAGTCGACCTGGCTGTTGGTGTACAGGCTGTAGTCGAACGGGCCGATCACCACGTGTCCCGCCGGCAGGATCAGGTTCGAGTCGTTGACGGCGCGCACCACGTCCATGACGCTCAGCTCGTGCGCCTCGAGCTTGAGCGGGTCGACGTACACCATGATCTGGCGATAGCGACCGCCGAACGGTTGCGGAACCGAGGCGCCGGGTACATTGGCCACCTGGTTGCGCACGGTGTACTGCCCGAGGTCGCGCAGCTGAGTCTCGTTGAGCCCCTCGCCCTTCAAGGTGACCAGGCACACCGGAAGGCTCGAGGCGTCGAACTTGAGCACCACGGGCGGCAGCGTCCCCGGGGGAAGCCGGCGCAGGTTGGCCATCGCCAGATTGGAGATCTGCGTAACCGCCGAGTCCGCGTTGCTGCCCGGCTGGAAGTAGACCTTGATCAGGCTCACGCCCGGAAGCGAGCGCGACTCGATGTGATCGATGCCGCTGCCCAGCGTGAAGAAGCGCTCGAAGCGTCCGGTGATGTCGGTCTCGATCTGCTCGGGCGGCATCCCGGAGAAGAACGTCGCCACCACGACCACTGGAATGTTGATGTTCGGGAACAGATCGACCGGCATGCGCACCAGGCTGGTGAGCCCGACCACCGCCGTCATCAGACAGGCGACGATGATGAAATACGGAAAGCGGATGGCGAAGCGGGACATCGCGCCGATCTATCCGGGGAGTGGGTGCTCGTCTTGTACCCGTTGCAGCAGCCGCACGAGGCCTTCGACGGTGAAACCCGGGGAGCGGCAGAATTCGATGATCCTCTGCTCCTCTTTCTTCTGCTGTGCGGAAATGGACGGCAGGTCGGCGGCAACCGTCATCGGGATGGAAAGAACGCCATGCTGGTCGGCATGCAAGAGGTCGCCCGTGTGCACTTCCAGCCCGCCCACCGTCACCGGGGCGCCGACCTCGACGACATGGACATAGGCATGCGAGACGGAGATGTGAGCTGCGAAGGAGTGGAACCCGAGCGCGTGCAGCGCCGGCAGGTCGCGCACGGCGCCGCTGGTGATGACCCCAGCGCAGCCGAGCGCCCGATACATGTTCGCGTGGACCTCTCCCAGGAACGAGCCGGTTCGCGGATGACTCTGCATGTCCTCCACGACCAAGATTCGCGGCCTAGGCAGGGACAGGAGCTGATCTGCCCAGTCGATGTGATCGATGTAGCGCAGGCCTCGGATCGGCGGGTCAGTGGTCCGGACCCGCAACGGGAGCGCATAGCCGATCAACGGTGGCAGATCGGGAAACAGGCAGCGCACCGTAGAGTCCATGTAGCCCTCGTTGCGCAGCCTCACGCCGGTGGCCTCTATGGCGTTCGCCAGGGCGCAGGTATCGAGACGGCTCAGCGCCTCGAGCTGCTCGGCCGGCAACGCGACCACGCGCTGAGGTACCGGACCGGTAGTGCTCATCGCGCGATTCCTTGCGCCAGGAGCTTGGGCTGGACCATCTGCCCGACCTGATACTGTCTGCGCCCACCGATCAGCACCAGCTCGTTCTCCTCGAGGCCGGATCTAACCTCTATCTGAGTGGCGGTCTCCATCCCGACGCCGATCGTGCGTTCCTGGATCCGGTGATCCTTGTCCAGGACATAGACGGTCGCGGTGTCGCCTTTGCGATTCGGCGCAGCCTCTATCGGGAGCGTCAGAGCGTTCTTCCGGCTGTCCAGTACCAGAGTCGCGGTGGCATACATACCGGGGGCCAGCGCTCAAGCTGGGGGTTCGGGATGTCCACTTCGACCTGCATGGTGCGCGTGTCGGTGGTTACCGCCCCGCTTACGCGTGTCACCGTCGCGGCAAGGGTCTGCTTGGTTGACTGGACCACGACTTCGACGGGAGCCCCCTCCCGCACGTTCGGCACGGCGGACTCTGGAACCGGGAGCACCAGCCGCAGGGGGTCCAACTGCGACAGCCGAACCAGCGCCTGGCTGCTGGCCGCTGTGCCGGCCCCGACCAGCGATCCGGTGTCAGCGAAACGCTTCGTCACAACGCCGCTGAACGGGGCCGTGATCTTGGAGTACCCCAGCATGGTCGCGTAGTTTGCCCGGTGGGCAACGGCTTCACGCACGGCGGACTGCGCCGCATCCCATGACGCTTTGAGCGTCTCATCCTTGGCACGGGCCTGATCGATCTCCTGTTGCGCCACCAAGTTTGGTTGCTGCTTCAGCACCTCGGACAGCCGGTCATAGGTCAAGTGAGCCTCGTCGTAGGCGGCTTTTGCGCGAGTCACCTCCTGCTTCGCCCGCTCCACGCCCGCCGAAGCCTGCTGCAGCTGGTCCTCCGCCTCCGGGATTTCCAGCACAGCCAAGACCTCCCCCGCCTTGACGTGGTCACCGATGTCGACCCTCATCTGTCGGATGTACCCCGACACCTTCGCGTACAAGTTGACCTCCTGGAACGGCCTGAACTCTGCCGCCAGGGTGAGCGTACTGGATAGGTCCGCGCGTGCGACGGACGCCACCGAAACGAGCGGTGCCGTGGGGGTGGCGCGCTGCACGTCGCCCTCAGTCAGCCTCTCAGTCAGCCTTTTCGTTGCGCGCTGCCCATACATCGCTCCCACCGTACCCGCCAGGGTCAGCACGAGGATCACTCCGACCACCAGCCGCAGCCGTCGCTGGCCGACTGTGGACTTCACGGACGACCTTCGCGAAACGCGCAGGTACGCCGATCGCTGCGCACGCGCCCCTCGCCCGTTCCGGTGAGCAGTGAACACGGTCGCCGCGACTCAGTGATGGCTATCGAAGTAGCAAAGAACAAATCCGGAAACTGCAAGCAGGAGATCAACGCCAACCCTCCCCGCGCGGCGCTTGGCTATATTGCGACGGGACGCACCTAGCACGAGCCATGCCCCGTCGCTAGCTCCTTGAAATTCGGGGCAAAGGTGAAACAGTGGGCGTCAGGACGTCGAATCGACCGGTTGATTCGAACCAGGGCGGCCAAGCGAACGGGGGATTTCAACCGGCAGTCCCTTTGAAATAGCCTACGAGGCCGCCTTTAAACACATTCCCAACTCTGCAAAGCCTCAGTCCCCAAGGCGACACGCGCTACATCATGGCGTGCGCACCGCAAGACTTCGCGTTGGCACAGACCCTGCCTGCGAGTCGCTTCAGCAACCACGGCGACCGTAGTCGCGATCGCCCGGAGCAGACGAGCCAACCGTGCCTGGGAAGTTAGCCTAGAATGCCGCGAGACAAAGACCCGCGCGCGATCTCAGTGAAATCCTTGCTCCTGCGCCCGATCCGATTGGTCGTATTGGTGTTCGTGCTCGTGCTCACGCTCGCCCTCGGCGCCCTGTCCTTGTTCACCTGGCTGGACTTCAAGCGCGTTGAGGCCATCCGCGCGCGCGTGAATCGCACCGTTCTCCTCCAGGAAAGCCTGAGCATCCTCAAGGAGGTGCAACTGCGAGTCGCGACGAGTGGGTCTTCGCCGGAGCACGCCAAGTTGGAGGCTGTGCGCTCAGATCTGGCGCAGATTCCCGTCAAAGGCGGCCCAGTGCGCTCATATACGCGGGAGCGTCTGGACCGGCTGGAGCAATTTCTCACCCAAGCCGAGACGCAACCGGGACCGGCGCTGCCGGCAGCACTGGCTCTGCTGAGCGAGATGCTGGACAGGGAGAACCGCATCCAGCTCGAGCTTCTCGATACCATCTACGCAGACACGCATCTGGAATCGCGCCTCGCCTTGGCGGCACTGATCGGCTTTCCTTGCATGGTGTTGCTCACCCTGTGGGCTCTGCGCGAGCAGGTGTTTCGGCCTATCGGGGATCTCAAGGATTTCCTCGCGCGCCTGGCCAACGGGGATTTCACGCCCGTCTCCCTCACGCGCATCGATCCCCTGCTGTTACCGCTATTTCAAAACTACAATCAAATGGTCAACCGACTGGCGCAGTTGGAGCAGGCCAACCGTCAGCGCACCGTGTCGTTGGAGCAGGAGGTCCGTGCGGCTACCCAGGCCTTGTTGCAGCAACAGCAGACTCTGTCCCGAGCCGAGCGGCTCGCGGCTGCTGGCGAGGTGTCTGCCACTCTCGCCCACGAGCTTCGCAACCCGATCGCAGGGATCCAGCTCAGCCTCGAGAACCTGCGCCGGGAGCTTCCCAGTTCTGCGCTCGGGGAGCGGATGGACATGGTTATCGCCGAGTTGCACCGCCTTACGCGCCTCCTGAACGGGCTGCTGCAAAAGTCGAGTCACGTCCCCGAGCCGCCGCGGATAGTCGGTGTTCAACGGCTGGTACAGGAACTCGCGACCCTGATCCGCTACCAGCTACCGCCCCATGTCCGGCTCAATACCGAAGCCCCGGAAGACCTGCGGTGCCGAGTGCCCGAGGACGGGATCAGACAAGCTGTTCTCAATCTGGTGCTCAACTCCGTCGCGGTAATGCGCGAGGCCCCCGGCACGGTGACCATCCATGTCGAGTACCGGAATGGCTCGCTCGAAGTCCAGGTCCTGGATGACGGCCCGGGCTTTCCCGAGGCGCTGCTGTCTGGGGGCATCCGACCTTTCGTCACGTCTCGTGAGTCGGGGACGGGTCTCGGACTCGCCATCGTGAAGCGCTTCGCGCGAGATCTGGGTGGGGAACTCACCATTGCAAACCGAGTGCCCCGAGGAGCATGCGCTACGCTGACTTTGCCTTGTGCGCGAGAGGATGTCCGACACGCTCTTGCTGATTGAGGATGAGCCGCTGCTGAGCGCGGAGCTGGTGCGGCATTTCCAGCGCGAAGGCTTCGAGGTCATCACCGCCGGCACCCTTGCCGATGCGAAGCGTCTGCTGCTGCATGATCAGGTGCAACCGCTGGTAGTGATATCGGACATGAGTCTTCCGGACGGAAACGCGCTGGACCTGTTGGAAGCAATCCGGTCCGAGGCCATGGGCGGGGAGTGGCTGTTCCTCACCGGCTACGGAGGGGTGGCCGACTCTGTTCGCGCCCTGCGGCTCGGCGCCTACGATTTCCTGGAGAAGCCCTGCGAGCTGGACCGGCTCAACCTGGTTGTTGCTGGGGCAGCCCGAAGCGCCCGTGCGCAGCGGCAGCTGCGTGAGCGGGCGGCGGCGCAGAATCGGCGCTTTGCGCCCGCAACATTTGTTGGACGGAGCGACGCGGCGCGATCGGTGCGCGAGCTGCTGACAAAGCTGGCCCGGGCCCCCCTCAGTACACTGCTGCTGACCGGAGAGACCGGTACAGGCAAGGGTCTGGCTGCGAGGATCCTGCATTACAGCGGCGCGCGCCGCGAGGGACCTCTGGTCGAGGTCAACTGCGCCGCTCTGCCTCGCGACCTGCTCGAGTCCGAACTGTTCGGCCACGAGCCCGGCGCCTTCACGGGCGCCAAGGGCCGCCGGAGAGGACTGATGGAGCAGGCTCATGGGGGCACCATCTTCCTGGACGAGATTGGAGAGCTGAGCCCGGATCTGCAGGCAAAGCTTCTCACTGCCATCGAGGATCGGCGTTTACGCCGCCTGGGCGGGTCCAACCAGATCGAGATCGATATTCAAGTCGTTGCCGCCAGCAATCGCGATCTTTCCGAGCGCGTGCAGAGCGGGGCCTTCCGGGGCGATCTTTTCCACCGCATCACCGTGTTCACGCTCGAGTTGCCGGCATTGCGGCATCGCAAGGAAGATCTCGATGATCTCGTCCCGCTGTTTGTCGCGGAATACAACGCCAAGGCGGGAAAGTCGGTTCGCATCGTTCCCGATGCAGTCTGGGAGTCGCTGCGTGCCCACGACTGGCCCGGCAACGTTCGAGAGCTGCGCAACGTGGTGGAGCGCTGCGTCTTGCTGTCCGATACGCAGACCTTCGCCGGACAGTGGCTGCAGTTGCGGCCTCTGTCTTCCCCCACCCAGCCGGAGACGACGGTTCGCGTTGGACTAGACCGTGCGCTCCGACTCCCCTTGGACGGGAGCCTGAGCTTGGAGGAAATGGAAAGGAAGATCGTCAGCGAAGCGCTCGAGCGAGCTGGATACAACGTCACAGCCGCGGCGCGGCTGCTGGGCACTTCGAGAGAGACGCTGCGCTACCGCGTGAACAAGTATGGGCTGAAATCCGTAGACTGAGGCAGCATGAGGCAGCGCTGGTCAGCGCTGCTCTGGGTCGCATCCCATCTAAACAAAAGAAAATCCCGCACGCGGCTTCCAGTGTGCGGGATTCTGTCTGTCGAGTACCGTCTCGCGCCGGTCACGCGGAGGATATCAAGCTGCTTTCCTCCGCTTGCCCGACCGCTTAGTTCACGTCTCGGTGTCGAGGAAGCTGCGCAACCGCTCCGAACGTGAAGGATGTCGCAGCTTGCGCAAAGCCTTGGCCTCGATCTGGCGGATGCGCTCGCGCGTGACGTCGAACTGCTTGCCGACCTCTTCCAGCGTGTGGTCGGTGTTCATCTCGATGCCGAAGCGCATGCGCAGGACCTTGGCCTCGCGCGGGGTAAGCGTGTCTAGAACTTCCTTGGTGGCGTCGCGCAGGCTCGTGTAGACCGCAGCCTCCACCGGCGCCATGGTGCCCTGGTCCTCGATGAAATCGCCCAGATGCGAGTCGTCGTCGTCGCCGATCGGCGTCTCCATTGAGATCGGCTCCTTGGAGATCTTCAGGATCTTGCGGATCTTCTCCTCGGGCATCTCCATCTTGGTCGCCAGCAGCGCAGGGTCGGGCTCTTGCCCGGTTTCCTGCAGGATCTGGCGCGAAATGCGGTTCATCTTGTTGATGGTTTCGATCATGTGCACCGGGATGCGGATGGTGCGCGCCTGGTCCGCGATGGAGCGCGTGATGGCCTGCCGGATCCACCAAGTGGCGTAGGTCGAGAACTTGTACCCGCGGCGGTATTCGAACTTGTCCACCGCTTTCATCAGGCCGATATTGCCCTCCTGGATCAAGTCCAGGAACTGCAGCCCGCGGTTGGTGTACTTCTTGGCGATGGAGATCACCAGGCGCAGGTTGGCCTCGGTCATCTCGCGCTTGGCGCGCCGCGCCTTGGCCTCGCCGGTGGACATCTGACGGTTGATTTCCTTGAGATCCCTGACCGGGATACCCACCCGCTTTTGCAGGTCGATCAACCGTTGCTGGTGCTCCAGAATGGCGGGCGCGAAGCGTGCCAGCGCCTCGCTGTAGGGCTTGCGCGACGCGACCTCACGCCTGACCCACTCCAGGTCTTCCTCGTTGCCCGGGAAGAACTTGATGAAATGGACGCGCGGCATGCCGGCTTTGTCGATGCACAGCTCCATGATGGCCCGCTCGTAAGAGCGCACCTCTTCGACCATCTTGCGCACGCTGTCGCACAGGGCCTCGATCTGCTTCGCGGCGAAGCGGATCATCATCAGCTCTCTGTTGATCTCCTCCTGCGCTTTGATATAGGGCTTGCCGCGCGGGCCGTGCTTGGCCAGCGCCTTCGTCATCTTGGAGTACAGCGCCCGAATAGTCGCAAACCGATCCAACGCCGCCAGCTTGAGCTGGAGCAGGCTCGCGCTCTGCACCGCCGCGCCGTCCTCGTCGTCGCCCTCCTCGGCGTCGAGCTCTTGCTCGATCACCTCGTCCGCGATCTCATCATTGATGATTTCCTCGGCGTTGGGGTCGAGCAAGCCGTCGACGACCTCGTCGGCGCGCATCTCGTCGCGCTCGACTTTCTCACCCAGCTGGAGGATCTCGGCAATCGTGGTGGGGCAAGCGGAGATGGCCTGGATCTGGTGTCGCAGTCCGTCCTCGATGCGCTTCGCGATCTCGATCTCGCCTTCGCGCGTGAGCAGCTCGACCGAGCCCATCTCGCGCATGTACATGCGTACCGGGTCGGTGGTGCGGCCGAACTCGGAATCCAGCGTGGAGACCGCGGCCTCCGCTTCCTCTACCGCATCCTCATCCGGCGCGGTGGGCGTCGAATCCGACATGAGCAGGGCTTCGGTGTCCGGTGCCTCGTCGTACACCTGGATGCCCATATCATTGATCATGCTGATGATGTTCTCGATCTGCTCGGCATCCAGCATGTCGTCGGGGAGGTGGTCGTTAATCTCCGCGTAAGTTAGAAAACCACGCTCCTTGCCCAGGACGATGAGATTCTTGAGGCGTGTACGACGGGCCTCGGCATCGTTGGGAAGAGCCTCGATCCTCATCCTCTCGATTTCTTTGAGCTTTGGTTCTTTGGCCATGACCACCCTTAATTGCGGCGTGCGCGAAAAACTCTGTAGTTTACTGAAAATCCGATCCGTCAGTCGGGTTTGACCGCTCTTTCGCCTGCGGGTGCCCGGCTGAGCAGCGCCCGTGCCTCCTGACTCAGGTCCCGCGGCGAAGAAACCCCTTGGGCCAGCTGACTGACGTGGGATCTGGCCACCTGAATCAGCAGCGCCTCGACCGCGCCCTGAACCTCGACTAACAACTCCTCAGCGGTAAGGCGCTGCAGGTCCTGCACCACCGGCATGAGCTTGTGCACAGTCGTGCCATGCCCGCGTGCCCGCAGCAGCTCGATAGCGCCTGCGACCGTGAATTCCTGGTCCAAGGCTCGCGACTCCTCTATCAAATCGAACAAGGCGCTCGCCTCGCTGCTGTCGGCCTGGGGCGCCGGCAGGCTGACCGGCCACAGCGCCTTGACCAGCTTGGGCTCCGCGAGGACTCGCTCGAGAAGCTTGGCGTAAGGGTCCGAGGGCCGACGCGGCGAACGCGGCGCGGTCACCGCCTCCCGCCGGGCAGATCTGAATTCGAAGCGATCCTCCAACTCGGCCTGAGAAATCCCGCCCAGTTCCGCGATTCGCTTCCTGAGCATCAGGCCCAAGATGGGTGCAGATACCTGTTTCACAAGCGGCTTGGCCTCTTGCAAGAACTTGGCGCGGCCTTCGGCGCTGCCCATATCGGCGCGCTCGGTCAGCTCCTTCAACGCGAACGCCGACAGGGGCATTGCCGCCTCGGCCAACAAGCGCTCGAATGCCTCTTTGCCCTCGCGCCGCACAAAGCTATCGGGATCGTCGTACTCGGGTAACAACAGGAACTTGACCTGCTTCCCGTCTTCCAGCTGCGATAGGCTGTTCTCCAGCGCGCGCCAGGCGGCCCGTCGTCCCGCCGTGTCGCCATCGAAGCAGAAGACCACTTCATCGGCTTGGCGCAGCAGCTTCTGCAGATGCCAAACCGTGGTTGCAGTGCCCAGCGTGGCCACCACGTAGCCGATTCCGTACTGGGCCAGCGCGACCACGTCCATGTACCCCTCGACCACGACTATGCGACCGGCGTCCCGGATCGCCGGCCGCGCCTGGAACAGACCGTACAGCTCGCGCCCTTTCTCGAACACCGGCGTCTCCGGCGAGTTGAGGTACTTGGGCTCTGACTGGTCCAGCACCCGCCCGCCGAAACCGACGACCTGCCCGCGTAAGTTGACGATCGGGAACACGATGCGGTCTCGGAAGCGGTCGTAGCGCTTGCCTTCGTCCCCCTGGATCACGAGCCCGGCGTCGATCAGCGCCTTGGCCTGATAGTCCTCGAACACGGCGGCCAGGTTCTGCCAGCCGCCCGGTGCGAAGCCCAGCTGGAAGCGCGCCGCGATCTCGCCCGTCAGTCCGCGGCCCTTCAGGTAGGCGATGGCCTTCTCGGAGCGCTTGAGCTCCGACTTGTAGAACTGGGCCGCTCGCTGCAGCAGCTCGGTGAGCTCCTCCGTCTGCACCTGCTTTGCGGCTTGCTGGGGGGTGGGCGTGAACTCGGGCACCTTCATGCCCGCACGGCCGGCGAGCTCCTTCACGGCCTCGACGTAGCCTATCCCGCTGTACTCCATGAGGAAGCCGATGGCGCTGCCGTGGGCGCCGCAACCAAAGCAGTGATAGAACTGCTTGCTCGGGCTGACGGTAAACGACGGCGTCTTCTCGCTGTGGAAGGGACAGCACGCGGCGAGATTGGTACCCGCCCGTTTGAGGGGGAGGTAAGACTCGATGACGTCGACGATGTCGACTCGCCCCAGGAGCTCCTGAACGAAGGACTTGGGGATCATCGCATCGGCCCAGGCTTGCTCGCTCGAGAGACTGAAAGACGAAAAATGACTCGGTGGACTGCAAGTCCCGGATGCCGCGGGACGGTTAAAATCCGCAACCCTCTCGGCGTGAGGACGCTTGCATTATAGGTGGTTTTCTCCCGGCTTCCAGGAGATCGGGGCAGGGGACGTCGCGTGCCGTCTACCGGAGAGTCAACCCGTCAGTTTCGCCTTCACCAACGCGGACACCTGGGCCATGTCCGCGCGTCCCGAGAGTTTCGGCTTCAATGCCGACATGACCTTGCCCATGTCCTGGGCGGATCTGGCGCCGGTCGCGGCGATCACCTCAGCGATCGCGGCCTCGACCTCGGCCTCGCTCAAGCCCGAAGGCATGTAGCTGGTCAGGACCTGGACCTCGAACTCCTCCGCATTTACCAGGTCCTGACGCTTGGCACTCCGATACTGGCGGATGGATTCGCGGCGTTGCTTGAGCATCTTGTCGATCACCGCGACCACGTCTGCGTCGGTCAACTCGATGCGCTCGTCCACTTCGCGCTGTTTAATGGCGGCCAGCAGCAGACGTATTGCCGACAGCCGCGCCGCGTCTTTGGCGCGCAGCGCCGACTTCATGTCTTCGACGATGCGGTCCTTGAGTGTCATGCTCAGCGTCACGGCCCGACCTGGTCGGCTGTCGGCGTGGGCCAAATGCGACGCGGCAGGGCGGCGCCCTGCCGCGCACTCAGCTGCCGATAAGGGGTCTCAGCTAGTACAGCCGCGGCGGCAGCTGCTGGCCGCGCAGCCTCTTGAAGTGCCGCTTGATGGCAGCCGCTTTCTTGCGCTTGCGCTCCGATGTGGGCTTCTCGTAAAACTCCCGCGCCCGCAGCTCTGTGAGCAGGCCTGTCTTCTCCACGGTGCGCTTGAACCGGCGCATCGCGACTTCAAATGGTTCGTTTTCCTTCACCCGCACAGTCGGCATAATCTTAAGTTTCCCCGCGTCCCCGGCCGCCGGCATCTTCGACCGCCCAGCGTCTTCGCCCGCTTAACGAGCTGGCGTTTTTGCAAAGTGCGGCAGTATATCAGAAGCGTTCGGGTCGCTGGCAAGGCGGCACCGACTCGCCTCCCCTAGGGCCTATAGGCATGCTTGTACTCGGCATCGAGACGTCCTGCGACGACACCGGAGTGGCTCTGTACGACGCTGGCGCAACGCCAGATGTTGTGGGCGCCGGGCTGTTGGCGCACGCTCTCTATTCCCAGGTGTCCATGCATGCGGATTTTGGTGGGGTGGTGCCGGAGCTGGCCTCGCGCGACCACATCCGGCGGGTACTGCCACTGATCCGCCAGGTCATGTCCGAGAGCGGCAGCGGCGTCCAGGACTTGGATGGGATCGCCTACACGCAGGGACCGGGGCTGGCTGGCGCGCTGCTGGTCGGCGCCTCGATCGCAGCCGCGATGGCCTACGCGCTCGGCATTCCAGCTATCGGCGTTCACCACTTGGAGGGGCACTTACTGTCGCCGCTTTTGTCGGGCGATCCCCCCCGGCTTCCCTTCATAGCGCTGTTAGTTTCTGGCGGACACACGCAACTGATGCGCGTCGACCATATCGGCCGCTATGTGCTCCTGGGAGAGACACTGGACGACGCCGCCGGCGAGGCTTTCGATAAGATCGCCCAGCTCCTAGGACTCGGCTACCCCGGGGGCCCCGCGGTTTCACGGCTGGCAGAGCGCGGCGACGCGTCGCGCTTCAGGCTGCCCCGCCCGATGCTGGGCAGTCCCGACCTTCACTTCAGCTTCAGCGGGCTCAAAACCGCGGTGCTCACCGCCCTGCGGCAAGGGCCCGGGGACAGGCAGGCATACGCCGATCTGGCCGCTGCAGCGGAGGCGGCCATCGTGGACGTGCTGGCCGCCAAGTCGCTGGCCGCACTGGACTCGACCGGGATCAACGAGCTGGTCGTCGCCGGCGGCGTGGGCGCCAACTCCCGGCTCCGCTCGCGGCTCTCCGCAGAGGCGAGCGTGCACGGGTTCGCGGTGCACTATCCGGAGCTGCAGTTCTGCACGGACAACGGAGCGATGATCGCGTTCGCTGGGGCGCTGCGGTTGCAGCACACCTCTGGTCGCGATTCGAGCTTCACGGTCCGCCCGCGCTGGGATCTGGAGGAGCTCCCGCCCTTTGGCTTAATCCGTTGAAGAACTGCTTCGCGAGCGCCCGCGCGTGGTCTACGCACACACGCGCGCTAGCGTTTGATCGAGCGGGAGGATGCGAACTGATGTGGCGGGAAAAACAAAAACAACCAGCCGCCGTCGTTGCTCAACATCATATTAGGCCGATGGCGGCGCGTCGTTGCGGCGCAGGACCAGCTTGCTTTCCGTTCCCGACTGAAGGCGCTGGATGTTGGCGCGATGGCGCCAGACTACCAAAGCTCCAATCAGAGTCACGGCAACCGAATTTGGACCCCAGCCCAAAAACATCGGGCTGAAGCCAACGGCGACGAGGGCGGTTAGGATGCTGGCAAGCGAGACGTACCGTGAGAGCGCCGCCACCGCAACGAAGACGATCAACGCCACCACAGCCAGCCACGGGCTCAGTCCCAGCAGGATCCCCAGGGCTGTGGAGACCCCTTTCCCGCCTTTGAATCGAAAGTAGAGCGGGTACAGGTGCCCGAGAAAAACGCCCAGCGCACACCCCGCCACCGTCGCTTCGCCGAAGCCTAAAACGGGGGCCAAATGGCGCGCCAGGGCAACTGCAACGAGCCCCTTCGCGACGTCGCCCAGCAGTGTGCATAGCGCCGCGGCCCGCTTACCGCTGCGCAGGACGTTGGTGGCACCCGGATTTCCCGACCCATAGCTACGCGGATCGGGCAGGCGGAAGATCCAGCTCGCGACCATGGCAAAGGAAACCGAGCCGATCAGATAAGCGCCGAGGACGCAGACGACACTTGCCACGCCCGACATCTTACGGTCTCCCGTTACACACGCTTGCTCGCTGCGCTGCGGACTACGTTGGCTCTTCGCGTTTCCACCTCATTCACCGCCTCACCCTCTCGGATGATGCTTCGCATGCAGCTGTTTCAGGCGCTCCCGCGCAACATGGGTATAGATTTGCGTGGTCGAGATGTCCGCGTGGCCAAGCAGCAGCTGCACCACACGCAAGTCGGCGCCGTGGTTCAGCAGATGGGTCGCGAAAGCGTGACGCAGGGTGTGCGGGGAAATGGCTGTGCGAATGCCAGCATGCGCTGCGTGGCGCTTGATCAGGTGCCAGAAGGCCTGGCGCGTCATCGCCTGGGCCCGCGAGGTAACGAACAAAGCGGCGCACTGCCGCCCTTCCAGCAACAGCGGCCGGGCTTCGTCAACATAGCGCCGCACCCAGTCGAGAGCGACTTCGCCCACTGGGACCAGCCTCTCCTTGCTGCCCTTGCCAAGGATACGCACCACGCCCATGTCATGCGAAAGCTGCGCAAGGCTCAGCGTCACCAGCTCCGAAACGCGCAGCCCGCTGGCGTAGAGGACCTCGAGCATGGCCCTGTCGCGTAGGCCCAGCGGAGACTCGAGACGCGGCGCGGCCAACAGGTGCTCCACGTCCTTCTCGGTCAGGCTCGTGGGCAGAGTTCGCGGGCGCTTAGGCGCGTCGATGTCGAGACTGGGATCGACCTGGAGCTTCCCTTGGCGCAGAGCAAACTGGTAGAAGCGTTTCAGGCTCGACAGCAGGCGCGCGGTGGAACTCGCCCGCGCCCTGGACTGAAATCGGGCTGCCAGGTAACCGAGCAGGTCGGCGTGGTGCACATCGAGCAGGTCCCGGGAGTGTGTCTCACGCAACCACGTCGCGAACTGGCGCAGATCGCGCCGGTAGCTCTCCAGCGTGTTGCGGGCGAGCCCGTCTTCAAGCCATAGCGCGTCGCTGAACTCGTCGAGCAGCGGGTCTGCGGCAGATTCGAAACTCGTGCGCTGCGTGCTAGTCGATGGCACCTTCGTGTCGCAGCAACCAGCGCTTGATCTCCAGGGGCTTACCGCCGCGGCTGTGCATGAAGCCGCCCAGTCCGCTGCTTGCCACCACCCGGTGGCAGGGGATCAGCAGCGGAATGCGGTTGGCGCCGCAAGCCGTGCCCACCGGTCGCGCGGCGGAACCGATCTGACGCGCCACCTCGAGATAGCTCTGGGCGCGTCCGCGCGGAATTGCCCGCACCGCTTCCCATACGCGCTGCTGATAGCCCGTGCCATGCGCCTCGAGGGGTAAATCCAAGCGGAAATCGGGGTCCTTAAGATAGCCGGCAAGCTGGCGGCAGACCTCGCGCGAGAAGCTGTCGACCGGCCTGAGTGTCGCGGCCCCGAGGGGTAGGTACTCGATCTCAGTCAGGCGCTCGCCGCGCGTGCGGATGCCAAGCACTGCGAACGGCCCTTCCAGTCGTGCGCTATAGCCCTCCAGCATCGCGCCCCCGTTGTTCTCGAGCCTCCCCGAAGATGCGGGAAACCTTCCGCCTCTTACTCCCATTCTAACAACGAACTGCGGGTGCCAAAAAAAACGGCCGCACAGGCCGTCGCTCGTAACAGCTGCTTCGGGCCCTCGCTCCCGCGAGCCCTAATCGGCGGTCGGAGACGAGTCCTGGCTACCGTCCTTCTCCGCGCTATGTAGCCTCTCCCGGATGCGGGCAGACTTACCGGACCGTTGCCGCAGGTAGTACAGCTTCGCGCGGCGCACGTCCCCGCGCCGTTTGACTTCGATGCTCGCGATCAATGGCGAGTAGGTCTGGAACGTGCGCTCTACCCCCTCGCCCGAGGAAATTTTGCGCACGATGAAAGAAGAATTGAGACCCCGGTTGCGCTTGGCGACGACCACGCCCTCATAGGCCTGCAAGCGCTTGCGATCGCCCTCCACCACGTTCAGGTTTACGACGACGGTGTCGCCGGGCGCAAAGGCCGGGATGGTCTTGCCCAAGCGCGCGATTTCTTCGTGCTCGATGGTCTGGATCAGATTCATCTTCGGTGCTCCCGAAAACTCAGGTTACGCGCGCAGCTTCCTGCTTCTGCGCGTCGCGTTTGTATTCTTCCAGCAGCAACTGATACTCCGAGCTTAGCTTGAGCCTCGCGAGCAGTTCCGGACGCCGGCTCCACGTCCGGCCCAAGGCCTGCTTCAGCCGCCAGCGCTCGATCTCCGCGTGGTTGCCCGACATCAGAACGGCGGGAACCGGAATTCCCTCATAGACTTCCGGCCGCGTGTAATGGGGGCAGTCCAGGAGTCCCCGCACGAACGATTCCTGCGTGGCCGACTCCGCGTCCCCCAGCGCGCCGGGAATCTGCCGGACCAGTGCGTCCACCAGCACCATGGCCGGCAACTCACCTCCGGACACGACGTAGTCGCCGATGGACACCTCGTACTGCGCCTGACGCGCCACCAGACGCTCGTCCACACCCTCGTAGCGGCCAGCCAGCAGAATCAACCCCTCGAGCCGGGACAGCTCGACCACCAGCTCATGATCCAGCAGCCGCCCCTGCGGCGTGAAGTACAACACCTTCGGATCTCGCACGCCACAGCTGCGCTGGCGCTGGCGCGCGGCCTTCAGGGCGTTCTCCAGGGGCTGTGCCATCATGACCATGCCCGGCCCACCACCGTACGGCCGATCGTCCACCGACCGGTACGCGTTCGTGCTGAAATCGCGCGGATTCCAGACCACCAGTTCGTATAGACCGCTTTCGAACGCTCGCCGCGTCACACCCGAGCGGGTGATGGCGTCGAACATTTCCGGAAACAGCGTAACCGCGTCAAAGTGGATCAAAAATCCGCACCCCAGTCTACCGTCAACCTACCGTCCCCCACATCCACCGAGACAACCACCGACTGGGTGAAGGGGATGAGCCGCTCGCGCGTTCCATGCACGACCAAAACCGGGCTGGCCCCGGTTTCAATTAACCTCACCACGCGGCCTAATGCCACGCCCTCGCGATTGACGACCTGCAGGCCTATCAGATCGGTCCAGTAGTACTCGCCGGCCGCGTTAGTGGGCAACTCGCTGCGCGGAACCGCAACGTCCAGCCCCCTGAGGCGCGCCGCCGCTTTCCGGTCATCGCATCCTTCCAGTTTCGCGATGAGTGAGCGGCCGTGGACGGCACCGCCTTCCACCCCGCTCCTTCTCCAGCAGTCATCCCGTCCCAGCCACCAGGTCCGATGCTCGAGGAGGCCGTCGACAGCCCGGGTGAATGGCTGCACCTTCATCCACCCCTTGATCCCGAACGGGGCGCCGACGCGCCCCATCACGATCATTATGCCGCCGCGCGCGCCTGTCACCATACTGCGGTTGCGGGTCAGAGCACGGCGGTCGGCTCAGGCCCCGGCAGTCGGCTCATGCCATAGAGCGCGCTCAGCTCTGAGTCGGCTGCACGGCCCCGGCTTGGCCGGCAGAGAACTGTTTGACCAAACGGGCAACCGTATCGCTTATTTTTGCGCCCTGACCCTGCCAATGCTGCACTCGGTCCATGGAGATGCGAAGTGACTCGTGTCCCGCCGGCGCCTTCGGATCGTAGAAGCCTAACCGCTCGATGAAGCGGCCGTCACGCGCTCTGCGCGAGTCAGCCACCACCACGTTGAAGAACGGACGCTTCTTGGCCCCGCCGCGCGCCAGCCTGATAACCACCATTTGTCCACCCCCGTAAGCGAAGCCGGCGATTCTAAGCCGGTTTTCCGACGTTTTGCAAGCCGAAAAGGCCACTTAGCGGCAGTTGGATCGACAAGGTGGTGCAATCAGCCTCGGCCAGTTTGCTGCGAAGAGTGCCGTACAGCTCGTAGTCCGGCCCCCATCCGCGCCCATGTGCGACGATAGCGGCCCCGCGCGCGTTCTTGGCCTCGGTGTAGAGGGCGAGAAACTTATGCCCGTTCTTCTGCTCGAGCCAAACCGGCTCGCCCACCATGAGACTGGGAAGGATCTAGTCGGCCCAGCGCTGCTCGCGCCCGTAGTCCTGGCCCCAGGCAAGCCCGCTCAAGGAGAGCAAGATAATGGCGACCGGTATGCGCGTGTCTCCGGGCTATCAAACGCGGCGAGTGGGCGAGACTGTATTGTGCCGTCCCAGCCAGCGCTCCTGAACTGATCGGACCGACAGAAGTCGCTGCTCATTTCATCCCTGGAAGCAGTCCGCGCATCGAGCGCATCATCTTGTGCATGCCCCCCTTGCTCATCATCTTCATCATCTTCTGCATCTGCTCGAACTGGTTGAGCAGGCGGTTTACCTCCTGCACTGGCACGCCGGCGCCGGCAGCAACCCGGCGCTTACGCGATGCTTTGATGATCTCCGGGCGGGCGCGCTCCGCGGGCGTCATAGCGTCGATGATGCCGATCGTGCGGATGACCACCTTCTCGTCTACGTTGGCGCTCTGGGCTAGCTGGCCCAGTTGCGCTGGCAACTTGTCCATCAGCGCACCCAGACCGCCCATGTTCTTCATCTGCTGCATCTGGCTTTTGAAGTCCTCTAGATCGAAGCCCTTGCCGCTCTTGACCTTCTGGGCCAGCTTCTCGGCTTCTTCCAGGTTTACGCTGCGGCGCGCGTCCTCGACCAGGCTGAGCACGTCGCCCATGCCGAGGATGCGCGAGGCCATGCGCTCGGGGTGGAAGGGTTCGAGGTTGGCGAGCTTCTCGCCCACGCCCGCGAATTTGATCGGCTTGCCCGTGATCTGGCGGACGGACAGCGCGGCGCCGCCGCGTGCATCGCCGTCGAGTTTGGTCAGGACCACCCCGGTCAGCGGCAGCGCCTCCCCAAAGCCCTTCGCCACGTTGGCCGCGTCCTGGCCCTGCATGGCGTCGACCACGAACAGCGTTTCGACCGGCTGGAGCGAGGCGTGCAGCTCGCGAATCTCCTGCATCATCGCGTCATCGACTGTGAGGCGTCCCGCGCTGTCGACGATGACCACGTCGTAGTAGTGCTTGCGTGCGTAGTCTAGCGCGGCCTCGGCGATGGCCACGGGCGTTCGGTCCGCCGTCGCCGGATAGAAGTCGATGCCGAGCTGCGCGGCGAGAGCGCGAAGCTGGTCGATCGCGGCGGGCCGGTACACGTCGCAGCTCACCAGCAGGACCTTCTTGCGCAAATCCTCGCGCAGCATACGCGCGAGTTTGCCGCTCGTGGTGGTCTTGCCCGAGCCCTGCAGGCCAGCCATCAGGATCACCGCGGGCGGGACCGTAGCCAGGTCGAGCGGCACGTTGGCCTCGCCCATCAGGCCGGTGAGCTCCTCGAATACCACGCCGACGAGGGCCTGACCGGGCGTCAGGCTCCCGAGGACCTGCTGACCCAGCGCACGCTCCTTCACACGTGCGATGAAGTCCTTGACCACCGGTAGGGCGACGTCGGCTTCGAGCAACGCGACGCGCACCTCGCGCAACGCATCGTGAATATTCGACTCGGTGAGCCGCGCCTGACCGCGCAGCGTCTTGATCACACCCGAGAGGCGATGGGTCAGATTGTCGAACATCGGTAAGCGCCGTGAGGGACAAACGGGGAAGGCGGATGATGTAGACTGGTAGCATACGCGCGGGCTGGCTGCCGGCGCGAGTCCCATGCCGGAAATTCTACCCTATCTGCTGTGTTCGGCTCTGTATGCAGCAGTCGCTGTTGCGCTCGCCCACGCTATGTCACGGCCCGATCAGAGCGGGCCGCGCGGGCGAGGCGCGCTACACCTCGCCACCGCCCTGCCTCTGGCGCTGCACACCGCACTGCTGTATGGCTCGGTGTTCGCCGGCGGTCAGATGTACCTCGGCGTGGGCAACGCGATGTCTGTGATCATCTGGCTCACGGTCCTGATCTACTGGACCGGGAGCTTCTTCCAGCGGCTCGAAGGCTTGCAGGTTTTCATCGACGGCGCGGCTGCCCTGTTGGTTTGGTCGCCATTGCTGCTGCCATCCGTGCGTCCGCTGTCTCATATCGATTCGCCTGCTTTCCGTCTGCACCTGCTGATCGCACTGCTGGCCTACAGCCTGTTCACGATCGCATCCTTGCAGGCGCTGATGATGGCGGCATTGGAAAACCGCTTGCACGGCGGACGCCTGCCCGCCTACCTGCAATCGCTGCCGCCACTGCTCACAATCGAGCGGCTGCTGTTTCGCATCATCACGCTGGGCTTCATCCTGCTCACTTTGACGCTCGTCAGCGGCATGCTGTTCTCGGAGGCGTTGCTGGGGCAACCGCTCAAAGTCAGCCACAAAGTGGTGTTCGGCATCCTCTCCTGGTGCATCTACGCCGCACTGCTGGCAGGACGGCGTATCTACGGATGGCGCGGCCGGTTGGCACTGCGCTGGACTTTGGCCGGGTTCCTCGCTCTGCTGCTGGCTTATATCGGGAGCAAGTTCGTGCTCGAGGTCATCTTGCACCGATGAGTCCTGCGCCTTCTTGACAGCCCGCTTTTTGCGCGCCGATACTGAATTCGTGTTGGTCTGCGCGAGGTAAGCCCTTTGGACGAGATCTCGCTAAACTCGCTGTTGATTGCCTTCGTCGTACTCCTGTTCGTCTCCGCGTTCTTCTCCATTTCCGAAACCAGCATGATGGCGCTCAACCGCTATCGGCTGAAGCACCTCGCCAGGACCGGCAGCCGCGGCGCCAGGTTGACCGCGCAGCTGCTGGCACAAACCGACAAGCTACTGGGCGTAGTCTTGTTGGGCAGTAATCTGGTCAACACCGCGGCAGCGTCGCTCGCCACCGTCATAGCGTTCCGCTTGCTGGGTGAGAGCGAGCTGGGGCTTGCCATCGCCACCGGCGCAGCAGCTTTCTTCATTCTGGTGTTCAGCGAAATCACGCCCAAGGTGATCGGCGCTTCTTACCCCGAGCGTATCGCCTTCCCCGCGGCCTACATACTCGCACCGCTGCTGCGCGTGTTCTATCCGCTGGTTTGGTTCATCAATCTCTTTGTCAAAGCACTGTTGACACTGTTGCGTCTCAAACCCCCTGCCGCTGGCCAAGCCACGATGCTCAGCCTGGAGGAGCTACGCACGCTCGTGCTGGAGGGGGGCCATTTCCTGCCCCCGAAGCACCAGAAGATCTTGCTCAACCTTTTCGACCTACAGTCGATAACCGTGGATGACTTGATGACCCCCCGCAGCCAGATCGAAGCGGTGGACATCGACGCACCGCCTGAAGAGCTCAAGCGGCAGATCAGCACAAGCAACCACACGCGTATGCCGGTCTACCGTGGAAGCCTGGATAACATCATCGGGGTCCTGCACCTGAGGAAGGTCCTAAACCTCGGGGCCGACGACATCCGCTCAGAAACGCTTATGCAGATCCTGCGGCCACCCTATTACATCCCTGCGGGTACGCCGCTTCTGGCCCAGCTGCAGAACTTCCAGGAAGAGGAAGAACGCCTTGGGCTGGTGGTGGACGAATACGGCGAACTCATGGGGCTGATCACCCTGGAGGACATCCTCGAGGAGATCATCGGGGAGTTCACCACGCACTCGCCGCTCCACGGTGGGGGTATCACGCGCCAGGACGACGGCAGCGTGCTGGCGGAGGGGGGGACTTCGCTGCGGGAGCTCAACCGCAAGCTGGGGACGCAATTCGTCCTGGACGGTCCGAAGACCCTGAACGGGCTCATCCTCGAGCACCTGGAGGACATCCCGGAGCCGGGTACTACCGTCAAGATCGCCGGGGTCCCGATAGAGATCGTGCAGACGCAGGACCGGGCGGTCCGATCTGCGCGGATCTTTCCACCCAATCGACCAAATTAATCAATAGGTTTACGCATATCTGCGGGGACGACGCGGCATCGTCTTCCATGTAGATTCGGGGTTCGAAGGCTCAATGATTGCTGCAGCGACACAAAGTCAGCTTTCCGGCCTGGGTCGAGCGATGGTCCAGAAGGGCCTGCTTGCCGAGCGTGAGGCCGACAAGCTTCAGACCAAAGCCAACGAGACCGGGGTTACCTTCGTCGAGGAGCTGGTCGCGGGGAAGAAGTTCAGTGAGGCGGAGGTGGCGGAGTTCGCAGCCCAGACCTTCGGATTTCCGCTGATCGACCTGAACGCGTTCGAGACCGACCACCTACCGGTCAAGTTCATCGACGCCAAAGCCTTGCAGGGCCGCCGGGCATTGCCTTTGTACCAACGCGGCAACCGCCTGTTCGTCGCCATCTCCGACCCCACTAACCGGGCGGCGATGGACCAGATCAAGTTCCAGACCGGGCTACACATCGAGCCGGTGGTTGTGGAGGACAACAAGCTCGGCGCCGCAATCAGCAGCTTGCTGACCGCGGCAGGCGTCAATCTGAAGGAGTTGGCCGACGAGGAAATGGCCGCCGACCTCACCGAGGCCGGGACCGAGCCGCAGAGCGAGGTGCCGACGGTCGAGATCGACGACGCACCGGTAGTGCGTTACATCCAGAAGATCCTGCTCGATGCCATCAGCAGCGGGGCTTCGGACATTCACTTCGAGCCCTACGAGAAGGTCTACCGCATCCGGTACCGGATCGACGGGGAACTCTACGAAATCGCGACGCCCCCGCTCGCGATCAAGGAGAAGGTCGCCTCGCGCATCAAGGTGATCTCCAGACTCGACATCTCGGAGAAGCGCGTCCCCCAGGACGGGCGCCTGAAACTGGTGATGGCGAAGAACCGGGCCATCGACTTCCGCGTGAGCACGCTGCCTACTCTGTTCGGGGAAAAACTGGTGCTGCGCATCCTGGACGCGTCCAGCGCTACGCTGGGTATTGAGGCGTTGGGTTACGAGCCGGAGCAGAAGGAGGCGCTGATGCACGCCATCAGTCGGCCCTACGGCATGATCCTGGTGACTGGACCGACCGGGTCCGGCAAAACGGTATCGCTATATACCTGCCTGAATATTCTCAATCAGCCGGGTACCAACATCTCCACCGCCGAGGACCCGGCCGAAATAAACCTGCCAGGCATCAACCAGGTCAACCTGAACGAGAAGGCTGGCCTGACTTTTGCGGTAGCCCTTAAGGCGTTTTTGCGCCAGGACCCCGACATCATCATGGTTGGGGAAATCCGCGACCAGGAGACGGGCGAGATTGCGATCAAGGCGGCGCAGACCGGGCACCTGGTGCTGTCCACGCTGCATACCAACGATGCCCCCACCACGCTGACGCGGCTGATGAACATGGGTATTGCCCCATTCAATGTCGCGACTTCGGTGATGCTGATCACAGCGCAGCGGTTGGCGCGGCGGCTGTGCTCGAGCTGCAAGCGGCCGGCCGACATTCCCAAGCCGGCACTGCTGCGGGCGGGCTTCACCGAGCGGGAACTGGACGGCAGTTGGCAGCCTTATGCGCACGTAGGCTGCGAGACGTGCAAGAACACGGGATACAAGGGACGCGTAGGCATCTACCAAGTGATGCCTATCAGCGACGAGATCAACCGCATCATCATGCAGAACGGCAATGCGATCGAGATCGCCCAGCAGGCTCGGCGCGAAGGAGTCAAGGACCTGCGCCAGTCCGGCCTGCTCAAGGTCAAGCAGGGCGTCACCTCCCTGGAGGAGGTGGAAGCCGTGACCAACGAATAGTCTGGAGAGGAAGCCATCATGGCAACAGCAGTCGCAGTAACCGCCGCCCGGCGGGACGTCAAGGAATACACCTTCTCCTGGGAAGGGCGGGACCGCGCCGGCAAGATCCTCAAGGGCGACATGCGTGCGAGCGGCGAGGCTGTGGTCCAGTCCGTCCTGCGCCGCCAGGGCATCACGGTAGTCAAAGTCAAGCGACACCGGGCCGGCCTGGGCGGCAAGATCTCGGAGAAGGACATCACGTTGTTCACGCGTCAGCTCGCCACCATGATGAAGGCTGGCGTGCCGCTGTTGCAGGCTTTCGACATCGTAGGCAAAGGTCACTCCAATCCGGCAGTGAGCAGGCTGTTGCTCGACGTCAAGACTGAAGTGGAGACCGGCAGCGCGCTGGCCACGGCCTTCCGCAAGTATCCGTTGTACTTCGACGCCTTGTTCTGCAATCTCGTTGGGGCGGGCGAGGCGGCCGGTATCCTGGACAGCCTGCTGGACCGGTTGGCGACGTACAAAGAGAAGATTGTCGCCATCAAGAGCAAGATCAAGTCTGCGCTGTTCTATCCGATCTCGATCATCGTGGTGGCGTTCATCATCACCGCCGTGATCATGATTTTCGTGATTCCCGCCTTCAAGGACCTGTTCTCCAGCTTCGGCGCCGATCTGCCCGGCCCTACGCTGTTTGTCATGGCGGTGTCCGACTACTTCGTAAAATACTGGTACCTTATCTTCGGTGGCATCGGGTTCGGCCTGTGGTTCTTCTTCTATACCTGGAAGCGCTCGGCCAAGATGCAGGCCTCCATGGATCGTATGTTCTTAAAGCTGCCGGTGTTCGGCGACGTCATCCGCAAAGCGACCATGGCGCGCTGGACGCGCACGCTTGCCACCATGTTCGCTGCGGGCGTACCGCTGGTCGAGGCGCTGGATTCGGTGGGCGGAGCGTCGGGTAATTTCGTCTACGTGCAGGCGACCAAGAAGATTCAACAAGAGGTCAGCACCGGGACTAGCTTGACCGTAGCCATGCAGAACAGCAACGTCTTCCCCAACATGGTGATCCAGATGGTGGCCATCGGCGAGGAATCCGGTTCGCTCGACTCGATGCTGAGCAAGGTGTCCGACTTCTACGAGGCGGAGGTGGACGACGCCGTGGAAGCCTTGTCCAGCCTCATGGAACCGATGATCATGGTGGTGCTGGGTACGCTTATCGGCGGCATGGTCATCGCCATGTACCTGCCGATCTTCAAGCTCGGCCAGGCGGTCTAGCTTCGGCCGCCCGGCGAGTCGTGCTCGCCGGGCACAAGTCCCGAGGGCCGAGTTGTATTATGAGGGCCGTGATCGGCTCCTAGTCGGCGCTCGCAATTCGGCACTGATGACCAGTCAACTGGCCTCCGAATGCTCGGATGATCGAGACGCTTCAGTCCTCCCCAGCGGCGTTCACCGCGCTGGCTGTACTGTTTGGCCTGCTAGTCGGCAGCTTCCTGAACGTGGTGATCCACCGTCTGCCCCGCATCCTGGAGCGGGAATGGCGCTCGCAAGCCGTCGAGGTGATTAGCGAATGGGCGCAGGTGAAGGAACCACCCGAGGCGCTGGTTACGGCCCGCGCCGGCCTGGCTGAGCTTCGGAAATCGCTAGAGGCACCCCCACGCTACAACTTGGTCGTCCCCCGCTCGGCCTGCCCGGCGTGTGGGCACCGGATCACCGCCAGCGAGAACATCCCTGTGCTGAGCTGGCTCTACTTGCGCGGACGCTGCTCCGGGTGTGGCACACGCATCAGCGCACGTTACCCGATCGTTGAAGCATTGACGGCTGTCGTCTCGGGATATGTCGCTTGGCGCTTCGGCTTCTCAGTTGCGACCGTGGCCGGGCTCGTATTCGCTTGGGGGCTCATCGCGCTGACCTTCATCGATCTGGATACAATGTACTTGCCCGATGACATCACCCTGCTGCTGCTCTGGTTGGGTTTGATCTTCAACCTTATCTGCAGCCTGTCCGCCAGCTTCTTCGGGGACCTAACAGGGGCTGGGTGGCCTGTGATCCTCCCCGCGGGAAGGCAACTCGCTTACTCGGTAATCGGTGCCGTTGCCGGCTATCTATTCCTTTGGGCGGTGTACTGGCTGTTCAAGTTGGCGACTGGCAAGGAGGGTATGGGGTTCGGGGATTTCAAGCTTTTGGCGGCGATCGGCGCCTGGTTCGGCTGGGTCAGCTTGCTGCCCGTCATCCTGATCTCGTCACTGGTCGGCGCGCTGGTAGGCGTTGCCCTGATCCTGTTCTGGAAACATGCCCGCGAGAAGCCGATTCCGTTCGGACCATACCTCGCTGCTGCGGGATTGATCTATATGTTTTGGGGAAGACAGCTCGCTGCCTATCTGTTCGGATGAGTCTGATCGTGGCCGTGACGGGCGGCATCGGTTCGGGCAAGAGCACTGCGGCGCGCTTGCTCCACGAGCGCGGCGCAGATCTGGTGGACACCGATGCCATCGCCCACGAGCTGACCCAGCCGGGCCGGCCGGCGCTCCATCAGATCGCAGCCCGTCTTGGCGCAGAGCACCTAAAAACCGACGGCAGCCTGGACAGGGGCAAGTTGCGCAGCCGCGTGTTCTCGGACCCCGAGGCACGGCGAGCCCTCGAGGGCATCCTCCACCCGCCGATCAAGCGCGAGGTCGAGGCTCGCGTGCGCAAATGCTCCGCGCCTTACGCCGTGGTCTTAGTCCCACTGTTGGTCGAGACCGGAGGCTATCGCGATCTGGTGCAGCGGGTGTTGGTCGTCGACTGCGACGAACGGGTACAGGTGCAGCGCGCTGTGCAGCGCGGCGGGCTGACCGAGGACCAGGTGCGTGCGATCATGCGAGCGCAAGCGACGCGGAGCCAGCGCTTAGCGCTAGCCGACGACGTCATCCAAAACGATGGCACCCTGGAGGACTTGGCGCGTCAGGTTGAGATACTGGATGCACGTTACCGTGCATTGGCGAGCGCGACATAGTGTTTGCCCATCGGTGCGCCTCGGGTTTATTTTTGTGCGGATTTAGGCAATACTCACCCAATTTCTGTCGTTCCGGCCTGTCTGCGCTGTGATCAGCTACGAGTTCCCGCTGAACGAGCGAATCCGCACCCTGCTGCGCATGGAGGCTCTGTACGAGCGAGTGCGCTTCTTCAGCGCCAAGGAGCAGCCGCTTGAGCACCACGCGGCGCTGCTCTCTTTGTTTGAGATCCTGGATGTCGCTGGCCGCGCCGACCTCAAGTCCGAGATGATGCAGGAATTGGAGCGCCAGAAGCAGACGCTGTCGGCGCTGCGCAGCAACCCGGCAATCTCGGAGGCGGCGTTGAGCAGCATTCTCGCGGACATCGACCGCGCCGTCTCCGACCTGTTCCAGACATCCGGCAAGACTGGGCAGGAACTGCGCGAGAACGATTGGCTGATGGGTATCAAGCAGCGCTCGGCCATTCCCGGTGGCGTCTGCGAATTCGATCTGCCGTCCTACCACTACTGGCTCCACCAGAACCCCCAGACGCGGCGCCGAGATCTCGAGACCTGGCTCGCTCCGTTTCTGGCGATGGAAGACGGCGCTGGCATTATTCTTCGCATCCTGCGCGAGAGTGGCCGCACCAGCCAGCAGCTTGGCACACAGGGGATCTACCAGCAGATGATGGGCGGCCGCGTAGCGCAGCTCATCCGCCTGCGGCTCGACGACACCTACGACTGCGTGCCGGAAGTCAGCGCCAACAAATACGCGCTCAACATCCGCTTCACCCTTGCTGGTGATGTCCAGAGGCGTGTGGCACAGGTCGACATCCCGTTCGAGCTGACCTTCTGCAACCTGTGATGACTGACAAGTCAAAGCCACCACTGGTCAGCTGCCCGCAATGCGGTAGGGCAACGCCTTGGACCTTCGCCAATACCTATCGCCCGTTTTGCTCCGAGCGCTGCAGGATGATCGACCTGGGGCAGTGGGCAACCGAGTCCTATCGCATTCCCACGACCGAGTCGGAGCCCGACCAGCCAGAAGGGAAGGGCTGACCCCGGCCGGCCTGCCAGGCCCCGCGCACCATCGCCACTCCTTGAGCCCCTGCACCACAGGCAACGCAGACATGTTGCAAGGTCATCCCGCCCAAGGCATAGACCGGCAACGGGTAGCCGTGCACCATCTGTGCGAAGCGCTCCCACCCCAGCGGGTGCGCGTCGATGTGGCTAGGTGTCTCCAGCACTGGCCCCAGTACGACGTAGTCCAGGCCGAGGGCGGCAGCGCGCTCTAGCTCCCGTCTATCGTGGCACGATGCGCCACTCCACGGCAGATCGGGGCGCTCTGCACACTGCAGGAGTTGCGCGGATGTCAGATGCACTCCGTGCGCGCCGGATGCTCGCGCTAACTCTACGTCGCTGTTAACCAGCACGCAGGTGCCGGTGCGAGCGCAGCGGCGCAAGACTTCGGCCGTGAATGCGTGCAACCGCGCGCGAGGCATCTGCTTCTCGCGCACCATCACCATCCGCAAACCCCGCTCAAGCGCCTCATCGAGCCGATCGAGCTGCGCCGGCTCGCCGCACGCCCAAGCGTCGGTGATGGCAAGGACGGGCGGCAGAGCCAGCGCACGTAACACCGGCCCGTTGGCAGGAAGCAGAGGGTGCACGCCGATCGCGTCCGGCTGCTGCCATTTCAGGGCTTGGGCCTCGCGCGAACGTGGCTCGCCCTCCCATCCGAGCACCCGGAAGAAGTTGAGCCGTACATGTGCGTGAGGGTAGGTGTACTCGCGCGTGATCCATGGGCACGCGTGCGTGACTTCGATCCCCAGCTCCTCACGCAACTCGCGCGTCAGCGCCGCGTGTGCCGGCTCGCCGCGTTCCACTTTCCCGCCTGGGAACTCCCAGTAGCCAGCGTAGACTTTGCCAGCCGGCCGCTGCGCCAAAAGGAACTCGCCATCGGTTCGGAGGATCACTGCTACGGCGACCTCTACCAGCTGTGCGGTCGCTAAACGGGACATGCTGATCGATTCGAGTGCGTAGCAAGCGCCTTCAGCGCGTGCGCGGACTAATGCCGTGGCGACCCGCCCAGTCGCGGGCAAACTGGGAAGCGATACGCCCGCTGCGCGAGCCGCGCTGCAGCGCCCACTGCAGAGCTTCGCGGCGCGCCTCTTCTCCATCGGCATCTTCGACGCCGTACTGGCCGAGCCAGTAGCGCACGATGGACAGGTATTCGTCCTGGTCGAAGGGATAGAACGACACCCACAGCCCGAAGCGCTCGGACAGCGAAATCTTCTCCTCCACGCTCTCGCCCGGGTGGATCTCGTCGCCCAAATACTTTGTCTCCAGGTTCTCCCGCATGTACTCGGGCATCAGGTGGCGCCGGTTCGACGTTGCGTAGACCAGCACGTTGGCCGGGGTCGCCGAGACCGAGCCGTCTAGCACGGCCTTCAGCGAGGTGTAGCCCGGTTCATCGGCGCCAAACGACAGATCGTCGGAAAACAGAATGAACCGGAAGGGCTGGCCAGCCAGGGGTTCGATGATGTCGGGCAGGTCCATGAGATCGTGCTTTTCAACCTCGATCAAGCGCAGCCCGTCGGCTGCGTACAGATTCAGCAGCGCTTTGACCAGCGACGATTTGCCTGTCCCGCGGGCGCCGGTAAGCAACACATTGTTGGCCGGCAGCCCTTGCACGAACTGACGCGTATTCTGTTCCACCAGCGCCTTCTGGCGGCCGACACCCTGCAGGTCCTGCAAGCGGATCTGATGCAGCTGCAACACAGGCTGGAAATGGCCCCGGCCGCTACGCCGCCGCCAGCGAAAGGCCCTTTGCACCGCGAAGTCAGGGGCTCGCACATCAGGCGGCAGCAGGCGCTCCACACGCTCGATTAGCGCCTCCGCCCGCGACAGAAATCTGCTCAGCTCATCCATATAAAGGCGGCCGTGTTTCATTCGTGTTTAGTGAGACTGGACATGTTGCGGCTCAACGAGTCACGAACCTCGGGTCACGCATCACGTTCTGTACTCCGCGTTGATAGTGACGTAGTCGTGAGACAGGTCGCAGGTCCACACGGTGGCCTGCTCGGTTCCGCGGTTGAGCACCACACGCACGGTGATCTCGCTCTGCGCCATTACGCGCTTGCCATCCGCCTCTTTGTAACCCACGTACCTGCCACCGCCTCGCGCAACCAACACGTCGTCGAGATACAGGTCGACTCGCCCCACATCCAGGTCGTCAATGCCGGAGTATCCAATCGCAGCCAATATCCGACCCAGGTTCGGATCCGAGGCAAAGAACGCGGTCTTTACCAGCGGTGAATGAGCAATCGCATAGCCGACCCGGCGGCATTCCGCCTGCGTGGCGCCGCGCTCCACGCGCACGGTCATGAACTTGGTCGCGCCCTCGCCGTCGCGGATGATGGCTTGGGCCAGCGTGCAGGCCACCGCCGTAAGCGCGGCCTGAAACTGGAGATAGGCCGGGCTGGACGCATCGATGATCTCGGCCGCCCGGGTACGACCAGTCGCCATGAGCATGAGGGCGTCATTGGTGGAAGTGTCGCCGTCGACCGTGATCGCGTTGAAGGAGTCGCTCGGCCGCGTGACGCAGCGCGTCCCGTAACAGCGCCTGCGGGAGCCTCGCATCAGTGGCCACGAAACCCAGCATGGTCGCCATGTCCGGACGGATCATCCCTGCGCCCTTGGCAATGCCGGTGATCGTCACCGGCTGGCCGCCGAGTTCGATCCTGCACGACACTGCCTTGGGGACCGTGTCCGTGGTCATGATCGCTTGCGCCGCCGGCAGCCAGTTGCCGTCGCTCAGGCCCGCCACGCATACAGGCAGGGCAGCGCAGATGCGATCGACCGGTAACGATTCCATGATTACGCCGGTGGAAAATGGCAACACCTGGTCGGGCGCAATGCCAAGCAGCCGCGCCGTCTCCACGCAGGTCCGCCGGGCGTCGGCTAAGCCGCGCTCGCCGGTCCCGGCATTTGCATTGCCGGTGTTGATCAGCAGCGCGCGGATCTCGGCGCGATGCTCCAGATTTTGGCGTGCAACCCGGACCGGTGCCGCGCAGAAGCGGTTTCGTGTAAACAGGCCAGCAACCTGCGTGTCTTCCGCCAGCAGGATCAGCAGCAGATCAGTACGGCCGGGCTTTCGGATTCCGGCAGCCGCGACGCCAAGCGAGACACCCGCGACGGCGTGAAGCTCATCAGCACGAGGGGGCGGAAGGTTGACTGCCACGGGCGGTGACTGGCAGACGGCGCGTCTAGTCTTCGGCTGGCCGGGCGCTGCCCTAGGATTGGCCGTTGCCGCCCAGGCTTGCGACCGCTCGGATCACGCAGCGAGGCGGCCGTGGCACTGCTTGTACTTCTTGCCCGACCCGCAGGGACAGGGATCGTTGCGGCCGATCTTCCCGCCCTGACGCACGAAGGGCTGCGGCTTGGGCGCTGTGGCCACCTCCGTGTCTGCCCCCTCTTCTTCAGCCAGAGCAGCTTCGTAGTCGGTGTGCTGGTAGCGCACGTTCTTCACGTTGACCCGCGTTTGCACGTTTTCCAAACCACCACCTGGGGGCTCCTCGCCACCGCCGTCGCCACCGGGTGCGCCTGTGGCATCACCGCCGTCTTCTTGGTGGCGAATCTGCACCGTCATGAGAATGCGCGTGACTTCGTTGCGCACCGCGTCTAGCATCATGGAAAATAGCTCAAACGCCTCGCGTTTGTACTCCTGCTTGGGGTTTTTCTGAGCGTAGCCACGCAGGTGTATGCCTTGGCGCAAATGATCCAGCGCCGACAGATGCTCGCGCCAGTGAGTGTCCAGCGTCTGCAGCATCACGCCGCGCTCGAAGTGATGCAGTGCCTCACGCTCGACCTGGACTAGCTTGGTGTCGTAATGGCTGTGCGCGGCCTCGATCACCCTGCGCCGCAGATCCTCTTCGTCCAAGGATTCATCTTCCTTCAGCCACTGCTGCACCGGGGCACGAAAGGTGAGTTCTGCTGCCAGCGCCTTTTCCAGGCTGGGGACGTCCCACTGTTCCTCGACGCTGCCTGGTGGAATGTACTGGCTCACGATATCGTTGACCGTGCCCTCCCGCATCGCGCGAATGGTGTCGGAGATGTCGCTGCTCTCCAGCAGCTCGTTGCGCTGGTGATAGATCACGCGGCGCTGATCGTTAGCGACGTCGTCGTACTCGAGCAGCTGCTTGCGGATGTCGAAGTTGCGCGCTTCCACCTTGCGCTGGGCGTTCTCGATCGCGCGCGTCACCCACGGGTGCTCGATCGCCTCGCCCTCGGGCATCTTGAGCCGATCCATGATCGCCGCCACGCGGTCGGAAGCGAAGATGCGCAGCAGCGGATCTTCCAGCGATAAGAAAAAGCGGCTGGAGCCGGGATCGCCCTGCCGGCCGGAACGGCCGCGCAACTGGTTATCCACCCGGCGCGATTCGTGGCGCTCGGTACCGACGATGTGCAAGCCGCCGACGGACACCACCTGTTCATGCAGCTGCTGCCAGCGCTCCCTCGCCTCGGCGATACGTTTGGCCCTGGTCGATTCGTCCAAGGAGGCGTCCCCTTTGATCTGGTTGATCTCCGGGTCCGGGTTCCCGCCCAGCACGATGTCGGTGCCGCGACCGGCCATGTTGGTGGCGATCGTGATCATCTTGGGTCGGCCGGCCTGGACCACGATCTCGGCCTCGCGCGCGTGCTGCTTGGCGTTCAGCACCTGGTGCGGTAGCTTCTCTTTGGTGAGCAAGCCCGACAGCACCTCGGAGTTCTCGATCGAGGTTGTACCAACCAGGACTGGCTGGCCCCGCTGGTAGCAATCCTTGATATCGTTGATCACCGCCTGATAACGTTCCTTGGCCGTCTTAAACACCTGGTCCATGCGGTCCTCGCGGATCATCGTCATGTGGGTGGGGATGACCACCGTCTCCAGGTTGTAGATCTGCTGGAACTCATAGGCTTCCGTATCGGCCGTGCCGGTCATCCCGGCGAGCTTCTTGTACATGCGGAAGTAGTTCTGGAACGTGATGGAAGCCAGCGTCTGGTTCTCGCGCTGGATCTTCACTCCCTCCTTGGCTTCGACCGCTTGATGCAACCCGTCCGACCAGCGTCGCCCGGGCATCAGGCGCCCGGTGAACTCGTCGACGATGATGATCTCGTCGTTTTGCACTACGTAGTGCTGGTCGCGGTGGTAGAGGTTGTGCGCCCGCAACGCAGCGTACAAGTGATGCATCAGCATGATGTTGGCCGCGTCATATAGACTGCTCCCTTCTGGCAGCAGCCCGGCCCGAGTGAGCATGTCTTCGGCGTGCTCGTGCCCGGCCTCTGTGAGCAGCACTTGATGTGCCTTTTCGTCGACGCTGAAGTCCCCCGGGCTGTTTTCTTCTTTTTGCCGGGTCAGCTTGGGCACAAGTTCGTCGATCTTGTAGTAGAGGTCGGTGGTGTCGTCCGCCTGCCCAGAGATGATCAGCGGCGTGCGCGCTTCGTCAATCAGGATCGAGTCCACCTCGTCTACAATGGCGTAGACCAACTTGCGCTGGACGCGGTCCGCGGTCTGGTGGACCATGTTGTCGCGCAAGTAGTCGAAGCCGAACTCGTTGTTGGTCCCGTAGGTGATATCGGCGGCGTAGGCGTGCTGCTTGGCGGCGTGGTCCATCTGAGAAAGGTTCACGCCTACCGTCAAGCCGAGAAAGCCGTAGATGTTGCCCATCCAGGCGGCATCGCGGCTGGCCAAGTAATCGTTGACCGTAACCACATGCACGCCCGTGCCGGCCAGTGCGTTGAGGTACGCCGGCAGCGTGGCTACCAGGGTCTTACCCTCACCGGTGCGCATCTCGGCGATCTTGCCATGGTGCAGGACCATACCTCCGATGAGTTGCACGTCGAAGTGGCGCATGTTGAGGGTGCGCTTGCCCGCTTCGCGCACCACGGCAAACGCCTCCGGCAGCACATCGTCAAGCGTCTCCCCATTCGCCAGGCGCTGCTTAAACTCGTCGGTTTTGGCGCGCAGTTGAGTGTCGCTCAGCCCCTCGATGCCAGGCTCCAGGGCATTGATCGCCCGGACGCTATGCATGTACTTCTTGATCAGCCGATCGTTGCGGCTGCCGAAGATCTTCCTGAGCAGGGTAGCTATCATCGGATGTCCGTGAGTCGGGCTCCGTTTGGATACATCGACGCTCGTTACAGTGGTGACCGGGTCCACAAAAAGCAAGAGGGGCGAGAGGCCCTAGGCCCCTCACCCCTCACGCGGCAATCTTTGCGGTGTTAGCCGGGCATCCGCAGGAAGCGCGCGGGGTTCTGCGCTACTCCCTTGTGACGCACCTCGAAGTGTAGGTGGGTGCCCGTGGACCGGCCTGTATTGCCGACCTCCGCGATCTTGCTCCCGCGCAGCACAACGTCACCCACTTTGACCAACAGCTTCGAGGCGTGGGCGTACCGCGTCACCAGGTCGTTGCCGTGATCAATCTCAAGCATACTACCATACTGCGGGTGGACGCCTGCGTACACCACCACACCGCCGGCCGCTGCCAGGATGGGCGTGCCCTCCTCAGCCATGAAATCGATCCCCTCGTGGAAAGCGTTCATTCCAGTGAACGGGTCGATGCGCCAGCCGAAGTTCGAGGAATAGAACCCGCTCTCGGTGGGCATTCCGGTAGGCAGCAGCTGACGCTTGGCTCTGTCCTCGGTGAGCATGGATTCGAGCACCCGCAGCTTGTCGGTGCGGTCCTCGAGGTCCTTGGACAGCTTATCGAGCGTCGTGCCCAGATCCTTCATCGATAGTTCGGTGCTGGGTAGGCTCGACTCGGCGCCGCCGCGGCCCGGCACCCGGTCGAACATGAAGTCCTGGGGCTTGAGCCCTGCTACCTTGGTGAGCCGCTCGCCGAGTGCGTCGACGCGCAGTAGCCGCGCTTGCAGCTCTCCCACCTTCGAAGCCATAGTATTGAGGCTGTCGCGCAAATAGGACTGCATGCGCTCGTTCTCCTGGGCTTGAACGCTCACCAGTAAGGAGCGCAGATAGGGACTGTCGTTGACGATTGCGTAGCGCAGCGAGAAATAATGGAGCAGGACGGCAAGCGAGATGACGGACAGAAGCATTCCCAGCGTCAGCATCGCCAGTTGCGGCGCACCAAGCGTGAATGATCGCGCCTTCGATGATCCGTTGGAAACTAGAATGACGTTCACGTTTCCCCCTGACACGCCTGGTTTGCGTTTGTGAACAGTCCAGTTATCGGCTCAGTGCTGCGTTCCTTGAGGGAGCTCCAAGCAACTCTTGTGCGCGTGAATCGACTTGCTGCATTGCAGCGGATCTACGTTGGGATAGTTCCGGGAGACTTGGGCAGGCGGAGCAAAGTGGCCCTTGAGCGATCAGGAACCGTAGTGGTGGTCGCTGAAACAAGTGCTGTTGCCCATAAACTGAGACAACTCGCGCCCCGAATTGTTGAGGAAATTGTTAAATCCGCTCCGGAGGTTACTTCAATCCAAGTGCAAGTGCAAGTGACGCTCAGCAACGACCTTCATCCTAACGCACGCCCGGCGATTGGGCCGCGCGGGCTGACCAGCCTCTCCCAGCTGCGCGACGCCCTCCCTCACTCACCGCTGCGCGAAGCGCTCGACCGCATGGTCCGGCGCGGCGCTCGGTCAGATAGCCAGGACCAGCCGCTCGAGCGCGAGAAAGGCAAGAACGATCAGTATTAAGATTAGGGAGTATTTCAGGGCTTGCCAACCGAAGCGCAGCCAACGTCGGTCTCGGGTCGCGAGATAGGTGACGAGAGAAGCCCCAATCACGATTAGCGCCAGGAAGCCGGCAAGGCGGAGGGCGATAGCGGTCATGCCACTGCGGAGGGGAAGTCGATGGGCGGGCCGCGGCTCAAGTCCGAGGCCGCGCGTCAGGCGTATTGCGACTGCACGCTAAGGAATGAGGGCGCCTCTTCTAGCCTCTCAAAGCTGACCAACTCCCAGGCCGGCGTGTCCGCCAGCAGCGCGCGGGCCAGCTTGTTGTTGAGGGCGTGCCCGGACTTGTGCGCGCTGAAGGCGCCTATTACCGGGTGCCCAAGAAGATACAGATCGCCCATCGCGTCCAGGACCTTGTGCTTCACGAACTCGTCGTCGTAGCGCAGTCCGTCCGAGTTCAGTACCCGGAATTCGTCCATCACGACCGCGTTGTCTAGGCTCCCGCCTAGGCCCAGGCCCTGGGCACGCATACTCTCGACATCCTGCATGAACCCAAAGGTGCGGGCGCGCGCGATTTCCTTCACGTAAGACGTGGTGGCGAAATCCAACTGGATACGTTGGCTCGCTTGTTGGAATACCGGATGAGTGAACGCGATGCTGAAGTCCATGCGAAACCCGGGATGGGGCTCGAAGCGGGCCCACTTGTCGCCGTCCTTGACCTCGACCGTTTCCAGCATGCGGATGAACTTCTTCGGCGCGTTCTGCTCCTGAATTCCCGCCGACTGGATGAGGAACACGAACGGTCCCGCGCTGCCGTCCATGATCGGGACCTCGCCCGCAGTGAGGTCGACGTAGGCGTTGTCGACCCCCAGGCCAGCAAAAGCCGACATAAGATGCTCCACGGTCGCCACGCGAACACCATCGCGCTCCAGGCAGCAGGACAAGCGGGTGTCGCCGACCCGTAACGCTGTGGCAGGGATATCGACCGGCTGCGCCAGGTCGATACGGCGGAACACGATCCCCGTATCGGTGGCCGCCGGGCGCAAACTCAGATACACCTTTTGGCCGGTGTGCAACCCTACGCCGGTGGCACGGACAATGTTCTTCAGGGTGCGCTGACGAATCATAAGAGTGGCTGAGAAGGTAGAACTAAGGAATTGATTTTTAACTATACACAGTTTCGCAACAAAGATTCATAAGCACATTGTTGTGCCGCAGCAGCTTACGCGCAAGGCGTTGGGAGTTACGGCGGTAACCGCCTAATCCGCCTGCTTGCGTAGAAAGGCCGGGATGTCGAGCAGTTCAACCCCGGACTGTCGCATAGCCTCGACGGTGGACTCGCGGTTCCGCCGCCGCATGACTGCCGGCGCTTCGAGCTGGTTATAGTCCACCACCTCGACAGCGCTGACGTCGGTACCGGTTTTAACCACCGTCAACGGCTTCGGTTGAGCGCGATTTACCGCCCCGGCCAGACCAGTGGCGACAACCGTCACGCGCAGGTTGTCAGACATCTCCTCGTCGATCACCGTGCCAACGATCACCGTTGCATCCTCGGCCGTGAATGCGCGTACCGTCGTCATTACGTCATTCACCTCCTTCATCTTTAGGCTGGCGTTCGCGGTGATGTTCACCAGCACGCCGCGTGCGCCGGCCAGGTTCACGTCCTCGAGCAACGGGCTCGCCACCGCCTGCTCGGCAGCGGAGGTCGCGCGGTGAGGACCGGAGGCAGTGGCGGATCCCATCATGGCCATGCCCATCTCGGACATGACCGTGCGCACGTCGGCAAAGTCGACATTGATCATGCCGGGGCAGTTGATGACCTCGGCGATGCCCGCGACCGCCCCGTGTAACACGCCGTTGGCAGCTTTGAAAGCGTCCAGCATGCTGACCTCCTCGCCCAACACCTGCATCAGCTTCTCATTGGGAATCACGATGAGCGAATCGACGTGCTTGCTCAGCGCTTCGAGCCCCTCCTGCGCGACGCGCAAGCGCTTGCCCTCGAAGGCGAACGGCTTGGTGACCACCGCCACTGTGAGAATCCCCAGCTCGCGCGCGACCTCCGCCACCACTGGCGCCGCTCCGGTGCCGGTCCCACCGCCCATGCCCGCGGTCAAGAACAGCATGTCGGCACCCTCGATCAACTCGATGATGCGCTCGCGATCCTCCACGGCGGCCTGCCGCCCAACCTCCGGATTGGCGCCCGCGCCCAGGCCCTTGGTCACGGTGGAGCCCAGCTGCAGCAGGGTCTTGGCCCGGTTGCGCGACAGGGCTTGAGCGTCGGTGTTCGCGCAGACGAACTCGACACCCTGCACCCCCATGTCGATCATGTGATCGACAGCGTTGCCGCCGCAACCACCCACGCCTACCACCTTGATCACTGCCTCCTGGGGAACTGTATCCACGAGTTCAAACATGCCCGTCTCCTCTTCGATCATGTAAATGGAACCAGCAACCTCTTGCCCTCGACATCGAATCCAGTCGCATACCTGCACGCACAGGTTTCTAGAAATTCCCTTGGACCCAGGTTCGCATGCGCTCGAACACCTGTCTGAAGGAAGCGCTGTGCATGCGCACAATCTGCTGCCGCTGATGCGCGGACAAGCCCGCGACCAACAACCCAACTGCCGTGGAATAGCGCGGGTTGCGCACCACCTCGGCCAGCGTGCCGGTGTAGTTGGGCGCGCCCACGCGCACCGGCATGTGGAAAATCTCCTCGCCCAGCTCCACCATCCCTTGCATCACGCTGCTGCCGCCGGTAATGACGATGCCAGAGGACAGCAGCTCCTCGAAGCCGCTGCGGCGTAGCTCCGCTTGTATCAGCGAATACAGCTCCTCGACGCGCGGCTCGATCACCTCCGCCAACGTCTGGCGCGAAAGCTGCCTCGCCGCGCGATCTCCCACGCCTGGCACCTCGACCATCTGGTTGGGATCGGCCAGCTCGCGCAGAGCGCAACCGAAGCGGCGCTTGATTTCCTCGGCGTCCTTGGTCGGGGTGCGCAGCGCCATGGCGATGTCGTTGGTGATCTGGTCGCCAGCGATCGGGATGACGGCGGTGTGGCGGATGGCGCCCAACGTGAACACTGCGATGTCAGTGGTGCCGCCGCCGATGTCCACCAGGCAGACGCCGAGATCCTTCTCGTCCTCGGACAGCACGGCCATGGCCGATGCGAGCGGCTGCAGGATCAGGTCCTCCACCTCAAGCCCGCAGCGGCGCACGCACTTCATGATGTTCTGAGCCGCCGACACCGCGCCGGTCACGATGTGGACCTTGACCTCCAGACGTACCCCGCTCATGCCGAGCGGCTCGCGCACATCCTCTTGCCCATCGATGATGAACTCCTGGTTGAGGATGTGGAGGATCTGCTGGTCGGTCGGGATGTTGACCGCCTTGGCGGTCTCGATCACGCGGTCCACGTCGATCTGGTTCACCTCGCGGTCTTTGATCGCCACCATGCCGTGCGAGTTGAAGCTCTTGATGTGGCTGCCGGCGATGCCCGGTGAACACGTCGCGGATCTTGCAGTCGGCCATCAGCTCAGCCTCCTCGAGCGCGCGCTGGATCGCGTTCACGGTCGACTCGATGTTGACGACGACACCTTTCTTCAGGCCGCGAGAAGGATGGCTGCCGTAGCCGATCACGTCGAAGCCCCCCTCCGGCTTGACCTCGGCCACCATCGCCACGATCTTGGAGGTTCCGATGTCGAGCCCGACGATGAGCTTCTTGCTGTCCTTTGGCTTGTTCATGATCTGTGTGCTCGTCAAGCGCCGCGTGCCGGCAACGGAACGCTCGGTGCGCGCACAGCAAAACCGTTCGAATAGCGCAGGTCGATGCGGTAGGGCCGGTTCGGCAGCTGCGCCAATGTGCGGCCGTAGGCGCTCACGAACCGCTGCAGCCGTTCCTCCATCTGGCTGCGCCCCAGCTCCAGCACCTCGCCGTCATTCAGCCTGAGTTGCCAGGCGCGCCGTGCCGACACGAGCACTTGCACGGGTCGCTTGCCCAAGTGGCGCGAGCGAGGTCGCGGAAGGCCTCGTAGCGCTGCGCCACCTCTGCCGCGGCTCCCTCCGGGGCGATGAAAACCGGCAGGACTTCGCTGGTGGCCGCCTCGAACACCTCTCCGTAGGTGTTCACCAGTGCGCTGTCGCGCCAACGCGCGAGCACGACGTGCTCCTCGATGTCGACCTCGAGCCGGTCGGGCCAGTGCCGCCGCAGGGTAGCCCGCCGTACCCACGGCAGCTTCTGAAAGGCCGTTCGCGTCGCGTCCAGGTCAAGCGTGAAGAAGTTACCCTTCAGCTCCCCGGCAACGATGGCATGCACCTGGTCGGGCGTGGTGCGGGCGATGCGACCGGTCACTTCCACTTCCCGCAGCGGGAAGACGGGGAGCTGAATGACCATCATCAGCACGCCATAGAGGATCAGCACAGCGGCCACGCCATACAGGGTGTCCGCAAGCGCGTTCAGCAGACCGGTCGTCATCCCACATGCGCGATCTCCAGGATCCGCACCACCAGTTGCTCGAATGAGATCCCCGCCACTTTGGCTGCCATGGGAACCAGGCTATGGCTGGTCATACCCGGCGAGGTGTTCATCTCCAGCAGCGACACCGAGCCGTCTGCGCGGCGAATCAGGTCGGCCCGCCCCCATCCGCTGCAGCCCAGAACCCAAGCCGAGCGCATGACCAGCTCCTGGATGCGCCGTTCCTCGGCCTGCGGCAGACCACAGGGACAGATATATTTCGTCTCATCGCTGAAATATTTGTTTTGGTAGTCGTAGTTGCCTTGCGGCGCCTCGATTCGGATCAGCGGCAGCGCCTGCTCGCCCACGAAGCCAGCCGTCAGTTCTTCGCCCTCCACGAACTCCTCAGCCAGCACGAGCCGGTCGTATCGGGCCGCGTGCTGGTAAGCGGTCGGCAACTCGCTGGCCTGCGTGATTTTCGTCAGGCCTAACGTCGAGCCCTCGTGGGCCGGCTTGATGATGAGCGGCAGGCCCAGCTGGCCCACCACCGCAGCCCAGTCGCTGTCTGCGCTGATCACTTCGTGGCGCGGCGTCGGCAGACCGCTCGCGACCCAAACCAGTTTTGTTCGGAGTTTGTCCAGGGACAGGGCCGAGGCCATGACCCCGCTCCCGGTATAGGGAATGCCCATCAGTTCCAGGGCGCCCTGCACGGTGCCGTCTTCCCCGTAGCGCCCGTGCAACGCGATGAATACCCGCTGGAAGCCCTCCTGCTTGAGCTCGGACAATTCACGCTGCGCCGGGTCGAAGGGGTGGGCGTCCACGCCAGCCTTGCGCAAGCCCTCGAGCACGTTACGCCCCGACATGAGCGAGATTTCGCGCTCGGCGGATCTGCCGCCAAGCAGGACAGCGACTTTTCCGAACCGCCTCACGCCCACTTTCTTGCGCGCCCCAGCCATTTCTTCAAGCTCTGTCTCCGATGATCCGGACCTCGCGCTCGAGTTGGATGCCACAGCGCTCCCACACCGTCGCCTGCATCTTCTCGATCAACGCCTCGATGTCCGCTGCAGTGGCATCCCCGGTGTTGACGATGAAGTTGGCATGCTTGGGAGAGACCATGGCAGCGCCGATGGCGAAGCCCTTCAAGCCGCAGGATTCGATCAGGCGCGCCGCGTAGTCTCCGGGCGGGTTGCGGAAGACCGAGCCGGCGTTGGGTTGGTCCAGGGGTTGTGTCGCGATGCGCCGTTCGAGCAGCTCCTTGATGACCCGGCGCGACTGCTCGCCGTCTCCGGAGGGGAGCTTGAACCAGGCCGCGGCAAACCACTCTCGGATGTGACTCGCAATGCGTGACGCAGGATCCGACGCTGCACGCGGGCGCGGCGCGACATACCGGTAGTCGATCTCGAACTCGTGCGGGGCTGCGGCGGACCAGTTCGCCGTCCTCGCGCAGGCACAGCACTGACGTCGACAATCTCCCAGGTCTCAGAGCCGTAGCAACCCGCGTTCATCGCCAGCGCACCGCCCACCGTCCCGGGGATCCCGGCCAGGAACTCAGCCCCGACCAGGTCATGGTTCGCGGCAAAGCGCGCCACCTTCGGGCTCGCGACTCCGGCTTCGGCGTAAACAAGCTGCGTGCCAGCAGTGTCTGTGCTCGACCCGGATCTGCCCCAACGCGCCGTGGGTGAACGCCACCGTGCCCTGCAACCCGCCGTCCCGGACCAAGCAGGTTACTGCCCAGTCCGACCACGTAGACCGATTCGTCCTTCGGCATCGCGCGCACGAATCGCACAAGATCGCCGAGGTCGCGGGGAAAATAGGCGCGCTGCGCAGGGCCGCCGGTGCGCCAGCTGGTATGCTTGCGCATTGGTTCGTACAACCGGAACTCGCCGGCCCAGCCCTGCTGCGCGATGCGGTTGAGTTCAGCCATGTCCATGCGCTGCCGCCTGCGTGTGCTCATCGGCCCTCCCGCCGCCCGCCAGGACGCCGGGCACCGTGCCGATGGAACCTGCGCCCATGGTTACCACCACGTCGCCGGAGCGCGCGATATCCAGAATCGATTGCGGCAGATCGGCGATCTGCTCGACGAAGATCGGCTCGATCTTGCCCGCCACCCGCACCGCCCGCGCCAGCGCTCGGCCGTCCGCCGCCACGATGGGCGCTTCGCCTGCGGCATAGACCTCGAGCAGAAGCAGCACGTCGACTGATGACAGCACGCGCACGAAGTCCTCGAACACGTCGCGGGTGCGCGTGTAACGGTGCGGCTGGAACGCGAGCACCAGCCGCCGGCCGGGGAACGCGCCGCGCACCGCGGCCAACGTGGCATCGATTTCAGCCGGGTGATGACCGTAGTCGTCCACTAGCGTAAAGCTCCCAGCGCCAGGCAATGGGATCTCGCCGTAGCGCTGGAAGCGGCGGCCGACGCCCTCGAACTCGGCGAGAGCAACGCACGATGGCCTGGTCTGGCACCTGCACCTCGAGGCCGACGGCGACTGCAGCCAGCGCGTTCTGGACGTTGTGGATGCCGGGCAGGTTGAGATCAACGTGCAGCGACTTGATCGCTGTGCCGTTGGTCTTTATCTGTGCAGTGAACCGCATGCGCCCGCTTTCGTGCCGGATGTTGACCGCCCGGATCTGCGCCTGCTCGGATAACCCGTAAGTCGTGATCGGCTTGGTCACCAGCGGCATGATCGCGCGCACGTTGGGGTCGTCGACGCATAGCACCGCCATGCCGTAGAAAGGCAGCCGCTGGACAAAATCCAGAAAAGCCTGGCGCAACCGACCGAAGTCATGGCCATAGGTCTCCATATGGTCGGCGTCGATGTTTGTGACGACGGCGAGAACCGGTTGCAGGTATAGAAACGACGCATCCGATTCGTCGGCTTCGACCACGATGAACTCGCCCTGGCCAAGCTTGGCGTGCGAGCCCGCCGCCTCCAGCCGGCCGCCAATCACGAAAGTGGGATCCATTCCCGCCTGCGCGAGCACGCTCGCGACCAGACTGGTGGTGGTGGTCTTGCCGTGGGTACCTGCAACGGCGATGCCCTGCCGCAGGCGCATGAGTTCCGCCAGCATCAGGGCGCGCGGTACGACAGGAATGTGCCACGCCCGAGCCGCGCTCACCTCTGGGTTGTCGGGCTTGATCGCTGTTGACACCACCACGACGTCGGCGCCTTGTACCTGTGCAGCATCGTGCCCACGGCTTATGCGTGCTCCTAGGCGGCGTAGACGCTCGATCACTGCGTTCTCGGACAGGTCAGAGCCGCTGATCTGGAACCCCAGATTGAGCAGTACCTCCGCGATCCCGCTCATGCCGGAGCCGCCGATGCCGACGAAGTGGACGCGTTTGACCTTGTGCCTCATCGCGCGGGATTCATTTCGAAGGGTGAGACGCATCCAGCAGGAACTGGAGGCGCACATCGCCCAGGTCCTGGCTGCGCGTCGCGCGCTCCGCGCGCACCGGCAGGCGTACCCGCAGCCGCAGCAATCCTGGGCGACGCTTAGGTTGCTTGTTCAGCTTGGGCTGACTCATGGCCTCTCCGTTTCGGACTCTCACCCAGCAGCTACCATGCACACCTCGGCAACCGCGGCAGTAGCTCCCGGCTTGGCCAGCGCGCGCGCCCGGTTGGCCATCTCCAGCAACCGCTCGCGCGTCAGGCCGAGCATCAGGTCAGCGAGTCGGCGCGAGGACAGCTCCCTCTGCTGCACCATTACAGCGGCGCCGGCGTCCACGAGAAAGCGCGCGTTATGGCTCTGGTGATCGTCTACGGCATGGGGAAACGGCACCAGGATGCTGGCCACGCCGGCCGCCGCCAGCTCCGACACTGTGAGGGCGCCCGCGCGGCAGATCACGAGGTCGGCCTGGCCGTAGCTTGCCGCCATGTCGTCGATAAAGGGCACCGCCTGAACGCTTACCCCTGCCTGCTGGTAGCCCTGCCGCACGGTTTCAAGATGTTTGGCGCCCGACTGGTGGGTAACCTGCGGGCGCCGATCCTCGGGGACCAGCCCCAGCGCCAGGGGCACCACTTCGTTCAGCGCCTGCGCCCCGAGGCTCCCGCCGAGCACCAGGAGCTGGAGCGGGTCGCCGTGCGTCGCGAAGCGGAGTGCGGGCGGCGGCAGGTGCGCAATCGATTCCCGCACTGGGTTCCCAACCCATTGCGACTTCCTCAGCACTCCGGGGAACCCGGACAAAACGTAATCCGCCACGCCGGCCAGCACCCGGTTGGCCAACCCAGCGATCGAGTTCTGCTCGTGCACCACCAGCGGCCGGTTCAGCAACGAGGCCATCATCCCCCCCGGGAAAGAAACGTAGCCGCCCATACCCAGCACCACGTCGGGGCGCACGCGAAAGATCACCCTTGCGCTCTGCCAAAAGGCGAAGAGCAGGTTCAACGGCAGCAGCGCCATGCGCACCAGACCTTTGCCGCGCAGGCCGGAAAAACGGATCCATTCCATTCGGTATCCGTGCTTGGGGACCAGCGTCGCTTCCATGCCTTGCCTGGAGCCCAACCACACTACCCGCCAGCCGTTGCTGCGCATGTAGTCGGCAACAGCCATCGCGGGCATCACGTGGCCACCCGTACCGCCGGCCATGACCAGAATGGTCCGCGCGGCCCGCGTCGCGAGCGGTGCAGGATGAGGGGGGGCGCGCACAGCAGGTTCGGGTGTCATTCAATCCGTTCCCGGCCGACGGCTCGTGCGTAGCCCCGCGACCACCCATGCTCTGCCCCTTCCCGCTCGCTGAGGAATCCGGGACATCGCACCCTCGAGCGTCTTCGCCGTGGTCCCCAGCGCCGCGTTGAGGCCCCCACTACCGCGCATAAGCTGGCGGCTCTCCCAGTCGATGCGGAGCAGCAGGGCAAGTGCAGCGCAGTTGGCCAATAACCCGCTGCCACCGAAGCTAAGAAAAGGCAGCGTCAACCCCTTGGTCGGGAGCAGCCCCAGGTTCACGCCCATGTTGATGATGGCCTGCACCCCCAGCCAGATGCCGATGCCTTGCGCCACCAGCGCGCAGAAGTAGCGCTCCAGCTTGGCGGCCCGCGATCCGATGGCGAAGGCTCGCACAGTGACAAAGATGAACAAACCGACCACTGCGATCACGCCTAGAAAGCCCAGTTCTTCGCCGATCACCGCCAGCAAGAAGTCGGTGTGGGCCTCAGGCAGGTAGAACAGCTTTTCGACGCTCGCGCCGAGCCCTACTCCAAGCACCTCTCCACGGCCGAACGCGATCAACGCATGCGACAGCTGATAGCCCTTGCCGTAGGGATCGGCCCAGGGGTCCATGAACCCCAGAATGCGCTGCATGCGGTAGGGAGAGGTCAGGATGATGACCACGAACCCCAGCACCAAGAACGCGGCGAGCCCGGCGAACAGCCGCCAGTTCATCCCGCCTAAGAACAAGATCCCCATGGCGATGGCAGCGATCACCGCGAAAGCGCCAAAATCCGGCTCCCGCAGCAACAGTGCGCCCACGAACAGCATCACTGCGAACATCGGCGCAAACCCCCGCTTCAAGCTGTGCATCCAGGCCGCCTTGCGCACGGTGTAGTCAGCCGCGTAGAGCACGACGAACAGCTTCACGAGCTCCGAGGGCTGCAGGTTGGCCACCAGGAGCGGCAGCCAGCGCCGGCTGCCGTTGACCTCGCGGCCTATGCCGGGGATGAGAACCAGCACCAGCAGGGCCGCACCGAACACGAACAAGTACGGCGCCGCCTGCTGCCACAAACGGATGGGAACCTGAAACACCACGACCCCGGCGAGCGTGCCGGCAGCGACGAAGACCAGGTGCCGCACCAGGAAATAGGTCGGCTGGTTGGAGGTGAACCTCGATTGTTCGGCGATGGCGATCGAGGCGGAGTACACCATCACCAAGCCGGTGCCGAGCAACAGCACGCCGGCCCATAGCAACGCTTGATCGTATTCGCGCAGTGCGCTCTTGGCCGGAGATATCAATGCCAGGTTCACTTCGCCACCAGCTCCTTGACCGCCTGCACGAACACTCGGGCGCGATCCTCGTAGTCGCGGAACATATCGAAGCTAGCGCAGGCGGGCGACAGCAGCACTGCATCGCCCTCGCGCGCCGCCGCCAAACTCATGCGCACCGCCTCCTCCATGGTTCGCGCACGCTGCATCGGAACACCACTCCCCTCGATGCTCTGGGCAATCTTGTCGCCGTCGCGTCCGATCAAAACCACAGCCCGAACATGGGCCGCCACCGCAGACCTCAGAGGAGCAAAGTCCTGCCCCTTGCCGTCGCCACCGGCGATCAGCACAACTTTCTGGCGCATCCCGTTGAGCGCGGCCACCGTCGCACCAACGTTGGTGCCCTTGGAATCGTCGTAGAACATCACGCCATCGATCTCGGCTACCTTCTGTACGCGGTGGGGCAGACCCTCGAACTGAGCCAGCGCCTGAAGCAGCGATTCGTAAGGCAGATCGATGGCGCGCGTAAGTGCGAGCGCGGCGAGCGCATTTGCAGCGTTGTGCAAACCGGCCACACGCAATTGGGAAACGCTCATCAGCTTTTGCTCACCCTGCGCAAGCCAGGCTTCGCCCTCCACCTCGGTCAACCCCCACTCCCGCGCTCCTGACGGCGCGTCCAATCCAAAGGTGAACACGGTCCTGCCCGCCAGCGCCATGCTCCGGGACCAGACGTCCAGACGGTTGAGCACCTGGATGCCGGCACCGCGAAAGATGCGTGCCTTGGCTTGCGCGTAGGCCGGCATCGCGCGATACCGGTCCAGGTGGTCTTCGCTGAGGTTGAGGCAGGCGGCGACGTGCGCGTCCAGCGAGGAGGTCGTCTCGAGTTGGAAGCTGGACAGCTCGAGCACGAACACGTCCGGCTTGCGGCCGGCCGGACCCGTCGCGCGCTCGATCGCGAGCAGCGCATCGAGAACTGGCAGGCCGATGTTGCCGGCCACGACGGTTCTCAAGCCGGCCTGCTTGCACATCGCGCCGGCCATCTCGGTCACTGTGCTCTTGCCGTTGGAACCGGTGATGGCCAGCACTTTGGCTGTCGCGACAGCGGGCAGCGCCTGGGCGAACAACTCGATGTCACCCACCACCGGGACACCGCGCTTGGCCGCGGTTTCCACCAACGGCTCCGTCGCTGGCACGCCCGGGCTGATGGCGATCAAGTCCACATCGTGGAAGCTCTCGGGGCGCAGGGTGCCGGTGACAACCGGGACGCTGGGCAGCTCACGCTGGAGCTGCGCACCGCAGGGCGGCGCCACGCGTGTGTCGGCAACCCGCACGTGCGCACCGCGATGACTGAGCCAGCGTGCCATCGACAGGCCGCTGACCCCCAGCCCGAGCACCAGTGCGTTTCTTCCCGCCAGTTCCATGCTCCCCGCTGTCTTATCTGAGTTTCAACGTGGAAAGGCCGAAAAGCACGAGCATCATCGTGATGATCCAGAAGCGCACGACGACCTGATTCTCCTTCCAGCCCTGCAACTCGTAGTGATGATGCAGCGGCGCCATCCGGAAGATGCGCTTCCCAGTGAGCTTGAAGGAGGCCACCTGCAGCATCACGGATAGCGTCTCCACCACGAACACGCCGCCCATGATCAGCAGGACAATCTCCTGGCGCACGACCACGGCCACGGTTCCGAGCGCAGCCCCGAGCCCCAGCGCGCCCACGTCGCCCATGAACACCTCCGCCGGATAGGCGTTGAACCAGAGAAAGCCCAGACCCGCGCCGGCAAGCGCAGCGCAAAACACGGTCAGCTCGCCAGCGCCGGGGATGTGTGGGAATCCCAGATACTTGGAGAACACCGCGTTGCCCGCCACATAGGCAAACACGCCGAGCGCGCCTCCCACCATCACGGTGGGCAGGATCGCCAGCCCGTCTAGCCCGTCCGTCAAGTTCACTGCGTTGCTGGTCCCGACAATCACCAAGTAGGTCAAGATCACGAAACCGACCACACCCAGGGGGTAGGCCACCTGCTTGAAGAACGGGACGATGAGTGCTGTCTGTGCAGGTGTACCGCTGTACGCGAGGAAACCAGCGACCGCGAGACCTAGAACCGACTGCCAGAAGAACTTGACCCGGGCCGAAAGGCCCTTCGGGTTGTGGTGGACGACCTTGCGGTAATCGTCGATCCAGCCGATCACACCGAAGCCCAGCGTAACCGCGATCACCACCCAAACGAAGCGGTTGGTCAGATCCCCCCACAGAGTGGTGGTGATCGTGATCGAGACCAGGATCAGCGCGCCGCCCATGGTGGGCGTGCCGGCCTTGGCCAAGTGGCTTTGCGGGCCGTCATCGCGCACCGCCTGTCCAATCTTGTACGCAGTGAGCTTGCGGATGACCGCTGGGCCTACCACAAAGGAGATGGCGAGCGCTGTCAGCGTGGCCAGCACCGCGCGCAGCGTGATATAGCTGAACACGTTGAAGGTGCGGACGTCCTGAGCCAGCCATTGAGTCAGCAGCAGCAACACGCTAGTGTCCTCCCTGGGCGCGCCGGGGCGCGCCGTTGACGAAGCGTTCCACCACCCGCTCCATGCGCATGAAACGGGAGCCCTTAACCAGCACAGTGGTGTCCCGGCCAAGCAGGCGGTCGAGCGCCGAACACAACTCATCGAGCTTACGAAAGTGTCTGGCCCCCGAGCCAAAGGCACGGGTTGCCGCCTCGGACAACTCGCCGAGTGTGAGCAGATGGTCGATGCCAGCGCGCCGCGCGTCCTCGCCCGTCCCGCTGTGCAGGGCGGGGCCCGCCTCGCCCAACTCGCCCATGTCCCCCAGGACCAGCACGCGCTTACCGGCTGCAGCAGCCAGCACCGCGATCGCGGCTCTGACCGAGTCGGGATTGGCGTTATAGGTATCGTCGATTAGGGTGGCGCCGCCACGCGCCGTCTTGCGCTCAAGCCTGCCCTCGGTGCCCGCGTACGCTGCCAGTCCGGCTGCTGCGAAGGCCGGCGCGATTCCCAGCGCATACCCAGCGGCCGCGGCGGCCAAGGCGTTGCGTACGTTGTGCAGCCCCGGCACCTGCAGTTGCGCGATGTATGCCGAATCCGGAGTGGATACCGACATCAGGCTGCCCGCCGCGCTCAGCTCGAACTGTGCGTTTACCGCCGCTGGCCGATCGATGCCGAATTCGATCACTCTGCGGCCGCGGTTGAGATCGCGCCAGAACTGCGCGAAGTCGTCATCCGCGTTGATCAGCGCGACGCCGGTCGCATCCAGGCCAGCGTAGATCTCGCCCTTGGCGCGCGCGATGGCTTCCCGCGAACCTACCTCGCCGATATGCGCTGCGCCGGCGTTGGTCACCAGCGCCACGGTGGGTCGGGCTAGCTGCGTCAGATAGCTGATCTCGCCCGGATGGTTCATCCCCATCTCGATCACCGCGTAACGATGCCGGTCGCGCAGACGCAGCAGCGTGATCGGCACGCCGATGTCGTTGTTGAGATTACCGATGGTGGCGAGCACCGCATCCTCGCCGACGGCTGCGCGCAGCATCTCCGCCAGCATCTCCTTCACCGTGGTCTTGCCGTTGCTGCCAGTCACCGCTGCCAGCGGCAGCACGAACCGGCCGCGCCAGAAAGCCGCCAGCCGGCCGAGGGCTTGGCGTGTGTCGCGCACCAGGATCAGTGGCGCATCGCCGACCCTCAGGGGCACGCCCTGCTCGACCAGTGCCGCCACCGCGCCGGACGATAGCGCGACATCCACGAAGGTGTGACCGTCGAAGCGCTCACCTCTGAGGGCCACGAACAGATCTCCCGTCTGAACCTGCCGGCTGTCGGTCGTTACGCCGGTGAAGGTTGCGTTCGCCCCGGAACGCGTCGCGTCCAGGGCACGCGCAGCCGCGTCAAGGTCGAGCATCATCTCCTCTGCTCGAGGACACTGGCCGCCAACTCTGCATCGCTGAACGGCACACGGGCTCCAGCGATCTCCTGATACGCCTCGTGGCCCTTGCCCGCTATCAGTACGACATCCTCCGTGCGCGCCTCGCGCAGCGCCAGGTAGATTGCGGCCGCGCGATCGACCTCGACGCGGTAGTTGGGGTGTGCCTGCGCTACGATCTGCTCGATGATGGCGCGCGGGTCCTCACCTCGCGGGTTGTCGCTGGTCACGAAGACGCAATCCGCCAGTCGCGTGGCGGCTTCTCCCATCAGGGGACGTTTCCCCACATCGCGCTCTCCGCCACAGCCGAACACGCAGATCAGACGACCTTCTGCGCCGAGCACGCCGCGCAGCGTCTCCAGCACCTGCTGTAGCGCGTCCGGGGTGTGGGCGTAGTCCACCACGACCAGCGGTTGCCCGGGGCGACGCACCATCTGGAGGCGGCCTGGCACCGGCTCGACCCGCTCCAGCGCGCCAATGGCGTTTTCCAGCTCCACTCCAGCTGCCAGCAGCATGCCCAGCACACCGAGCAGATTGGCAGCGTTGAAGCCGCCCAACAGCTGGCTGCGTATGACGCCCGCTCCCCACGGGGTCTCGATCTGGAGCGTGAGGCCGTGCTTGGACAGATCCAGCCTATGCCCCGAGATTTCGCCCTTGCCCAAGCCATAGCCTAGAACGTTGATGCGCGAGCGGTCGAGCGATGCGGCGAGCTGGGCTCCAAATCCGTCGTCCAGATTGATCACCGCGTACTTCAGGCCGGTCCAATGAAAAAGCCGGGCCTTGGCCGCGCCGTATTGCTCCATGCTGCCGTGGTAGTCGAGGTGATCGCGGGAAAGATTGGTGAACAGCGTGGCCGCGAAGGCCACGCCGTTCACCCGGCCCTGCTCCAGGCCGTGGGAGGAGACCTCCATGACCACACCCGACGCGCCTCGAGACAGCAGATCCGCCATCTCCGCGTGCAACGACACCGCATCGGTTGTGGTATGCGTACCAGGCGAAAGCTCCCCGGGGAAGCCGTTACCCAGCGTGCCCAGGACCGCAGTGCGGCGGCCGAGACGAGTGAGGCTCTGCGCGATCCAGTGGGAGCACGAAGTCTTGCCGTTGGTTCCAGTCACGCCAGCCACCCACATGCGACGCGACGGGTCGCCGTAAACATGCGCCGCGATGAAGCCGAGCCGCTGACGCAAGTTGAGAACCGCCAAGTTAGGCACGCGCCAGGCCGGATCCCAGTGGAAGCCTTCGGCCTCCCAGATCACGCCCGCCGCACCGGCGGCGATCGCCTGGGGGATGAGGCTGCGCGCGTCCACGCGTGCACCAGGGACGGCGATAAACACGTCGCCAGGCTGGACTCGGCGGCTGTCGGTGGCAAGCCGGGTGATCGGCATGCCAAGGGCATTGAGCGTGGACAGGTCGAGGCGCGCATCCGTGTGGTCTCGGTTTGCACCCACGCTCACACCTCCTCCCGCACTTCTGGCATCGCGTCTAGAGGCGCGACGTCGGTCATCGGTGCGTCGAGCGGGATCGACAGCATGCGCAGCGCTTCTGTCATCACCCGACTGAAGACCGGCGCCGCGACTACGCCGCCGTAGTACTCGCCCGCGCTCGGTTCATCAATCATCACCGCCACCAGAAGCCGCGGATCCGAGGCGGGAGCAATGCCCACGAACGAAGATACGTAACTATCGCCGGCATATCCCCTGCCCTCGAGCTTGTGCGCGGTCCCGGTCTTGCCGGCCACGCGATAACCCAGAACGCGCGCGCGCGGAGCCGTCCCCCCCGCTTTCACCACCAACTCGAGCATGCTGCGCACCGCGAGTGCAGTGCGCTCTGAGATAACGCGCTTTCCTTCCACAGGCCGGTCGCGGCGAACCAGTGTCAAGGGCTGCAGTTGACCGTCGGTGGCAAAGATCGTGTAGGCGCGCGCCAGCTGCAGCAGGCTTACCGAGATGCCGTGCCCATAGGACAGGGTCGCCTGCTCGATCGGCCGCCAACGCTGATAGGCGCGCAGGTAGCCGGAAACTTCGCCCGGAAAACCGAGCTGCGACGCGGCTCCGAACCCAACCCCCGACAGCATGTTCCACAGCGACTCGCGTGGCAGCGCTAACGCCAGCTTTGCCGCGCCTACGTTGGAGGACTTCTGGATCACCTGACCGACGCTGAGCAAGGTTTCGGGATGGGCGTCGTGGATCGTGGCATCGCCCACCGTGAGATAACCGGGGGCGGTCTGCAGCACGGTATTGGGTCTGATCACCCCAGCCTCGAGCGCGGCAGCCACCGTGAATGGCTTGAGCGTCGACCCCGGTTCGAACACGTCCGTGATGGCCCGGTTGCGCGCGCGGCGCGCGTCCAGCGTGGCGCGATTGTTCGGATTGAAGGCGGGCAGGTTCGCAAGCGCGAGCACCTCGCCGGTCTTGACGTCCAGAACCACGATGCCGCCGGCCTTGGCTTGGTGCTGCGCTACTGCGGCCTTCAGCTCGCGGAACGCCAGGTACTGCAGCTTGCGATCGATGGACAGCGCCAGGTCGCGTCCCTCGACTGGTACCCGGACAATCGCCGCGTCTTCCACCACCCGCCCAAGCCGGTCCTTGATCACACGCCGGCTGCCGGGCCTGCCTGCCAGCCAATCTTGATATTCGAGCTCGATGCCCTCCAGGCCGCGGTCGTCGACGTCTGTGATCCCAACCAGTTGGGCCGTCAGGTCGCCGGCGGGGTAGTAGCGGCGGTATTCGCGTTTCAACCCGACGCCAGGCAGCCCGAGCTGCACCACCTTGGCGGCCAGCTCTGGTGGCAGATGTCGCCTGAGATAGACGAACTCGCGATCCGGCTCGGCCAGCTTCTTCTTGAGCTCCAGCTCGTCCAGGTCCAACAGGCGCGCTAGCTGGTGGCGCTGAGAAGCAGTGATCTCGACGTCGGCCGGGCTGGCCCACACCGATTCCACCGGCGTGCTGATGGCGAGCGGCTCATCGTAGCGATCGGTAACCATTCCGCGATGCGCGGGAAGCTCGATGGTTCGGGTGAAACGCGAGGCTCCTTCCTGCTGGAGAAAATCGTTGTGCCACCCCTGGAGGTACAGGGCGCGCGCAGCCAGCAGGGTGAACCACAGCAGCAACAGCAGCACTAGTACGCGCGCCCGTGCCGCGGGTAGACGCAACTGGAGTGCAGGATTCAGCGGGGGTCTCATCGCTTGGCCTTGGTCAGCAAGCGCTCCCTGGCGCTTGTACCACCTCGTCGCGTCCCGTCCACGGCGTTGGCGCGGCTTCCCGGGTCGGCCGCGACGTATCCACCGACCTCGTCGGACACCAGGCGCACGCGGGCTGCCGCTGGCATGCGCATTTGCAGATGACCACTTGCGATCTTTTCGATGCGTGCATGCATGGCCCAAGTGCTCTGCTCGAGCTGCAGCTGCCCCCACTCCACTTCGATCTGTCTGGCCGCCTCCTGTTCCTGGGTCAATTCGGAAAACAGCTTGCGTGCCTTGTGCTGCGAGGTGACCAGTGCCAGGGCGCACACCACGAGGAGGGTAGCAAGCACACTGCTGAGCTTGATCACCCGCGCGCCCTCCCTGCAGCTGGTCGACGGGGAAGTTTCTCGGCGACCCTCATGATCGCGCTGCGCGCGCGAGGGTTGGAGGCGATCTCGGATTGGCTCGGACGCACCGGCTTGCCGATGAGGCGCAGTTTTGGTCCCTCACGGTCGGCCTCCCGCACGGCGAGCCCGCGCGGCACTGGCACCGGTTGCGCGTTCTCGCGCAGGAAGCGCTTCACCATGCGGTCCTCAAGCGAGTGAAAGCTGATCACCACCAGGCGGCCACCATCCTTCAGCAGTTCCAGGCATTGCGACAAGGCTAGCGAAAGTTCCTCAAGCTCTTGATTGATGAAAATCCGTATAGCCTGGAATGTCCGCGTCGCCGGGTCCTGGCCTGGCTCGCGCGTCCGAACGGCGTCTTCCACGATCTGGGCAAGCTGTCGGGTGGAGTGGAGAGCTCGCCCCGATCGAGCCGCAACAATCGCTCTTGCAATCTGCCGAGCAAACCGTTCTTCGCCATAGGTTTTGATCACCTCCCTGATCTGCTGTTCCGAAGCGCTCGCCAGCCACTGCGCGGCTGTGATGCCGCGGCTCGCATCCATCCTCATGTCGAGCGGCCCGTCCAACCTGAAGCTGAAGCCCCGCCTTCGCATCCTCGAGCTGGGGCGAGGACACCCCCAGATCCATCAAAATCCCATCTACCCTTGCCACACCCTCTGCGCCTAGAGCTTCCCGTAAGCGGCCGAAGCTCGCGTGCAGCACTGTGAAGCGCGCGTCGCCGATCTCCTTCGCCGCTGCCAGCGCCTCGGGGTCCCGGTCCAGCGCCACCAGCCGGCCGTGGCCGCCCAAGCGCAGCAAGATCTCGCGGCTATGGCCGCCTCGGCCAAAAGTGCAGTCCGCGTAGATCCCATCTGCTTTGACCTGCAGCGCGTCCACTGCTTCCCGCAGCAGCACCGACAGGTGCGCCAGAGGTTTGTCGATCGTCGTACCTTCCTGCTCTCACCCAGGGCCCGCTGAGGCGAGTACTCTCATGGGAGTCATCCGAGCGCCCGGGCGCTCAGAGCGAAAATCCCTCGAGATCAGGCGGAATGTCGTCTTCGCCCGGCGCGCTCGACTTTTCCATCTGCGCCGTCCACTTGGCTTCGTCCCACAACTCGAAGCGCGCACCTTGCCCCACTAGCGCCACATCCTTTTCCAGTCCCGCAAACTTGCGCAGAGGGCCCGGGATCAGGATCCGCCCCGCCCCGTCCACGTCCACATCGCAGGCGTTGCCAACCAGCAAGCGCTGAAGATCCCGCGTGCGTGGGTTGAAGCTCGACAGGCTCATCAGCTTCTGTTGAATGGGTTCCCAATCCGGGGCCGGATAGAGAAGAAGGCAGGATCCAGAATCAGCGGTGACCACCAACTTGCCTGAGGCACGAAGCTGAAGCACCTCGCGGAACCGCGCGGGTACCGCGAGTCGGCCCTTGCTATCCAGAGTCAGCGAGGTGACGCCGCGAAACACATAGCCCCCTGATTGCGGAGGATCTCCCACAATCCCCCACTTTTTCCCACTTCAGGGCACTATAGATAAAAGGTTCCAGGGGGTCAAGAAAAAAGTTCTGGATTTTGCATTGCCGACAATGACTTACCTCAAGTACCGCGGAACCCGAGGAATTGATGCTCTAAGTGCAGAAGAAATAATGAGATACGAACGATAGTGAACCTAAACTCGAGAACCTAGCCGCAACCGGAAACGTTGGGGGGCAGCGACAGGCGGGGGCGACGAGGTAGAAGTGAAGCTGGCCTATAAGCCGGGTTCTGTCCAGGGGGATCCCCTTGGGCAGTCATTCCTCTGGGCCGACGGTTGCCCGGCGGCTCAAGCGGCCTACCCGGGAGCAGCGCGAGCCACGCTGTCGCTCCCCTATTTGGCCTTGCTCCCGATGGGGTTTGGCGTGCCGTTCCTGTTGCCAGGTCCGCGGTGGGCTCTTACCCCACCGTTTCACCATCGCCGGTCCCGTTTCCAGGACTTAGGCAGACTTCTCTCTGTTCCACTTTCCGTCGCCTCGCGGCGCCCGGCGGTTAGCCGGCATCGTGCTCTGCGGAGCCCGGACTTTCCTCTGCGCGCCGAAATACCACGCAGCGACTGCCCGGCCAGCTTCACGACCACATACTAACGTAGACCGCGGCATGCCGGCGGTTTCAGCTCGCCACATGCGCGACTCCGCTCCCGACTGCCGCAATCAGACTCTTGCAGCGGGCAGCGGTCAGGCCAGCGCCCAGCGCACGACGCCGCCGGCGCGCAGCGGCACCAGCGCTTGTGCGCCATAGGACATCTGTTCGGGTACCGACCACTCTCGCTGTACCAGCACGAGCCGCTCGCGATTCCTCGGTAGCCCGTAGAAGTCGGCGCCATGGAAGCTGGCGAACGCTTCCAATCTGTCGAGAGCGTCTGCCGCTTCGAAGGCCTCAGCATAGAACTCAATGCCCGCGTGTGAGGTATAGATGCCGGCGCAGCCGCAGCCCGTCTCCTTCCTATGCCGGGCGTGCGGCGCGCTGTCGGTTCCAAGAAAGAACTTGGGGTTGCCGGAGGTGGCTGCCTTGACCAAAGCCAGACGGTGCTCCTCGCGCTTCAGCACCGGGCGACAGTAATGGTGCGGACGGATACCACCCTCGAACAGCGCATTGCGGTTGAGAAGCAGATGGTGTGCGGTAATCGTCGCCGCAACGTTGTCCGGTGCAGCCAGAACGAAGTGCACCGCGTTCGCGGTGGTGATGTGCTCCATCACCACCTTCAGGGCTGGAAAACGCTGGAGCAGCGGGATGAGCGAGCGTTCGATGAACACCTTCTCTCGATCGAACACGTCGACCTGTGGGTCAGTGACCTCGCCATGCACCAGCAGCGGCAAGCCGATCTCGGCCATAGCTTCCAGCGTCGCCAGACAGTTTCGGACGTCGCTCACGCCGTGCTCCGAGTTGGTGGTCGCTCCAACTGGATAGTACTTCACGCCGAACACCGCGCCGCTGTCGCGTGCGCGCCGCACCTCCTGCGGGGAGGTCTTGTCCGTCAAGTACAAAGTCATCAGCGGGGTAAACCGCGCATCGGGCGGCAAAGCGCGGAGGATACGCTCGCGGTACGCCAGGGCCAGAGTTGTATCGACTACAGGTGGCTTGAGATTGGGCATGACGATGGCGCGCGCGAAGCGCTTCGCCGTATCCGGCACCACCGCATGCAAGGCCTCACCGTCGCGCAGGTGCAGGTGCCAATCGTCTGGTTTGGTTAGCGTGAGTCGCTGCATCTGGAGTCAAGACCGGTTGACGGCCTGTTTTTTCCACTCCAGCGCACGCTCGTAGAGGGCGTTCTTCTTCGTGCCCGTGATCGCAGCGGCCAGATGCACCGCTTGCTTGAGAGGCAACTCGCTCAGCAGAATCTCCAGCATGCGCTGCGTTTGCGCTGCCGACTGCGCCGGAGCCGCGGCTGCGCCCTCCACGATCAGCACGAACTCGCCGCGCATGCGGTTCGCGTCCTCCGCCAGCCAGGCCCGCGCCTGGGCCAGCTTGCAACGCTGGAAGCTCTCGAAGACCTTGGTGAGCTCGCGGGCTATCACGATCACGCGGTCCGGTCCCAAGGCCTGTGTCATGTCCTCGAGCGTCTGGAGCAGCCGGTGCGGTGCTTCGAAGAAGACCAGCGTGTGCGGCAGCGATGAAATGGCCGACAGTGCGGCACGCCGTGCTCCCGCCTTGCTGGGCAGGAACCCGTAGAACAAGAAATGCGGCGCACTCATTCCCGCGGCCGACAGCGCGGCGGTCAACGCACTCGGCCCCGGGATCGGAATCACGGGCAGGCCTGCTTCCCGCACTCGCGCTACCAGCCGCGCGCCCGGGTCGCTGATCGCGGGCGTGCCCGCATCCGTCACATAGGCTATCGGCTTGCCGTCGGCGAGCAGCCCGATGATGTTCCCCGCGGCCCGTTGCTCGTTGTGCTCATGCAGCGGAATCAAGCGCGCACGGATCGTGTAATGCGACAACAGCTGCTGGGTGTGGCGAGTATCCTCGGTGGCCACCACGTCGACCGCAGCGAGCACATCCAACGCGCGCAACGTGATGTCGCGCAGGTTCCCCAGCGGTGTCGCCACGACATATAATGCCGCCTCCATCCGCGCGCGGGCGTCGCTATGCAACGTGTACCGGCCTCTCCGCTACTGATCGTGGCGCTACTATACTTGGGGTCCTACGCGCTGGCCAATCACCTGGCGTACGCCCAGCAGCAAGGCGCCAAGTCGCCCGACCAGCCCGGGCCCCACATTGCGGTGCTGCTGCCGTTGAGGTCCCCGTCCGTCGGCCGACAGGCGGACGCAGTGCGGCTGGGTATCCTCGAAGCGGCCAAGGTGCATCGTGGAACGACCTTGCCCCTGGTTGTGCGCGCGACCAGCGATGAATCCTTCGACGTCGTGCAGGCTTATGAGGACGTGGTGCGCGCCGGAGCACAGCTGGTCATTGGTCCGCTCACACGCAGCGCGGTCACCGCGCTCGCGGGCACCACACTGGTCTCGGTACCGACCCTCGCCCTCAGTGCGCCGGAGGACGAGTCCCCGATACCGTCAAATCTCTATGTGTTCGGCCTGCAAGTCGAAAACGAGGCCAGACAGGTAGCGCAGCTCGCGCGCCAGCAAAACCGGCGCAACGCCATCGTGGTGTCGAGCGAAACAGGTCTGTCGCGTCGGCTCGCGCAGGCCTTCGGCGACGAGTTCCTGCGTCGCGGCGGCACGATCCAGGACCAGTTCCAGTACAGCAGCGATGCGGCGAGTCTGCTGAAGCTTCGCGATGCCATCTCCAACGGTGTCAGCGACGCGATCTTCCTCGCCCTGGATGGTCCCCGCGCTAAGCTCATCCGCTCTTATCTTGGCAGCACTCTTCCTATTTATGCCACCTCGATGGTACACACCAGCGCGCAGCCGCTCGCCAACTTCGAGCTGAACGGGGTCTACTTCGTCGACATGCCGTGGCTGCTCTCGCCCGACCATCCGGCCGTGCTGTCCTACACGCGCCAGGACCAGGCCGGGCTCGAGTTCCAGCGCTTCTACGCTCTGGGCATCGATGCCTACCGCATCGCACAGGACCTGCTCAAGCCGGGCTCGAACCAGGCACCGCTGGACGGCGTTACCGGCTACATCACGATGGAAAAGGATCGCCGTTACGTGCGGGAGTTGATCCCCGCGCAGTTCAGTCAGGGCGAAGCGCGTGTTCTGAGCCAGCCCGTGTCTTCGTCGCAGCGGTGAATACCCGCTCATGCAGCCCCGGACCAACCCATGAATCCCGGCGGCGCGCAGGCCGAAGATCAGGCTCTGCACTTCCTCCTCGGCCAGGGACTCAAGCTCAAGCAGCGCAACTACACCTGCCGTCTGGGCGAGATCGACCTGATCTTGCTCGAGGGCGCGACGCTGGTATTCGTGGAGGTGCGCATGCGCAGCAGTCGGTCGTTCGGCGGAGCTGCGCAGAGCATCACCGCGACGCAAACGCCAGCGTTTGCTCGCCACAGCGCGTCACTACCTTTCCCGGCAGCGCACTACCCCAGCCTGTCGCTTCGATGCCGTGCTGATCGAGCACGGAGGCCCGCCGGAATGGATCAAGGACGTCTTAGGTGAATGAGCATTGTCGTTCTCCAACGACGCGGCGCCTGCGGGGCTCGTGTGATAACTTTGCGGGCTTGATGCGGAACCGGAAGACGCGCCATGGATCTCAATAAGCGGATCGGCGAGCACTTCGCCGAGAGCGCTCAGCTCAAGACGCAGGCCGTGAAGGTCTTGACCGAGCCTCTGCGACAAGGGGCCGAACGCATGGTCCAGTGCCTGATGAACGATGGGAAGATTCTGGCCTGCGGCAACGGTGGCTCCGCGGCCGACGCGCAGCATTTCAGCGCCGAGCTACTCAACCGCTTCGAGATGGAGCGGCCGGCGCTGCCAGCCATCGCGCTGACCACCGATTCCTCCACCATCACATCCATCGCCAACGACTACGACTACGACCAGGTGTTCGCCAAGCAGGTGCGCGCTCTGGGCCAGCCCGATGATCTGTTGCTCGCAATCTCGACCAGCGGGAACTCCCGCAACGTCGTGGAAGCAATTCACGCCGCGCACGAGCGGCAGATGGGCGTGATCGCGCTGACCGGTAGGAATGGTGGCGTCATGGCCGAGATGCTGGGCCAGCGAGATGTTCATATCTGCGTCCCGCACTCGCGCACGGCGCGAATCCAGGAGGTGCATATCTTGTGCTTGCATTGTCTGTGCGACGCCATCGACTGTCTACTGTTAGGAGTGGAATAGGACATGAAGAATCGAGGAGTGCTGTTGGCCTTTCTGGCGCTGTTGATCCCTGCGCTGCACGGGTGCGTCCCAGGTCTGATCGACGACCGCCGCACCAGCGCCACCCAACTCGAGGATAGCGGCATCGAGAGGAAGATCGGCAACCGGGTCGAGGAGAAATTTGGCACCGAAGTTCACCTGGACATTGTCAGCTACAATCGCTACGTCGTACTGATGGGTGAAGCGCCGACCCAGCAAGCCAAGGATGAAATCGGCGCGCTCGCCCTGGGTGTGGAGAACGTGCGTAACGTGCAGAACGAGATCGTCGTCGGCCCAGCCACTTCGAGCGGCACGCGCGCCAACGACGCTTACCTGACCAGCAAAGTGAAAACTCGTCTCGCGACCGCGAGCAAAGTGGGCCCCAGCCGCATCAAGGTCGTGACTGAAGGCAGCGTGGTCTACCTGATGGGCCTGGTGACGCACAAGGAAGGCGACGAGGCGGCGGAGGTCGCCAGCAAGACCGGCGGCGTGCAAAAGGTGGTGACGATGTTCGAGTACACGGACTGAACGCCGCGCGTGGCCACGCGCAGAATCCCTCAGGCGCGGGACTGCAGAGCCTCAGCCCAGCGCCCTGCGATAAAGCTCTAGCGCCACCTTGCGCGCATCGGCGTGGTCCACGAGAGGCGTCGGATAGTCCCTGCCCATCAGCACGCCGCAATCCTTCTGCTTTGTCGCGCTCATGCCCCAGGGAGCATGAATGTGGCGGTTCGACACTGTCGTGAGCTCAGGAATATATTGCCGAATGAATTTCCCCTCGGGGTCGAATTTCTCTGACTGAGTGACCGGGTTGAAGATCCGGAAATAGGGCTGCGCGTCGCAGCCGGTGGAAGCCACCCACTGACGAACACGCAGTAGACGGCGCTGCCCTCCTTCAGCGCGTGATGAAGCGCGGCGTGGTCATATGCGCGCAGGTCTCGACGGAACCAGATTAGGGTCCGCTCATAGCCCCGCTCGCTCACTTGTCGGAGCTCAACACGCGCACTCGTAAGACTGGACGACGGGCTGCGGACCCGCTTGCGAGTCCAGTCCAGCGTCAAGAGCGCGATCTGCGCCCGATGCCATTGCACGGCAGTCGCCGTCGCCAACGAGCGACCCGATGTTCCCTGGAAACGGGGCGGCAGGCTGGCTTAGGTGACGCGTGCTAGTTGGCGTGGGTCCGCAGAGCCGACCAAGGCATGAGCGTGAACTTGCCGTTGTCCTCGGTCACGCGCGAGTGGAAGGAAAGATACTCGTCGATCGTGCGGTTGTGAGCGTCGCTCGCGCCGTCCTTCGTGACGTCTCGGACAGACACGTTGCTTCGCTGTGGATCCGCGATCCGTTTTGACGTCCGGTGCGCAGCGTCCTCGCACCCCGGGTAACCCGCTAGCGTTGGAACCTTTCCTGGCGCCGCTGCGCCGGCGGTGGCAATCGACGTCACCAGCAAGAGACTGGCACCGAGAAGCACTCTTATCTTCGTCATCGTGTCTGCCCTACTCAATCGCACGAGCTAAGGCGAGAATAGCCAGTCAACGCTGCACTGTCAAACTTCTGTCCACTGCAAGGTCCGGCATCGAATGCACGATTCCGCAACGTGAGACGAGCGCGGCGCCAACGCGCTATCATCGTGGCCGATGCGCGTCTCAAGAGCTCCCGACACCGAGACACCCGGGTTCGAGCGCAAGATCTGCGTCCCCGCGACGCTCCCTGTGCGCCTCCCGAGGTTGGCGCGGCCACTGGTGTTCACCAACGGGTGCTTCGACATCCTGCATCGCGGCCATGTGACTTACCTAGCGCAGGCGCGTGCGCGCGGTGCCAGCTTGCTCGTCGCCCTCAACACCGACGCCTCGGTGCGGCGCCTGGGTAAATCTGCGGATCGGCCGGTGAACCCCCTGGAGGACCGAATGGCAGTGGTGGCGGCGCTCCAGGCCGTGGACGTGGTCACTTGGTTCGACGATGACACACCGCTCGAACTGATACTGCTTACGCGCCCCGACGTCCTGGTCAAGGGCGGAGACTGGCCGGTGGAGAAGATCGTCGGTGGTGCCGAGGTGCAGTCTTGGGGCGGCCAGGTGCACTCCATCCCATTCCTGTTCGATCGCTCTACCAGCGCCACGCTGGCCCGGATCCGAGGCGCCGGAAGCTAGCGAAATCATCTCGCTGCCGTTGCGCGTCGAGTTTGTAGCCCGACGCGGCCATGCGGCGCCTCATGGTTCGCACACGTGGGTGCGCGCCGTTCGAGTGGCTGTCCCATCGCGATCTGCTGTCCTAAAGGCCAGGTGACGCGCACCGTTAATTTCGCTCACGGGTGGCGGACCGCTCGCTTCCCGATTCACCGTGCCAAGGACGAGAACAGACGCTGCCGTGCCTGCCGGCAAAACGCCGACCGAAACTCGGGAGTTTCACTACTCCTACAAGGACTTCCAGCGCATTCGCCGGCTCATTCATGAGCGCGCCGGCATCTCGTTATCGGAGGCCAAGCGCGACATGGTCTACAGCCGACTGGCTCGCCGGTTGCGTGCGCGCGGACTGCGACGGTTCTCGGAATACCTGGACCTTCTGCGGCTCGGGGACGAAGCGGAGTGGGAGGCCTTCACCAACGCGCTGACCACCAACCTCACCTCGTTTTTCCGTGAGGCGCACCACTTTCCAGTGTTGGCCCAGCATGCCGCCCGGCACAAGCCGGGCCGCAACTTCCAGGTGTGGTGCTGCGGCTGCTCCAGCGGCGAGGAGGCCTATTCCATCGCCATAACGCTGGCAGAGACTTTCGCGTCGCTGACGCCGCCAGTTTCGATCCTGGCCAGCGACCTGGATACCCAGGTCCTGCGCAGGGCGGAGGAAGGTGTCTACCCGATGGAACGCGTGGAACGGCTCGGTGCCGAGCGCGTGAGGCGCTTCTTCCTGCGCGGAACCGGCGTCCAGGTCGGACAGGCAAGAGTGCGGCCCGAGCTGCGCACCCTGGTGAGCTTTCGCCCGCTCAACCTTCTCGCTTCCGCTTGGCCGTCGCGCAAACCCTTCGATGCGATCTTTTGCCGCAATGTGATGATCTACTTCGACAGGGCTACGCAAGCCGCGATCTTGCGTCGCTTGGCGCCCCTCCTGCGCCCGGACGGCCTACTGTTCGTCGGCCACTCCGAGAGCCTATTCCACGTGTCCGAAACCTTCCGCCTGCGTGGCAAGACGGTCTACGAGCTGGTTAGGGGACGCGAGGGGATAGGGTGAGAATTGACCCGGGACGGCGTCGAACCAGGCGAACGTCGCCACGGCCTGCACCGGATTGGCATGGCTTTGCCCTGCACTGCCGGCATCCTCAGACAAAGTTCAAGGGGCGCAACCGCTCACGTTCTATCACGCCCCTTCCAGCTCAGCGAACGATCTCTTTCCAGGAGACCTTCTTCACGTTGCGGTTCCATGACAGCGGCAGGCGGTTAGACATGATTCCGCCATCGGCGCTGCGCACCAGGGAGTTGATCTGCCCGCTCGGCAGCACCACCACCACCGGTCTAGTCGACAAGCTCTGGGCCAGCGACTTCCCGGTCCAAGGCAGCTCTCCTGTAGCGAAGTTCGACTGCGCCACCTGGCCACCGGTGGTGATGTCGACGGCATACAGAAAGCTGCCGGACGAACAGGCCACCGGGGAAGGCTGGTTGGACGTGAAGATCAGGGTGCCGTACACCGCCGTCGGGTCGCCGGAGACGCGCTCGCCCGCCGGCAGGTCGAAGTACCAGCCATAGCTGTTGGTCCAGTCGATCGCGTCGGAGTTGATGTTGCGTATGCCACCGGCCGCCACCGTCAGGGTCTTGGCGCGTGAGCTTTGAGCGCAGCGGACTGACGAGCGGCGTCGCCGTGCCGTCATCCACGATGGCGTAGACCGACTGCACGGCGGTGCTGGCGACGTCGGTGTCGCCAAGAAGCCTGCCTGTCCCCACCAGCACCACGTGCTTGCCCTGCACGGTGACCAGCTCCGGCGCCGAAGTCACCGGCTGCGGATTGCCCGCGGCAGTCGGTGAGCGCCGCGAGCTTGGCCACCGTCCAGCTCGCCGGGTCAGCTAAGGACACATCGAAGCGCCAGATGTTGCCCAGGTTGTCGCCGCCGTAGATCTGCTCGGCGGTGAGGTCCTGCTGTCCGTTCAGCACGAAGCCCGAGATCTGGCCCAGATTGGCTTGGTTGGCGGTCGTACCGCTCGAGGTCCCGAGGTCACGAGTTCCTTCAGGACTGTCCCGTCAGTCGGGTTGAGGAAGAATAGGTGACCCTTGCCGTCCGTGGTGGTGGTGCTGTTGTACCCGGAAGTCACCACGACGACCCAGCCAAACGCCCGCGTCTTGACGATGAGCGGTTTGCCGTAGCTGTAGCCAACGTTGTTCGCATACGCCGCGGTGCTGGCGTTGGGGAACTCCCACAACACCTTGCCGGCCGCCGCGTTCTCGTCTGCGGCATCGGGCACGGTCACGTCCAGCGCGTAGAAGCCCTGGCCGCCCTGACGCAGGCCGCCGACCAGGATCGTGTGCCAGTTCGGGCTTCCGCTAGCGCCCCCGGTGTTGCCAAAGTCGACGTCGCCGACCGAGGGCGTGCCGTCCACGTAGTATCTGATGCTGATAGTTGGGCGAGGCCAGCTCGGACAGGCTGGGGAACACGAGATTCGGAACGTAGGCCCAGGACTCCGCGCCGGTCGCGGCGTCGAACGCGTGCAGCATTCCGTCGTTGGCCGCCTGGTACACCATGGCCTTGCGCGTATCCAGGGTGTTGCGAAATACCGTGTACCCCGCGTCGGCATATTCGCCCACCGCTCCGCGCACCGCGACCGGCTCGGCATTGACGACGTCGCCCAGATGTTAGGCGCGGATGCGGTAGCCGTCGGCCTCCTGCGGCACGCGCCCGCCGCGCAGGAAATCGAGCGTCTCCGGCACCGTTGGTCAGCGTGGGAGCAGAGGCGATCGTGGACAGTTGCACCTGCATGGGCCGATGGCGAGATTGCCCCATCGGAACGGCATGGCCGAACCCGGCGTCGAGTTGTACGTCGCGATCTGCCGCGTATCCGGGGCTGGGGGCAGGGTGCGCGCTTCCAGCAGATCGCGCGCGGACCACAACGGCGTGTTGGTGGACACACTGCCGGTGTTGACGTCGACCGAAAAGGCGAGCAGGTCGCCATACCAGCCGCCGGTGGAATAGGCCGAAGCGTAGGCCGTGTTGTCGCCGGCGCGGATGTTCACGTTGGACACTGCGACTGCCGCAGCCGAGCCGGACTTGTTGAGGAGGTCGGCGACCATGGCCTGGATCTTGGCCACCGTGCCGGTCACGTCGGTGGTGGTGTACATCTGCCCGCGTCCGTTGATGGTGGCGTGCCACAGGTCGTCCACCGAAGTGGGGTTGCGGTTCTGGTTCGGGTTGGGCCAGGTCGGCGGGTAGGTGATAGGGATTGTCGGTCTGCTGCTGTTGACGCCGATAGATCGTGCCCTTGGATCCCAGCGTCAGGCCATAGGTGTTCATGTGCAGGTTCGGATTGCGATCCGCGTCGGGGCGCGTGTTGGTCGGATCGAACGGCACCAGCCCCGTCGGCATGGTCGGCTGCAGGTTGACGGTGAAGTAGTACAGCGCGATATCGGCCAGGGTATTGTTGAAGATCTGCGTAAAGGGCGCGCCGTTGCCCCAGGTGGTCTTGTTGTAGGCTCGCTACGGTCGGCCCGCTGGCGTTGGCGAAGCCGTCCGTCAAGATGAACGCTGCGTTGCGTTGACACGCGTACTGGATCGGCGCGCTGCCGTCGGTGCGCAGGTACTGCTGCCCAATATAGTTCAGCGCGTCGCGTGTCGGGGTGCCACCGTTGGAGGGGTTGGTGTATACCGTGCCCAACAGCTGGCGGTAGTTCTGGCTATCAGCCGTGGCGTTGAAGTCGTACATGGTCACGGCAGACGTGGCATTGAACTTGACGACCCCGCCGCGCACGTCGCGCACCTGGGACAGCACTTGGCCCATCGCTGCGGCCAGCATGAGCTTGCGCTTGCGGTAGTAGGTAAACCAGTTGGCGAAGTTCTGGAGCTCGGCGGCATAGGTGCGGCCCGACGGGAACGTCACGCCGGTCTTGATCTCGTAGCGTCGCAGCTTCTGGCCGTCAGGGGCGGTCGCGCACGCGCCGCTGGTCACCTCTGCAGCCGTACACGTGCTGTCGACGGCGTAATAGGTCGCCGGATAGTACGGAATCGCCACATCCCAGGTGTCGCCTGCTGCGATCGCCACGTTGGTGGTGACGTTGTTCCAGGTGCCGCCATTGCGGCGGCCCACGATGCCAGAGATGCTCGCGCCCGGTATGGTCATCCCGGGCAACATGCGGAAAGTCCAGTTCGCCGCCGCGGTCGATAGGTTGGTCGTGAGATTGACGGTGGTTGGCGACCCGGACGTGGGGAACCATGGATGGCTGCGCGCCGCGGTGGTGCTGGCGTTGCTGAACGTGCGTGTGGCAGCCGCTGATATACGCCGGATCCCACGGCTTGTAGGTGGTCTGCGGATCGTAGTAGAGCGGGTTGTATTGGTGACTGCGGAAGAAGGCGAACGCCGGGATCGGCGGAATGGCAAAGTGGTCGTAGGTGTTGTCCGGACAAGATGCGCGCGTCCGAGGTGGTGCCATCCGGAAACAGATACGCGTACTTGTACCAAGTATTGCTGGCATCGTTTCCGGCAGTTACCGTTGGCGTTGAACCAAAGTTTCCCGCTTGCGTCGGTGAACGATGAAGCGCCGGAGGAGGGCTTGAGCCACCAGGCAGCGCCGTCGTTGGTGGTGAGCAGTCACCTCGAAATCCATCGAACCCGAGTCGTCCAGGCCGAAGATGATGTTGGGCTTGGCCGCGCTGCGAACATCCAGTGGCACCGTGGAGATGTCCATGTTGGCCACGGCTGCATGCGCCTCCCAGGAGCATCTGAAGCAGGGCGAGCAGCGCGCAGACAACGGCCTTACGCGAGAGTGTGCGCAGCATTTCCGGTACCTCTTGTGTCTCGTGGCGGTCGGATACCCGCCGCGCGGGCGGCAGGCAATAGAGATCTATTTCAGGACCAGCGCCTGGACGAATGCGTTGGCGCTCTTGGGCCCGGTGACCCGGACGGTGATGCGGTAATAGACGCTGGCCGGAGTCTTGTATGCCAGCGAACCGGCCTTGTTGCTGCCGGGCGCCTCCGCGTCGCGCACCATGCATTCGGCGAGCGGGTCGGCCACGGGCGTGGTCTGGCACAGCCGCTCCACCACGTGCTGCACGCTGTAGTTGCCCACCGTCGAAGCGGGCACCGCCGACCAGTCGACCGTGGTCGGAAGGCCGTCGCTGTCCTCCGCCTGACGCGTGGCGAAGTAGGCGTTGGGAATATTGCCGTCCATGTTGGCCATGGCGTTGAGCGCCTTGGCCGCATCGCTGATGCCGATGTCGGTGGCCTGCGTAGCGGCCTCCTTGAAGGACACGTTGCCGGCCACCAGCGACGACACTTCGCTGGAGCGCAGCATGGCGAGAGACCCGACCAGCATCACTGCCAGCACGACCAGCACGACGATGAGGGAGACGCCCCTCTGGCGTTGGATGCGGCTCATTGGGACACACTCCAGACGACGTTCTTGAGTGGCGCGATCGAGGCGTAGACCTGGTAGCGGTAGCAGCGCCAATCCGGGTCCACCGACAGGTCCAGCGGCGCGACATCTGGCCAGGGCGACGGCGCCACGGTGGTGATGGCGCAGTCTCCTGCGGTGTCCTTGAGCAACTCCTTGCGATCGCTGCGCACCACCACCGAGAAGCGCACCGCGCGGATGCGTGTCACGAGGTCCGCCGTGGGATTCGCCCACTCGGCTGTGGCATCCACCCAGCGCCGGATCTCATTGCTGATGCCGTCGGTGACACCGTACTGCGCCTGGAGGCTCACCACGTTAGTGGCCACCCGTATGGTTGTGCCGGTGACCAGGTCTGTGGCGTTGAGCGCACCGTTGACTACACTGTAGCGGCGCCACGTCAACGTGTTGCCGGCCTTGACCACCGCCCCGCCGGCGGGATAAAGCGGGGCGTTGGAGAATGCAGCCGCGGGATCGGGCGCGTTCCAGGGGCGGCTCCCGCCGGCGGCTCGCGCTAGCTCGACCTCGGCGCCCATCGGCGTGATGCCAGAGATCTGCGCCACGGTGCAGGGATCCGCGGAGGCAGAGCTGGTGATCAGCACCACGTCGCCGTTCTGCAGACCCGATGTCGAGTTGACGCGCAGGTTCTCACCCGGCATCGTGAGCCCCCGTATCAACTTCACCGGAGCGCTGCCCAGCACCGAGTCGGTGAAGAACACACTCACCGCGTCCGGGGCGGCACCGCCGTCGACGATCTGCGCCGGTGCGACTGCAGAGCCATCAGCGCGTGTAGCGTTGTTGTAGTAAAGGTTCAGGCTGGTGCAGCCCAGTTGCGTGGCATTCATCAGGCCCACGCCGGCGTTGCGCAGGTCGCGCTGCATCATGTACCCGGCCATGACGCCGCTGTTCATCGCCGCATTGCCCGACAGCGATGTCTTGCGCTGCCCCTCGAAGAAGGCCAGCGACCCCGACGCCGCCATGACTACCAGCAGCCCCACCAGGATCCCGACCATCAGCTCGACCAGGCTGATGCCCGACTGATAGTTGCGCATAATCGTCACAGCCCCGTACTTACCTGCGTTGCGGCAACGTAGTTGTGGACCATGTTGTCGCCCCGCATTCGCCAGCGCAGTGTGACGGTGAGCTGGCCGCTGGCATTGTCATAGGTCACCTGCGGCGGGACGCTCGCGGCGCCCGGCAGAACATTCATGACCTGATCGACCCAACCGGATGCCTGAGTCTGGGCATCCGCGACTAACGCAGGCCGCCGATTGCGCGCTGTTCACGATGAAGCAGCCCACGTTCTCGGGGTTGGCCGCGGCCATTCCCAGGACGCTGGTAGCGAAGAATCCCGCCTGCATGCGCACGCGGCTCTCGCTGTTGTCCTGGATCAGCGTCGCCTGCATGCCGATCAGCGCGAGGATTCCGACCGAAAGGACCACCAGCGACATGAGCCCCTCGACAAGACCGCCGCCCATTTGATAGCGCTTCATGTGCTCTCCTGATTCAGTTGCAGGCGGTGGGACTGCCTACTTGAGCAGCCGGATCGCAGCTGCGGACCAATCCACCGGCCGCCACCACGACGTTGAGGCAGTAGATCCCGCCCTGTGGGCGGCACGCGCTGACTGCGGGCGCCTCCAGGGTCATGTTCATGGCCTGGCCGAACGGGCTCGTCCAGCCCGAGCCGTTGAAGGAAATGTTGTCGATGTCGGTGTTCACGCTGACCTGCGCCGGGTGCGTCGCGCGCTTGGCCACCACCAGATCTCCCCCGTTGTTGGCACCCGGCACGACGACGGTCCAGCCCGTGCCGTTGCGCTGGAATTGAACGCTGGCGTTACGCCGGATGGCCTCCGTGCGCGCCAGCTCCAGGCCGCTTCGCATCTCCTCGGCCACGCCGCGAATGTCCGCGTTCGCCAAATGCATGCGCATCGCGGGCAGCGCGATGGCGGTCATGATCCCGACCACCGCCAGCACCATGAGCAACTCGACCAGGGTGAATCCTGCAGTGGGCTTCATCGACACTTGTCCTTTTCAACCATCCAGCAATCGACCGGTACGGATGCGCCTGGGAACGCTTCGGTGCGCCTGAACCCTTGCTCGTTGATGCTGAATACGTAGCCGGCCACGCTGCTAGACCCGGTGGCGCTGGCGCTGAACGCCTGGCCGTTCTGCGTCAGCTGGCAGGAGAACCCAAAGCTGCTGACTCCGGTCGGCAAGCTCACGGCGCACGCGCCGGCACCGTAGTTGCCGTTGTCCTGGAACGCCTTTTCCATATGCGTGCGGAACTGGTCGAGTTGCTCCACCGCGTCCACGGCGCGGGCGCGTTTGACATAAGAGCTGTAGCTGTTGACAGCGAAGGTGGCGAGAATGCTCATGACGAGCAGCGTGATGACGGCTTCCACCAAGGTGAACCCGCCCGCACGCAAGACCACTGTGGCGCGCAGTTGGCGATTAAGCCGTGCGACCCCAGCGAGGCGAGTGCAGCCAGCTCGTCCAGCCCGCTTTGTAACGAACAATCAACCCTCCTCGACCGGACAGACCCGGGTATAGCGAGGGCGGCGCCCGACGCCATGCGGTTTCGGGAGGCGGGAAATGCTCCGGTCACACCGGGAAAGCGGGAGGAGAAAAGACTGCCAGAACGCGCACCCATGGCGCCCGATGTCCGGCGGTCCCGCTGTCCTAGGCTCTCGCCCTTAGACCGGTAACTTTGCGCCCCCGGCTTTCGCTCGGGTTTGCCCTGGTCGAACATGCCCGCGGCTGCTACCGCGGGGTCTTACGGTTGTCTGACCTACGGCTCTCTTACGACAGCGTGTGTGTAAACTTTAGATCCCTGTTAAATGTCGGATTTCGTTGCGGGTTTTGCGCTTCTCACGCCCGTATAGGAGCCGGAACTGCCGCTGCCCGTCACCCCCCGCGCCGAGCCGGTTCGCCCGCGGCACATTGGTTGCCGCACTGCGGCACGTGACTGGGCTACAGTCCGCGCCACGACCTCCAGAACCGTCGACACCGCGCCGACCCGTGCGGCTTCGGGCGATTCGCCAAAGTTGCACGCCGTTTCCTTAAGACTGCCTTCAGTTTTCAAACCGAACCTTGACGCGGCGCGCGACGCAAGCGCAGGAAGGGGTCCCTTCACCCTCGCCCCTGAGGCGTCGGACGTGTGCAGCTAGTCACCGGCACCTCACATGGCCCCCGCAACCGGGTCAGTTCGACACGGCAAACTCGCAGGCGTTGCGCGCGGCTCTAGGATGCGGCACTCGGACGCAAGCGCGCCTCGGCGCCGCCACGCCGTAACGCTGGGTTACACTGTCGGCGCACTCACCCATGGGGGCGGGGGCCGGGACCCAGGACAGACACGCGCGAGCCCGCGGCCTACTACAACACCAACGGGAGCAATCGCATGAGCATGGTCAGATCCGGTTTCTGGCGCGACTTCTGGGCGCTGTTCAAGCCCTACTGGTTCTCCGAGGAGAAGGTAATCGCGCGGCTCCTGCTCTTCTCCATCATCGCACTCACGTTGGCGAGCGTGTACATGGATGTTCAGTTCAACAGTTGGTACAACCTCTTTTACAACACACTGCAGGACAAAAATAAGTCCGAGTTCTTTCACCAGCTCCTGCGCTTCTGCATCCTCGCGGCCATATACATTGTCATATATGTATATGCAACGTACCTGAATCAGATGCTACAGATTCGCTGGCGCCGTTGGCTGACGCGCAGTTACCTGACCGAGTGGATGTCTGAGCGCACCTACTACCGTATGCAACTTGGCGCCAGCCAGACCGACAACCCCGATCAGCGGATCTGCCGAAGACCTGAAGCTGTTCGTCGACTCCACCCTTTCGCTTTCGCTTGGGCTGCTGAACGCCGTGGTGACACTGGTCGCCTTCGTCGGCATCCTGTGGACGCTCTCGGGAACGCTCGAGTTCCCCGTTGGCGGCAACACCTACGTTTTGTACGGCTATATGCTTTGGGTTGCCCTCGGCTACGCCGTCGTCGGTACCTGGCTCGCTCACAAGATCGGTAAGCCGCTCATCGGGCTCAACTTCAATCAGCAGCGCTTCGAAGCCGACTTCCGCTTCAACCTCGTGCGCTTCCGTGAAAACATGGAAGGCGTCGCCCTGTATCACGGCGAGGAGGACGAGATGCGCGGGTTTCGTTACCGCTTCACGCAGGTGTTCACGAACTGGTGGTCGATCATGCGGCGGCAGAAGAACCTGAATTTTTTCACCATCACCTACAATCAGATCGCGGTCATATTCCCATTCCTAGTCGGCGCACCGCGTTTCTTCTCCGGGAGCAATTCCGATGGGCGGTCTGATTCAGATCTCCCACGCGTTCGGTAAGGTCCAGGACGCGCTCAGCTGGTTCATTAATCTCTATTCCAGCCTTGCTGCCTGGAGAGCGACCGTCGACCGGCTCACCGGTTTCCACAATGCGGTGGCGCTATGCCAGGAACAGACCCGCAACAACCCGGGTATCGCTACTGTGAGCGACGGCGCTGCGACGCTGGCCCTCGATCACGTCGAGCTGGATCTGCCCAATGGGCAACCGCTGCTTTCGAACGGCAATCTGACCATCGCGCAAGGCTCACGCGTGCTGGTCCAGGGCCCGTCCGGTTCGGGCAAGAGCACGTTGTTCCGCGCGATCGCCGGCATCTGGCCTTTCGGGCGCGGGCGCATCTTCAAGCCGCGCGACTTCAATGCACTGTTCCTCCCGCAGCGGCCTTACTTCCCGCTCGGCACCCTGCGCGAGGTCGTTCTCTATCCGATGGGGTCCCGCTCCTGCAGCGACGAGGAGGTGTTGGATGCATTGAACGCGGTGGGTCTCGCGCACCTTGTCGCTCGCCTGGACGAGTCGGCCAACTGGGCCATGCAACTGTCTGGCGGCGAGCAGCAGCGGATGGCTTTCGCGCGCGCGCTGCTGCAGAAGCCAGCATGGCTGTTCCTTGATGAGGCCAGCTCGAATCTGGACGACGCCAGCCAGGCGCGGCTCTACGATCTGCTCACGCATCGGCTGAAAGACTGCACCATCGTCAGCATTGCCCACCGCGAAGAGCTGGCGTGCTACCACCAGCAGCGGGTGACGCTGCAGCCCGGTCCTGGCGGTACCCACCGGCTGAGCACACTCGAAGCTCAGCCCGCCTGACAGGTGTGCGTCAGCTTGGAGGGCGACGCCCAAGGTACAGCACGCGCAGAATAAGCCACACAGTACACACGGCAATGCCCCCAAGCAGGGCCCAGATTGGAACGGCGGGCAAGGCGCGCTCGCGACCCAGATTGAAGTCGATGACCAGCGACGTGACCACAAGCGTGAAAATCAGCCCTGCGCAGCCGAACCAAGTCAGGGCGGAGGCAACGCGCGCCATAGTCGCCGCCCGCCGCTCTGGCGCCAGCCAGTAGTCCTTGTTGGGCAAGTTCACGAGCCTCGCGGGAGCGCGTTCGATCCAAGCGGGCAACGCCGCGAAGCAGATTGCGACCACCAGCACGATGAAGGCCTGCAGCGCGAAGTAAGCTGACTTGGACGACCAACCGTTGGGGCGCCCGGCAGCGTCGAAGTGTGAAGCGACTTGAGCGGGAAGTTGCGGGTAATAGATAAACGCCTGCAGCACGATGAGCCCCAGCAGTGTCGCGAATGCAACGCGTGCGGGCATCCACCAGCGGCGACGCTGGTTCCCGTTGTCCATCCTTCCCCCTGACGACATTGGCTTGTGTCTCGCTGGATCAAACAGCTGTGCGCGTGTGCGCCGCACGCGCGCGTGGGCGCTCGCGAAGCAGCTCTTCGTAAGGCTGTTAGGGGCAGTCCACGGCTCTCAGTTCGCTGCCTGGAAACTGCAAACGCAGCTCGGCCAGCTTGGCGGTCAGCGCCACGTCGGGCGCGCGCACGACGAATGCGGTTTGTGTCACCCGGTGCTCACGGTTGCCCGCGCGAGCCGAGCGCACGCCCTTTTGCTGCAATCGCTCCAGATAGCCTGTCGCCGCCTCCTCGGTTCTGAAAATGCCCAGTGAAATCGCGTTCTTCATCGGCCCCTGGCCCTCCACGGCGTAATAGTCTTTTACGCCCAGCCGCTCGAGTTCGGCGATCTTCCGGTCGACCTCGCCCTTGTTCTTGAGCGGCGGGATGTAGACCCAGAAGCCTGCGACCACCTGCACGTCGTGGGAGGTAAGCTGTTCGCCCAGCTTGAGCATTTCGAGCGCCGACTGTGCCGACTTTAGCTCACCGGCACCGAAGGTGCCCCACTCCAGGCAGGCAGGCTTCGGGCGTGGCGGCGGCACCATGGGCCTGGGCGCGATGATGCGGATCTTGTCGGCATTCATCTGTTGGCCCAGCAACACGGCGTCGGGCTTAGCCTGAAGCGACAGGTACCACGCATACCCTGCCAGCGCGACGTTGGCCAAGAGCAGAAAGACAAAGAGGGCCCTCATCGGCCGCACTCATCAGCCGCGATCACGCGCAGCCCTTCCAGCACCAAGTTCGGGATCACACGCGCAGGCCGTCCCAGGTGGTCAAGAATCGCCCGGGCCGCCCCCCCGCTCAACAGGATCTGCGGCTCCGCACCTCGCCCCGCAAGCGCCCGTTCCATACGTTCCACCGCACCGCACACGGACTGCATGGCGCCGCTTGCGATGGCATCCACAGTGTTGCCGGGAAACTGCGCCACCGCACCGCCGGCGCCGCGGCAGCCCCGCCGTCCCTCGCGTCAACGCGTCGGCCATCAGATCCAGTCCCGGGACGATCAGTCCGCCCAGGAATTCGCCTTCCTGCGTCAGCGCGTCGATGGTCACCGCGGTGCCCGCATTGACCACCAGTGCTGCTCCCTCGACCAGATTGCGGACGGCAATCAAGGCAGCCCAGCGGTCAGCGCCGAGCTGCGCCGGCTCTCGGTATCTGTTGCGCACGCCGCATTGCTCGCGCTGGCTCGTGACCCAGCGCAGGGTGATGCCCTGACTGCGCGCCCAGGCATCTAGCCACTCGCTCACCTGAGCGCCGGCCACGCTGCAGGCAATCATGTGCCGCGGCGTCGCCAACGCCGCCCAGGCGTCCGCAAGTAGCGGCACCTCACCGGTCGTCACCGAGTCCTGCCGCGACCAGCGCCCCTCCCATAGCCCCCACTTGATGCGGCTGTTGCCCGCATCCACGGCCAGGATGCTCATAAGCACTGACTACAGAGAAGAAGCGCGACGCCAGCGTCGCTCGTCCCCGGCGGCGCGCAAGCTGACCTCGCCGGAGTGGAAGCGTCGCAGGCCCGCGCGAGTCTGCAGCAACAGCGCGCCATCATCGCCCACACCGGCAACTGTCCCCTCTTCCCGTGAACCGTCCGGAAGGCGTACCGTCACCGCCCGCTCGGCATAGACATGATAGCTTCCCCACTCGCTGCGCAACGGCCCGAACCCGTGCACCCGAAACGCGTTCAATACCCGGGCCAGGTGCACTAGAACCTCGCCCAGCACACGGTTGCGATCGTATGGGACGCCCGCAGTGACCAGGTCTGTAACCGCTTGGTCGACACGCTCGCGCGTCAACGCATCGAGTCGAAAGTTGATGCCCACGCCGATCACCGCGAGACTCGGACCGAGCACGTCACCCTGAATTTCCACCAGTGTTCCAGCGAGCTTGTGGTGCCGGATCAGCAGATCATTGGGCCACTTCAGCATAGCGTCTTCCAGACCCAGCGAGCGCAACGCGCGCACCAGCGCGACCCCCACCGCAAGCCCGAGACCGGCCAGGAAGCCGGCGCCCTGCTCGAAGCGCCAGAGCACGGAAAACGTCAGCGCGCCCCCCAGCGCCGCGTACCAGGCACGCCCGCGCCGGCCACGGCCGCGGGTCTGAAGCTCTGCGGCCAGCATCAACCCGTCTACGGCCCCAGCCACCGCCTCCTCCAAGAGGGTCGTGTTGGTGGACTCGAGCATGTCCACCACGCGCAACTCGTAAGCGTCGGCGTGCACACCAAGATAGCGGCGCACTTGGGCAGGATCGAGCCAGTCGATGGGTGCGGTCAGCCGGTAGCCGCGGCCCTGCAGGCGGAGCATCGTCACCCCGACCGCCTCCAAATCCCGCAATGCCCTCCAAACGCTCGTGCGCGACACACCAAGCGAGCGCGCCAGCTGCTCACCCGAGCGGAATTCTCCGGCGCTAAGCAGACGCAGGGCACGGAAGGTGAGTGGCGTGGGGGCGTGGGTCATTCGGTCTCGCGGAGGCGTGACCAGCTGAGCCGGCGTTCGCAGCCGAAGTCCCGGATCAGCGCAAGCTACGCCACTTGTGAGGTGGCCAGCGCGATCATGCCGGCTCGGCCTTCGCTCGCAAGCCCAAACTAATGCATCACCCCGCGTTTGTCAAAGACGCGCGCCACAGACGCCAAGGGCGTTGGATATACTTATGAACGCGGTTGATCTGCGTCAAGCGCCCATCGCGCGACTCTGACAAACTGTGTTTCGTCGCAGCATCCTGCAGGGAGCTGCCCAGATGGTCCGCTCATTCCCAAGGGGGAGGAGGCATGTTCAAGAAAATCCTGCTGCCCACCGACGGCTCACCTGTCTCTCGCAAGGCCGTGAAGCAGGGCGTGGGGCTCGCCAAAGCCGTAGGCGCGAAGGTCGTCGGGTTCTTCTCGCCTGAGGACTATCGCGCGTTGCTCTACAGCGAGTACGTTCCGCCCAGCCTCATGTCGGAGGAAGAGTTCCAGGCCCAGGCCAGGAAGACGGCTGAGAAGCACCTCGCCTTCATCGAGAAGACCGCCAAAGCCGACGGCGTGCCCTACGAAGGCTTCTACCTGGCCAGCATCGCTCCCTGGGAAGCGATCATCGCGGCGGCGAAGAACAAGAGGTGCGATCTCATCGTGATGGGCTCGCACGGGCGCAGCGGCCTCGCCGGGTTGGTTCTGGGCAGCCAGACGACCAAGGTGCTGACGCACTCGAAGGTGCCGGTTTTGGTCACCCGATAGGCGGCGCCTGCGCAATGACATGAAATTCATCGGCCAGATCCTCGCCCGCCACTTCCAGCGCTATCCAAGCATGGAACTGGCGGACGTCTACAAGCTGCTGCATCAGGCCGCCATGGGTCCGGGCCACGCAATCGACGACCCAGCCGATGTCCGAGCCAAGCTTGCAGCTGAGGTGGCGCAACCTTGGCGAGGGGCCGGATGATCCCATCGCGGATCCGATCTCGCCCGACGGCAAGCTGGCGCGCATCCATCTGCGGCCTTACTTTGCCGCGGGCCACACTGTAAACGTGCTCGTCGACGCTTTCGTCCAGACCGGACGCACCCATCCTGCCGCGTCAGAGAAGCTCGAGAAGTTCTGCGCTTGCCTGGGGGATCTCGCGACAGCCGGCGGCATCCCGTTCTCCCGGGACGAGGTGGAGCAATACGTTCAGGCCATCGCCGGCCGGGCTTATCCTGTGGTGCACCACTCGGACGCGTACCGCGACGCCTATCACCCGGCCTATCGAGTCGTCGCACTCGATCTGCTGCCCGCGCTCCACCGCATCTAGGCGAGTTCTGATCGACGTCCAAGACGCGCCCGGCGTCCAGGGGCGCAGGAGAGGAGCAAACCGTGAACCACCAGCCAAGCCCGCGGCCGAAGATCCCGGCCCGCCTGCTGTTCATCGACGCCATCGGTATGATCCTCGCGGGGCTCGGGCTCGCGGGGCTGTTCACCGACTTGTCGGGGCCGCTGGCGTTTCTGGCGGACAAGAATGTGGCCGGCATCATCGCTGCTGTCGGCTTCGCTCTGGTTACCTTCGCGTTGGGCAACATGTTCCGCTGGCACAGCCGGATGCGCGCGCAGCAACAGATGCAGGACCAGCAGGGGCCGAGGACGTGAAGGTCACCGCGATCGATACGATCCGCTTGCCCGACCGCCCCAATCTGCTGCTGGCGCAGGTGCACACGGACGAGGGGCTCGTCGGCCTGGGCGAAACCTCGCGTGGCGCCACCGTGGTGGAAGCGCAGATCCATGATCTGGCAGCGCCTTACCTGCTCGGCAAGGACCCGCTCGCCATTCAGCAGCACAGCCGCCAGTTGTTGAACAGCTACCTGGGTTTCTCCAGCAGCAGCGCGGAGATCCGCGCGGCATCGGTGATCGACATCGCGTTGTGGGACATCTTCGGTCAGGCCGTGCGTGCGCCGATCTGCCAGCTGCTGGGCGGACAAACCCGCGACCGCATCCGCGCCTACAACACCTGCGCCGGCTACGACTACAACACGCGCAGTGTCGCGCGCCGCAGCGTCACGGCCGATCAGCCGGCGCCTAGGTCCGAGGGTCGCTACGATGACCAGGTCGCGTTCGTGCATCGTGCAGACGAACTTGCGCACAGCCTCCTGTCAGAAGGCTATACGGCCATGAAGATCTGGCCCTTCGATCCCTTTGCGCACGGGACTGAGGGCACACTGCTGCGCACCGAGGATCTCAAGATAGCACTGGAGCCTTTCCGCAAGATCCGCCAAGCGGTGGGCGAGCGCATGGAAATCATGGCCGAATTCCATTCGCTGTGGGACCTGGAGCAGGCCAAGCGCATCGCGCGGGCGCTAGAGGAATATCGCCCGTTCTGGTCGGAGGACCCGATCAAAATGTGTGACGTGGCCACCCTCAAGGAGTACGCGCGCTCCACACGCATTCCGGTGTGCGCGAGCGAGACGCTGGGCGGCACCGCCCCGTTTCGGGACATTCTTCAAGCGCAGGCGGCCGACATCGTGATGCTCGACGTAGGCTGGTGCGGTGGGCTTACCGAGGCGCGCAAGATCGCTGCACTGGCGGAAGCCTACCAGCGCCCGGTGGCGCCGCACGACTGCAACGGACCGGTGGTATGGGTGGCCTCCATCCACCTCATGCTGCACATCCCCAACGCGCTGGTCATGGAGGCGGTGCGCGCCTATTACAGCACCTGGTACAAGGATATCCTCACCGAGCTCCCCGCCGTCAGAGACGGTTATATCCACGGTCTGCCAGGCGCGGGACTCGGCACGCGCTTACAGCCCGATCTGCTCGAACGCAAGGGCGTTCAGGTCAGACGTAGCGCGCTCGGCTGAGCGCAGCGGAAGCACACTGCGCCCCGGGCCTGAAGGTGAGCCCGGGGGCACGCTACGGGCTCGGCGTTGCTGCCCGCCCTATCGAAGGTGTATCGTTGGGCTCGAAGCACACCCAAGTAGAGAAACCATGACAAACGCAGCAAGCACCCTGCGGATCGTCGACATCAAGGCCTTTCCATCGTCGTTCCCGGTGGACCCGAAGAACAGCGTGACGCTGGGCATCGGGCGCGCGGTAAAGCGCGACGCGGTGATCGTAAAGGTCACCACCGACGCAGGCATCGTGGGCTGGGGCGAATCGCACCACGGGCGCTGCCCCGGCGCGGTGGCGCATCTGGTCAACACGACGCTCAGGCAGCTGGTGCTGGGCATGGACGCGCACGACGTCGTCGGCGTCTGGAACAGAATCTACGTGCGCCAGCTCGGTAGTCATGGCATGGGCGCGGGTGCTTGCCTGGCGATGAGCGGCATCGACATGGCGTTGTGGGACATCCGCGGCAAGGCGCTGCGCACCCCGCTGTATCGGCTGCTGGGCGGCGCTTCGAAGCCGATTCCGGCCTATGCCGGCGGAGTATCGCTGGGCTACCAAGAGCCCAGGGCGCTGGTGGCCGAAGCGCAGCCGCTGGTCGAGGCGGGATACAAGGCGATCAAGCTGCGAGTCGGCGACACACCCGCGCGCGATCTGGCGCGCGTGAAAGCGGTGCGCGAGGCCTTGGGCGATGACATCGAGATTCTGGTGGACGCCAACACCGGCTACACGGTAGCCGACGCTCGCAAGGTCATGCCCGGTTACGACGATCATGGCGTAGGCTGGCTGGAAGAACCGTTCCCGGCGCACGACTACGAGAGCTACAACCTGGCCACCTCGTTCGGCAGCGTGCCTCTGGCGGCAGGCGAAAACCACTACACGCGCTTCGAGTTCAACCGCTTGATCGAGGACGGCTCAGTCACTATCCTGCAGCCAGACCTGTCCAAAACCGGCGGGAGTCACCGAGGGCCTGCGGGTGGCTCACCTCGCCTCGGCATGGAAGTTGCCAATAAACCCGCATACCTCCATGACCGGGCTGAACATGGCGGCCACCATCCACTTCCTGGCCGCTATCGACAACGGCGGCTATTTCGAGGGCGACGTGTCCAAGAACAATCTGTTCCGCGACGAGCTGGTCAGCCGGCCCTACCAGGTCGGGAGCGACGGCTGCGTTCGTCCGCTCGAGTCTCCCGGCATCGGCGTGGAGGTAGACGAGAAGTTCCTCCAGGCTCACCCCGTCATCGAAGGACCCGCGTATGTCTGAGGGGCGCATCAACTGCCGAGCCGCGAGTGCCTGGCAGCGCACTGGTTCGATTCAATCGTAGGAGACGCTTATGAACCTGAAATCCCTGTTTGCCTGCGCACTGCTCAGCATGGGCGCCTGCCTGGCCGGCTGCGCCAGCACGCTCGCCCCACCCAAAGCCGATACCCTGGCCAAGCTGATGCAGCCGGCCGAGGGTAAGGCGGTGATCTACTTGTTCCGCAATGATCCCGCCACCGCGCCCAAGCGGATCCGCGTGACGTTGGACGGCAAGACCATGGGCAAGACTAGCGCGCAAACGTATTTTCGCTGGGAAGTCGGCGCTGGCCAGCACATCATTACCTCCGACTCGTGGCGCTGGTCCGGGCTGGTGATCGACGCCGAGCCTGGTCGGATCTACTACGTGTGGCAGGACGTGGGGTTCTTCGAGCCGACCTCCGAGCTGAAGCTGGTGGACCGCGACACCGCCGAGATCAATCTGCGCTCGTGCTACCTGCTGCAAAACGAGAGCTGACGCACGGCGCGTAGCACAGCGCGGGCGGGTTGAGTTGCACACCTGCCACCTCCCCTCCGCGGCCAGAGACCATGCTCGCTGAGCCGGCTACGGTCCTGATCGAACGCCGGGGCACCACAGCCGTAGTCACCCTGAATCGTCCGAGCGCACTCAACGCGGTCAACGCCGAGATGCGTGAGGCGCTGATCGCCGCGCTCGGCGAGTTGAACCGCGACAACGCAGCTCGCGTGGTGACCATCACCGGCGCGGGAGAGCGCGCTTTCTGCTCGGGGCAGGACCTCAACGAGACAGCGCGCTACACCCTCGAGGACGTCGATCAATGGCTCAGTCGCCAGCACGCCATGTACCGAGCGGTGCGAGACCTCGACAAACCCTGCATCACAGCCTGGAACGGGGTGGCCGCGGGTGCTGGATATCAGATCGGGTTGTGCTCGGATCTGCGCGTAGGCTTTCCTGAAATGAAGCTGGGCCAGCCGGAGATCCGCGCCGGGCTGGCAAGCATCGTAGGCTCGTATCTGATGACGCTGCATTTGGGGCTGTCGCAGAACGCGCAGATGTCTCTCACCGGAGAGCTCATCAGCGGCCAGCGCGCGTACGAGCTTGGGCTCATCAACTACCTGGTGCCACGCGATCAGGTGCTGGAGAAGTCGCTGGCGCTCGCCGCCGATCTAGCGAAGCTCGGGGCGACGGCCGTCCGACTCACCAAGCAGCGGTTCCGCGAGCTGACGCAAGCCGGTTTCGACGGCGCGCTGGAGGCAGCGAAGAAGGCTCAGCGCGAGGCCTATATCAGCGGCGAGCCGCAGGAAGCCATGCGCACGTTTCTCGAACACCGCAAACGGTAGCCCGGGTGGAGCAGCGCGGAACCCGGGGACATGGATGCCTGGATTACGCTGCGCTTCCTCCAGGCTACAGGTCCTTCACCCAGGCCACGGATCCTTCGCCGCATCCAGACCAAGGGTTCGCCGACACCCTCACCACGTATAGCGCACCGTATACCGCACCACGACCTCCTTGTCGGCCGGCACCGCTATCGGGAAGTATACGGTGCGCGCATCCTGTTTCTCGTAAGGCTGGGTGCTCGCAACGATCTTCCAGTTGGTCCAGCGGTACAGGTTCTCCTTCACGGTGACCTTGACTGGCTCCTCCTTGCGGTTGCGGATCTTGATCTCGATCTCCTCGGTCATGGTGTTGCGGCCGGTGTCGATCTTGAAGTCCACCTGGCGACGCTCGCCCACCACGTCGAACGCAGAACCCAGCTTGAGCAAAATGGTTTCGTTCTTCGGCGTGTGGTCGATGCGGTCCTCGCCGATGAACTCAAGCGAGCCGTCGGCCGCGTCGGTCTTGCTCACGCGCACGCGCCCCGACGGCATCGGGATACCCATCCCGTTGTCCTGCGTGTTCTTGAAGCTGAGATAGGTGTCGACCTTCTTGTTGCCGGTGATGCCCAGGTTACGGTCCGTGTACGGGTTGGGGCCGAAACCGTAGTTGAAACCCTGCTGCCCGTAGTAGACCAAGGTCTTCTCGCAGGGCACCCCGGCCACCGCCGGGAACAACTCGATCTGCTTGGTGGAGTTGTCGGGCAGGGAGCTCGCGCGTCCCAGCGTGTACAAGTGATACTCGAAGAAAGCCTTTTCCTGAAACCCCGCCTCGTCCTTGGCCTCCTCTGCCATGGCCTTCATCATCACCCGCGCCGAGGGCGCGGCCGCGGGAGGCGCCCGATGCACGTCGCCGGCGATGAGTTTGATCTTGGCGTCCGGATAGGAAGCGCCCGACTGGTTCAGGATGCTGACCCAGGCGCCGACATTCAGGTTGCAGGAGTTCGCGTCGGCGCCCTCCGAGTAGGTCAGATTGTAGTCCGCCCACCAGGTGATCCCGGTCGTCTGGTACGCGACGCGCGACGTATGTTTGCCCGGCTTCTTTGTGACCACATCCCACACCAGGGTGGGTCGCGTGATCAGTCCGCCCGGGAGGCTGGGCAGCGTGATGCCGGAGTTGTGCGACACCACGCGGACCGAGCCGTCGGCCTCGCGCAGCACCAGGCCGCCGGAGGTCGACAGCAGAGTGCCGGTAAAGCTGTCCAGCTTGTCGCCACGGGTCTGCTCCACGGTGATGTCCCGGTCGATGAACTTGCGCAGCAGCTTGTCGGTGCTGACCAGGTCGAACTGGAAGTTCTGTTCGACCACGCGTGTGCCTTTGGGGTCGGTAAGAGACTCGAAGGACACGGTCGTGGGATCGATCAATCCGGCGACGTCCGTGAAGCGGACGTCGTTGCGCCCGCTCTTGAGCTCGATCGGCCGCTCGTGGCGGACCACGGCATAGCCTGGCACCTGATAGCCCTGCTGCCCGCCGTAGCGGTAGAGCTCGGGCGACACCGCGCCGGGCTGAGCGCTGCTGTAGATAGTCAGAGAATTCGCGATCGGCTCGGCGGCATGGGCTCCGGAGCCACAACACAGTACCGCGGGAGCGGTGAGGACGAAAGCGCGCAAACAGTTCACGTTGGATTCCTTTACATGAGGTTGGGCAATTCTGATACGTCTAAACGCAGCGCAAGCCAAACGGGGTTAAGAGTATGGTGCCTCCTCGGCGCGGCTTTGCCTTAGAATCCTGCATCGACTCAAGGAGGCGAATGACATGGACGTCAGTGACCTGAAGGCCATTGGGAAGAAAACGCCCGCGCTCAAGGGCTATGACGAGCGCAATGCCCGGATCGACCTCACCGCTGCGCTGCGCATGGCCGCGCGCATGGCACTCAACGAAGGCGTGTGCAACCATTTCAGCATGGAGCTGCCGGGCCATCCCGACAAGTTCCTGATCAACCCGCAGGGCTTGCACTGGTCCGAGATCACCCCCGCCGATCTGATGATCGTAGATGAGCACGGCAAGGTGCTCCAAGGCAAGCACAAGGTCGAGCCCACCGCCTTTTTTATTCACAGCCGGGTGCACCTGCGTTGCAAGAAGAAAGTCGTGCTCCACAGTCATATGCCGTTCGCAACGGCGCTCGCCATCATTGAAGGCGGACGGCTCGAGCTGGGTGCCAACCAGAACGCCATGCGTTTCCACGGCCGCATCGTGTACGACGACGGCTACGGAGGCGTGGCACTGTCGGACGACGAAGGAGACCGCATCGCCGGTGCGCTCGGCAACGCCGAGGTGATGATCATGGCTCATCACGGTGTCCTCGTGTGCGGCGAGCGCATGGACTACGCCTTCGACGATCTCTACTACCTGGAGCGCTCCTGCATGGTGCAGGTACTGGCGCAGAGCACCGGCAAGCCGCTGCGCACGCAGCCTGACGAGGTATGCGCGCAGGCGGCCCGGCAGATCGGCGGAGAGCGTCAGCAAGCCGCGCTGCACTTCGCTGCGCTGAAGCGGCTTGCTGGACCGAGACGAACCAGGCTGGAGCGGCGCGCGGCGTTAGTTAGTTGGCCAAGCTCATCAGCGCTGTCTGGCCGGGCGACCCGCACCCGCGCGGCGCAACCTGGGACGGGGAAGGCGTCAACTTCTCGCTGTTCTCGGCTCACGCCGAGAAGGTTGAGCTGTGCCTGTTCGATCCCTCCGGACGGCACGAAGTGCAGCGCGTCGAGGTGCACGAGCGCACCGATCAGGCGTGGCACTGCTATCTTCCCGAGGCGCGGCCGGGGCTGCTGTACGGCTATCGCGCTTACGGTCCCTACAAGCCCGAGCAAGGTCAGCGCTTCAACCCGCACAAGCTGCTGGTCGAGCCTTACGCCAAGCAACTCAGCGGCGCGCTCAAGTGGAGCGACGCGCACTTCGGCTATCGGGTGGGACATCGCAGCGAGGATCTGTCCTACGATCGGCGCGACAGCGCGGCGGGTATGCCCAAGTGCCGTGTCATCGATCCCGCCTTTACCTGGGGCGACGACCGGCCACCGCGCGTACCTTGGCACGACACGGTCATCTACGAGTTGCACGTGCGCGGCTTCACACTGCGCCACCCCGACGTGCCTCCCCAGCTGCGCGGCACCTACGCCGGCCTGGCCTGCGGGCCTGTCATCGATCATCTGCGTCGTCTGGGTGTCACCACGGTGGAGCTGATGCCGGTGCACACCTTCGTAGACGACCGCCACCTCGTAGCTGGAGGGCTACGAAACTATTGGGGCTACAACTCGCTCGGCTTCTTCGCCCCCGACATGCGTTACTCGTCGACCGGCCGGGTCAGCGAGTTCAAGACCATGGTCAAGACCCTGCACTCGGCCGGGCTCGAAGTCATCCTCGACGTGGTCTACAACCACACCGCCGAGGGCAACCAGCTCGGCCCCACGCTGAGCCTGCGCGGCATCGACAACGCCTCGTACTATCGCCTCGTACCCGGCAACCCGCGCTACTACATGGACTATACGGGCACCGGCAATACGCTGAACATGCGCCACCCGAGCGTGCTGCAGCTCATCATGGACTCGTTGCGCTACTGGGTGTTGGAGATGCACGTGGACGGCTTCCGCTTCGACCTGGCCTCGGCGCTGGCGCGCGAGCTGCACGAGGTCGATCGGCTCGGCGCCTTCTTCGACATCATCGGCCAGGACCCGGTGCTGTCGCAGGTCAAGCTCATCGCCGAGCCCTGGGACCTCGGCGAGGGCGGCTATCAGGTGGGCAATTTTCCGACCGGGTGGGCGGAGTGGAACGACCGCTATCGAGACACGGTGCGCGCGTACTGGAAGGGCGACGGCGGATTGATCGGTGATTTCGCCCGGCGCCTGACCGGCTCCAGCGATCTGTACGAGGCGAGCGGGCGCAAGCCTCACGCCAGCATCAACTACGTCACGGCGCACGACGGCTTCACGCTGACCGACCTGGTCAGCTACAACGACAAGCACAACCAGGCCAACCTGGAGCACAACCGCGACGGTCAACACAACAACCTGTCGTGGAACTGCGGCGTGGAGGGTGCGACCGACGACCCGGACATCAACGCTCTACGCGCGCGGCAAAAGCGCAACTTCATCGCCACGTTGTTGCTGTCCCAGGGCGTGCCCATGCTGTTGGCCGGCGACGAGATCGGCCGCACCCAGCGCGGGAACAACAACGCGTACTGCCAGGACAACGAGATCTCGTGGCTGGACTGGAGCCTCGACGACGATCGGCAGGCGCTGCTGCGCTTCTTCCAGCGCTTGATCCAGATCCGGCGCCAGCATCCGGTGTTCTGCCGCCGCCGCTTCTTCCAAGGGCGGCCGATCCGCGGCGGCGGGGTCAAGGACCTGGCCTGGCTCACGCCCGAGGGACGCGAGATGGACGACAACGAATGGAGTCAGGACTTCGCGCGCTCGCTCGGGGTGTACTTCGCTGGCGAGGCGTTGGACGAGACCGACCGGCGCGGGCACCCGTGCGCGACGATAACTTCCTGTTGCTGCTCAACGCGCACCACGAGACGATTCCCTTTGCGCTGCCCGAATTCCGCGCCGGGTCGACATGGCAGGTACTGTTGGACACCGCGTACGAGCAAGGGCTGGCCATGGACGGCCGCTTCCCCGGTGCGGCGCGCTACGACCTACAGGGCCGCTCGCTGGCGCTGTTCACCGAGATCCAGCAGGCGTGAGACGCGCGCACCGCTTGCCCTTCGGCTGTGGATTGCCGCCCGAGGGCGGCGTGCGCCCCGGTCTCTACATCTGGGCGCCCGAGCAGCAGGATGCCTGACGTCGCCGCGTTGCAGCGGCTCGCCGCTGCATGCGGCGTCGAGCCGCGGTGGCACGACATCTGGGGCCACGCCCACGAGGTGTCCGAGCCAAATCTGCGCGCTCTGCTCGCGGCGATGAACGTGCAGGCCGACGACGACGCGCAGGTGCATCGCGCTCTATACGAGCGCGAGAGCGCGATCTGGCGCGAGCCGCTGCCGCCGCGTGATGGTCGTGCGCGAAGCCGCGCTGCCGGCGCAGCTCGTTCTGCGGCTTCCACAGGAATGGGACTGCGATGAGATGGTGTGGCGACTGGTGGAAGAGGGTGGCGAACAGCACCGCGCCCCCTTCGTGGTCCGCACGCTTCCCGGAAGCCGCACGCAGTGAGATGGACGGCCAGCAGATTCGTCGCGCGGCGCCTCACGCTCGGCGCGAAGCCTCCTCCCGGCTATCATCGGCTGCTGCTGGTGCGCGGCGAGCAGACGCTAGCCGAAACGCTGCTGATCGTTGCGCCGGATGCCTGCTACCAACCGGACGCCGTGCAGGCGGACGGACGCATCTGGGGTCCGGCAGTGCAGCTGTACGCGGTGCGCTCCGAGCGCAACTGGGGGATGGGCGATCTCACCGATCTGCGGCTGCTGCTCGAGCAATGGGCCCAGCGTGGCGCCGGCCTCGTCGGCCTCAACCCGCTGCACGCGCTGTTTCCGCACAATCCCGACCACGCCAGCCCCTACAGCCCGTCGAGCCGGCTGTTTCTCAACTCCCTGTACCTCGATCCGGAGCACATCGACGACTTCCGCGAGTGCGAGGAGGCGCGCCAGCTCGCGCACTCGCCCGAGTTCCAGGCGCGACTGCGCGAGCTGCGAGCCGCGGAGCTGGTGGACTATCTTGCGGTCGCTGCAGCTAAGATGCCCGTGCTGGAGCTGCTCTACGAGGGCTTTCGCCGGCGACATCTCGCTCTCAATTCCGCACGCTCACGCGAGTTCCGCAACTTCCAGGAACGCGGAGGCGAGGCGCTGCAACAGCACGCGCTTGTTCGAGGCTCTGCAGGAGCACTTCTTTCGTCAAGACGCGGCTGTGTGGGGTTGGCCGGTCTGGCCAGTACCTTACCGCGACCCCGGCTCACCCGAGGTCGCACGCTTCGCCGAGGCGGAGCGCGAACGCGTCGAGTTCTTCCAGTGGCTGCAGTGGCAAGCCGACCGGCAGCTGGGCGAGGTGAGCCAGCGCGCATTCGAGCTGCGGCTCGGGGTCGGGCTGTATGGCGATCTGGCGGTGTCGGTCGACCGCGGCGGCGCGGAAACATGGTCCAACCAGGATCTATACGCGCTCGATGCGACAGTGGGCGCCCCGCCCGACGACTTCAACCTGACCGGCCAGAACTGGGGCTTGCCACCGCTCAATCCTGCGCGCCTCGCCCAGTCAGGGTTCGCGCCCTTCATCGCGACGCTGCGCGCGAACATGCGCCACAGCGGCGCGCTGCGCGTGGATCACGTGATGGGGTTGATGCGATTATTCTGGATCCCATCGGGCGCCAGTCCCGCCGAGGGCGCTTATGTGCGCTATCCACTCGAGGAGTTGCTCGGAATCCTGGCGTTGGAGAGCCAGCGCAACCGCTGCATGGTCATCGGCGAGGATCTCGGCACGGTACCCGACGAGGTCAGGCACGCGCTCTCCAGGCTGCAGGCGCTGTCCTGTCGGGTCCTCTACTTCGAGCGGCGCGAGACGGGTGAGTTCAAGTCGCCTGACGAGTATCCTGCCTCGGCGCTGGTCGCCGCCACCACTCACGACCTGCCCACGCTGGCCGGCTTCTGGGAGGGGCGCGATCTTGCGCTGCGCACCGAGCTGAATCTGTTTCCGTCGGACGAGGTGCGCCAGTGGCAGATGCAGGAACGAAGCCGAGACCGTGCGCGGCTGCTCTTGGCGCTCGAGCGCGAAGGGCTGCTGCCGCTGGGCATCACCCCCGACCCCGCCTCCGCGCCGACAATGACATCGCAGTTGGCGTGCGCGGTGCACACCTATCTGGCTCGCACACCCTGCAAGGTGTCCGTGATTCAGCTGGAGGACGTGCTCGGACAGCGGGACCAGGTCAATCTACCTGGTACCTCGAGCCGGTACCCAAACTGGCGGCGCAAGCTCCCGCTCGAACTCCAGCGCTGGCCGCAGGACCATCGCTTCGTCGAGCTGTGCAACACGGTTAGCCGGGTGCGCGGCAACCGTTGATCGACAGCTGCAAGGCGCCCTGGAGAGCCTAGTAAAGTAGTACTCTTAACTATCACGCGGCAAAAGGGGAGAAGGCCGTTGCTCCAGATCAAGAAGATCGCTGGCGCGCTGGGCGCGGAGATCCGCGGCGCGGACCTCAGCGGACCGCTCTCGGCCGAGATGGTGGCCGAGATCCGCGCGGCGTTGCTCGAGCATCTCGTGGTCTTCTTCCGGGAACACAACCTCACCGTCGCGCAGTTCCTCGCCTTTGCACGCACCATGGGCAAGCCCATCGAGTACCCGCTCCTGAAAGGGCTGCCCGGATACCCCGACGTGATCGAGGTAAGCAAGCTGGAAGACGAAAGGGCGAACTTCGGCGGCGTCTGGCACAGCGACACTGCGTACCTCGAGCACCCGGCGATGGGCTCGATGCTTCTCGCACGCGAGGTCCCACCCGTCGGCGGCGACACGCTGTTCGCCAATCAGTATCTCGCTTACGAAGCCCTTTCCCCCGGGCTGCGCGGGATGCTGGAAGGGTTGATCGCCGTGAACAGCTCCGCCAAGGCGGACGCAACCCGCACGCGCGAGGATCGAGTGAGAAAGGACGGACGCGAGGACGCCAGGAAGGAGTATCTGGCCGAGCACCCCGTGGTGCGCACCCATCCTGAAACCAACCGCAAGGCGCTGTACGTGAATGTCGCCCATACCGTGCGTTTCAAGGACATGACCGACGAAGAGAGCGCGCCGCTGCTGAACTACATCTTCCAGCACCAGACCCGGCCGGAGTTCACCTGTCGCTTCGGCTGGCAGGTAGGCTCGCTCGCCTTCTGGGACAACCGTTGCGCGCAGCACAACGCCGTGAACGACTATCACGGGTATCGCAGAGTCATGCATCGAATCACGCTAGGCGGAGACAAGCCGCGCTGACGGTCGTCTTGGTGTAGGGACGCTTCGAACAATCGATGCGCCACCGAGGGAGGAGACACACATGGACAAGCAAAAGCTCGAGACGATCTACCGATCCATGCTCCGGATCCGCCGCTTCGACGAGGGCGTCGCGGACCTGTTCAAGGAAGGCCTGGTGAAGGGCACGGCCCACAGCTACGTCGGACAAGAGGCGGTAGCTGCTGGCGCTTGCGCCGCGCTGAGCAAGGAGGATTTTGTCGTCAGCCATCACCGGGGCCACGGCCATTGCATCGCCAAAGGCGCCTCACTGCAAAAAATGATGGCTGAGCTGATGGGGCGCGTCACCGGCTATTGCAAGGGACTAGGCGGGTCGATGCATATCGCCGACCTCGAGCTCAACATCCTGGGCGCCAACGGCATCGTCGGCGCGGGCATCGGAATCGGCACGGGCGCGGGGCTGTCGAACAAACTGCGCGGCAGCGGCGCGGTGGGGATCGTGTTCTTCGGCGACGGCGCCGTGAACGAAGGCATTTTCCACGAATGCCTCAACATCGCGTCGGTCTGGAAGCTTCCGGTTGTCTACCTGTGCGAAAACAACCAATACGCGCTGTCGACCTCTACCAAGGACTCCACATCGATCGACATCCTGTCGAAGCGCGCCAGCGCGTACTCGTTGCCGGGCGGGACGGTTGACGGCAACGATGTCCTGGCAGTGCACACCGCCGTAAGCGAAGCGGTTGCCCGCGCACGCCGCGGCCAAGGACCGACCCTGATCGAGGCGCTCACATACCGCTGGGGCGATCACTCGATGCGCGCTAACTTACCCCGCTACCGCACCGAAGCCGAGGAAGTCCAGTGGCGCAAGCTCGACGCGATCGCACGCTTCGAGCACAAGCTCGAGACAGAGCACGGATATTCGAAAGATGCGTTGGGGCGCATTCGCGCCGAGGTCGAGGCGGAACTTCTTGCGGCAAAGGAGTTTGCCATCGCGAGCCCGGAGCCGACCCTGGCGGACCTCGATAATGCCGTCTACGCGCCGCACTACATGCCAGCGGAACCCGTGCCAGCCGCGGCACGCGAGCTGACGTTTGCCGAGGCCATCAAGGAAGCGCTCGCGCAGGAGATGGAGCGCGACCCGCGCGTCTTCGTGCTGGGTGAGGACGTGGGCAAGATCGGTGGCATCTTTGCAGCGACCCGCGGGCTGATCGAAAAGTTCGGCCCTGAGCGCGTGCGCGACACACCAATCTCGGAGGCAGCCATCGCTGCCTGCGCCGTCGGTTCAGCGGTCACCGGCATGCGGCCCGTGGCTGAAGTGCAGATCTTCGACTTCATCACCTTGATGATGGACATGATCGTCAATCAGTCCGCCAAGTTCCGCTTCATGCTGGGCGGCAAACCGACCGTGCCGCTGGTGATCCGTGGACCTCAAGGCGGGGGTATCCGCCTCGCCGCGCAGCATTCGCAGAGCCTGGAAGCCTGGTTCACGCACGTCCCCGGCCTGGTGGTGCTCGGCCCCTCCTCGCCGTACGAAGCGAAAGGTTTGCTGACCAGTGCGATGCGCGAGGACAATCCGGTGATTTTCCTCGAGCACAAGATGCTGTACGTGGGCAAGAAGGCACTCGTGCCCGAGCAAGCCTATGCGATCCCCATCGGCAAAGCCGCGATCAAGCGCCATGGGCGTGACGTGACGCTGGTCGCGACGATGGCCATGGTGGAGTCTGCCCTGCAGGCAGCAACGCGCCTGGAGGCCGAGGGTATCGACGTAGAGGTGATCGACCCGCGCACGCTGCGTCCGCTGGACGAGGACACCATCATCAAATCCGTGAAGAAGACGAGCCGCCTGGTGATCGCCCACGAAGGCTGGAAGCGCTGGGGCTTCGGCGCGGAGATCGCCGCGATGGTGGCCGAGAAGGCGATCGACTGGCTCGATGCGCCGATCCTGCGCGTAGGCGCGCGCGACTCGCCCATGCCCTATAACGACAAGCTGGAGCGGCTGGTCATCCCGTCGACAGAGGACATCGTCGAAGCGATCAAGGCTGTCGTGCTGCGGGACAGGGTGGGCGCCGAGGCGTAGGTTCGAGGGAAGCGGCGCTGTAAGTTATCAGCGTCTTTTGACATTTCTTGCACCCGGGCGGCGTATGCGTGCAGCATCGACACAGGCAAGGGAGGGCCTGATGATGGACGCGATCGAGCGCGCGACGCGCTGGTTTTTCGCTGGGCGCAACGCCTGGGTGCTGTGGCCGGTAGGACTGATTGCGCTGGTCTTGGTGGTGGCCGCAACTGGCGTGCTGAGTGGTCTGGTGCTGGGCACGCTTCTCATTGTCGTCCCGCTGGCATGGCTCGTGGGGCTGCTCGGCATCGGGACACGCGATCATGTGAACAGGGCGCGCGCCGCCGGACACCAGATTTTGCGGGAGTCCGGCATTCCCGCGCTGTGGGCCACCCTCTACACGCTGCCCGTCTGGCTGATCAGCAATTGGATGGTCAGCTTGTTGTGGTGGCTTCTGGTGGTCTACATCGAGATCGGACGCCGCTCGCGCATCGTTCGGGAGCGTTCGACCGGCGTTGCGCAGGTGAAGCAGTAGGTTTGGCTGTCCGCCCTCGGCTGGGACAAGGCAGGCGCCGACGCCCAGGTAGAGCGTGCGGCGCCCGAGTTGGGCCTCAACAGGCCTTCAGTTCATCGCCAGCCCGCCGTCCACGTGATAGGACTGGCCGGTGATGTAGTCGGAGTCGGCGCTCGCTAGAAACACAGCCATGCCCGTGACATCCTCGGGGGTCTCGGGACGTCCCATGGGGATGCCGCGAATGCGGTCCTGCCACGCCGCGCCGACCGGGCGCCGGTCCACTTGCGTCCATTCGCGGTCGATCTGACGCCACATCTCGGTGTCGACGACGCCCGGACAGATGGCGTTGACAGTCACATCTGGCGCCAGCCCAGCCGCTGCGGATTGCGTGATGCTGATCGCCGCCGCCTTGCTGGCCGCGTAGGCTGCGAACATCGGCCGCCCGCTGCGCCCGGCAATGGACGCGGTATTGATGATCTTGCCGCGCGGCCGCCCCTCGCTCAGGGGAGTCTGGCGCACCATGTGGCGAGCGCCAGCCTGCAACGCGAAGAATAATCCGCGAGCGTTGATGTCGTTGACGAAATCCCAGTCCTCAGGTGTCAGCTCGAGCAGGGGGCGGACGCGCATCACACCGGCGTTGTTCACCAGGATGTCGAGCCGACCGAACCGGTCGACGGCGCGAGCCATCATCGCTGCACTTTGGTTGGGGTCGCTAACGTCCACTTGCAACGCGTCTGTCTCTGCTCTTAGTGCCTGGATCTCGTTGGCCACCGCTTGGGCGCTGCCCTGGTCTATATCCGCCACCACGACCTTCGCGCCCTCGCGAGCGTACCGAAGCGCTATCGCACGGCCGATGCCCCGGCCGCTGCCGGAGACGAGTGCGACGTTTCCATCCAGTTTGCCCATGATAGTAAATGTCCTCCCAAGAACAGGTGTGTGCCGAGGGCTAGCGTGGCCCTGGATTCATACGCTCGAGAGCGTATTGGGTCGCGATCTCAGCAAGGCCCATCACACCGCGCCGCGTAGGAACGCTTCACCGTGTTTCGTCAACGTGCGCTTGAGGCTCCCGATCATTTCGTGTCTGAGCACATCGAGCGCCTGCCTTCCAGTGATAGCAGTCCTTGTCTTCGAGCTGTCTGGAAAAATATTGACCACGAAGAAGTCTCCTTGGCTGCGCCAGATTTCGTAAGCCATCGCTTGCGGATCTTTGGACACGGCAACATGTTTGGCGAGCAGTACGGCCTCGCCTTCGGCTCTGTGCATCGCTTGCCCTCGGCTAGACTGTCCCAGCGTTCGATTTCATCATAAGCCTGGTCAGACCATCGCGCGGCCTCACTCGTCCGGCGGCGAGGTCACCACGATGAAGCGCAGGTCCGTCATCCCGGTGTTGTAGATCGCATGCTCCACCCCTGGCGGGATGAAGATGACGTCGTCCTTGCGCACCACGGTGCGCTCGCCCTCCAGCTCCATCAGCCCCTCGCCGTCGAGGACGTGGTAGATCTGCTCCTGGATGCGATGTCGGTGCGGCGCGACGTAGGCCTTCGGCTGATACACCGACACGCGGTAGTCGAGGATCTTCGAGCCGCAGGGCTCGGGGCGCACCAGCATCTTCGAATAGGCGCCGCCGTAGTGGGCAGGCGGCTCTTCCCACATCACGCTCGCCGCTGGGCGAATCATCGGTTTGGCTGGTTTCGGTTCCTTGGCTCCCATCGGTCTCTCCTTCAACATTTCTGGCGGCCGCCCGCGCCTCGCGCGCCGCGTTCACGTACGCGGCCAGCCCGGTGCGGATATCGTAGCGCGGCCTCCAGCCCAGCTCCGCCGCGGCGCGGCTCACGTCGAGCGCGCCTTTGCGCACGACCTCCACGCGATCGCCGTGCCGATAGGTTCCGGGACCGACCGAGAGCTGCGCGCCCGGCACCAGCTCGCGAACGATGGCGACGATCTCGGCGACCGTCGCCGCCGCACCGCTGGCGACGTTGTAGACGTCGTAGCGATGCCGCGCGTGATCGAGCGCCACCAGAATGGCCGACACCACGTCGTCGACATGCGTGTGGTCGATCGCCGAGTCCGCGCCCGTCGGGATGTGCAGCTTGCGTCCAGCCAGCGCGGCGTCGACCAGGTTCTTGGGGATGCGATCGCGCGGCAGCCCCGGGCCATAGACCCAGGAGGTGCGCAGGTTGATGATCTCGAGCCCGTGCAGCGCACGGTAGCTGCGGCCGAGCTGCTCGACCGCCGCCTTGCAGATCCCGTACGGCAGCACCGGATCCAGCGGATGCGTCTCGTCGATCTTGTCGGCGCGGAAAGCGCCGTAGGCTTCCTCCGAGCTGATGTGGATGCAGCGGCGGATGCCGCCGAGCCGCATCGCCTCGAAGACGTTGAGCGAGCCCTCGATGTTGACGCGCACGACGTTGATCGGGCTGCCGAGCGACGAGAGCACGCCGACGATGGCCGCGCAGTGCACAACGGCGTCGGGTTTGTGGACCAACACCGCCTGCGCGACGTTGGCCATGTCGGTGATGTCGCCAGGCACGCGCGATCAGGCGCTCGTCCGGACCTGTCGCCGCGAGCGCGCCGAGCCGCGTGTCGAAGGCGATGGCGGTGTCGCCGCGCGCGAGCAGGGCACGGACCGCGGCCGCGCCGAGAAAGCCTCCCCCTCCGGTTACCAGCACCCGCATTTGCGTCTGTCTTCGCTTCCAATGCGATCGATGAGTTGTTTTCGCAGTGCCCCGACTTCCTCCCGCTCGCCGGGATGAAGTACCCGCGTCAGAGATTGAAGACGACCAGCCGCTGCTCGGTCATCTCCTCGATGGCGTAGCGCGGGCCCTCGCGGCCGCTGCCGCTCGCTTTCACTCCGCCGTAGGCGAGCTGGTCGGTGCGCCAGGTGGAGGTCCCGTTGACGATCACTCCGCCGACGCGCAGCGATCGGATCGCGCGGAACGTGACCTCGTTCGATCGCGTGAAGATCCCGGCCTGCAGTCCATACGGGCCGGCGTTGACGGCGGCGAACGCCTCGTCGAGCGCCTTGTAGGGAATCACGTTGACGACAGGGCCGAACACCTCCTCGCACACGACTTTCATGCTGGGCTTGACACCGGTCAGCAGCGTCGGCTCGAAGGCGGCGCCATGGCGGCGGCCACCGGTCAGCACCCGCGCACCCTCCGACGCGGCTTCCTCGACCCAGCTCTCGACGCGCTGCGCCGCTTGCTCGTCGATCAGCGTGCCGACGTCCGTAGCAGGATCGAGCGGATCGCCGAGCTTCATCTTGCGCACTTCCGCCTCGATCAGACCGAGGAATGCCTCGTAGACGCGCTCCTGAACGTACACGCTCTGCACCGAGATGCAGCTCTGACCCGCAAGCCGCATCGAGTTGCGTGCGCAGGCCGCGGCCGCCGGGGCGAGATCGGCGTCATCGTGAACGATGGTGGCGTTGTTGCCACCGAGCTCGAGCGCGACGCGACGCAGGCCGCTTGCGGCTTTGATGGCGGCCCCAGCGCGGCTCGATCCGGTAAAGGTGATGAAGTCCACGCGCGGGTCGGCGACCAGCGCCGCGCCGACCTCCGCGCCACCGTGGACGACGTTGAGCATGCCCTCCGGCAGGCCCGCCTCGACGATCAGTTCGACCAGGCGGTGGACGATGAGCGGGGCCTGCGGCGGCGGCTTCAGCACCATGCTGTTGCCCGCGGCGATGGCAGGTGCGATCTTGTGGGCGGCGAGGTTGAACGGCGCATTGAACGGCGTGATCGCGGCGACCACTCCGACCGGAAAGCGCAACAGCATGGCGAGCTTGCCGGCTCCCATCGGGCTGCCATCGAGCGGCACGTGACGCCCCTCGATGCGGATCGCCTCCTCGGCAGCGAGCAGCATGGTCTCGAGCGAGCGGCGGATCTCCGCATCGGAGTCCTTGATCGCTTTGCCGGTTTCACGCGTCAGCAGCTCGGCGAGACTCCCGACGTCGCGCTCGACTAGCGCGGCAGCCCGGCGCAGCAGTGCCGCGCGCTCGTACGGCGGAATCGCGGCCGCCTTCGGGCGTGCCTCGGCAGCGGCCCCCACCGCGACATCGACTTCGACGGGCGACGAGACCGGTGCGGTCCCGACGAGATCCCCGCGGTACGGATCGCGGATCTCGACGGTGCGCTCGAGGGCGCACCAGGTCCCGCCGATGAGATCCTTGGCCGCGACCGGCGGAAACACCCTGCTCGCGATGACCGCGCTCATGCCGGCGTCAGCGGACCGCGCTTCACAGGCTTGCCGAACACCGGCTCCTTGAAAGGCGTGGGCGGGAGCTGCCACGTCCCGGTGCCTGGCGGCTTCACCTTGTCGTCCACGTGCACGTCCAGCACGCATGGCTTGCCGAGCGCGAGCGCGTGGCGCAGCGCGTCGCCCGAGCTGATCGGAGTGCTTCACGGTGATACCCTCGACGCCGAAGCTGCGCGCCATCGCGGCAAAGTCGGGGTTATAGGGCTCTCGCTTCGGTCCGGCGTAGAAACCGGTCCCGATCTCCCGTCCGTCGAACATGCCGTACTGGATGTCGCGAATGGCGGCCCAAGCGAAGTTGTTCCACACCAGCCACACCGCCGGGATGTCGTACTCGACCGCGGTCGCCAGCACGTGCGGCGTCATGACGAAGCCGCCATCGCCGATCACTGCGAGGCATGCCCGTTCGGGCGCTGCGAGCTTGGCGCCGAGAATCCCGCTCACGCCGAAGCCCATCGCCGAGAAACCCCAGGAGTTGAGCATCGCCTGCGGGCGCCGCGCCTCCCAGAACTGCATGAACCAGTTGTGGTGCACGCCGCTGTCGAGCGAGATGATGCCGTCGTCGGGCAACGCGCGGCGCACCTCCTTTACGACGCGCTCCGGACGCAACGGTGTGCCGCTCACGTCGAAGTGAGGGCTCGTGTAGGCGTGCCACTCGCGCCGCCACCCGTCGATCATCTCTTGCCAAGGGCCGAAGCGCTTCCCGGAAGCGCGGCGGCTCACCGCTTCGTGAGCAAGCTGTGCGAGGAACACCTTCGCGTCGGCGAGGATGCCGAGCGTCACTGGATAGTTGCGGCCGATCTCGATCGGGTCGATGTCCACGTGCACCAGCTTGGTCGGCGGGATGTTCCACGAATAGCCCGGGATCCACGACGAGGAGGAGCGGTCGTCGAAGCGAGCGCCCACCGCGATCAGCAGATCGCAGTGCCGGCCGACCTGGTTGGCCGGATAGGTGCCGTTGCGCCCGATGAACCCGACCGCGAGGCGATGCGGCATCGGCACTGCGCCCATGCCGTTGGGCGAGGTGATGACGGGGATGTCGAGCAGCTCCGCGACTCTCGTCAGCTCCGGCCCGGCTTCGGCAAGCGTCACCCCATGACTGACGAAGAAGGCCGGCCGCTCGGCCGCGAGAATCAGGTCGACGACGCGCTTCACGTCCTCGGGCGACGCGCCGGGGCGCACGAAGCCCGCGGCTCGATCGGACCGCAGCATCTGGACGTCGTCTTCCTCCTGGAAGAGATTGAACGGCACGTCCAGGTTCACCGGGCCGGGACGGCCGCTGAGCATGAGGTTGTAGCTCTGCCGCAGCGCGAGCGGCAGCATGTCCACCCGCGTCGGCTGGAACGTGCGCTTGACGTACGGGCGAAGGACGACCGGAAACTCGGCGGCCTGGTTGCGGTGGCTCTCCTGAAACGGGCCGCGGTTGAACTGAGAAGTCGGGACGTTCGCGGTGATCGCGTAGAACGCCGAGGAATCCGCGGAGGCACACGCGGTCGCCATCACGATGTTGCAGGAGCCCGGACCGCAAGAGGTGAGCGTTGCGACGGGCTTGTGCGCGATGCGAAAGTAGGCATCCGCCATGTGCCCTGCGGTCTGCTCGTGACGCGGCGAAACGAGCTTGATCCTGTCCTGGCGCTCGAACAGCGCGTCGAGCAGGCCGACGTTGCCGTGGCCGCAGATGCCGAAGACGTACGGCACCTGCTCCTGGATCAGAAAATCGGAGATCAGATCCCCGCCCTTCATGCGCGGCATGACGTGTTCCTCCTCGCGGGCTGAGACAGGTGCATTTGCTTTACGCTCCAGGGCATGCTCGAGCCCGATTGACGTTTGCGGAAACTATATCAGACATCGCGAGAGTTCATTCCTCAGGCCGAAGGCGGCGCCCACCCCCATTGAGCCAGTAGCCGGTGGCTGGCGACGATGTGCTCGACCGGCGGGTCGGCGACGATCTCGAGCATCGACGTCCCGGCGTAACCGATTTCGCGCAGCGCCGCGCCAAAGCCGGCGAAGTCGCAGCTTCCTCGACCGACAGGATCGTGACGCCAGGCCGCGCGTCCGGTATCCGAGAGATGCACCATGCCGAGCCGCGCGCGCACTCGCCTCAAGCCCGCAGCCGCATCCTCGCCGATGAAATGAGCGTTGGCGATGTCGTAGCAGATCCCTACCAGCGGACTGTCGATGCTGTCGGCGAAGGCGATGAGCTGGTCCGCGCGGGGATAGACCCCCATGGGAATATTCTCGAGCAACAGACGCACGCCGGTCGGCTCCGCCGCGCGCAGCACGCGCCCAAAGGCCTCACTGAACCAGCTCTCCAGGTCGCGCCGGGCGGGTGCAATGAGCGGATTCACGCGACCCGTCACGGTGATGACGCCGCTCGCGCCGATCGCCTCGGCCATACGCGATGAGACGCTCGAAGATCCGCACCGTGTAGTCGCGCATCTCCGGGGAGGCGCTGGCGAGGTTCTGGTCCAGGCTCGGCAAATTGATCGTCTCGACCGTCAGTCCTGCATCGCGCAGAAATCGACCGAACGCGGCCACCTCGGCGCGGTCCATCATCGGATCCAGGTGCGGGCGCTGGGCCATCACCTCGAAGCGTCGATAACCCTCGCGCGCCAGCGTTTCCAGCGCTTCGCGCGCCGGAGCCCGCCACATGAAAGACATAGTGTTCACGCCCACCGGCAGCGGCGCGGAAATTTGCCCAGCCATCGCTTCCCTCCTCCCCCGACGTCTTCTTGCGATACTTTAGCCTAGAGCGTGGTGCGGCGAGGCCGGGATCATGCCGGCATTTCTAAGAGTAGATGAGAGGAAACTCGCTCGCGCGGGTTTTTCACAGTGCAGTCACATCAATTGGCAAAGGTTGGCACTGCGCACTCGTTCGCGTAGATTCTTAGGCGACTATCTCCTCTAGGTTGAGTTTGCCCGCCCTCATGGCGGGCTCCTTTTTTGAGCGAACCGCTATGGATCTCACAGCTTACGGGTATCGGCGCAACGCGCTGCGCCAAGAAGTTCCGAAGGTCACGACGGGAGCAACGCCCACTGCATCACACCCATCTGCGCTGCTGAGCGGCGATGCGTTGCGCTTGCTCGTCAAGCTCGACACAAAAGTGGGCCTGCAGGAGCTGTCCGCCCGATTCCCTCGAGTACTAAACCGAATCGCGGATGTGTGGTCCATGCCACAGCAGGCCGAACGGTGCTTTGATGAACTGTTGCTACACAGTCGCGGCGTGCGTCAAGGTTTCCCGCAAGCAGTGATTAGCGAAATCGCCTCGCTTCGGCACTACCACCTCACCCGCATGTTCCCCAAACTAGTCGATCCTTGGGAGCAGAGGATGTTCCGATAAGCGCTAGCGCGGATCGCCTGAGCGATCTTATCCCGCCGGTGACACTCACCCCAGAAGGCGCTCGCGGTGCACCACGTATTGATCCGACGGATAGACAAGGGTGACTTTTGATCTGTTCGCGCTGCTGTTGTTGTGCGCGCCGCTGATCGTGCTTGGCATCCTGCTGCTCTGGTGGAGTGGGCGTGAGAAGCGCTCGAAACGGCGCAGATGACTTGGTTGCGCTAGGTACTGATTTGCTAGGCGACGCTGAACTCATGTCATCCGGCATTGCCAGCCCTGGCTGTAAGGCGATCCCGTCGGCGGTCTGCGCTCCTCGTACCCCTCAAGGCCGAGCGCTAGCGAGCTTATCCCGGTGGCCGAAGAACTTCAGGTGGAGTCGCAACTAGTGCTCGGGGACGACGCCGTGGGCTGCGCAGCGCCGCGTCTGGGGCGCCTCTCCCTCTGAATCAGCGCCAGACTTTGGCTTCGTCCAGGATCCAGACATCGCCAGCCGTGGGATGTCGAGGGCAGACCGATCTGGCTTATCGGCCATACGTCGGACCAGAACTCGGCGGGTGCTGACGCTAAGTCGTGCGCCTTGTTAGAAGACTCTCGCGCCAGCGGCGGCGCCCAGGGTTGGGCATAGCGGGGACTAACGCACCGATCCGTAGAGCGTAACGGAAGGAAGCTTACAAGCAGCTGTCACGGCGACGAGAGGGCCTATGACGAACGCCATATCGCCTTCGGTCTAGAACGGTCCTACCCTGACCCCTACGCAACCGGAGGTCATGTGCCACGTAGGAAGCGCGGGCTCAGGCGGTGAAGAAGCCAGCACCCAGCGGGAAAGACCTGGAGACCGCTCTCCAGGAGCTCCTGCGCAAGAATCACTTCACCGGCGCGGAACACGTCAGCGTGTTTGTCACTGGCCCTACGCCCACGCCTGTCTATATCCTGACCCTTGGCGCTGATGTGGCCACGGTCCTCACGGATCTGCTCAACCCTGTGCTGGGCAGCCGGACCCACCCCAGTCTTACGGAGTGGGTGCTGTTTCGGCCAGATGCGGAAGCAATTCTGAAGGCGGCTCGATCGTAAGGTGAGCTCCTTCGGCACCTTGGCTAGGTCTTCATCCTCCGTGCGTGATCCTCCACTATGACCGGCTCTTCCTCAAGCGACGCGAGCAGGCTATCGAACAGGATGCGCGACGTAGTATCCATGTGCTGGTCGAGCTTGTGATCTCTCGCGTTATCTACAGGTCCTTGTAGACAATCCTCCTTTTGCTAACCCTGGGCTTGCTGATCAGGGTAAAGCTCCTGCTTGGCATGGTTCCCGGATGTCCAGCACACCAGATGCATAGCTGCTTATCGTTGATCTTGATCACCTGCAGGATGATGAAGTCTGCCTTGCACTTGGAACAGGAAAGACTCTGGTGCTCTGTCAAGCGTGGAGGGTGACTAGAAGTAGGTCCGAGTCGCATAGTTGTCCTAGAAACGTTTTGGTCATTGTAGACCCCTTCCACGGGCTTCTCGCCCAGGTGGGATAGTCCTGGCCATGTGTGGCCGCTATGACCTGACCGACCTTCCCCTCGAACTGTTCGAAGAGATGGTGGGCGAGGCGCAAGCGCGCTTAGGGGCGTATGTAGAATGATATCGTTAGGGAAAGCCGGCTAAGCCACCAGAGGGTACCAAGCAAAAAGGGCGCATGCCAGGGGGCATGACCTGGCAGATTCCGGACATGTAAGTCGCAACTACAAGGCGTTAAGAGTTCAGAAGAGACTCTAGCCTACAATCCCGCAACGCCATTGGGGAATACGATGCTGCCGGAAAGCTGTGATGTGGTGGTCGTCGGGCGCAGGCAATGCCGCCATCTGCGCCGCTTTGGCCGCGCGCGAGCACCAAGGGTGCGAGGTCCTGGTGCTCGAGCGTGCGCCGGAGGCGGAGTCCGGCGGCAACACCCGGTTCACCGCGGGCGCGATCCGCTTCGCCTACAACGGGGTCGAGGACCTGCGCGAGCTGATGCCCGATCTCACCGAGGAAGAGATCGCGCGCACCGACTTCGGCGCCTATACCGAGGACCAGTTCTTCGACGACATGGCGCGGGTGACCGAGAACCGCGCCGACCCCGATCTCGTCGAGCTGCTGGTTCGGCGCAGCAAAGCGACCCTGCTGTGGCTGCGCAGCAAGGGGATGCGCTTCGCGCCGATCTACGGCCGGCAGGCGTTCAAGGTCGACGGCCGCTTCAAGTTCTGGGGCGGGCTGACGGTGGAAGCCTGGGGCGGCGGCCCCGGCATCGTCGAAGCGCAGAAGAACGCGGCTGCAAAGCACGGCATCCGGATCGCCTACGAGGCGCGCGCGATGTCCCTGCTGCACGACGACGACGGTGTGCATGGCGTCACCGTGCGCTATCGGGGAAAGACGCGCGCGATCCGCTGCCGGGCAGTGGTCCTCGCAGCGGGCGGCTTCGAGGCCAATCCCGAGTGGCGCACCCGCTATCTCGGCCCGGGCTGGGACCTCGCCAAAGTGCGCGGCACGCGCTTCAACACCGGTGACGGCATCCGCATGGCGCTGGAGGCCGGCGCTGCCCCCTGCGGCAACTGGTCGGGCTGCCATGCCGTCGGCTGGGACCGCAATGCCCCCGAGTTCGGCGATCTCGCCGTGGGCGACGGTTTCCAGAAGCACTCCTATCCGTTCGGCATCATGCTCAACGCCGCTGGCGAGCGCTTCGTCGACGAGGGCGCGGACTTCCGCAACTACACCTACGCCAAGTACGGCGCCGTCATCCTGCGCCAGCCCGGCCAGTTCGCCTGGCAGATCTTCGACCGGAAGGTCGCTGCATCTGCTGCGCGACGAGTACCGCATCCGCCAGGTCACCAAAGTCACCGCGGACACGCTCGAAGCGCTGGTCGGCAAGCTCGACGATGTCAATGCAGCGAAGGCGCTGGAGACGATCCGCGCATACAACGCCGCGGTGCGCACCGACATCGCGTTCAATCCCAACGTCAAGGACGGCCGCGGCACGCAGGGCCTGCTCGTGCCGAAGTCGAACTGGGCCAACGCGATCGACGAACCGCCGTTCGAGGCCTACGCGGTTTCCTGCGGAATCACCTTCACGTTCGGCGGGCTGCGCATCACCACCGATGCGCAGGTGCTCGACACCGACGGCGCGCCGATTCCCGGTCTGTACGCCGCGGGCGAGCTGGTGGGCGGGCTGTTCTACTTCAACTATCCCGGCGGCACCGGGCTGATGTCGGGCGCGGTCTTCGGCCGCATCGCCGGCGACAGCGCCGGCCGCGCCGCGAGGAACTCGTGACGTGGTGGAGCAGAGCTTCGACGTCGTAGTCGTCGGCGGCGGCGGATCCGGGCTGGCCGCAGCGATCGAGGCGCGAGCGGCCGGTCGCGAGGTCGTGCTGCTCGAGAAGAATGCGAAGCTCGGGCGGTTCCACCGCCTGGTCGATCGGTTCGATCACTTCGAGCGGCACGCCGCATCAGATCCAGCACGGCATCCAGGACCGACCAGAGGATCACTACGAAGACATGCCGCTCTTCGCCGGCGAGCTCGCCGGCCGCGACAACGACGAGCTGCGCCGCATCCTCTGCGACGAGGTGCCCGAAGCCTTCCGCTGGCTGCTCAGCCTGGGCATCCGCTTCTACGGGCCCATGCCCGAGCCGCCGCACCGCCGGCCGCGCATGCACAACGTGCTGCCGAACTCGCTCTCGTATATCTACCACCTCGAGCGTCATGCCCGGCGCATCGGGGTCGACATCCGTCTCGACATGCGAGCCGAGCGCGCTGCTGACCGAAGGCGAGCGCGGTGACCGGCGTCGCCTGCGCAGAAGCACATCGCTTCCGCGCTCGCTGCGGCGTCGTTCTCGCAGCCGGGCGATTTCACCAACGACCCGGAGCTGAAAGTCGCGCTTCATGGGGCCGCAGCAGGCCAAGGTGGAGGGCGTTAACGTCACGGCCACCGGCGACGGACAGAAGCTGGCGCTGCCGCTCGGAGCGCGCATCGTCAACGGCGACTTGGCGCTGGGGCCCGAGATCCGCTTCATCGCGCCCGCGCGCACGACGCTGGTTCGCCGGCTGCCGCCCTGGCGCGCGCTCGCGCGCACCATGGACTGGGCGATGGGCCATGTGCCGTCGGCGCTGTTGCGCCCCTTCATCATGGGCTTTCTCACCACCGCGCTGGCGCCATCGCCAAAGCTTTTCGAGCAGGGCGCGGTGCTGGTCAACCAAGCCGGACGCCGTTTCTGCGACGAGTTGGACGCGCCGGCGCTGGCGCTGCCCGACCAACCCGGAAAGATCGGCTACATCCTGATCGACGCTCGCCTCGCGCGCCAGTTCTCGGCGTGGCCGCATTTCGTCTCGACCGCACCCGGTGTTGCCTATGCGTATGTCCCCGACTACCGGCGCAACCGCCCGGACGTGTATACCGAGGCGCCAAGCCTGACTCAACTCGCGACCCGGCTCGGACGTCAACGCGGCAGGCGCTCAATGCCGCAGTCGCCGAGCACAATGCCGCGCTGTCGGCCGAACCTGCCGGGCGGCGGCGGCCTGCCCTGGTCGACCCGCCCTTCATCGCGCTCGGGCCGGTGCGATCGGTGTTCGTGCACAACGAAGGCGGTCTTGCCGTGGATTCCCGGCATCGCGTGCTCGGCGCGCAAGGACAGCCCGATCCCGGGACTGTACGCGGCCGGCGCGACGGGCCAGGGCGGCTTGCTGCTGAAGGGCCACGGCCATCATCTGGCATGGGCCTTCGTCTCGGGGCGGCGCGCGGGACGCTTCGCCGCCGACGAGCACAGCTGAACAAATCCGGAAGGGAGCGACAGATGCCTTTCACCCGACGCGACGTCGCTCAGAAGGCGGGCGCCGCGCTTGCGGCAACGCCGGCGATGCTCGATTGGACCCGCGCGTGGGCGGCGGAGCAGCCGTTCAAGCCGGAGGCCGGCGCGAAGCTGCGCTTCCTGCGCTGGAGCAAGTTCCTCGATGCCGAGAACAAGGCGCACCACCGAAGCGATCGCGGCTTTCAGCCAGATCACCGGTGTCGACGTTCGCATCGAGAACGAATGGCAGGACGACATCCAGACCAAAGCGGCGATCGCCGTCAACGTCGGCAGCGGGCCGGACATCGTCTGGACGTTGAACGCCACCGCGCATCTATTTCCGGACAAGCTGCTCGACGTCACCGACGTCGCCGACTACATCGGCAGGAAGTACGGCGGCTGGTACCCGATCGTCGAGACCTACGGCAAGAGCGGCGATCGCTGGATCGCCATTCCCAACATCCTCGTGGGTGTGTTGCCGACCTATCGCATCTCCTGGATGAACGAGGCGGGGTTCGAGAAGTTCCCGACCGACAGCGAACGGCTTCCTCAAGCTCTGCCAGCAGCTTCAGAAGATCGGCCATCCGGCGGGCTTCGCTTTCGGTCACTCGACCAACGACGGCAACTGCTGGTGTCACTGGCTGCTGTGGTCGCACGGCGGACGCATCGTCGACGAGCGCAACCGCGTGGCGATCAACAGCCCGGAGACCCTACGCGCGCTCGACTACGCCCGCGCCATCTACGCCACGATGGTCCCCGGCACGCTCTCCTGGAACGACGCCAGCAACAACAAGGCGTTTCTCGCCGGCGAGATCGCGCTGACCGACAACTCGAGCTCGATCTACGGAAAAGCGCTGGCGGACAAGATGCCGATCGCGGCCGACATCAACCACGCCACCTGGCCGGTCGGCCCGGTAGGTGTGCCGACCGAGTTGCACCTGCTGTTGCCGCTGATCATCCTCAAGTACACCAAGTACCCCAACGCGGCGAAGGCTTTCGTCGCCTTCATGCTGGAGAGGGATCAATACCAGAGCATGCTGCGCAGCTCGGTTGGCTACATCTCACAGAGTCTGCGGGCCTACGAGAACGATCCGTCGTGGTTCAAGGACCCGAAGATCACGCCGTTTCGCGAGGTGAGCGCGCGCGCAAGGTCGGGTGGGTACGCCGGCGCGCTGGGGCAGGCGGCCGCGGCAACGCTGGCAGACTTTGTGGTGGTCGACATGTTCGCGGAGGCGGCAACCGGTCAGCTCTCGCCCAAAGAGGCGGCGGAGAAGGCCGAGAAGCGAGCTCAGCGCTTCTATCGCACATGAGCGACATTGGACGTTGGATTTTGTGACGTTTGCTCGGCCGATCCCAGATGAGCGAACAGCCTTATCCGATCGTCGATGCCCATCAGCACTTCTGGGACCTCGAGCGCAACTACTATCCCTGGCTCTGCGATCGAGACCCGATCCCGTTTCGCTATGGTGACTACAGCGCAATCCGCAAGAGCTATCTGCCTGCCGGACTATCTGACCGACGCCGGCAGACAGCAGTCCCACCATGACGGTGCACGTGGAGGCGGAGTGGGATCCGCGCGACCCGGTCGGTGAGACGCGATGGCTGGAGGAAGCTCGCGACCACCTGCGGGCTGCCGACCGCGTGCGTTGCGCAAGCGTGGCTCGACCGCGACGACGTGGAGGCCGTCCTGGCGGCGCAGGCGGCACGACCCTTGGTGCGCGGCATCCGCCATAAGCCGCGTTCGGCGGCCAGTCCCGACGCAACTGAGCGCGGTGCGCGCGGCTCGATGGACGACCCGCGGTGGCGGCACGGCTTTGCGATGCTGGAACGGCACGGGCTTTCCTTCGACCTGCAGACGCCGTGGTGGCATCTCGGAGCCGCTGCCGATCTCGCGCGCGACTTTCCGAAGACCCCCATCATCATCAATCACACCGGCCTGCCGACGGATCGCAGCGAGCAGGGTCTCGCCGGATGGCGCAAGGCGATGCATGTGGTGGCGCAGGCCGCGAACGTGTTCCTGAAGATCTCGGGTCTGGGTCAACCCGGCAAGCCGTGGACGCTCGCCGAGAACGGACCCATCATCCGTGATGCAATCGCCATCTTCGGCGTCGAGCGATGCATGTTCGCCAGCAACTATCCGGTCGACAAGCTCTGCGCACCGTTCGAGACGATCTTCGCCGGCTTCCGCGCGGCCGTATCGGATCGGCCGACTTCGGATCAGCGCAAGCTGTTCGGCGAGAACGCAATTCGGATTTATCGGCTGTCGAACGCCCATGCGACGGATCACGCCTGACGTCATTCGGGTTCGAGCCGAAATCCAGTGTCGTTACTGGGTCCCAGCTTGCGCTGGGACGACGGACAAGAGGTCAAGGTGCTTTGGTGATGCTCACCAGCGCAGGCAAGCCCCTTCGATGACCCGTCTCGGCATCGTCATCGCTCTACTGATCTGTGCGTTTGGCGCAAGCAGCGTGACGACCTCGGCGCAGGACTCGACTGCTCCAGAAACGCTGTCGGCGACGCAGCAGCTCGAGCCGACGATCCGCGCTCTGCTTCACACGATCGAGACGCTGTCGGATTACCGCGCCTCCGAGACGCTGCCACGCGTATACCAGCTTCCGCCAACTGCTGCTCGAAGCAAAGGTGTGCGACGAGCCATGCAACGTGACCGCGGCTTATGTTCCGCGCGAGGGGATCTATCTCGCGGAGAACCTGGACCCCGTGCACGATCCCGTGGACCGCGCGGCACTGCTGCACGAGCTCGTGCACTATCTGCAGCAAGGACATCCAAAGTTCGCGCACATGGCGCCGTGCGAACGCGAGCGCGCCAAGGAACAAGAGGCCTACGCGATCCAGAATGCCTATCTCGCACTGATCGGCAGTCAACAGCGCGTGGTCTTCTACGACGGCGAATTCGACTGCGGCGATGAGCGCTCTGCGCACTCGAATTGAGACGCTGATCCAGTCACGCCTGGGTCCCAGCTTGCGCTGGGACGACGATCGACTGACGTCGTTCGTCGATTTGTGCAAAGCTTTGGCATGCACAGGCGCGCCGTACAGATTGGCGGACGCGCCTCGCGATGGACTTGCAATGAACCTCTAGGAGAGTACTGATGCGCTATCGTCTGCTCGGCCGTACCGGCCTTTACGTCTCGGAGATCTGCCTGGGAACGATGACCTACGGCGGCAAAGGGCGCTGGGCGCCGATCGGCCGCCTGGGCGTGCCGAGGCCCAGGCGCAGATCAAGGCGGCCTTCGACGCAGGGGTCAACTTCATCGACACCGCCAACGTCTACTCCGAGGGAGACTCCGAGCGCATCGTCGGGGAAGCGCTGGCCAACCTCAAGCTGCCGCGCGAGGACCTGGTCGTCGCCACCAAGGTGCGCGTGCGGATGGGGCCGGGCCCCAACCGCGTGGGGCTCACGCGCGCGCACATCATGAACGAAGTGGATGCCAGCCTGCGTCGGCTTGCGCTGGATCACATCGATCTGTACCAGATCCATGGCGTGGACCAGGTGACGCCTCTGGATCAGACGCTGCGCGCACTGGAAGATCTGGTGCGCTCGGGCAAGGTCCGCTACATCGGGTTATCCAACTACGCCGCGTGGCAGATCATGAAGGGTCTGGGCATCTCGGAACGCGAGGGCTGGAACCGCTTCGAGAGCATCCAGGCCTACTACTCGATCGCCGGACGCGATCTCGAACGCGAGATCGTCCCGGTGGCCTTGGACCAGAGTCTGAGCATCCTGGTTTGGAGCCCGTTGGCAGGCGGACTGCTGAGCGGGAAGTTCACCGAGGCCGCCGCTGGTCCGGAAGGCGCACGTCGCACCAGCTTCGACTTTCCGCCCGTGGATCGCGCACGGGCGTTTCGCTGCGTCGAGGCGATGCGTCCCGATCGCCGCCGCGCACGGCGTGTCGGTGGCGCGCGTTGCGCTCGCCTGGGTGCTGCATCAAGCCTGCGGTCACCAGCGTGATCATCGGCGCGAAGACGCTGGAGCAGCTGGCCGACAACCTGGCGGCGGCCGACCTGAAACTCTCGGACGCCGAGATGGCCGCTCTGGACGAAGTGAGCAAGCTGCCGCGCGAGTATCCGGGCTGGATGTTCGAGCGGCAGACCGCGGATCGGCTGCCGAGTTGATCCGACACGGGCCACCGCGCTGCGACTTACCAGACGAGGACTTCCGCGACTTCTAGTCTTCTATCCAGTACTCATCCTCCCACCGGGTTTCATTGAACCCGGTCTTGGGATCGAAGTCGGACGTAACTCGGCTCATTCCTCGGACGCCACGGTACTTGCCTGTTCCGCCGGTGAATGTAGTAACACCGGTATAGAGAGTCTTCTTTGTTCCATCGGAGCTGAATGTGGTCTGGGTGGTACCAGACCATTGGGCAAAGATCTTGTCGCCGTTTTCCAGAGTATCAACTTCATATCCCCAGGCACGACCATTGAGGTTGGTGTAGTCAGAATAACCGCGAGTCCACGACTCTACGACCTTCAGACCTTCGCAGTTTGGCTTGGCATTGGAAGGGGTACGGTGCAGCTCAAGAAGGCGAACCTGGTGGCCGGGCACGTCTCCTACATCGATCACATGTTGTTGCGTGTATTTACTATCCTGCGCCAGGTATGTTCCCGACCGCTTGCACTTTTCCTGCGCCCAACCTTCCGAGATCGGCAGCAAGGTCAGGCCCGCACTCGCGACAATTGCGAACGAAACATTCAACCCCAGTCAGACTGAACTTCTTCATGGTGATCCTCCTCGCAAACTAAGAACAGCACACGACAGAACTCCCCGCGAGGCAGCCCAACTCCGCGCTACCGCGGCCACCTACACTACCGAGGCAATCGCGGGAGTGTTGAAGTCATCTGCGCCAGTGATGAATGAGCCCAGACCCTGGCTCAATCAAAACGTATCAGATGAACACTTACAGATCGCATACCGATCGAACTCGGTCCAGCGCACAACTCGCTCTGTGCCACCCTAGAGAACTAGGAACGGCCCTGTTGGAACTGCCGCAGGCCATAGTAAGCTTGGTGTAAGCGCTCGTCAGCGCTGGCATCTGGACTACCTCGTCGCGCAAGGCCGAGGACGATTGTCTGCAGGAAGACAGGAGGAAGGAATGCTTAAAACTTCGCTGTGGACCTTGGTGTTTCTCGTGCCCATGTGCGTGCAAGCGCAGGGGCTGGTCGTGGAAGCTGAAGTGATGGAGGGGTCCTCCGACATCGAGCTGCCGGGCGCCGCGCATGTTCGGTACGCGATCCTTCATCACAAGCATCAGAAGGATCAGGCGAACCTCGCACAATGGCTTCGGCACCACAAGGACGCCCATGTGTCGTTCCAGACGCGCGACGGCACGAGCCACCCGGCCGTCCTGCAGCGGCTCAAAGACTGTTTTGGACGGGGTCTGCTGCTCTATGCGGATCCGGTGCAGCTGGGCACGAAGGACACGATTCGGCTGCAGCTTGGAGCAACGAACTGATTGACCGACATCTCGCCTAGTTGCGATACGGCGCCGACGGAAGAATCGGCATGTTCGCGAACTGCGCCGGCACCTCGCCGGTCAGGCTCTGCAGAAAGGCGATGATATCCGCAACGTCCTCGGCGCTCAGATCCCGTCCGAGCTGCAGCTTCGCCATGATGCGGACCGCGTCTCGCAGGTCCGCCACCGAGCCGTCATGGAAATACGGCGGCGTCACCGCCACGTTGCGCAGCTGCTGGACCTTGAAGATGTAGGCGTCGGCCTCGCTCTTGGTGTCCTGAAAGCGGCCCTTGTCCCGTCCCTTGAACAGCTCGATCTCCTTGCTGCCGGTCAACGTCCAGTAGTCCTGCGTGATGCCGAACTTCTGGTACATCTGCCCGCCGACAGTCACGCCGTTGTGGCAGCCTGCGCAGCCAAACGAGATGAACTTGTCCAAGCCTCGCTTGGCTTGTGTGCTCAGCGCCACGGTCTCGCCGCCGAGATAGCGATCGAAGGGCGCAGGGGTGAGCAGCACGCGCTCATAGGCGCCGATGGCCTTGCCCCAGTTCTCCACGTTCACCGGCTCCGCTTCGCCGGGAAAGGCCTTCTCGAACATGGGCCGGTAACCGGGGATCGCGCGCAGTTTCGCCTCCGCGGCGGCGTAGTCCGCGTTGCCGTATGCGAGCGGACTTATCAGCGCCTTCACAGCCTGCTCCTCCACGTCTTTCCGATTGCCGCCGTAGTGCTGCGCGAACTGCAGCGCCGTATTGAATACGGTCGGGGCATTGCGCGGCAACACCTTGCCGTGGTTGCCGATCGACGTCGGTAGCGCGTCGGTGCCATACGAGGCTCGGTTGATGGCACTTGGCGCAGCTCACCGCTCCATCGCTCGACACTCTGGTCTCGAAGAACAATGCCTTCCCGAGCGACACTTGCTCGGGGGTAAGCGGACGCTCGGGTGTGCTCGCATCCGGTGGCAGGGGCTTGAACAGCTGTCGCGCCCGTTCCAGCAGGGCCTGCTCGGAATCCTCTGCCGACACGACACAGGCGAATATCGCGGCGAGCGCTCCGGCGCAAGCTCCCAGCACTCCGATTCGGTTCTTGTCATCCTTGCTCGTCCATCCGTTGTACGCGCGTCCGCCCCTTTTTATTCTTGCTCCCCATCATCCGCGCGGCAAGGGTCACCGCGTGGGGCGCGCGTTCATGTCCTGGCTGCTCATGCCGTAGAAGAACTTCGGCGCCGCGCCCGACTTGCCCGGCCACGGGTGCTCGCGCAGAACCTCTTCGTTGATGTCCGCACCCCAGCCGGGCGCATCCGGCAGGAAGACGTGCCCGTCCTTGATCACCGGCGGCCGGGTCACCAGAGAGCCCTTCCACGGCACGTCGTCGATGTCGATCTCCATGATCCGCACGTTCGGCAGCACCGCGCACAGGTGCAGCGAGTGCAGATCGGCGAGATGGCTGTAGTAGTTGTGCGGGGCGATGTTGATCTCGTAGGCCTCGGCCATGCGTCCGATCTGCACCGCCTGCGAGAAGCCGTTCCACGGCACGTCGATGATGGCGACATCCACGGCATGCAGCTCGAAGAACGGTCGATACTGCCGCGTGCTCACCAGGCTTTCGCAGGAGGCCAGCCGGGTCGAGGTGGACTGCTTGATCTGCAGCAGCGCCTGCGGATCCCAGTTGTCGTACTCCATCCACTGCATGTTGAACTGCTCGAGCAGCTTGCCGATGCGCAGCACGCCCTCGGTGCGGAAGTTGTAGTTGAGATCGAGGCACAGCCCGACGCGCGGACCCACCGCATCGCGGAACGTGCCGATCAGCCGCTCGATGGCCTCCAGGATCTCCGCGCTGGGAGCGCCGTCGGTGGAGTTGATGCCGGCGCTGAAGCCGGGGAAGTAGACGTTGGCGGGATCGCCCGGGGATCACGATATTGGTCTTGAGCGCAGTGAAGCCGCGAGCGACCACTTCCTTGCCGAGCGCGGCGATGTCGTCGTAGGTGCGCAGCGGCGGCGTGCCCAGCATCTGCCCCATGCGCGCACGCGTCGTGCCGCAGTGAGACCAGTACAGACGCACGCGATCGCGCAGCGGACCGCCGAACAGCTCGTACACCGGCACGCCGAGCGCCTTCGCCTTGATGTCCCACAGCGCCAGCTCGATGCCGGCCATGGCCTTGTGCGTGACGCCGCCCAGGTTCTGCCGCGTGGCGCGCAGCATGTCCCAGTACAGGCGCTCGACGGGCCGCGGATCCTCGCCGACGAGCAGATGAGCCAGGTCGCGGACGCAGCCCGCGATGCCGTGCGGGCTGCGGTTGTCGCTGCACTCGCCCCAACCCACCAGTCCGTCGTCGGTCTCGATCCGGACGAAGGTCCACGGCCGCCAGCCGCCGTCACAGTGCAAGCATCTACGCGTGCGATCTTCATGGAGAGCAACCATGCCATAGCGCACGGACTGTGACAAGCGCAGTTAGGCGTGCGCACGGGCACCCCCCTCCCCTCGTGGGAGAGGCAGGTGGCGGACGCGCCAAGCTTTCGTTCCTTCTCAACTGCGCCCCTGGGGTTTCGGAGGATTGGGCGGTCGTTTCCAAGCTCCACTGGGCTTGTCGTGTACCGGCCCCACATAGTTGGCCAGGCATTCTGACCGCGCCTCGCCCTTGAGCCCTCTGCAGGCCTGCTCTCTCTCCCGCATGATGTCCTGTTGGGTCCGCGCCTTGGTGCCTGATCTTTGGGCGTCGTCGTCTTGCGCCCGACCCGCGTGCGGCGGGAATGCGAATGCGGCTATCAGCATTGCAGCGGCGACGCGGGGCATGCTCATCCTCCTTCGATCAGGGCTTGGTGGGCTGATCGATGCCCAGACGCTGCCGCAACTCACGCGCCGTGAGCGCCTGGCCGTACACCGATGTGCCACGGTCGAACTTCTTTGCGCTGGCGAGAGGACCGACCACGACGGGCTCGAAGCCTGCGTCTCGCACCAGGCGCGCGGCAACTTCGAGCGCACCGGCGTCGTCTCCGGCAAGCGGGACCCCGATACGCTCTCCGGCTCGGTTGGCTTCGCTGGCGAGAGCGTCGGCCGGGATCGAATTGAAGGCGCGCACCAGCCGCACGCCCGGCAGAAATTCCGCCGAAGACAGCCCCGTGCCTTTTTCCAAGGCCGGCTCTGCCATCGCGCCGTCACGCGATGGATAGGGGTTCCCCGTTTCGAGCACGACCTTGCCGGCGAGCTCGGCTGCGAAATCGCGGCCGACCTGCGGCACGGCGCCATAGGGAACAGAGATCAAAACGACGTCGCCGAACGCGGCCGCCTCGCGCGGCATACCGGCCTGTGCGGAGGGTCCGCCACGCTTCACCAGATCCCCGAGCTGATCCGGGTGGCGCGACGAAAAGAAAACGTCGTAGCCCGCCTTCGCCCACAGCACGCCCAACGTGCCCCCGATGTTGCCCGATCCGATGATCCCGATCTTCATGACAGCGCCTTTCGCTCTGTGGGTACAGTGTCTCGGGCGCCAGAGCGAAGCCAGCGCCGACCGCCCCGACTGCCTGGATTAACATGCGGCGGCGCGCGTTCACTTCATTCGTTGCCAAGAGATGAGCCTCCGTCACAGGTCGAGTTTTCCTTCTACTCTACTCCACTCGCCGTCTGCGCGAGCCCTGGCACTGGGCTGCGCTCTCGCAATACAATCGCGGATCGACACGCCGCCGCACAGAGGAGCAGACCAATGAGCCACAACGACATCGATCGCCGTGCTTTTCTCAGAGGAGCCGGGCTGGCGGCCCTCGCGGCAACGGCCGGAATCGACATCCGGGACAGCCGCGCCCAAGACCAGGTGCCCTACTCCTCCGGCACAGAGGCCCCCAAGCTCAAAGCGCCGGCGAACGCCTGCGACTGCCACATGCATTTCTATAACAGCCGCTATCCTGTGGCGCCGAGCGCAACGCTACGCCCGCCGGACGCACTCCCATCCGACTATCGCCTTCTCCAGAAGCGGATCGGTACGACGCGCAACGTGATCGTCCAGCCGTCCACTTATGGCACGGACAACTCCTGCACGCTGGATGCGATGGCGCAGATCGGCCCTACGGCACGCGCGGTCGCCGTGGTCGACACGACAGTCTCGGAGGAAGAGTTGAAGCGATTGGATGCTCTCGGTGTACGCGGGATTCGCTTCAACCTCGTTCAGGCCGGCGCCACCAGCATCGAGATGGTCGAACCGCTATCCAGGAGGGTGAACAACCTCGGCTGGCACGTGCAGATCCACATGCTGGCGAGCCAGATCGTGCAGATCGAGGACCTGCTGCAGCGTCTGCCCTCGCGGATCGTGTTCGATCACCTGGGCCGCATACCGCAACCGGCCGGTACCGTCCACCCCGCCTTCCGCGTCATCCGCAAGCTGCTCGATAAAGGCAACACCTGGGTGAAGCTGTCGGGTGCGTATCAGGATTCCAAGGTCGGCCCGCCCACCTATTCGGATGTCAGCGAACTCGCCCAGGCATACGTGCAAGCAGCACCGGAGCGAATGCTTTGGGCGACCGATTGGCCGCATCCGACGCAGAAGACGGTCAAGCCCGACGATGCCGCGTTGCTCGATCTTCTCCTCGATTGGGCGCCCGATGAGTCGACGCGCCACCAGATCCTGGTCGAGAATCCGGAGGTGCTGTACGGTTTCTCGAAGGCCGGTTGAGGTTCCTTTACTTGCGGAAGAACCAGACCGCGAACGTCAGCGCCGCACCGATGGTGTAGAGCAGCCACGTCTGCGGCACAAAATAGGGAAACACCATGAGCACGATGCCTAGGATCATCGGCATGAGCATTGCGGATCGCTTTCCGTATCGGAAAGCCGCAATGCCGACGATGCCGAACATCAATGATCCGAATAACGCTGCTGCGCTTGGCATGAGAGATGACCTTCAGGGGCACTTGAACCGTTCGCTGGACGTTTAGCGGCAGCGCGGGTCTGCATCTTAAGCTTTACACATGCACGCGCGCATCATTTCGATCTTCTCGCCTCTGCTCCGGTCGTCGCCGCTGCGGCACGAGCGGTTCCGGCTCTTCTACATAGGGTCGGTCGGCACGGCGCTCGGCTACACCATGCAGGCGACCGTCGCGGCGTGGCTGATGGCTACGTTGACACCGTCGGCGCTCATGGTTGCACTGGTCCAGACCGCGAGCACCGCGCCTTCGCTGCTGTTCGGGCTGGTCGCCGGCACTCTTGCCGACATCGTCGACCGGCGCAGAGTGGTTCTGTTCACGCAGATCCTCCTGCTGACGGCCACGCTTCTCCTTGGAGCCGCGGCACTGGCCGGCATGATCGGTCCGATTGCGCTGCTCCTGTTGACGTTCCTGGTCGGCATCGGGTTCACCTTCTACATGCCCGCGCAGCAGGCGCTCGTCAACGACCTCGTGCCGCGGACGGAGCTGCCGCGCGCAGTAGCGCTGTCGGCTGTGGCGTTCAACCTCGCCCGGGCCGTTGGGCCGGCGCTGGCGGGTGCAATCGCCGCATGGCTCGGCTCGGGCAGCGCGTTGCTGGCGAGCGCCCTGTTCTTCGTGTGGATGATCGTCGCGCTGCGCGGGTGGCCGAAGCCGGCGCGCTCGATTCCCGGCGTTCCCGAGACGCTGCTTGCGGGCGTTCGCAGCGGCCTGCGCTATCTGCAGCACTCGCCGCCGCTGCGGGCGCTTCGTGATCCGCAATCTGAGCTTCGCCGTGTGCGCGAGCGCGCTTTGGGCTCTGTTGCCGCTGATCGCCCGCGATCGAGCTGCAGGCTCGGCGCCGGCGGCTTCGGCCTGTTGCTCGGCTTCTTCGGTGCCGGCGCGGTCGTCGGCGCGCTGTGGATCCCGCGGCACCTGCAGAAGGTCTCCTTGAACACGGTGGTGAGCGGAGGGTATCTGCTGTGGGCCGTCGCAGCGCTGATCATTGCGTTCGCTCCTTGGGCCATCTTGGCGGTCGTGGGGACCTGCGCCGCCGGCGCCGCCTGGGTCAGCGTGTTCGCCAGCCTGTCGGCGGGAACTCAGACCTCTGCACCGGCTTGGGTCAGGGCGCGGGCAGTAGCGACGAACCTGGTCGCGACGCAGGCGAGCCTGGCGCTGGGGAGCGTGGTCTGGGGTGTAGTGGCCACGGCGGCGGGAACACCCGTGGCGCTAAGCCTCTCCGCCGGCGCCATGATGTTGCTTTACATGCTGAGCCGCCGGGTCCGCGTCGAGCTGGGGAACGAAGCCGATGTCACCATGGGCGTGCAGCCGCCGGAGCTGTCGATCGCCGGTGCAGCCGATGCCCGACGACGGGCCGGTCCTGATCCAGATCGAATACCGGGTCGAGCCCGAAGCATCGCAGAGCCTTCCTGCGCGCCATCCGTGCGATCGAAGCCATCCGTCGGCGCAACGGCGCGGCCAGCTGGCGCGTCTACCGTGATGTCGAAGACGCGGAGCGCTTCGTCGAGCGTTTCGTCATCACGTCATGGGCGGAATACACGCGCCAGCGTTCGCGCATGACCGTAACAGACCGGGAGCTGCAGGACCGCGTGACGCAGCTGCAATCGACCGGGGGTTCCTATCCGCGTCTCGCGTTTGATCGGGGTCGGTGCGTCCGAGGGCGCCGCGCACGCCGATGGGAGCTGACGTGTGCGTCGGCTCACGGCCGCTCAGTTTCCTATAACATCTCCGAACCGCACCCACTCCTTGCCGTCGAAGCGCTGCAGTTGAACCTGGCGGATGACACGGTAGTCCGTCGGACTGGTGTTGATCCGGATGCCAGGCAAGAGCAGCGGCAAATCGAGATTCTTGAGGTTCGCAGCCTGGTTCATCACGTTCTCGCGAGTCAGATCGTCTCCGCACTGCTTTAGCACCTGCAGCAGGGTCTGAGCGGCGGCGTAGGCATAGACGTTGTACCAGTCCATCAGGTCGCCGTCCGGGTAGTACTTCTTCATGAAGGCGCGCCATTCCTTCATCGCTGGATCGTTGTTCCACTGCGGATCGGTCGGATCCTTCATGAAGCCCACGGTGATCACGCCGACTCCCTTTTCCAAACCCGCCGGCACCATCACCTGACCGACCGACGATCCCGGCATCGCGACGAAGTGCAGCGGTTTCCAGCCCATGTCGTAGGCCTTCCGGATGGCCTGGGCTGCGAACTTCGCGGTGCTGATGTTGAAGAACGTGTCGGCACCGGATGCTTTGAGCGTGACCATCTGAGAATCGACCGTGGGATCGGTCAGCTCGAAGCTCGATTCGGCGACGATCAGCTGCTTGCTCCTGTCTCCCAGTTCGTCATGCAGTCCGTTGAGGTAGTCCTTGCCGAAGTCGTCGTTCTGGTACAGCACCGCGATCTTGGCGTTGGGACGATTCTGCAAAACGTAGCGTGCGTAAGCTCTGGCTTCGTTGTAATAGGTGGGCAGCCAGCCCATGGTCCAGCGGAAGTTCTTCGGGTCGGTGAACTTGCTCGCCCCCGAGGACACGAAGAGCTGCGGAACCTTCTTGGCGTTGAGGTACTTCTGTACGGCGGAGTTGGCCGCGGTGCCGTTGGAGTTGAACACCGCCAGGACTTCATCTTGCTCGACCAGCTTGCGCGTCTGCTCCACTGTCTTGGGCGGAGTGAACGCATCGTCCAGCGAAATCAGCTTCACCTTGCGTCCGTTGATGCCGCCCTCCGAGTTGAGCTTCTCGAAGAAGCCCAGCTGCACCTTGCCGCCCGCGCTGTAAGCGGAAGCCGGGCCGCTGTAGGGCTTGGTCTGCCCGATCTTGATCTCGGTATCGCTCGCGCCCGGGTCGTATTTCTTCTCGGCCAAGGCCGGGGCGAGCGCGACCGCGAAGGCCAAACCAACGATGAGCTGCGGAAGCAGATTTGGCCTGCCCATGTGCCTCACCCATGCCGAGTCACGTTTTGCGGCGATCCGCAGTACGCCGGCGCAGGTTGCGCGCTGTTTGCCGGGAGTCAGTTCATCCCCCTCGTGCGCCCTGCGTGTTGACGTACAGCGAGTAGACGCTCTTGCTCGCTGCCATGAACAAGCGGTTGCGGTGGGTGCCGCCGAAGCAAAGGTTGGCGCAGCGCTCAGGCAGGTTGACGCGGCCGATGAGCCTGCCTTCCGGGTTGTAGATGTTTACACCGTCGAGCGCCGCTTCGCCCATCCCCCAGCCCATCCAAAGATTGCCGTCCACGTCGCAGCGCATTCCGTCGGGGGTGCCCGCGCCAACGTCGACGTGCTTGCGCCTGTTGGCCAGGCGCTTCCCGCCGTCCACGACGTCGTAAGCGTACAAGCTTGCGCGGCGTGCTGCCAGACTCGACGAGGTAGAGCCTCGACTCGTCGGGCGAAAAGCACAGCCCGTTCGGGCGGTTGACTTCGCCTTCGACGACGCTCATCTCCCCGCTCGCGCCGTCGACCCGATAGACGTTCATCGGGAGCTCCTGCTTGGCGAGGTAGCCCTCGTAGTAGCCGAGCAGGCCAAAGGGCGGGTCGGTGAACCAGATCGAGCCGTCGGACTTGACGACCACATCGTTCGGCGAGTTGAGCGGTTTGCCTTGGTAGCGATCGGCGATCACCGAGATGGTGCCATCGTACTCGGTGCGCGTGACGCGGCGCGCTCCATGCTCGCAGGTGACCAGGCGTCCTTGCCGGTCACGCGTATTGCCGTTGGCGAAGTTGGAGGGTTTGCGGAACACGCTGACGGCACCGGTTTCCTCCTCCCACTTCATGATCCGGTTGTTCGGGATGTCGCTCCAGAGCAGGTAGCGCCCGTCTCCGAACCAGACCGGTCCCTCGCTCCAGCGGAAGCCGTGAGCGATCCGCTCCACCGCTGCGAGGTTGAGACGGTACTTGGCGAAGCTCTGATCCAGCACCTGAACCGCGGGATCAGGGTAGCGCTGGCTCGGCTGCCACTGGGGCTCATCCACGCGGCCCTCGGAACTGTCGGGGTGCATGTCCTCGCCTTGTCTCCGATGGCAAGCGCTCCGCTGCCTACATCACGACCTTCTGCACTTCGATCGTATTTCCGGTGCTGTCGTCGATCCGGACGCGAACATGTGCGCCCTTGCGCATTGCATTGGTGACGACCGTCCACACCACGGCGGATTCTGATTCCTCGCGCTTGAAACCTGCCGCGACCGGCTCGTCCCAGCGCAAACCGGCCGTTTCGGTCGCGAGCTGCGCCAGGCTGATCGCCTCCTCTCTCGAGAGATACGTCACGACGGGAGTTTCCACGCGGTGGATGCGCTTGCCCGTGTCTCGAAATAGCTTCATTTCAGCACCTCTCTTGCTCGTTTGGGTCCGTGGCGTTGCCCGGCGGGACAGCTACCCCGACGCCGAGTAACCCACGCAAGAGGGATGGTAAACCTAAAGCCGTCCGGATGTTGCCTGGCGCCGGCCTAGGTTATGCGGAGCTTCCCTAGAGGTAGTCCTTCCCCCAGCGTGCGTAGTCGTCGTTGCGCATCAGACGCTTCATCAGCTCGTCGCTGGCGATACCTTCCAGGCGCTCGGCCGGCGTGCCTTCCCGGAGTGCCTTCAACGTGTCGTGGACGGCCCGGACCGCGGCCATGAACGGCTGATGGCCTTGCAGGCAGACGCGCACGCCTCGTTCACCGAGATAGGTCAGGTCGAGCAGTTCCTTGCCGGGCCCGCCCAGAATGAGCGGCAATTTGACCTCGCCGGCGATCGCATCGAGGTCGGCTCGTGTCTTGACCCCAACGAGGAAGATCGCGTCGACACCCGCTGCCGCGTAGGCCTTGGCGCGCTGGATGGCATCCGCGACGTTCGTGATCGACGCGGCGCTCGTGCGTCCGGCAATGACGAGGCCGGGATCCCGGCGCGCTTCGATCGCGGCGCGCATCTTGCCCACGCCCTCCTCGATCGATGTCAGCTGGGCCTTGCCTTTGCTGCCGAAGGGCTGCGGCAGCGCGGTGTCCTCGATGGACAGCGCTGCGACCCCTGCGGTCTCCAGCTCCTCCACCGTGCGCATCACGTTGAGCGCGTTTCCATAGCCGTGATCCGCATCGCACAGCAGCGGCAGATTTCCCGCCCGGCAAATGCGGTACGCCTGGTCGGCGAACTCGGTCAGCGTGAGCGCGATGACGTCGGGCGCGCCGAGAACCGCCAGCGAAGCGATCGAGCCGGCGAACATCCCGACTTCGAACCCCAGGTCTTCGGCAACGCGCGCCGAGATCGGATCGAACACCGATCCCGGATGGACGCATTTGTTTCCCGATAATACGGCGCGGAAACGCTCGCGGCGTTCGGTCCAACGCGACATGGCGCGGCTCCTTTCAGCTCGCTTCCCTGACGGTCTAAGATATGGTTTGCTCTTACGCTCGACAGCCTGGCCGGACGCGTCCGGGCGCTCGGCACCGACAATAAGCGCGGCCCGAAGGAGGACCCTTGTCGACAGAGATCAATCCCTACGCAGCCCCGAAAGCGGCAGTCGAGGATATCAGCGACAGCACGAACCCGCAGGCCGAGGCGATTCGTCGCGCGCACATCAACCACGAAGCCTCGATCAGGTCCATCGGAACGCTTTACTACATAGCTGCCTTCGGTGCAGCCGCCGGCGCAGTGGGCGCTGTGCTCCAGTTGTGGACGGAACAGCGGAATTTGAAGGGGGCGGTCACCCTTGTCATGTTCGGTGTCCTAGCTACCGGGTTCTTCTTCATGGGACGGGCTTTGCGTACGCTGCGGCCCGGGGTGCGGATTCCGACCGTCATCCTCGCGGGCGTCGGCCTGCTCGGGTTTCCTCTCGGCACCCTGATCAACGGGTACATCCTGTGGCTGGTGCTCTCCAAGAAAGGACAGTTCATCTTCTCTCCGGAGTACGCGGCCATCGTAAAGGCCACGCCGCACGTCAAGTATCGAACCTCACTCCTGGTCTGGATCGCCTTGGGAGCGATCGTGATCCTAGTTCGTCGTCTGTATCTGGATCGCCGTACGTTCACCGGTGATGCCCAGAGTTCAGCGCGCGCGTGGCGTGGACGCGGAGCGCGCGCTGGCTCTGTCTGCGCGGGTCAGGGTCCGCTAGTGATTGTCCCTCGGCACACCCTTGGCGGAGATCCGCTGGTACTTGACCGCCGGTTTGAGCACCATGCCGCGCGAGAGTTCGTCAACCATGCCGCGCTGGATTTCCTGCCAGGGCGTCTGATTCTCGGGGATCTTGTAGCCACCGCGCCGCTTGAGCGCCGCACGGCGTCGTTCGTACTCGGCCTTGCTGATGAGAATGTCGGCGGTGCGCTTGTTCAGATCGATGCGCACGCGGTCCCCGGTCTTCAGAATCGCGAGGCCGCCGCCGGTCGCCGCTTCCGGTGAAGCATTCAAGATGGAGGGCGAGCCCGAGGTACCCGACTGTCTTCCGTCCCCGATGCAGGGCAGCTCCGACACGCCCTGCTTGATCAAGCTGGCCGGGCGGCTGCATGTTCACCACCTCCGCCGCGCCCGGGTAGCCCACCGGTCCAACCCCGCGCACGAAGAGCAGGCAGGTGTCGTCGATTTTCAGCTTCGGATCGTCGATGCGGTGGTGATAATCCTCGGGTCCTTCGAACACGATGGCGCGGCCCTCGAAGGCGTTCCGGTCCTTGGGGTTGGAGAGGTAGCGCTTGCGGAACGCATCCGAGATCACGCTCGTCTTCATGATGGCGCTGTCGAACAGATTGCCCGTCAGATTGAGGAACCCGGCCTTCTTCTTGAGCGGATGCTTGTACGGGTAGATCACGTCGAAGTCCAGAACCGGGCGGTCTTTGCAGTTCTCGCCGATCGTCTTGCCGTTGACGGTCATCGCATCGCGGTGGATCTTGCGGCCCTTCATCAATTCGTTGATCACGGCCGGCACGCCGCCGGCGCGATGGTATTCCTCGCCCAGGTACTTCCCGGCCGGCTGCAGATTGACCAGCAGCGGAATCTCGTAGCCGATTCTCTCCCAATCGTCGTTGTCGAGCTTCACACCGATATGGCGCGCGATGGCGTTGAAATGAATCGGCGCGTTGGTCGAACCGCCGATCGCCGAGTTCACCACGATCACGTTCTCGAATGCTTCCCGGGTCATGATCTTCGACGGACGCAGGTCCTCCCACACCATGTCGACGATGCGCTTCCCGGTTTCATAGGCGTTCTCGCCACGCTCCCTGTGTGGAGCGGGGATCGCGGCGCTGCCGGGTAGAGACATGCCGAGCGCTTCCGCGAGCGAGTTCATGGTCGTGGCCGTGCCCATGGTGTTGCAGTGGCCCGTCGAGGGCGCGGAAGAGGCGACCAGCTCGATGAACTGCTCGCGATTGATCTCCCCTGCAGCCAGTAGCTGACGCGCCTTCCAGACGATGGTGCCCGAGCCGGTGCGTTCGCCACGGAACCAGCCGTTGAGCATGGGTCCGCCCGAAAGGACGATAGCCGGAACGTCCATGGTGGCCACGGCCATCAGCTGGGACGGCGTGGTCTTGTCGCAGCCCGTGGTCAGCACCACGCCGTCGATGAAGTAGCCGTGGAGGATCTCGACCAGTCCCAGATAGGCGAGGTTGCGGTCCAGCGTCGCGGTCGGGCGTCTGCCCGTTTCCTGGATCGGGTGCACCGGGAACTCGAAGGCAATGCCGCCGGCCTCGCGAATACCCTCGCGCACGCGCTCGGCGAGCTCGAGATGGTGGCGGTTGCAAGGAGACAGGTCCGAGCCCGATTGCGCGATGCCGATGATCGGCTTGCCCGCCTGAAGCTCTTCGCGCTTCAGGCCGAAGTTCATGTAGCGCTCGAGATAGAGCGCAGTCATGTCGGGGTTGTCCGGGTTGTCGAACCATTGGCGTGACCTGAGCTTTGCCGGATCCCTTGGACTGTTTTGCTTTGCCATGATCTGAATTCTCCTTGTGATGCTCTGGGTGTCGAGATGGCCGTGCGGCGGATTCTCCTCGAATTCGCCGCGCACAGGGAATTATTCGGTGCGCAACGGCAAACGATATCGCCTATCCCGGTCCGTGCGCAAGTCGCCAGCGCGGAAAACCTCGTGAGGCTTATCATGGCACTGCGTCCAGCAGCATGCCTGGGCGGCGGGGTACCAACCCTGCGCGGGTACCTGAAAACTGCAGCGTTCATGGGAAGGCTCACGCTATGACAAGCTCAGTGATTGTCAGCACGACCAACGGCATCGCCACCGTGATGCTAAACAGGCCGGATGCGTTCAACGCGCTCGACCTGGAGATGGGAGAGGCTATGGCCCGCAACCTGGTCGCGCTGGGGTCGGATCCACGCATACGGGGGATCGTGATCTCAGGCAGCGGTAAGGCCTTCTGCGCCGGCGGCGATCTGAAATGGGCTTTGTCTCGGGACGCTGGAGTCGCTGCGGCTTTCCATGAGCTGGCTGGCCACTTTCATCTCGCCATCACCGAGATCCGGCGTATGCCAAAGCCGGTCATCGCAGCCGTCAACGGCGTGGCGGCGGGAGGAGGTTTCTCGCTGGCGCTCGCCTGCGACTTCAGGGTGATGGCCAGATCGGCCGTGTTGAGGCAAGCCTACACGTCCAGCGGGCTATGCCTGGACGGAGGCGGGACGTTCAGCCTCCCGAGGTTGGTCGGACTCGCGAGAGCCCTGGAAATCGCAGCCTTCGATCAGCCGATCCCGGCCGAGCAGGCTTTGGCCTGGGGGCTGGCGACCAAAGTCGTGGAAGACGGAACGGCGCTGGCGGCCGGTATCAAAATGGCCGAGGAGCTCGCGCAGAAGTCGTTGAACGCCTTCGGTGCGGCGAAGCAGCTCCTGACCGACTCGTTCGACACGTCGTTCGAGACGCAGATCGAGCGCGAACGCAAGGCGCTCTCTGCTTGCGCGGAGCACCCGGAAGGCCAGGAGGGCCTGAAGGCGTTTTCGGAGAAGCGCAAGCCGCGCTACGGGTCGGCGTAACCGCAGCCGCACATCCGGGAGAGCCTTGCTCTGCAACAACCAGTGGGGATCGACCGGCAAGCACCAGCACAATGAGCCCGGCCAGCACGACAACGCACCCGAGCGCATCCTTCCCGCCTCTAAACCAACGGCACGAAATCGTACTCGCCGATGCCCTGCAGCACCAGGAACGTGGCCGAGGCGTCCCCGCCATTGGTCACCAGGTGCGGGCGGCGAGGCTTGACGGTGTATGTGTCACCGGGGCCGAGCCGTACCTCCTCCTTGGGCTCCCGCAGAAAGAGCCTGAGATTTCCTTCGATCACGTAAAACGTGTCTTGGATATTGGTATGAAAGTGCCAGGGTACCTTCTGCGCGGTCGAGATCTGCAGTTCGGTGATGCGGAAACCGGCGCGCGCGGCGTGCTCGGCCCGGCGCTCGACTTCATAGAGATGGCTGCCGTCTTTCATAGCGTGCTCCATGTGCGGTGGCCTTTTGCCCCCGGCACCCGAGATTGAGGACCCCAACACGCCCATCCCAGACGCGAGACTCAGCGTGAAAGCGAGCAGGAGAAGATGTCGGCTGACCGGATCACCTCACCGACATGCAGGGAATGGGCATGAATCCGTTCCACGCTTTCCTCCTTCGCGGCGCGCAACGCTGGGCGTTAACCGGGCGCCGGCGCGCAAAGCGCGACGGGTACCAAGCAGCGCCGCTGCTTGGCGCTCCGGCTGACGCCAATGTTATGCGGCATTCGCTTGCATTGGCCTCTGATTGTGCTTCTCGACTCCTACGGGTCGTTCGATGTTTCCGTATAGCGGCCGGACGCCATTCTGTTGCACAGACCGTGCTAAGCGCTTGATCAACATTCCACCGGCAGCCGCCCCCAGTTAGCCGTGTGGACTACTGCATACTGCACTCGCCTCCCCACATGCCAATATAGATCATGCCTTCTGGGCCGACCTCCGTCCGTATCGTCTTGCTCCAACCGGAGAACTTGGACTTCGCATACTTGCCAGTGCCGCCGACGGTCTTCCACGTGCCTGCAACGGACTCGTCAGTGGTCCAAGTATCGCCGTCTTTGTCTTTGAAGGTGCAGCGGAGAGTTCCTGCGTCACAGCTGCCAACAGCCATGTGACCGGGTGCGTTGTGGTCATCGTTCAAATTCACGACAGCATTTCCAGTGTGCATCACAACCTGCACGGATATTCCCGAACAGTTGTCGGCGGCCCTACCGACGTTCGCTAGGCCAAGGCAGGCGGCCAAAGCTCCCAGGTAGGCGAGCATCTTCGTGGTTTGCATTGGTTCCCTCAATCGTCAATGACAAGTTCAGACCTTGTGCCGTGCCCGCAAACGCAGGGTACGCACGCCTCTGCCGCCCCAAACGTGCGATCCCTTACGCTGAGGCGGTCGACACTCATGCTATTCGTGAGTCCATCGACGCGGTCTGATGTAGCGCAAAGCGGGCGACCGCGAGACGAACGAATCTACCGTCCGGTGCCCCATAACTAGAAGTCGGCCTCATTTTAAGGTTCCTGATATAAGTACCTTGGTGGCAGGTTTAGGAACTTGTTCCCATTGGCATAAACCTTCCGCGGGTCACCCGGTCCCAATCCTGGGCGGCTGACTGCTCATGGCGCCACGTCACCCCGGGAAACCGAGTCGCACGGCGATCATCGAAATGCAGTTCGCAGGCGCGACCCCAAAGACCCCTCGCACCGCATCGGTGACGGAATCCGGGATAAGACCCCTCTGCCTCTAGCGGCTGCGGCTGCCGAATCCGAGGTGCCAGCCGCTGTCCACGAACACGCACTCGCCGGTGACCAGGCTCGCGCCCTCGATCAACCAGACGGCAACCTCGGCAACGTCGTCCGGGCTGGCGGCTTTGCCCAGCGGCACCATCTTCTCGTAGTCGGCCTTGAACTTCGCATAGCCCTCCGCGTCGAAGCGGCTCTTGTGCCAGCGCGTCTCGATCATCCCGGGGCACACCACGTTGACGCGGATGGCCGGCGCGAGTGCGCGTGCCAACGCGAGGGTCATGACGTTGAGCGCGCCTTTGGACGCCACGTACGCGGTGGATGACCCGACCCCGATCACTCCGGATACGGACGAGATATTGACGATCGCACCCGCCCCCGCCTTCTTCATCGAGGGCGCGCATGCGCGGATCATCTGGTAGGGCCCGATGACGTTCACCGCATAGAGATGCTGGAAGTCCTCGGCGCTCAACGCGTCGAGGTCGGTCGCGGCCGCATACTTGGTGATGCCGGCATTGTTGATCAGCACATCGATGCGCCCCCACTTGTCGAGAGCCGTCTGGGCGAGCGCGCGACAGTCCGCATCGCTGGCGACGTCGGCCTTCCCCAACACGGCTTCGCCGCCCGCCGCCGCGCAGGCCTTGACGGTCTCTCGCGCTTCCGCTTCGCTGCGGCTGTAGTTCACCACCACGCGTGCGCCCTTGCGGGCAAGCTGGATGGCGCAAGCCGCACCCGCTCCCGTGGCAGCGCCCGTAACAATGCATACCGCACCTTTCAAGTTCATGCTGCACCTCTGCGCAACCCGACGACCGCCTCGATCTCGATCTTCATCCCCGGCACCACCAGCTCTTTCACCGCGAAAAGGGAGCTAGCCGGCCGGGCGGAGCCGAAGAACTCCTTGCGCACAGGATTGATCCGCGCCCGGTCGCGCACGTCGGTCAGGAAAACCGTCACCTTCAGGACGTCGGCAAAACTGGCGCCCGCGGCATCCAGGATCTCCTTCATGTTCAGGAACACCTTGCGCGTCTGCTCGACGACATCGTCGCTCACGAGCCTCAGGTCCTTGTCGAGCGGCGCCACCCCGGAGACGAACAACAGGTCGCCCCATCGCACTGCGTCCGTGTAATGGCTCACCGGTTCGTGGAGGGTCGGGACACGGAATTCCTGCCTGCGGTTTGCATCGTCGCGAGTCATGGGTTGGCTCCTTTCTCGGGGTCAAGGCTTCTCGTACTTGAGGATGAACTGGTCGACCGGAACCGTGGCTTTGAAGAACGGCGCATCGCGCGGGTCGTTCGGATTGCGCAGAAACTGTCCTTCATCCACGAGCCGGAACCCGGCGGCTTCCAGCTCGGCGCGCTCGACGCTCTCTTCGATGCGATGCAGTGTCTCCGTCTGCGTCGCGCCGGTGCCGGGGTTGCCAGCGTGATCCGCGACGACGAGATAACCTCCAGGCTTGAGCGCGTTGAACAGCGCCCGGTTCATGGCTGCGCGATCGCGCCCCATCCACACGGAGTCGTGGTAACCGAAGATGAAAGTGATCAGATCGTACGGCCCGGAGTCGGGCGGAATCGGGGCATCCAGCGGCGTAACGACATGCCGGACGTTGCTCATGACGTCCCGGCTGAAGCGCGGGTCCCATTCACCCTTCAGAAATTTCTCGAAGACGATCGGATCGTTCTGTGCGACCACCGAGCCGTTCGGCCCAACTGCGCGGGCAAGCAACTCCGCCGTATAGCCTCTTCCCGTGAACACATCGAGGACGACCATGCCTGGCTTCACGCCGAAGAAGGCCAGCATTTCGGCGGGGTGGCGGCGCTGGTCCATATCACGGTCGGCTTGAGTGCGGTCGGGACTGTCGACGATCGCCTGGATCTCCGCAGGGACGACGACGTCGGCGGACAGCGCGGGGCGAACCCCACCGACCGCCAAGCACAGCCCTGCAAAGACCGCCAAGAGCCGGAACCGGCCCATCGTTCCCGATTGGCCCCGTTGATGGAGCGACGCAACGGTGGTGTTAGAGCGTGTCATTGTCCTCCCCTACGATTCGTAGCTGATCAATACCATCTCGGCGGCCTGCTCGCGCAGCGGAATCAGCGCTTGGTAGGCCGGTGAGCCATACCATCCCGCGACTGCCGCGGCATCGGGAAACCGGATCACCACGGCATTGTCGTGTCTGTGCTCGCCGCTCAGCACCCCGACCCGGCGACCGCGCAGCACCAGCTCCGCTCGCCACACCTCCAGAGTAGCGGGAACCCGGCTGCGGTACTCGGCCCACTTTTCGGGATCTTTGACGGTGATATGGCCGATGACGTAGGCGGGCATGCGCTCTCTTCTATTTTCGCTGATCCTGGCGCGAAAAGTATACGCTCGCCGCGCGCGGTACACTCACGCCGCACGCTTTCGAACAGATCCGAAACAGCGAGGCGCACGATGAGGAGCGGGCCCCAGTTGCACATCGCCGTACTGCCCGGCGATGGGATCGGAATCGAGGTCATGGACGCCTGCCTGCAGGTGCTGGACGCGCTGTCGCGGCGCACGGCGCTGCGCTTCGACTGGAACCAGCTGCCAGGCGGCGCGAATGCGTATCGGGAGACGGGGAGCGCTTTCACCGACAAGGCGATGCGAGCGTGCGAGCGCGCCGACGCGATCCTGTTCGGCGCCATGGGCCTGCCCGACGTGCGCTACCCGGACGGCACCGAGATCGCGCCGCAGCTGGACATCCGTGTCCACCTCGAGCTCTATGCCGGTGTGCGTCCGATCCGGGCGCTGCCCGCGCTCCCCGGGGTGCTGCGCGATCCGCGCGCCGAGGCGATCGACTTCGTGATCCTGCGCGAGCAGACGGAAGGGCTGTATTGGTCACGCGGACGTGGCGTGATGCAGGACGCAGATACCGCCGTCGACACGATGCGCATCACCCGCGCCGGGTGCGAACGAGTATTCGACTACGCCTTCCGCCTCGCCCGCACTCGGCGGACGCGCGGCCGCCCGGGCAAGGTGACCTGCGTCGATAAGTCCGGCGTGCTGTTGTCTCAGGCCTTCATGCACCGGGTATTCGCCGACGTGGCAGCACGCCACCCCGATGCGGCAGCGGATTTCTGCAACGTCGACGCGATGGCGCTGAACCTCGTGCGCCAACCCTGGGCCTACGACGTGCTGGTCACCGAGAACATGTTCGGCGATATTCTCTCGGATCTCGCCGCCGGTCTGATCGGCGGCATGGGGCTGGCCCCGTCCGGGGACATCGGCGACGAGCACGCGATGTTCCAGCCCTGCCACGGGACCGCGCCGGACATCGCCGGAACCGGAAAGGCAAACCCCACGGCGATGTTCCTGTCCGCGGCGATGATGCTGGAATGGCTCGGAGAACAGCACGGGGATGCACGTTTGAGCGAGGGCGCGCGAGTGCTCGAGGATGCCGTCCGTGTGGTCTTCGCCGAGCGACGCGTGCTGCCATTCGAGTTCGGGGGTAACGACGGGACGCGGGAGATCACCCAGACTGTCCTGAACACTTTGACTCGCTCACCCTGAGCTCTGCCGGTCACCCTTCGACAGGCTCAGCGCGGCCAACCCGGTTCCAGATAGCTCGTGCTTGCGCGGAAACGCAAACGATCGCTAAGCTCCGATTCCACAGGTGTCGTCGCCTTGGCGGCCACTCGTCCGGTGCATCCGTGTCCGGGCCGGATACGTAGGAAGAGCGTGGGGCTGTGTCAGTGTCACAGTGGTGATGCACCTCGCCACCCAACCCGCCCTTGCGGGGGAGAAAGAGAGCTTGCTCCGGATGCTCCGGAGGAAGAGGCCACTAGATCCAAACTTTGTCCAACAGTAAGGAGACCATCTCATGAGGCAAACCGAACTCGTCATCCGCTCCGCCGTCGCCACCCTGCTCGCGGTGGGTCTGACCGCCGCCGGCACAAACGCGCTCGCGGCGAAAGGCGACATGGAAAAGTGCGCCGGCATCGCCAAGACCGGCAAAAACGACTGCGGCACCAGCAAGCACTCTTGTGCCGGGCAAGCGAAATCCGACGGCGGCGAAGAGTGGGTCTACGTTCCGAAAGGCACCTGCGAGAAGATCGTGGGCGGGACGGTCGTCACCAAGTAGGGTCGGCCCGATGCCGGAAGCGGAGCGCACGGGCCGCAGCCCGGCGGCGATCCCGCTCCGCGCCGGGATCGGCCTGCGCGCGCCGCATTGCCGCGAGATCATCGAATCCCGCCCGGACATCGGGTGGGTCGAGGTACACAGCGAGAATTATTTCGGCGACGGCGGGCAGCCGCATCATTTCCTGGAGCGCATCCGGGCCGATTACCCGCTGAGCCTGCATGGCGTCGGGCTGGGCTTGGGCTCGACCACGCCGCTCGATCTCGACCACCTGCACAAGCTGGGACGGCTTGATCGGCCGCTACGAACCAGGGCTCGTGTCCGAGCATCTGTGCTGGAGCGCGGCGGGTGGACGCCATCTGAACGACCTGCTGCCTCTGCCTTACACCGAGGAGGCGCTGGCCCACATCTGCGTCCGCATCGACGAAGCCCAAGCATTCGTCGGGCGCCAGCTCCTGATCGAGAACGTCTCCAGCTACCTGCAGTTTCGCCACTCTACGATCCCGGAGTGGGAGTTCCTGGCCGAGGTGTCGAAGCGCAGCGGCTGCGCCATCCTGCTGGACGTCAACAACGTCTACGTCAACGCCGTGAACCACGGTTTCAACCCGCTGGCCTACCTTTCCGCGGTGCCGGCGGCCGCGGTGAAGGAGATTCATCTGGCTGGCTTCGACGGCACTGGCGCCTGCCTCATCGACACTCATGGCACGCCGGTTGCGAACCAAGTTTGGTCGCTGTACCGCGAGACGATCGCCCGCCTTGGTCCGCGGCCTACGTTGATCGAGTGGGACACCGATATCCCGCCGCTCGCCGTACTGCTCGCCGAGGCGGCGAAGGCCGCGCAGGTCCTCGAGGAGCCGCATGCCTTCGTTGCTTGAGCTCCAGGCTGAGTTCGCGCGCGCAGTGATGGAGCGCGACGAACGCCCGCTGGCCGACTGGATTGTCGCTGCGCGTGGTCTCGACGCCGAAGTGCGCATCGGCGTCTATCGCAACAACGTCTTCGGGAACTACCGCAGCGCTTTGCGCGAGGTGTATCCCGTCGTCCTCGCACTGGTCGGCGAATCGTTCTTCAACCACACCTCCGATGCTTACGCTTTGCACCACCCTTCCCGCTCTGGAGACCTGAATGACTTCGGCGGCGAGTTCGGCGACTTCCTCGCTGGCTGGCCGCCGGCTGCGCAGCTGGCGTATCTTTCCGACGTCGCCAGACTGGAGTGGGCAATCGAGCAGGCTTTCCACTCGGCGGATGCGACGCCTCTGGACCTGCGGACGCTCGCCGCCGTGCCGCAGGAGGATCTGCCCGCGCTGCGTTTCGAGCTGCATCCGGCGAGCCGCATCGTCTGCTCGCCCTACCCCATTCTCCGCATCTGGCAAGTCAATCAGCCCGGCTTCAGCGAAGACCAAACTGTCGACCTGCATGCCGGCGGGGACGCGCTGCTAGTCATCCGCCGTTCGGAGGACGTAGAGCTGGAGCGGCTGTCGCCGGGCGAGTTGGCGCTGCTCCAGGCGTTGGCAGGAGACCTCACGCTCGCGCAAGCACACGCACAAGCCTTGGAAGCCGATACCAAGCTCGATCTCGGCGTGCTTCTGCAGCGTCACGTTCTGGGCGGCACGCTGATTGGTTTTCTAAACGGCACGGGAGCGACAACATGAGGCTGACTGGTCCCGCCGCGCTGATATCCAAGGCAGTGAAGGTCATCGAGTTCTTCACGCCGGTGTTGGATCTGGCGATCCGGGTGTACGTGGCAAAGGTGTTTTTTACGTCCGGCCTGACCAAGATCGTGAGCTGGGACTCGACTCTCTCCCTGTTCGAGAACGAGTACGCGGTCCCGCTTCTGCCGCCGGAACTTGCGGCATACCTGGGCACTGCCGCGGAGTTGTTCCTGCCGCCGCTCCTGGCGGCTCGGCCTCGGCAGCCGAGCCGTCGCGCTGGCCGCGTTCGTGTTCAATCTGGTCGCCGCCACCTCCTATCCGGACATCAGCGAGGCCGGCATCAAGGACCACATCCTGTGGGGAGCGTTGCTGGCCGTGACCTTCTTCCACGGCCCGGGCAGGATCTCGCTCGACAACCTCATCGCGCGCCGCTTCCGCCGCACTCACGGCCGCAGAATCGGCGAGCTGTGAAACAAGCAGCTCATATCGAACCCACAAGTTCAGATCCGTTCCCCCTGCCTCGGGTTCCCGTGCGGTAAAATTCAGGGCCTTCCCTCGCCCCATCCGCGCAGACATGCCCACCGCACCCGCGACGAAGCCCGGCCCCGCTCAGCCCACGCACGTCACCAACTTCATCCGCAACATCATCGAGCAGGATCTGGCGACGGGAAAGTACGCCTCCCGTACCTGGGCCGGCCGGCCCGGCCCCGCGTCGGTGCAGCAAGGTGCGCCCAAGGACCCGGCGCGCATCCGCACCCGTTTTCCGCCTGAGCCGAACGGGTATCTGCACATCGGGCACGCGAAGTCCATCTGCCTGAACTTCGGGGTCGCGCAGGACTACGGCGGCATCTGCCACATGCGCTTCGACGACACCAACCCGGTGACGGAGGAGACGGAGTACGTCGATTCCATCCTCGACGCGGTGCACTGGCTCGGGTTCGACTGGGGCGAGCACCTGTACTACGCATCGGACTACTTCGATTACCTGTACTGAGTTCGCCGAGGCGTTCATCCAGCACGGCCTGGCCTACGTCGACGAGCTGACGGCCGACGAGATGCGCGAGATGCGCGGCACGCTCACCGAGGCGGGACGCAACTCCCCCTGGCGCGACCGCCCGGTGCACGAGAGCCTCGATCTGTTTCGACGCATGCGCGCGGGCGAGTTCCCCGACGGCAAGTACGTGCTGCGGCTCAAGATCGACATGACCTCGCCCAACATCAACCTGCGCGACCCCGTGGCCTACCGCATCCGCCACGCGCACCACCACCGCAGCGGCGACAAGTGGTGCATCTACCCCAGCTACGACTTCACTCATGGCGTGTCCGATGCGCTGGAGAACATCACGCATTCGCTGTGCACGCTGGAGTTCGAGGACCATCGGCCGCTGTACGACTGGCTCAACGAGCGGCTCGCCGACTTCGGCATTCTGAAGCGACCTTTGCCGCAGCAGATCGAGTTCGCCCGCCTCAATCTGACCTACGTCGTGCTCTCCAAGCGCAAGCTGATCCAGCTCGTCGAGGAGAAGCATGTGGACGGCTGGGACGATCCGCGCATGCCGACGCTGGTGGGCGCGCGCCGGCGCGGCTACACGCCGGAGGGCTTCCGTCTGTTCGCGGACCGCATCGGCGTATCCAAGGCCGACTCCTGGATCGACTACACCATCCTCGAAGACTGCATGCGCGAAGACCTGAACGAGCGCGCGCAGCGGCGCATCGGCGTGCTCGACCCGATCAAGCTGGTGATCGACAACTACCCCGAGGGCAAGGAAGAGGTGTGCGAGGCGCCCAACCATCCGCAGAAGCCGGAGCTGGGCAAGCGCGGCATGCCGTTCTCGCGCGAGCTGTGGATCGAGCGCGAGGATTTCCAGATCGATCCGCCCAAGGGCTACTACCGGCTGTATCCGGGCAACGAGGTGCGCCTGCGCTACGCCTACGTCGTCAAGTGCACGGGTTACGAGAAGGACAGCAGACGGCAACGTGGCCGTCGTGCACTGCGAGTACCAGCCCGAGACGCGCAGCGGGACATCCGGCGCGGAGCAGAAAAAGGTGAAGGGCAATATCCACTGGGTCTCGGCGAGACATGCGGTGGCGGCGGAAGTGCGGCTGTACGACCGTCTGTTCCGCGTGCCCCACCCCGGCTCGGGCGGCCGCGACTTCCTGCAGGACATCAACCCGAACGCCAAGAGAGTCATCACCGCCTACGTCGAGCCTGCGCTCGCGCAGGCCAAGCCCGAAGAGCGGTTCCAGTTCGAGCGGCACGGATACTTCGTCGCCGATCAGAAAGACCACAAGCCAGGCAAGCCGGTGTTCAACCGCGCGGTCAGCATGCGCGATTCGTGGGCGAAGCAGGGCTCGTAAACCAGATGGCGAGGAGGGGTATATGCAGCACGAAATCACTGCGTCGCGCCTCGGTCGCCAGCCTGTGCGCCCTCGGCGGCTGTACGCGTCGACGGTCCATCGCACAGCAGACGACCGACTATCTCGAATCTCTCCGCCACCGATGCCGCGCGCCTGATCCGCGAAGGCAAGCTCAGCAGTCAAGACCTGGTCACCGCGCTGCTGAAGCAGATCGATGCGGGATCGGACCTGCACGCCTTCATCACTGCTCGAGCGCGACAGGCGCTCTCAGCGCCGCGGAGGAGGCCGACGCAAACGCGAACAGGGCATGCGGCTCGGGCCGCTGCACGGCGTGCCGATCGTGATCAAGGACAACATCCATCTTGCGGGTCTGCCCAATACCGCTGGCACGCCGGCGCTGCGCGACTTCGTCCCGAACGGATACTGCTCCAGTAGCCCAAGCGCTCATCGACGCCGGCGCCATCGTGCTGGGCAAGACCAACATGCACGAGCTGGCGCTCGGCATCACCAGCAACAACGCCGCGTTCGGCGCGGTAGTCACCCCCTACGACAAGGGCCGCTTCGCCGGAGGGTCGAGCGGCGGCACGGCGGCTGCGATCGCGGCGCGCATGGCGCCCGCCGGTCTGGGCACCGATACCGGCGGCTCGGTGCGCATCCCCGCCGCGCTGAACGGAATCGTCGGCTTGCGCCCGACAGTTGGGCGCTACAGCCAGCAGGGCATCACCCCCTTGTCTCACACCCGCGATACCGCTGGCCCCATGGCGCGCACGGTTCGCGACCTGGTGCTGCTGGATCAGGTCATCATCCGGCGATCTCAGGCCGATTCCGATGACGGGGCTGAGCGGGGTACGCTTGGGCGTCGTCCGGATTCCGTTCTGCCAGAACATCGACGGCGAAGTCGCGCAAATCTTTGAGCTCTCGCTGGAAAAGCTGCGCGGAGCAGGTGTTCAGCTCGTCGATGTGGAGCTCCCGGATCTCGCCGACGTCTACGCCAAGGCCGGCCCGCCCATGGCCGCGTACGAGGTCAACGCAGATCTCGCCGCGTATCTCGCCAAATACCAGACTGGACTCACGGTGCGCGCGGTGGTCGATCAGGTTGCGAGCCCGGATGTGAAGCGCCTGCTCGAGACCGTGATCCTGGGCGATAAGGCGATCTCCGATGCCGTCTATCGCGAGGCGGTCGAGACGCATCTTCCGAGGCTGCGGCAGCTGTACGCGGATACCTTCGCCGAGCAACGGATCGATGCGCTGATCTTCCCGACCACGCCATTGCCGGCGCAGCCGCTGGAGCAGTCGATCGAGACGACGCTCAACGGGAAGACGGTGTCCACCTTCTTCACCTTCCTCGCCAACACGCGCCCGAGCGCCTTCGTTCACTTGCCAGGGCTGGCGCTTCCGATGGGCATGACGGCAGATGGACTGCCGGTGGGAATCGAGCTGGACGGGCCCGCAGGCACCGACCGCCGGTTGCTGTCGATCGGCCTGGCGCTTGAATCCGTCCTCGGACCGGTGCCGCCGCCACAGCGATGAGTGGACCCGTGACGGTTTCAAAGACTGGGCAACGCCTCGAAGTCGTCGCGTTCTACGATGCGCACCCGATCAACGAGGACCAGATCCTCGCCGCGCTGAAGAGCAAGGGTGTGGCGCTGGAGTCCTTGACGGAAGACATCCTTCAGGAGCACGACCAGGATCACTTCGGCGGCGTCGAAGCCAACGACATCCTCGCCGCCAAGGCCGGCATCCAGCGCCAGCATCACGTGCTCGACGTGTGCAGCGGCTTGGGCGGACCCGCTCGCTATCTCGCCCACCGCATCGGCTGTCGCGTGACCGGCCTCGACCTCACGCGCAGCCGCTACGACAGCGCGATCCGCGTCTGACGCAGCTGGCAAAGCTCGAGCCGATCTCGTCGACTTCCGCCTCGGCGACGCGCTGCGCATGCCGTTCGAAGACGCCAGCTTCGACGTCGTCATCGGCCAGGAGGCGTGGTGCCACGTGCCCGACAAGCCCCGCCTCATCGCCGAGTGCGCGCGCGTGCTGAAGCCCGGTGGCGCGATCGCCTTCACCGACATCCTCCGACGCGAGCCGCTTCAAGCGGCGGAGCTGCAGCGCATGCAGCAGGGCATGCCGTTCCCGACCCTGGAAACGCTCGACGGGTACAGCGGATTGCTGGCGCAGAACGGTTGCACGGTCAGCTCATCGCGACGATTTGAGCGAGCACTGGGCGCAGATCCTGGTGCAGCGGCTCGCCATGTACCGCAGCCTCGAGGCTGATACCGTGCGCAAGTTCGGCGCCGAGCACTTCCGCATATGGGACGAGACCTACGCCTTTTTCGTGGGATTGTTCCGCGAAGGCAAGTTGGGCGGCGGGCGATTCGTCGCGCGCAAACACCGGTAGTCGTCGCAGCAGATTTTCGCATCTGGAGCATTGTTCATGAGCACCCAGTCATCAATCTCTACGCAGCGCGCCGCCCCGATCACACTGCTGGTGGGAACGCGCAAGGGCGCATTCATCTATCGCGGGGACGCTTCGCGGCGGAACTGGCAGGTCGATGGGCCGCATTTTCTCGGGTCCATCGTCAATCACTTCGTGCTCGACCCGCGCGATGGGCGCACCCTGCTCCTCGCCGCCAAGACCGGGCATCTCGGACCAACGGTATTCCGCTCGCTCGACGGGGGTCGCACCTTTGCCGAGGCCAAGCAGCCACCGGCCTTCAGGAAAGCCGAGGCCGGTGAGACGGGGCGCGCGGTAGAGAGCGTGTTCTGGCTGTCGCCCGGGCATGCCTCCCAGCGCGACGTCTGGTACGCCGGCACCGCACCGGTCGGGCTGTTTCGTTCGCGTGATGGGGGTGTCACTTGGGAACCTGTGGCGGGCTTCAACGACGGCCTCTATCCCAAGATCCAAGACAAGGTGAACCCGGGTCCAGACGGCGCGCTCCTGCACTCGATCCTGGTGGACCCGCGCGACGCGCGTCATCTCTACATCGCGCTGTCGGTCGGAGGCGTGTTCGAGAGCTTGGATGGCGGGGAGTCCTGGAGCCCGCTCAATCGCGGTGTGGAAGCCACCTTCCTCCCGGACAAGGACCCCGAGTACGGACATGATCCGCACCTGCTCGCTCTGCATCCGCTGAAGCCGGACCGCCTGTATCAGCAAAATCACTGCGGTATCTATCGCCTCGACCGCCCCGGCGTCCAGTGGCAAAGGATCGGTCGCGCGATGCCGACCGGTGTCGGCGACATCGGCTTCCCCATAGTGCTTCACCCCCGTGACCCGGAGTGCGCCTGGGTGTTTCCCATGGACGGGACCGAAGTCTGGCCGCGCGTCAGCCCGGGTGGCCGCCCCGCCGCCTACCGCACGCGAGACGGCGGCGCGTCATGGCAGCGGCAGGGCCGCGGGATGCCCTCCGAGCAGGCCTGGTGGACGGTCAAGCGCCAGGCGTTCTGCGCCGACGCCCGCGAGCCGGTCGGCCTTTACTTCGGGACCACCAGCGGCGAGGTCTGGGGCAGCACCGACGAGGGTGAGACCTGGTCCCAGCTCGCGGCGCACCTGCCCCACATCTACTCGGTGAGCGCAGCGGCGGAGACGTGATGCGCGTGGTGATCCCCAGCCCGCTTTTCTCCTATACGAGCGGACAGAAAGAGATCGAAGGGACGGGCAACTCCCTCGCGCAGCTGCTTGCGTTTCTGGACGCTCGTTACCCGGGCATGCGCCATCGCATGATCGACGAGCAGAACCGGATTCGGCCCCACATCCGGTTGTTCGTCAACGGGGAAGGCGTGAGCAGCTTGGAACGCCGTCTCGCCGCCGACGACGAAGTGATCATCGTCGCGGCGCTGAGCGGGGGATAAGAACCGCGAGCTTCACGCGGGCGCAGCCGCCGCATCGGCCCAGGGTGCGCCGATTTCCGTCGCCCCCCAGTTGGTCGTCCCGCTGCGCAGCACGCCGCTGGGGCATGCGAACTTGTGCGGCAGCGTCCTGTCGCCGCATCTGCACGTAGGGGAAGCGCGCCCCGAGTGCGGCATGCACGTCCTCCGGCAGCAGCGCATCGCCGACCACCATCTCGCCCTCGCTCGCGTCGAGGCGAGGCAGATGAAAGGCCTCGTCGAGGGTCTTGCGGTAGTCGGTCAAAAAGGAAAGCAGCTGCGTCACCGCCGGCAAAATCCGCCGGCCCCCTGAGGCGCCCAGCGCGAACCGGCGCTCGCCGCGCTCGGCGATGATCGGACAATAGTTGGTGAGGCAGCGCTTGCCCGGAGCCAAAGAGTTGGGCTTTCCCGGCTCAGGGTCGAACCACATGATGCCGTTGTTCATCAGGATGCCGCTGTCGGGCAGGGTAAAGCGTGAACCGAACATCGAGAGCAGGGTCTGCGTGACCGCGGCCATGTTGCCTCGGCGGTCGACAACGCAGAAGTGCGAGGTACACCCCGGTGCACGGCCGCCGTCGACGTCACCCATGTGGGTCAGTCGATATGCGTAGGCCTCCTGCAGGCACTCGGCGTAAGCGCGGTAGGTTTGCGCGTCCGGCGCGCGCCCGGGCGAAAGCCGTCGTTCCAGGTTGCGCAGCGCGTACGCGAGCGTGGGGCCGGCCGTCAACTCCGGCGTTGCCGCGATGCGGGCGTCGCGATAGGTGATCGACAGCGGCGCGACCGTCCGCGCGGCGTAACCCGACAGGTCCCGTGCCGACAGCGACCCGCCCACGTCTTGGATCTCGCGCGCCAAGTTGCGTGCGAGATCGCCATCGTAGAAATCCCGCGGGCCAGCATCGGCGAGTCGACGCAGAGTTCGGGCCAGCCGCTGCTGCGGCAAGCCGCACATGGGTGCGCGCCGACCACGCCGGCGCCGGCGGCAAGCCGTCGACCAGGAACGCCTCGCGGCTAGCGGCGTAGCGGCTGAGATCGGCCGCGGCGCTGGCGATGTTCTCTGCCGCGAACCAATCGATCAGCAAGCCCTCTTCGGCGAAGCGCACCGCGGGTTCGATGAGCTCTTTCCAAGGGAGGTTGGCGTAGCGCTCATGCGCCACCCGCATGCCGTCGACCACCCCGGGCACCGCCACCGCGAGCGGGCCGTGCACGTTGCGGTCCTCGTGGACGCGCGCCCACGGAAACAAGTCCGACGAGATGCCCTGCCCGGTAAGCGGATAGTGCGCGGGATCGAGCGAGGCGGGGGCGCGCATGCCGAAGTCGATGACGGTGTAGTCGTCCTCCGCGACGCGATACAGCACCATCGCGCCGCCTCCGCCGATGCCGCTCGCCCAGGGCTCGAGCACACCGAGCGCAAAGGACGTGGCGATAGCGGCGTCGACCGCGTTGCCGCCTTGCTTCAGGATGGCGGCGCCGGCCTCCGCGGCACGGCGGTGCTGGGCTGCGACGACGCCCTGTTCGCTGCGCAGCGCCGGCTTGCGTCAGTCGTAGCGAGGCGCTCCAGTTATCCATGTCGGTCCGATCGACGGCATACCCGGAAGGTCGTGAGTTTCATCGCGTTCTGTCCTCCTCAAAGAAAGCACGTGGGGAACCTTACCGCCTACGCGGAGCGGGTCTTCGCCGGCACGCTCGCCAGCGCCAGCAGCATCCCCGCCAACGCCATGCCCGCACAGAACGCGCTCAGCCCGGCGAACCCGCCCGATGCGATCAGCCAGCCGCCCACGGAACCCGCCAGCAACCAGCCCAGGCTGGCCGTGGTGACGTTGAGGCCGAACAGCGCGCCCCGCACCTCGCTCGGCATCTGGGCCAGCGTTGCCAACAGCGCGGGGCGCCCTGACGCATTTGCGAAGGAATATACAAACCCCAATCCGACGGATACCGCCAGTCCCGGCTTCCACATCAGCGTGGGGATGGCCAGGGCAGCTGTGGCAGCCAGACTGACCGCGAACACTGCGCCGCGCGAGCGCGTGCGATCTGCAATGCGCCCGCCGGTTACATTGCCGAGCAAGTTGCCCAGTGCCACCAGCGCGAGCGCCAGCGCCAGTACACTCAAGGATACGCCGTAGGCGCGCTGGAGGTACGTCGGCAGATAGATCGCCAGCGTGGCGAAGCACGCCCGCTCGGTAGTCCCGGCCGCCAGCAGCGCGACGAGCTTCGGTTGAGCCAGCGCGGCGAGCGGGAGCTTCGCCCGATGCGCATCGGGGTGCGGAGGCGGATCGGGCGGGGTGGCAAAGCGCACCGCGATGGCAGTCATCAAGGTCAACGCGCCGTGGATGGCGAGCGCTGCACGCCAGCCTCCGAGCGTCCCCAGCAGCGTCACCAGCGGCACGCCCAGCACCAGCGACAGCGACTGCCCGGTGATGATCCAGCTCAGCGCGCGCCCGCGCGTGCCGGCAGGCACATGGTCGGAGACGGCGGCGAACACCGTGCCCATGAAAGCGCCACCGCACACGCCCGACAGCAGCTGCCAGATGAACGCCGCTGCGTAGTTCGGGGCAAGGGCGAAACCAACCCGGGTCGCGGCCAGAAGCACGACGCTGGCGACGAGAACGGCTCTCCGTCCGAGCCGATGCGAAAATGTGCCGGTGACCAGCGCCGCCGTGCCCCAGGTGATCGCTTGGACTGCGAACAGATGGGCCACTGCCGCAAGGGTGGTGCCGAGATCGTCGGCGATCGGTTGCAGGAACGGCGCCGTCGCCGATCCAGACGAAGTCACCGTAAAGTTCGCCGCGCCCAGCGCGACGAGCATCCACATCGTTCGTGAGTCAGTCATGCGCAGCCTTCAGGGCGCCGAGCGACATGCGGTTGAGGGGCGCCACCGACAAGTCACTGCAACAAGCGATTATGATAACAACACGATAGCCGTCCTCGAAACCGCATTTCGCAGGCGATGTCTTCTCATCGGGAGGGCAGCATGGCAAAACGCAGAATCGAAACCAAGGCCGGCGCGCAGCCGATCGGCGCCTATTCGCAGGCGGTGCGCGCCGGCGATTTCATCTTCGTCTCGGGACAAGGACCGCTCGATCCGCACACCGGAGACATCTGCGGCGGGAACATCGAGGAGCAGACCGCGCGCACGCTCGGAAACATCAAAGCCATCCTCGAAGCAGGCGGCGCAAGTATGGCCGATGTGGTGAAGGTCACCGCGCACTTGAGCGACGTCTCGCTGTTCGAGCGCTACAACCGGGTGTACGCGAGTTACTTTCCGGATCCCAAGCCGGCCCGTACCACTGTGGGCAGCCAATTGCTGGGCATACTGGTCGAGATCGACGCCATCGCTTACGTGCCGCCGAAATAGCATTCAGCTACGTCGGCACCTCCTCGATCAAACCTCATCGTCTCGGCCAGCACGGTTGTCCCCGCGCTAGGGCTTCGTCAGCCCGCTGCGCGCTTCGAAGGGCGCCTTCCTCGTCCAATGTGACGATCGCATTGAGCGAGGGATTGCGGCTGCGGATGCGTGCGAGATGTCCTTCGACCACCTCGCGTGCCGAAAGCTCCCGCCGCCGGATGGCAGCGGCAAGCTCTTGCACGGACCAATAAATCAAGTTCTGCGTTCCCTACGTATAGGTCCCGCGCTGAGGCAACCCATCATGGATTTCAAACCAAGGTGCCTTCGAGTCCACGAAAATATGCCGCGCTTGGAGAACTCCGGGATCGTCATCGAGCGTGCCCATGGCCAGAGCAAAGCCTTCGGGTCTGGATTCCCGAATGAACTGCAGGGTAGATCCACAACGCTTGCAAAAAGTCCGCTGCACATCGGGCGAAGAACGATACGACGCGATATCGTCTTCACCTGAAGTCCAGACGAAGTCCGCCCGCTTGACCCTCGCGTACGTGCCGAACGCGGCTCCGTGCGCCTTTCGGCACATGGAGCAGTGGCAGTGGGTGATCCGACCCAACGGGCCGCGGATCTCGTAGCGGACGCTGCCGCAAAGACAGCTACCGCGAATCATGGATGCTCCTTTCGACGGCTAACGTCGGTTCGAGCGACCGGTCTCGCGTGGAGCCAAGAGCGGCAGCATGATGGCGAACACCACTAGCATGACAGCGTACACCACTGCTTTGCCACCGGCGCGTGAAGCATTATAGATCCGAAGCGAGGGAGCCTATGTCGATCGGGTATCGCGCTTCCGCGCAGATGCTCTTGCAGACGCGTGACGGCCGAAAGCCGCGCGCTCGGCGAACGTAGTACCCTATCGGCGTCTGGAACCCTTGGCGGCCATCGAGTCAAACCCATCATCCGATAACAACAGGAAGTCAACATGCACGATCTCGTCATCCGCGGCGGTACAGTAGTCGACGGCACCGGAGCGCCGCGCCGCGTCGCCGACGTCGCAGTCGACGGCGAGAAGATCACTGCGGTCGGCTCCGACGTCGGCCGCGGGCGCCGCGAGATCGACGCGCAGGGGCTGCTGGTCACCCCCGGCTTCGTGGACGTGCACACGCACTACGACGGCCAGGCCACCTGGGATCCCTATCTGACGCCCTCCTCCTGGCACGGCGTGACCACGGTCATCTTCGGCAACTGCGGCGTCGGCTTCGCCCCGGTGCGCCGAGGCGCCGCGCCCTACCTGATCAACCTCATGGAGGGCGTCGAAGACATCCCCGGCAGCGTGCTGGCCGAGGGGGTCGAGCTTCGACTGGGAATCCTTCCCCGAATACCTGGACGTGCTCGACGCGGCGCCCAAGAGTCATGGATATCGGCGCGCAGGTGCCGCACGGCGCGCTGCGCTTCTACGTGATGGGCGAGCGCGGCGCCGACCATGCGGCCGTTGCCGACCGACGACGAGATCGCGCGCATGGGCGAGCTGCTGGAGCAGGCGCTCATCGCCGGCGCGCTCGGGTTCACGCACCTCGCGCACGATCAAGCACAAGGCCAAGGACGGCCGCTTCACGCCGAGCCTCTCGGCACACGAGCCGGAACTGTTCGGCCTCGCGGCCGCGATGAAGCGGGCCGGGCGCGGCGTGATCGAGGTCAACTCCGATTTCGGTCCCGGGGAGTTCGAGGTGCTGCGCGCGGCCGCCGAGGTTGCGAGCCGGCCGCTGTCGGTCCTGCTGCTGCAGGTGAACAATGCGCCGCGAGCTGTGGCGCGAAACGCGGGCGAAGATCCACGCAGGCGCGCAAAGCCGGGCTCTGAATGTGAACGGCCAGGTCGGCTGCCGTCCGATCGGCCTGACCTGGGGCCTGGAGACGTCGACGAATCCGTTCTCCACCCATCCGGCCTGGATCGCGCTGAGCCACCTGTCGCCGGCCGCAACGTTACGATCGGCTGAAGCGCGACGCCGGACCTGCGGCGCACGCTGGTGGAGCAGCGGCCCGACGACGAGCAGACCGCGCATGATCGAAGCGGCGCTGCCCAGGACCTACGTCCTGGACGATGCCTACGACTACGAGCCCGACCCGCTCGAACAGCATCGCGGCGCGGGCGCAGGCCGAGGGCCGCAGCGTCTGGGCGCTTGCGCTCGAAGCGATGATGGCGGAGGAAGGAAAGGGCCTGCTTGTCCCACACCTTCGAGAACTACACCGAGGGCAGCCTCGAGGTCATCCGCGAGATGCTGGTGGACGAAGCCACGATCATGGGGCTTGGGCGACGGCGGCGCGCACGTCTGCACCGTCTGCGACGCCGGCTCGCCCACCTTTCTCCTGGCGCACTGGGCTCGCGACCGCAAGCGCGGGACACGTCTGCCGCTCGAGTTCCTGGTGCGCAAGCAGACTCGCGATTGCGCGCTGGCTTACGGTCTGCCCGATCGCGGGGTGCTCGCGCGCGGGCTACAAGGCCGACATCAACGTCATCGACTTCGAACGGCTCCGCGTCCTCAAGCCGGAGGTCGTCTACGATCTGCCCGCGGGCGGAAAACGTCTCGTGCAGCGGGCGCGGGGCTATCGGCACACTTTCGTCGCGGGCACAGAAACGCTGCGCGACGACGAGCACACCGGGCGAGCTGCCGGGAAGACTTTTGCGGGCGCGCACGGTGGCGCTCTAACACACCAGCAGGAGACCTCGATGGGAAAGACGATTCAACTCACCGCTTCCGACGGCCACAAGCTTTCCGCGTACCGGGCCGAGCCCGCAGGCAAGCCCAAGGGGGGCCTAGTCGTGGCCATGGAGATCTTCGGCGTGAACAGTCACATCCGCAGCGTCGCGGATGGCTATGCGGCCGACGGCTATCTGGTCATCGCGCCGGCGCTGTTCGACCGGGTGCAGCCCAACTACGAAGCCGGCTACTCGCAGGAGGAGATCCAGAAGGGCATCGGGTTCATCCAGAAGATCAACCTCGACGACACGATGAAGGACGTCTCGGCGGCGGTGCAGAGCATCGCCTCCGCTGGCAAGACCGGCATCGTCGGGTATTGCTGGGGCGGCACGGTGTCTTGGAAGGCCGCAGCCAATGTCAGCGGTCTGGCTTGTGCGATCCCCTACTACGGCGGCGGCGTTCCTGGTCTGATCGCTCTGAAGCCGAAATGCCCGGTGATGTTTCACTGGGGTGAGACCGATCAGTCAATTCCGCTGGAGAAGGCGAAGGAGTTCGCTGCCGCTCACAAGGACCAGACACACTATTTCTACGCTGCGGGGCACGGATTCAACTGCGATCAACGCGGGTCGTACAACGCCGAGAGTGCCAAACTGGCGCGCAGCCGCACGCTGGGGTTTCTTGCGAAACACGTGGGTTGAGATCGTAGCCGATGCGACGCGTTGCGATCCAGTCTGCCTGGCGAAACATTGCTTTTCTTCTCCCGGCAGCAATGCTCTCGAACTCGGCTGCGGCAGCCGAACAGTTCAAGATCGATCCCAACCACACGTTCGTGCACTTCGCCGTCGTGCACACCGGGGTCTCTTCCGTTCGCGGCCGCTTCAACGTTCCGAAAGGCAGCGCGTCCCTGGATGCCGCCAAGCAGGAGGCAAACGTGACGGTGGAGATCGATGCGCGCAGCTTGGACACGGGCGTCAAGCAGCTGGATGGGATCCTGAGTCGGCGAGCCGTTCTTCGATGTCGCCAAGTTCAAGACGGCAACCTTTTCAGGGCGCGCGGTGCGGTTCGCGGAGGGAGTTCCGACAGAGTTCGAGGGCGATCTGACCGTCAAGGGCATCACGCGACCAGTGCACCTGACGGCCGAGCGATTCGTCTGTCAGCAAGTAACCGTTCTGGTCGTCAAGCACTACGTGTGCGGCGGCGATCTGACGGCGAACTTGAAGCGCTCCGACTTCGGGCTCAGCAAGTATCTCTCCATGGTGAGCGACGACGTGCGGATCACGATCTCGGTGGAAGCGATACGGGAGGGTCAGTAAATGAAGGGGGCTGACGGGACTCTCGCCACCGGCGAAGGAGCTGATCGCCGTTGACCACCTGTCGAAAACCTACCAGACGCGCACCGGGCCGGTCACCGCGCTCGACGACATCCACTTCGCGATCGAGGAAGGGCAGTTCGTCGCCGTCGTCGGCCCCTCGGGCTGCGGTAAGTCGACCCTGCTCAAGATCCTGGCACGGGCCTCATCCCCGCCTCGCAAGGTGAGGCCCGGCTCAGCGGCACCCCGATCGCAGGACCGCGGCGCGACATCGGCGTCGTGTTCCAGTCGCCGGTGCTGTTCCCATGGCGCACGGTGCTGGGCAACGCGCTGCTGCCCGTCGATGTTCAGCGTCTTGGCCGTGCGCAGCTCAACGCGGCCGCGATGGAGCTGCTCGCCCTCGTCGGCCTGAAGGGCTTCGAGCAGCGCTACCCGTGGGAACTGTCGGGCGGCATGCAGCAACGCGTCGCCATGGTGCGTGCGCTGATCCACAATCCCGCCATTCTGCTGATGGACGAGCCGTTCGGCGCGCTCGACGCGATGACGCGCGAGCAGATGAATCTCGAGCTGCAGCGCATCTGGCTCGAGCGCCGGAAGACGGTGCTGTTCATCACGCACTCGATCGCGGAGGCGGTCTTTCTCGCGGACCGCGTGTTCGTGATGACGCCGCGTCCCGGCCGCATCATGGACGACGTCCGGAGTCGAGCTCGCGCGGCCCCGCAGCCTCGAAGTCATGAATACGCCCGCGTTCGGAGCATACGTCCAACGGATCCGCGTGCGGTTCCAAGCCACGGGAGGGCTCGACACATGATTCGCGTGCCGCGTTTTCTGCTTCGCCTGCTGCTCGTGCTGGCGGTGCTCGTCGTATGGGAGGGTGCGGTGCACCTGTTCGCGATTCCGGCGTTCATCCTGCCGGCGCCGTCGAGCATCGCCGTCGCGCTCTGGCGCGGCTTCGCGTCCGGGCTGTATATCGATCACCTGCGCATCACCGTCGCCGAGACGCTGCTCGGGTTCGTGTTCGGGTCGATCCTCGCGCTCGTGCTCGGTACGCTCATCGCCTTGAGCCGGCGCGTCGAGTACTTCCTCTATCCGTTCGTCGTCATGTTCCAGTCGATGCCCAAGGTGGCGCTCGCGCCGCTGATCATCGTCTGGTTCGGGCTGGGGCTCACGTCGAAGGTCGCGCAGGCCGCGGTCACCGCCTTCTTTCCGCTCATGGTCAACACCATCGCCGGGCTGCGCTCGGCCGACGAGGACCGCGTCGCGCTGATGCGCTCGCTCGACGCCTCCGAGCTGCAGATCCTCACCATGCTGCGCGTCCCCTCGGCGATGCCTTTCATCATGGCGGGGTTCGAGATCGCCATGGTGCTCGCGCTGATCGGCGCGATCGTCGCAGAGTTCGTCGGCGCGCAGAAGGGGCTCGGCGTGCTGATCATGAGCATGACCTTCACGATGGACGTCGCCGGGCAGTTTTCGGTGCTGCTGATCCTGTCGCTTGCTCGGGCTGCTCCTCAACGGCATCATCGTCGAGATCCGCAAACGGCTCCTGTTCTGGGACGCGTCGCAGAAGATGGCCGCTCGAAGTGCCCGCCGAGAGGAGGAAAGATATGAAGCGTTTCGTCGCCGCGACCGTTGCCGCATGTCTGTCGAGTCGTCACGGGGGCTCGATGCCACGGCCCAGACCAACGTCCGGGTGGGCTGGTGCTCGCGCACGATCACGTCGGCGCGGCGCCCTTCGCCATCGCGACGAAGATGGGCTGGTACGCCAAGGACGGGATCAAGGTCGAGCTGATGCCGATCCCCGGCTCGACCGACTGCATCAAGTTCGTCGCGACCGGGGAGATCACCTACGCGCTTCCGTCGGTGAAGCCGCTCGCGATCATCCGGCCACAGGGGGTGAAGGCGAAAACTTTCTACACGGCGTACCAAGGCTACATCTACGGCATCGCGGTGCCGCAGGACAGCCCGATCAGAGCGCTTTGCGGATCTGAAGGGCAAGTCGATCGGCGTCACCTCGATGGGCTCGTCCGGCGTGATCGTGGCACGCGCTCTCGCAGCCAGCGCCGGCCTGAACCCGGACAGCGACATTCGGATCGTCGTCGCCGGCGAAGGGGCGCAGACCGCGGCGCTGGTGCGCACCGGCCAGGTCGACGCGCTGAGCCAGTACGACACGCAGTACGCGTTGGTCGAGAACGCGGGCGTCAAGCTGCGCGTGTTGCCCAGCCCGCAGATCGAGCGCTTTCCGTCGAATGGCTTCGTCGCGCTGGAAGAGACGCTGCGCAGCAAGCGCAAGCAATCGGTCGCGCTCGCCCAGGGCTACGCGAAGGGCACGCTGTTCGCGATCGCCAACCCCGAGGCCGCGATCCGCATTCTGTGGGAGGTCTATCCCCAGACCAAACCGACCGGCAAGGACGAGGCGACCGCCCTGAGCGACGACGTGAAAGTGCTGCGAGGCGCGCATCCAGAACTGGAAGCTCGAGAAAGGACGGCGTCTCGAAGTGGGGCGAGAGCTCAGAGCGCAACTACGCCGCCTACGTCGAGTTCCTGCACAAATGGGGCATCCTCAAGGAGAAGGTCGCTGCGCGCGATCTCGTCACCAACGATCTCATCGCCGAGATCAACGACTTCGACGTCAGACGAAGATCATCGCCGAGGCGAAGGCTTACAAGCCGCGCTGAGCGTGCGATCATCCGAAGCGGTGAACAGGGGGAGGACGTGAAAAGTCTCGTTGCTGCGCTTGTCAGTGCTTGTCTTCTACACTTCATGGCCTCGACGGCTCGCGCCCAGGAAACGGTTCGGGTGGCATGGTGCGCGCGCACGATCAGTTCTCCTGCGGCGCCCTATGCAGTCGCGCAAAAGATGGGTTGGTTTGCCAAGGACGGCATCCACCTCGAGCTGGTCCCGATAGGCGGTTCCACCGACTGCGTGAAGTTCCTGGCGACCAAGCAAGTCGATTACGCAGGCGCCGGCATCGAGCCGGTCGCCATAATCCGCGCGCAGGGCGTCAAGGCGCGGATCTTCTACACCTACAACCAAGGGTTCATACTCGCAATAGCAGTCCCCCAGAACAGCCCGATCAAGACTTTCGCCGACTTGAAGGGCAAGTCGATCGGCGTCATTGCAATGGGCGCAGGAGGGGTGGTGTTCGCGCGCGCGGTGGCCACCAGCGCCGGTCTCAATCCCGACACCGACATCCGCATCGTGGTTGCCGGCGAGGGAGCGCAGACGGCGGCGCTGCTGCGCAAAGGGGAAGTCGACGCCTTGAGCCAGTACGACGGGCAGTACGCTATGGTCGAGAACGCGGGAATCAAGCTGCGCTTGCTGGAAAGCCGCGAGACCGAGCATTTTCCATCGAACGGTCTGACCGCGCTCGACGAGACGCTGCGCAGCAAACGCAAACAGGCCGTGGCGCTCGCTCAAGGCTTCGCCAAGGGTACGCTGTTCACCATAACCAACCCCGAGGCGGCGATCCGCATCCTGTGGGAGGTCTATCCCCAGACCAAGCCGACCAGCAAAGACGAAGCGACAGCGTTGAAGGACGAACTGAACATCCTTGCGACGCGGATCCCCAAATGGAAGCTCGAAACGGGCGGCGTTTCGAAATGGGGCGAGAACTCCGAGAAGAACTTCGCGGCCTATCTCGCTTTCCTGGAAAAATGGGGCGTCATCAAGCAGAGGGTGCCAGTAGGGCGATCTGATCACCAACGATCTCATCGCCGAGATCAACGACTTCGACGCAGCGAAAGTCATCGCCGAGGCGAAAGCGTACAAAAGCCGCTGAGTCTGCGCCGCGGCCCGAGCATCTGCCGTCGTGAGCGGGCAACAACAGCGCCGCAGACGCGGCCGCGGCCCCTTCCTGTCTCGCCGGATCGCTGGTAGCCTATGAGCATCGACCGGTCGCACCTGCGCGCAATCGACTTGTTACAAACGGGCTCTCCTGACCTATCATCGAGGACGGCGAGAGCGAAAGAAGAAGAATTTCACAATCGCTCTCGCGCTTGTCGAGCGACGATGGAAATGGAGACCGCCACGATGCACATCCGATCGACCGCTGCGTTCCTGATCGCCGGGACCTTGCTCAGCGCCTGCGGCGGCGGGTCCTCGATGAGCCCGGTCCCGTTTACCTCCTTCAGCGCCATTCAGTCTAACCAGCCGGTCAAGGCGAGCGGGATTTCTCAGACCGTGACCGCGACGACGCTGGGGGTAAACAACGTCACGTCGACGACGGTAAACATGCCGGACACCGCCAACAGCAGCGCGGGGTTCACCTACACGCTGCTTCCGGCAACGCCTCAAGTGACCGCGTTCAGCTTCAGCGCACCCACATCGAGCGCCGGTTGGAGCGTCGTCGATTGCGCCACTCTTGCGCCGCTGTGCACGGCCTCGAGCGCTAGTACCAGTGGAGTGGTGGCCAATGCTCTGGATCCGGCGCTTAACTGGAATTACCAGAGTTTCGGCTACTGGCTAGTCACCCTGTCGAGCACTAATACGATCGCGGGAGCGATGTCGTTCGGGAGCCCCACGCCCGGGGCCGGTGTCCCCGTAGCCGGAAACGCCACCTACAGCGGCCTTTCTGGTGGGATCTATGTAGACCCGAGTGGCAATGTCTTTACGCACGGAGCGGCGATGACTTCCATCGTGGATTTCGGCGCGCGAACGATCGCGTTTTCCACCACCGCTACGCAGGCAACCCCCGTTACCGTCGGGGCGGTCGCGCCGGTCGGTTCCACGTTGAATCTGACCGGTTCATTCAGCTACGTGGGAGGGTCCAATCAGTTCAGCGGTTTGGTGACCGCCCCGGCCTTCCCCGCGGGTTCCACGGGAACCGCCACGGGGAAATTCTATGGACCGACCGCACAGGAGCTCGGCGGTGTTTTCTCCCTGAAAGCCCCTTCGGGCCCGCAGACGATGCTGGGTGGTTTCGGCGGCAAGCAATAACGGCACGATGTGGTCAAGCCACACGGCCCGGGACGACGTCCGCCCTGGGTGAAGATCATGGGCCTGCGCCGGTCTGCGGGCGCGCTGGTCTGGATTCTGATTCTGGTCTCCGTGCTTTACGTCGCACCGACTCGTTCTGAACCCACACTAGAGGAAGAAATCGCCGAGGCCACGCGGCTGCTGGAGAGCGGCCGGATCGACGAGGCGCAGGCCATCGTATCCAAGCTGCGCGCGTCGCCGAATCCCCCGCTCCAGGTGCTGTTTCTCTCCGGAGCGCTGTACTCCATCAAGGGGCGCTATCAGGAGGCGGCGGAAGAGTTCCGGCTGATGCTCGCGCGCGACCCGATGCTGGTGCGACCCAGGCTGGAACTGGCGCGGGCGCTGTTCATGGCGCGAGAATACAATGCGGCGCGCTATCAACTTCGAGCAGGTGCTGGCCTCGCCCTTGCCGGATACGGTCAGAGCCAACGTCCTCGCCTACCTGACGCTGATTCGCGAGCGCGTTCCCAGCTTTGTTTTTTCGTTCGACATCGTCGCCGACTCGAACCCGAAGCAGGCGACGAGCAGTTCCATCGTCGAAATCGGCGGGCTTCTGTACCAGCTGAACCAATCGGCGCTGGCGCAAAGCGCGACCGGTGTTCTGCTCACCGGAGCAGGGCAAGGTGCCGCTGCCAAGCGACCCTTCGTGGTTCGTGCGTGGATACGCGGAGTACTACGACTATCCCGGCGGAGACCTGGATCAGGGCTATGCGCAACTGCTCGCGGGGAGAGCACGTCGACCTCGGCGTCCACGGCCTGGACTTCGAAGGCGGAGCGCATCTCGCGAGCTACGCCGGACGCGAGCTGTACGAAGGCGCAACGTGGCGAATCTCAGATTTCGTCAGAGTGCGCCCGACCGTCGCGCTAAACCTGGCGGTGGAGGCCAGAGATTTGCGCTACGACGAGTTTCCATTTCTTTCCGGCTGGCAGTATGTGGGTAACGGCGAGCTCCGCCACGCGATCAGCCCGGCGAGCAGCATCTTCGGCGGGCTGACAGTCATCCGTGGCCTGGCTGCAGAGGATCCCTACGCGTTCACGGGGTACGGGATCAACGTGCGCTACACTCACGAACTGAAAGGCGGGTGGATCGGCAGCGTGTTCTACCAGTACTCCTGGTACGGATTCGACGGTGTCGACCCGTTCTTCGGCGTCGTGCGGGTGGACAGCGACAACCGAGCCGAGATATCGGTGACCAACCGCTATCTTGCTTACAAGGGCTTCGCACCGCGGCTGACGGTGGGAATAGACGAGAGGAGATCGAACATCGAAATCTATACGTTCAGTCGCACCTACGTCCGCATCGGTGTGGTCACGGAGTTCTGAAATGAGCGTCTTGCATCCTCAAACCCAGGCCCTGGTCGATGCCATGGCCCGCATGAATCTCGTCCCGCCGGACAAACTCAGCGTCGAGCAGGCGCGCGAGCAGTTCAGACGATCCCGCATACCTTTCCTCGCGCCGCCCCAGGCGGTCGGCGCCGCGATCGACGCCGCAATCCCCGGACCGGCCGGCAAGCTCCGCATACGCGCCTACCGCCCGCTGGGCAGCCGCCCAGACGAGCTGCTCCCTGCGATGGTCTACTTCCACGGCGGCGGCTGGGTATTCGGCGACCTGGACAGTCACGATCCGCTGTGCCGCGAGCTGTGCAACCTCGCCCACTGTGCAGTGATCGCCGTCGACTACCGGCTGGCGCCCGAGCACCGGTTCCCCGCCGCGGTCGAGGACGCGATCTCCGCCGTTCGCCACGTTGCGCAGCACGCAGCGGATCTGGGCATCGACGGCAGCCGGCTTGCAGCGGGTGGCGACAGTGCCGGCGGCAACCTCACCACCGTCGCGGCATTGACCCTCCGCGACCAGGGCGGCCCACAGCTCAGGCTGCAGGTGCTGATCTATCCCGTCACCGACTTTTCGATGGATGCGCCTTCCTACGCGAGGATCGCCAACGGCTTCACGCTCTCTAAGGAGCGCATGCGCTATTTCCGAGAGTCCTATCTGCGCGGGCCGGCAGACGTCTCCGACTGGCGCGCATCACCGCTCAAAGCCGAGGACGTGTCGCGTCTTCCCCCGGCGCTGCTGATCGCCGCTGGCCACGACCCGTTGGTCGACGAAGGCAAGGCCTATGCGGATCGCCTCACTGCCGCCGGTGTGCCGGTGACCTATACCTGCTACGAAGGCATGGTGCACGGGTTCGTGAGCCTGGCCGGCGCCATCGATGCGGGGCACACCGCGATCGCAGAGGCGGCGGCTGCGCTGAAGCGCGCGTTCTCGGCTGCGCGCTGAGAACTCTTGCTACGACCGTGCCGCGCGCGGCCGACGAAGCGCATACGCGCTGAGCACCAGCAGTAAGCTCGCGATCAACAGCGCTGCGGAAAAGTTTCCGTTACGGCCTACCAAGAAGCTCGCGCTGATCGGGCCGACGATCTGCCCGATCGCGAAAGCGGCTGTCATCGCCGCGATGAGGCCGGTTGCATTCACGACCGGCGACCTCCCGCGCTTCTCTGATCGCGACCATGGTCGTCACCATGAAGGTTCCGCCGACGAACAGGGCCGCGAGCATGATTCCCGCGATACCGGGCCAGACAACTGGGAGCGCGACGCCGCCCGCCATCAGAAGCTGACTGCCAATCCAGAGCCGGCGGTTGCCCAGCGACGGCGGCAGGGCCGCTGCCACCAGCGTCGACACCAGCGCGGCGGCACCGAAGATCGGCCAGGACCAACCGAAGACCAACGGATCGTGGATGGTCTGGCGCGCCATGGCCGGAAGGAAGGTCGCGGGAATGATGTAACCGAACCCGAATACCCCATAGCAGAGGACGAGGCGCAGCGATTCGCGATCCCAGCCAATGCGGCCGCCTGCGACGCCGGTGTCGCTCTCGACGCCACGCCCGCCTCCGATGAGAAGGTGGGCCAGACCGCAGCAGTGAGCGCGAGCGACAGCACGCCGAGGACGATCCAGGCTTGCGCGGAAGTGGCTTTGAAGTGCATCAACACGACACAGATCCCACCCGCCGCCGCGATGCCCGCGCCGACTCCTCGCGAAGACGATGCCACTCAACAGAGGCCGGCGCGCAGCCGCCAGCCGTTCCAGGCTCCAGGCCGACGCGTGGATCAACACCCAGGCGCTCGCGACGCCTGCAGCCGCACGCAGGAGAAGCCAAAGCGGCAAGCCCGTTCGTGACGCCCATCGCGACGGTAACCACACCGATTGCGACGAGCGCAATCCGGATTGCGATGGTGGCCTGCGCATCGCATCCGCATTGCGGCCAAGGCGCCGACGAGGTAGCCGAGGTAATTCGCCGACGCCAACCATGCGCCGGCCGCTCACGGACAGCCCCTGGTCCGTTGCATCATCGGCAGCAGCGGAGTGAACGCGAAGCGGCCGATGCCCATCGCGACCGCCAGTGCGATCAGTCCAGCGCGGGCGACTGCGACGGCCGATGTACTCCGCTCAGACATCCTTCTCGCTTGGTCTACAGACAACATCCCCCACCCCAACCCTCCCCCGCAAGCGAGGGAGGGAGAAGTCTAGGTTGACCCGCACATCCTGGAAAATGAATAATGCTGAACACTAACCTTCTCGAAACGAGATAGATCATGAGAGACCTGGATCTGGCCGCCCTGCAGATCTTCAAGACGGTGGCCGAAGAGGGCGGGATCACGAGGGCGGCGGCGAAGCTGCATCGCGTGCAATCGAATGTGACCACGCGCGTGAAGCAGCTGGAGGCGAAGCTCGGCACGCCGCTGTTCCTGCGTCAGAGCCGCAAGCTCGTCCTGTCTCCGGAGGGAAGGACATTGCTGGCCTACGCCGACCAGCTGCTGCGGTTGTCGTCCGAGGCGCAGGCGATGGTGCAGGGCGGCGTGCCGCGCGGCACGCTCAAGCTCGGCACGCTGGAGAGCACGGCGGCGAGCCGGCTGCCGCCGATCCTGTCGCGCTATCACCTGGCATACCCGCAGGTTGGTCTCGAGCTCGTGACGGGCACGACCGGTGCCTTGATCACCAAGGTGCTCAACTACGAGGTCGAGGCAGCGTTTGTTGCAGAGCCGTTCGCCGCCAAGAACCTCGACTCGCAACCCGCGTTCGAGGAGCAACTGGTCCTCATCGCACCGACGAGCTTCCCGAGGATCAAGGCGCCGACGGATATCGGCCGCAAGACGGTCATCGCATTCACGACCGGATGTGCATACCGGCGGCGCCTGGAGGACTGGTTGGCTCGAGCGCGACGTGGTTCCAGATCGCGTGATGGAGTTCAGTTCCTACCACGCCATCGTCGCCTGCGTCGCCGCGGGCGCCGGCATCGCCATCGTCCCGCGCTCGGTCATCGGCGCGATCGCCACGAAAGGCGAGGTCGCGATCTATCCGCTGCCGGCCCGAGTCTCGAAAGCCAGGACGCTGCTGGTCTGGCGCCAAGGGCATCGCTCTACCGCGCTCGACGCGATGCGCGATGAGTTGTGGCGAACTGGAGCGTCCGCCTACTGCAGGAACCCGGCCTTGACCTCGTCCCCGGACAGCAGACGAATGGGCACGGGCTCGACATGCCAGATGTCGCGGCAGTACTCGCGGATGGTGCGGTCGGAGGAGAACTTGCCGCAGCGCGCGCGTGTTGAGGATCGACATGCGCGTCCAGTGCTCGGGTCGCGCGTAGGCCGTCGCTCACCTGCTGCTGGCAGTCGACGTAGGCGCGAAAGTCGGCCAGCACCAGGTACGGATCGCTGCAGCAGCAGGTTGTCGACCAGCGGCCGGAACAGCGTCGGCGTCGCCGCGCGAGAAGAAGCCCGAGCGGATCAGGTCGATCACCTCGCGCAGCTCGGGGTCGGCGACGTAGTAGTCGCAGCGGGCGATAGCCCTGCGCCTTGAGGGCGGCGACCTCCTCGGCGGTCAGTCCGAACAGGAAGAAGTTCTCCGCGCCCACCTCCTCGCGGATCTCGATGTTGGCGCCGTCCAGCGTGCCGATGGTCAGCGCGCCGTTCAGCGAGAACTTCATGTTGCCGGTGCCCGAGGCTTCCTTGCCGGCGGTGGAGATCTGCTCCGACAGATCGGCGGCCGGGTAGATGCGCTGGCCGCTGCTCACGTTGTAGTTCGGCAGGAACACCACCCTCAGCGGCTCGCGCGCCTGCGGGGTCGCGGTTGAGCACCTCGCCCACCGCGTTGATCAGCTTGATGATGAGCTTGGCCATGTGGTAGCCCGGCGCCGCCTTGCCGCCGAAGATGAACGTGCGCGGCGGCGCGTCCGCCGGTCCGCGCCCGGACTTCAGGCGGAGGTACAGGGCGATGACGTGCAGGATGTTCAGGTGCTGGCGCTTGTACTCGTGGATGCGCTTGACCTGCACGTCGAACAGCGAGTCGCGGGTCGACCGCGACGCCCGGTGCGCTGCGCGCACGAAGGCCGCGAACTCCGCCTTGTTGGCGCGCTTGACCGCCGCGCCAGCGCGCTGCGGAAGCCGGCGTCGTCCGCCAGCGGCTTCGAGCCGCGCGAGCTGGTCGAGGTCGGTGACCCAGCCCGCGCCGATGGCGTCGGTGATCAGCGCGCGCCAGCCGCGGGTTGCTCAGCGCCAGCCAGCGCCGCGGCGTGACGCCGTTGGTCTTGTTGCTGAACTTCTCCGGCCACAGCGCGTGGAAGTCCTGCAGCACGTCGCTGCTTCAGCAGCTCGGAGTGCAGCTCGGCCACGCCGTTGATCGCGTGGCTGCCGACGCAGGCGAGGTTGGCCATGCGCACGTAGCGCTCGCCGCTGCTCGTCGATCAGCGACAGGCGCGCGATCCGCGCCTCGTCGCCCCAGAAGCGGATGCGCACCTCGTCGAGGAAGCGCGCGTTGATCTCGTAGATGATCTCCAGGTGCCGCGGCAGCAGCTGCGCGGAACAGCGCCAGCGGCCAGCGCTCCAGCGCCTCGGGCAGCAGCGTGTGGTTGGTGTAGCCGAAGGTGCGGCGCGTGATGTCCCAGGCCTGGTCCCAGCTCCATGCCCTGCTCGTCCACCAGCAGGCGCATCAGCTCGGCGACGGCGATGGCCGGATGGGTGTCGTTGAGCTGGACGGCGAACTTCTCGTGGAAGCGCTCCAGCGGAATCTTCTGCCCGCGCATGATGCGCAGCATGTCCTGCAGCGAGCAGGAGACGAAGAAGTACTGCTGCTCCAGCCGCAGCTCCTTGCCCTGGATGCGCCTCGTCGTTCGGATAGAGCACCTTGGTCAGGTTCTCCGAGACGATCTTCTTGTTCACCGCGCCGTAGTAGTCGCCGCGGTTGAACACGGCGAAGTCGAACGACTCGGGCGCCTCGGCGCGCCACAGCCGCAGCGTGTTCGCGGTGTTGTTGCGGTAGCCGAGGATGGGCGTGTCGTAGGGCATGCCGATCACCACGCGCTCGGGCACCCAGCGCACGCGGTAGCGCCCGTGCTCGTCGGTCGTAGCGCTCGGTGTGGCCGCCGAGCTTGACCTCCACCGCCCACTCCGGGCGCGGGATCTCCCAGGGGGTGCCGAAGCGCAGCCACTTGTCGGTGCGCTCGACCTGCCAGCCGTCGACGATCTCCTGCTCGAAGATGCCGAACTCGTAGCGGATGCCGTAGCCCAGCGTGGGGATCTGCAGCGTGGCCAGCGAATCGAGGAAGCAGGCGGCCAGCCGCCCGAGCCCGCCGTTGCCCAGCCCCGGCTCCTCCTCCTGCTGCAGCAGCTCGTCGAAGTCCAGGCCCAGCTCGGCGATCGCCTGCTGCACCTGGCCGTAGATGCCGAGGTTGATCAGGTTGTTGCCCAGGTGCGGGCCGATCAGGAACTCGGCCGACAGGTAGGCCACGGTGCGCGAGCGCTGCTTGGTGTAGGCCGCGGCGGTGCTGACCCAGCGCTGCAGCAGGCGGTCGCGCACCACGTAGGCCAGCGCCAGGTAGTAGTCGCGCTTGGTGGCCAGGGCCGGGAACTTGCCCTGCATGTAGAAGAGCTTGTCGAGGAACGCGCGCTTGAGCGCCTCCTTGCTGAAGGCGGTGCGCTCGTCGTCTGGGGATATGGGGCTCGGTGCGCCCGCAACGAGCATGTCCATCACGTTCCTCTTGTTCGCAGCGGCGGGAAGCTGGCGCTACGTATCGCAAGAACCGTGCGGGCGCAGTGCGCGCCGGTCGGGCTTGCCATGTACGCCATGCAAGTCTCGGAAGATGTGGGGTCTTCCGCAGATGCCACGAGTCGAGTGCTGCCCTGCTTCCCCGCGAGCCCCGAGAGAAAGCGCACCGTTACTGCACAGCCGGAAAGGGCTGTGCATGCGGATGGTGCACGAGCGAAAGATGCTGCGGCGCGAAGGACAACCCACCGCCCAAGCAGAGAGGGGCGCTCAGCGGCCGCTAGCCTGGATGGAGCGCACTCCAGGAGAGTAGTCCCCGGAGATTCCGCTACGCCGTATCCGGGCTACGGTCGAGGCGGGCACTCAGTCAAAACTGAAGCCCGGCGTGCGCGTGTAGTGGTGCAGGCCCTCGTCCTGGATGACCAGCGAGCGCATGCGCTTGGTGCCGCGGTTGTGATGTGAGTGCAGGGTCGTTGCCGGGGTGATCTGCGCGGCGCCATTCGACCAGTCGACGCGCTGGCCGTCGATCATGGAATGGATGCCCTCGCCTTGGATCGCGAGCGTGACGGCTACACCGTTGTGCCGGTGCGGGCGCTGGTCGCATCCCGGCTCCAGCGTGTTGATGGCGACGTTGATCGTGGGAATCGTCATGTAGCTGGGCGCCAGCGCCAGCGTGGAGAACATTACGGAGCGGCCCGTGGCCTTCTCGGAGCTCGGGCGCTGCCACACGGCTTCGAAGCGGCTGCTCGATCTCGTGCGCCGGCCAATGGACCGTCTCGGCCACCCCATCCCCGGGCGCTGGAGGACGCAACCCCTCGAAGGCCAGCAGCGGTTCATCGGTGGCGACGAACAGAAGGCAATCCTCGCGGCCCGCACGGTGGACGCGTTTCGCCTCCGCCCGGGAACGAGTAGACATCGCCTGGTGCCCCACGCGATGGAATCGTTCCCGTTGCGGCTCTCGCCCGCGCCTGCCATCACGTAGTAGATCTCGCCGCCGGCCGCGAGACTGGTGCGGAGCCGTTCGCCTGCGCGGATCTTCAGATAGCGCACCAGCAGCGTGGGCGTGGTGGCCGGATAGCGTGTTCCTAGACTCGCCGCGAGGCGTCGAGCGCAATTTCGCCGGTCGGCGTCGCCGGGTCGAACGCCCGGTCGCGCTCGGCCAGGAACTGCCGCGACCGGCACCGGCGGCCACTCGAAAGTAAAGGGATTCTCCGAGGTGTGGTAACGAGCCCGGCGAGCATACGATGTCCCAGATTCGACTGTCGTGCTCCTCGGCTTGTGCTTCTACGGTCATGGCCATCTCCTGTTTCGCCCGCTGAAACGGTTACTATGCCGTCGTTGCCGGGCTTCACGCAAGCGGGGCGGTGGGCGTCGAGCCGCGGCATTGCGTCTGGAGGAGAAAATGGACACCCCAGCCCAGCTGGCTGAACCGTGGCAATGGCCGGAGGAGCAATGGCGCAGGATCGTCGCGCGGGTGCGTGCCGGTCGCAGCCTCAGGCCGCGCGCCTGGAAAGACGGCGCGCGCTGCGCTGTCGCGCTGTCGTTCGATTCGGATCATGAAACCAACGAGCTGCGCGACGGCGGCAAGTCCATCGGCCGTCTGAGCTGGGGCCAGTACGGTCATCGCGTAGGTGTGCCGCGCATCCTGAAGGTGCTGGACAGATACGGCGTCAAGGCGAGCTTCTACGTCCCGGCCGTGACCGCCCTGCTGTATCCGGACGAGCAGCGCCAAGTCGTCGCGCAGGGGCACGAGATCGGCATCCACGGCTGGATCCACGAGTTGAACTCGACGCTGCCCTTCGCGGCCGAGCGCGACCTGATGCTGCGCTCGGCCGATGTGCTCGAGAAGACCACCGGTGTCGCGCCCGGTCGGCATGCGTACGCCGTCCTGGGACTTCAGCCCGCACACGCTCGAGATCGCGCGCGAGATGGGGCTCGCCTACGACTCATCGCTGTTTGCGGACGAGGACTGCTACGAACTGCTGCTGGACGAGCAGCCGACCGGTGTGGTGGAGCTACCGGTCGAGTGGGTGCGGGACGACGCGGTCTACTTCTGGATGAACCGCTTCGCCTCGCTTCGGCCCTATACGCCACCGGCCGACGTCTTCGACATCTTCCGGCGCGAGTTCGATGCCGCCTACGAGGAGGGCGGCGTGTTCCAGCTCACGATGCACCCGCACGTGATCGGCTACCGGTCGCGCATCTGGATCCTCGAGGAGATCATCCGGTACGCGCGCTCAAAGCAGGGCGTGTGGTTTGCCACGCACGCCGAAATCGTTGCCTGGGCGAAGATGAACGGCGCGTGAGAGAAAGAAGGGCGTAAGCCGTGCGGCTGCGCCCTTCTTGGTTCATAGGCCTTCATGCGCCAGACGTGTCAAGGAGTCGCTGTCTCACCGACCACTAGCAAAGCTTTGGGGCACGCGCCGAACTCGGAGCAAGCTCGCCAAACTTGGTGTCGCCCCAAGTCGAAGTAGGAAGCAAATTCGGTATAGCTTGAATTCCACGTCTTGGACACGACACCATCGTGTGGAAACGAAGGCATATGATCGGACGCGCACGCGTGCGTCAGGATGTGCGCGATTGCGGTGCACGGAATCGCGGGGTTGCTCGTACGTGAGGCTATATCGGTCTTGGCCGGAAACAACTGACCGTTGGGCCCGAAACAACTCGTAACCGACAAGGACCTACGCTCTTCGCTCGACAGACGGCAGTATTCGGCCCACGAGCTTATCTGGAGGTCAGGCCCGCCCGCGTTGCGTTGAAGCTGACCACGAAAATCTCCAAAGGATACTGCCGGTGCGATGGAAACGATCGTGCTGATGAGATCCCTATCGTTTGGCAATCGTTGGCGATAGGCAAGAGCGTCCCCTCGATAGACGAAGAACTTCAGCGGCGCCGACGATCGGTCGAAGAAGAGCGTGGGGACGGGGACAAACGTCCGCGGCGGTAACGCGTTGTGAGGAACGGACGGCGTAACGTCGGCGCCGGCGAATTTTTCCGCATACTCGCCGCAAGGCCTGTAGCCAGGTTCGTACTCGGTTCGGTCGCCGCTGCGGACCGGATAACCAAGGCGCCCACAATATAGTTTTGCCAGAGCTTGGGTGCGGGCATTGCCCCTGCGCGCCGGGTTCTCGTCGAACGCCGCGCGGTCCGACAGATCAATCTGCTCGCTGCACAACTGATCCAGGTATGAGACGAAGCGTGGTGGCCCGTCACCCCTCTGTTGTGAGCGGATAGGCGCAGCCATGGCGTCGAGATCGGGACTACGCACAAAGTAGGCGGCGTCAACCTCGAGTTGATTCTTCAGGTGACAGATATCCTCGAACCGCGCCGTCCTATCTGCCGTCCCGTGCGAATAGACAATCGTCCTATATCCCCTGCGCAAGAGCGGCAGAATCCCGGTGTTCTCGCTGTTTCCCCCGTCTTGAAGGTGAATGTATGGGGTGGTCTGAGGCCGCGTTGCCGTGATGGCCCAAAACGGCCAAGGCAGAGCATTCTGGGCTGCGCGCTCAGCAGGTCCGACGTTGAAGTTTCGGATTTCTGTGAACCAGGTGACGTTCAGGAGCCCCTGTGTCGCGGCTAATGCCAGCCTCGCGGGTTGTTGGTTGTAGAGCGACTGCTCGTCATCCAAGAACCCTGATGACGCGGCTACTGCGTCCATGATGGACATGTGCGCGGGCGACACGTCGAAGCTACCAAAAAAGCGCGGGAGAGATTCAGGCGCCATGCGAGCATAGCCGTGAATCCCTGAGCCATAGCCCTCGGGAGTGAGTTCAAATTGGTGCCGCACCGGATCGCGAGAGGACACGGCAAGCCACCCCATCGGGGACGCGCCGCCTGGCGTGTTGGCTGCGATGATCCACTGCGGGCCGCCGCGGTCCCTCGAGGCATCACGTAGAGCAGCAAGCGACCTTGCTTGCCTACGCATCAGTGTGGCTCTGGCCCTCTCCACTGGCGTGCACCCGCCGAGCGAACCACGCTGTGCTCGCCTCCCGCTTGTTTGAGCTTCCTCCTCGGACGTGCACCCGGCGTGCAGCCAATCTTGCGGCGAATAGCCGTACTGGCGCTCTAGCCCGTACATGTATGTGAGTTTCGACGGTGCGCTGTTGAAGGGCCATCGGAAAACTCCGCGGGCAACATACTGGAAGGGCAACGAGAACCCCGTCTCACCGGCCAGCACACCGGCGTTTAACACGCTCGCAGGCAGGGCCGCGGAACTTTCCTCGAGGCGGTTCGCCTCATCGGGGAAGAGGATCTTGGGGAATTGCCAGACTTGGCCTTGGAACGCGAAGTCATCTTTGAAACGGCTATACGTATGTTTCTCGGGCGCCAACTCTCCGCACAGAGGCAAGCCCTGATTTGCTAGCGATACCAGGTAGGGCGACTGCCCATAGGCGTCGGGTACACACGACCGAAACCACTGATCGAAGTCCCCAGCTCCTGGACGGTTCTGATATTGGTCTAACAATCGATTGAACAGAAAACTCGCCGCGTAGGTGCCGCCAGATACGGACGCGACCGCGCCGACTCTTTTCTGAGTAAATAGCCCAAGCTGGTGCAGCCCTGCGAGCACTCCGAGCGCAAACGGCGCACTTTTGCTCCCACCCCCTTCCAGAGCCACACCGATGATCTGCTCGTCAGGGCGTTGATCGCCGGGGTTGAAGTAGTCCGATAGCGAGGCAAGCCGACGCAAGCAGTCGCCCAGCGATTCCGCCTGTGAAGCTTGAGTGAGCCGCTCGCATTCTTCCGCACGGACGTTGTTATCCCACAGCTCGAGGTATCTCCTCGGGAACCGGTGCAAATCCCGGCTACCGGTCTCTTCATTGGAAACAAAGATCCGCGCTACGCAGTGTGTTTGATCAGGCGACGCGCAAGGTGGTAGAGGAAACCTCCCTTGTGCTTGCTCGCCACCAGGTCGCTCGGTTGCACATCCAGCCAAATAAACAAGTGATAGTACAAACGTGCATAGTCCGTGCGCTCGCATTCCTCTCTCCCTCGCGTACGTCGTCGTGCCGGTATCGTGAACCCGCCGTTTTTGTGTGCGCTTGGCATGCCGCACCGATCCCACGCTAGCAGGGGAGTGGTTACGGATCGCTTACCGCGTACTTACGGGTCGCATACCAATCGCCGGTGGTTCTGGACGCCGCACAGCGCCAGGAGGATAGAATGAGCCCAGCACGACTTGAATCTCGCGGGATGCGGGTGAAATCTGGCAGACAAATTGACCGCGCCCGACGTGCCCCAAGCTAAAGAAGGAGGACCAATGCATCGCCTGCTCGCGCTAGCGGTCTTCGCACTGTTGCCACTGGTCTCGTGGGGAGAGGGGTACACCTGCACCGCAGACATGGCGACCGGGTTTAGCTTCAAAGGCGGCGTGTGGAACAGTACCAATTTCGAGCCCGACCGCAAGTTTATCGTGCGTCCTACAACGCAAACCGAACAGCCGGTCATGCCTACTGTTCTCGATGCAAAGTGGGATGTCCTGGTACTCGGGGATAACCATCCCAGCAATGTCTGCCCCGAATTCGACACCACGGGAAATCTTGTCTGCCTGGGTCCTTTTTCTGAATTCAGGATGAACAAAGACTCCCTTCGCTTCCTCTATTCGTACCTTTCCGGGTATTGGGACCGGACCCCTCCCGGTAGCGAAGCGGGTGACACCCCCTACATGGCCATCGGGAAGTGCAGCCGGATGTGATGTGTGCTGTCTGGGATGCAAGGCGCGGCTAGACCCGCCCCCTTCAGCACTGAGGATTGGCTATGCGCAGCCTGGAGCAGAGGCTCGAAAAGCTGGAGCAGGCATACACACCGGCTGAGGTTGAGGTGCTGATGCTTACTGATTGGGTCGAAATCCGTTCGGCTGTTGACAAGGCGTTGACACGGCGGCAGGCAGGACTGCTGCGCCCAAACTCACTACTGGCGTGAAACCCGCGCCAGTCCTCGCTTCCAGGGCTGGAAGCCGAACCGGCGCGGTCCTTCACAGTGGAGACATTACATCTCGCCGTACTTCTTCTTAGCCGCCTCGATGCACTTCTGCTTGTCCGAGGCGCTCAGCGACTCACACCGTTTCAACGCCGTCAGGTACTCCTGCTCGCGCTTGGCGCTGTCGCTGGACTGCGCGGGCTGGCTCTGCTCGGCCTTGGGCTGGCCCTGGGCGCCGGGCTGTGGCTCGTCCGCCGCGTAGACGAATCCGCTCAGAGCCATTGCCAGCGCAGCGGCGGTAAAAGTACCAATCAGCTTACTCATAGCGTCTCCTTTCCTGTTAGCTAAGTTTGGGTTGCCGCGACTGTCTGCTCGCTTCGAGGCGAACCCGAACGGGCGACCTCTAAGCTCGAGCTGCGGCTGATGACGGACTATTGCAACTGCCCGTCCCGAGGGTCCGAATGGATTGTTTCCGGACTTGGATGGGCTGTTGCATTTCGCGTGCCGAGCGCTTCACCGAGCGAAGTTGCGATGTCTAACCGTCTGATATTGCGAAGCGTGGCTGTTGCGCCGGCGTTCGCCCGCAACGCGCGCGTGCGCATATCAGAGTCTTTTCCGTCGGGAGGCTACGACAGCCGGAGCGGCGCGAATGCGGTTTCGCGACGCTGCGACGAGACTAAGGCGGATCAGTGCCAGCTGATCGACGTCAGACTTCGCAGCACGTGCAGAGCCCGCTCGAGCTGGCAGTCTGCGCTGGAGAGCCCGACCGGCGGCGGCTTCGCGGCTCGCCCGTGATCTGGCTGACCGGTGGTATCGCCCTCATTGGGCGGCGCGCACATTGCCGGCGCGGCTGCGGCGTGGGGCTCGGACGTCTGACGCTCGGCGGCGACCGCGTGTAGCGCGTTCGCTCCTCCGGCCTGCGCAATCGGCTGAGGCGCGACAACCACGTCCGGAATCACCCCCTGGCCTTGGATCCTGCGCCCGCTCGGCGTGTAGTAATACGCGGTAGTGAGCTCCATCCCGGTTCCGTCGCCGAACGGGATCACTGTCTGGATCGACCCCTTGCCGAAGGTCCGCGTACCCAGGATCGTCGCGCGCTTGTTGTCCTGCAGGGAGCCGGCGACGATCTCCGCGGCAGAAGCCGACTCGCCGTTAACGAGCACAACCATGGGTAAAGTCTTCGCCGACGCGGGAAGTTCGTCCAGGTAATCGACGTCCTCGTCGTCCAGGTAGTCGGCTCTTCGCGCATAGAGCCGCGTGTTGGAATCGCGTCCCGCGCCTTCAGTGATAACGACCGGGGCATCTGGAGGCAAGAACGCCGCGGACACGCCCACAGCCGAGTCAAGCAAACCGCCGGGGTTGTCGCGCAGGTCGAGTATGATGCCGGCGATCTGGCCGTCTCTCTCATTCAGGAGGCGCTTTAGGTCCTTCGCCAGCATTTCGCCGGTTCGCGATTGGAACTGCGTCAAACGAACGTATGCATACCCCGGGTCTATCACGCCGGACTCGACGCTGCGGCCTTGGATCGCTTCCCGCGTGAGCGTGATGACCTTTGCGTCAGGCTCTCCCTGGCGCAGCACTGCCAACGTGATCGGCGTACCCGGCTCGCCGCGCACCCGCGCTATAGCTTGCTCCAGAGTCATCCCCACGACACCCACGTCACCGACTCTGATGATGCGATCGCCGGGCTTCAATCCTGCACGGAACGCCGGCGTGGACTCGAGCACGGAAAGCACCTCCATGAAGCTGCCCTCCATTCGGGTTTCGAGTCCAAGACCCCCGTATTCGCCTTGGGTATCACGCTGCAGTTCGCGGAAGGCTTCGGCATCGAGATAGGCAGAGTGGGGATCGAGGCCTCTCAGCACGCCAGCCAGGGCGTCCGCGATCAGCTTCTGATCGTCGATCGGCCGGACGTACCGTGCCCTGATCTGCTCTAGGATCCTGGCAACACGCTGCACCGGGAGGCTGTAGAGGACTTCGGGCGTCGGATCGGCCGCGACCGATGGCGACACCTGAAGGAAGACGGCGAACAGCGCGTTGAGCAGGACCGCCTTGGTCCCGAACCCGGCTTGGAACTGAGGGGCTGAACTACCGAAACGCAGGCGTCTGCGTGGCGGCTGCCGTACCTCGTCCTGCGTATCGTCGCAACTCGGCAGGGCTGCTGCCGTCTTGGCACTCGATTTCAATTTAGATCCCTCTGTTTTGTCTTGATGTTGCTGCCGCGACGGTTGCCGCCGCGCGGACTCCAGCCTGCGATCGCAAGATCCGTGCGAGGCGTCTCCTCTAACCTCGGGGCGCGCGTATACTCCAACGGCCGCAGGTCCTTCCCGCGATGAAGGTTTCTAGGAGCGCATGCCTCGCCACCTCCAAAGCGCCGCACGCACGCACCTCCTCGCCATGGCGCTTTGCAAAGACACGCCGGTAAGGGTGGGCCTCGCCGCATTCTGGCAGGAGCTCGGCGTCTCGGTCCAGGGCGAGACCGCGCACTTCGGGGATTCGGCGTCGTCGAGCCCGATCCGCCGCGCAATCGCGGCGACGCCTCCTCCCGGCTGATGAGCTCAGCTGGGCTCGCTCTCCTCACTGCGTTGTGCAGCGGGCTCGCCGCGGCGGGGCTGTATGGTCGAGTCGGTTCACCGCTACGGATCGCTCAGGAGGACTGGAAGATGCGCGTGCAGGCTTTGCAGGGGGCGCAAGCCGAGGAAGGCGCCGCGATTGCCCAATACCGCGCGGTGAATCTCATCAAATCGCCGGAGGACGGCCGGGCCTTCATCATCTCGACGCGGCCTCGGCGCAACTTGAACCGGCGCCTGCTCGCCTGGGAGTTCGTCGGCATTGCGGCGTTCATCGCCGGGATCATCGGCGCCGGCTACTTCGGCGTTCGGCTCGTATCCCGCGCGCTCATTTGAGACCGGCCTGACGATGACCACCCTCGCGCCGCTGTCGCCCCTGGAAACGCGCGTGCTCGGAGTCCTGGCGGAAAAGCAGCTCACCACGCCCGATTACTACCCCCTCACGCTCAACGCGCTGGTCGCGGGCTGCAACCAGAAGTCCAACCGCGACCCCGTGATGCATGTCAGCGAGGAAGAGGTGCAGATGGCGCTGGATGCGCTGAAACGCCAGACGCTGGTGATCGACACCTACGGCGCTTCGGGTCGGGTGATGCGCTACGCCCACAACCTGCCCAAGGTGCACAACCTGGGGCAGCAGATGACATCGCTGCTCACGGCCCTCATGCTGCGCGGGCCGCAAACTCCAGGCGAGCTGCGCACCGGCTGCGACCGGATGTACCGTTTCGCCGACATCTCCTCCGTAGAGGCATTCCTCGAGGACATGGCCACGCGCAGTACCGGCGCGCTGGTCGTGAAGCTGTCCAAGCAGCCCGGCTCGCGCGAGCATCGTTGGGCTCAGCTGCTGAGCGGCGCGCCAGAGACCGATGCGGGAACTCGCGCGCCGGTAGAACAAGAGGACGGGGTGACCACGGGAGAGGTTGCCGCGCTGAAGGCCAACGTCGCGCAGCTGCGTGACGAGGTGGCCGAACTGCGGGGTCTGGTCGAACAGCTACACCGGGAGCTGGGGGTGAAGCAGTGAGTCGCTGGGCCGGGTGGGCCTTCAGACTCGGTCTGGGTGATTGTGGCAGGGAACCGTGAGCAAGATCTTCGTCCACGACCAGCTGATTCGGTTTTCGCACTGCGATCCGGCTGGGATTGTCTACTTCCCCAGGTTCTTCGACCTGGCGCACGCAACGATGGAAGATTGGTTCTCCGTTGGCCTGGGGCAACCACTACCCGACCTGATTCGAGATCGCCGGATCGGCACGCCAACGGTCAGCGTGCAGTGCGAATTCGCGAAGCCGCTCAGGATGGGAGAAACCCTGCGCTTCGAGCTGTGCGTGCTCAAACTCGGGAATGCCTCGGTACAGCTGGCGTACAGCGGCAAGAAAGATGGCGTCGAGCACTTGAAAATGGTGCAGACCATCGCCTTCATGGCGCTCGACGGCGGCAGCGCTACCTCAATTCCGGACGATCTGCGAGCGCGGATCGAGCAGTACTTAACAGCCTAGAGAAGCTGAACGGGCGGCGCCGGCCGTCACTTGACGACGTACACGTTCGGCCGCACCGGGGCGGCGTGGGACACGAGCAGACGCCCCGCCTCATCGGCCGGAACCGCGGGCGAGAAGCAGAAGCCCTGATAGGCGCGGCAGCCCATGGCGCGGAGAAACTCGACTTGGCGCGTGGTCTCCACACCTTCGGCAACCGTATCGAAGCCCATGTCCGATGCGAGGCTGACGATGGCCCGGGTGACGGCCGCGTATCTGGCGGATTCGGCCACCCCGTGCACGAACCCGCGATCGATCTTGAGCGTGGTGATAGGCAGGTCTTTGAGATGGTCCAGGCTGGAGTAGCCGGTGCCGAAGTTGGAAACCGCGATGCGCGCGCCGAGCTTGCGCAGCAGCTCGAGCACTTGTCCCGCGTTCGGCTCCGACATCAGCTGGTTCTCGGTGATCTCCAGCTCGATGAAGTCGCCGGGCACGCCGTAGCGCGAAAGCAGTTCGCCCAGCCGATGTGCCACGCCCACGTCGCGTAGCTGCGCGGCCGAGAAGTTCACCGAGATGGGCACGGGCTCCAGGCCTGCGCCTTGCCACGCGGCGATCTGCGAGCAGGCTGCATCGAGCGTCCAATGGGCGATGGCACCGATCAGCGAGCTGCTCTCCTCCGCGAACGAGATGAAATCGCCCGGCAGCAGCAGGCCGCGCCGCGGGTGCTGCCAGCGCAGCAGTGCCTCCAGTCCGCGCAGCCGGCCATCGTCCAACCTTACCTGAGGCTGGAAGTGCAGGCGCAGCTCGCCGCGCTCCAGCGCGTGGCGCAGCTCGTCTTCGACGTCGAGCTGCTTCTGCATCCTGTCCAGCATGTCCGGCGAGAAGAAGCAGTAGGCGTTGTCGCCGGCCGTCTTTGCCCGATGCGCAGCGGTTTCGGCGTGCTGCAGGAGCGTGCGTGAGTCCTTGCCGTCCACCGGGAACACCGCGATGCCGATGGAGACGCCCACGCGGACCTCGCGTTCTCCCAACGGGAACGGCTGACGCACGAGCGACAGGATCTTGTCGGCCACCGCGGCGATGTGGCTCTCGCCGCTGGTCTCCTCCAGGATCAGCGCGAACTCGTCGCCACGCAACCGGCACAGCGTATCGCTCCCGCGCAGGCTCGATGTGAGCCGGGTGGCGAGCAGAAGGAGCAGGCTGTCGCCGGCGTCGTGGCCGAGCGTCTCGTTGACCAGCTTGAAGTTGGAAACGTCGATCAGCATGAGAGCGCCGGCGCTGCCCGACTCCGTCGCTTCGAGCAAGACGCGCTCGATCTGGCGCGAGAAGTACTGCCGGTCCGGCAACTTGGTGACCGAGTCGTAGTGAGCCAATTCCTCGAGCCGCCGCTGCGCTTGCGTGCGCTGCGCGAGCTCCGTCCGCAGTGACGTCTCCCGCTCCGAGATCCGATCCAGCAGGCCGTTGCATGCCGCCGCGAGCGCTCCGACTTCGTCGCGATGTTCGACCGCCGCACGCAGGTCGTAGCGCTTCTCGGCGAAGATCTTGCGCGTGAACGCAGTCAGTTTGGCCAATGGCGTCAGGATGGCGTAGTACCAGCGCGCGGTCACGACGTACGCCACCACCAGGGCGATGGTCGCGATGAGCGATGCCTTGATCCCGAACGCCGCGAGGTCATAGCGAAACTGGGTGAGGTCGGTGGCGATGGCCATCACGCCGATCGCCTTGTCCTCTTGCAACACCGGCCGGTAGGTCTCCAGGTAGTCGTCGTGCAGGCGATGGCCGTCGGTGAGAGCCGGCTCCAAAGCCGGGGAGACCCCGCGGGAGCGCGCACTCGTGTAGCCGGCAAACGGCCCGCCATGGTCGTCTAACACCCGGGCCGACAAGACGGCCGGAGTAACGCGCAGAGAGCCCAGCACGCGCTCGGCCGCGTCGCGGTCATTGCCGGCAAGCGCCGGTGCGACGTTATAGGCCATCAACTCGGCACGAGCGGCGGCCTCTGTAAGCAGCCGGGCCTTGGTGTCCTGATAGTGATCGGCGATGACCAGCGCACACGCCGCCACCACCACGCCGGTCAGCGTCAGGAAGCTGGCCAGCAGCAGCCTGAAGGCCAGGGGAAGACTGCCAAGCAGACGGGTCATGAGCGCGGGCCGGGTCCGATCGCGTGCTGAGAGCGACTCTGCCGCTTGCATCCTGTGGGTAGCCATGGGCAAACCGCGGCGCAGGCACAGCCGCCGGCTGCCGCGAAAGCAACACCGGCCGCGCCCACAGAGGCCTCGTGTACAGACCGCTGGCGGCTGATTTTCCAATGGTGCATCAATGAGTTCCCTGTATGACGGGAGCAGGCTCTGACAATTCGTTGACGTAAAGAGGGTCGCTACGCCGTTGTGTCGCAATGGGCATGCCATTGCGGCTACGAGCAGCTGGAAGCCCGGTGCGTCGGAAGCTAGATCGACCGCGAGATAATTGCAGGTGCGGCGCGGTCAGCCGGCGGCCAGGCCGGTGATTTCCACCAGTCGTAGGGGAAGCTTAGACATCGACTACCTCCATGGGCATCGCGCGCGCCAGCACCCTGGTAACGCGCTCGGCCATGGTCTCGACCGTGATGCGGTCCAGGCAGTCCCAATAAGGACAGGCCTCGTAGATGCACTTCTCGCATGTGGGCACTTTCGGCCGCAGCAGCGCCCCCGCGCCGAGTGGCTGCCACCGGGTCGGCGACTGGTTGCGGCGCGGGTCGAAGATGCTGATCGTCGGGATCCCCAGGGCGGCGGCAATGTGCATCGGCCCCGTGGACATGGACACCACCGCGTCGCATTCGGAGATCACCGCCATCAGCTGGCGCAGCGCCAGCTCCCCGGTGAGGTCTCGGATTCCGTCCGGCCATTCGGAGACTTGCGCGTCGGCCCGGAACTTGTCCCGCTCTGCCGCACTTCCCGTCAACAGCACCTCGCAACCCGCACGCGCCAGGCGCAGGGCGAGGTCCCTGAAGTGGGACGGCTGCCAGGTGCGGCTGGAAAAACCCCCAGGATGGACCAGCACGCGACGCGCGCGCGCTGGACCCAGAAAGGCTCGCGCCCAGTCTTGCTCTTCGGCAGTCACCACCAGGCGCGGCTGAGAAACCTCGCCGGGGTGCAACCCCAGCCCCCGGAGCAAGCCGAGGTTGTAAGCGCTCTCGTGGCGCGAGAAATCACTGCGGTGTTCATAGACCCGCCGGTTGAGCAGCCAGGAGTACCACCGGTAGCCGGTGCCGACCCGCAGCGGCACGCGCGCCATCCAAGCCGCCGTCATATGCCGGCGAAAGGGCTTGAGAAAAATCGCCGCATCGAAATCTCGCCGAAAGAGCCGGATCAAGTCGCGCAGCGGCTCCTGTCCCGTCACCGTCAGCACCTCATCGAGATCGGGATGGTGCGCCAGGACCGGCGCAGCGTAGACGCTCGACAGGAACGTAAGCCGCGCTCCCGGCATCGCGCGGCGCAGCTGCGTCGCGACGGGAAGCGACAGGATCTCATCCCCGATGCCGTCCGGTCTGACCAGTAAGACATTCAAGGCAGCTTCCCCTGTGATACTCGCCTCTTCTGCGCCCCTCGTTTCATGTCGCTCCGCGGTCATCTCGCGCGCGGCCGCAGAAGCGGCGGCGTCTTCGGCGGCTCCCAGTCTCGCGCGGTCTCATAGCACTTGGCGTGGCGCCAGAAGGCGCCTTCCATGTTGCCGAACGCAATCACGAAGCCGGCCCACCCGTCGAGAAACCCGAGCTTGATGAAGAAGTGCTTGATGAACGCCCAGATCCCATGCGCCAGCGCCTTGCCCATGCTCGCCCGGCGCGGGTCCAGCTTCTCTGCTCCAAGCGTCGAGTAGCGGTTCATCTTGCGGATGATCTCCTCGAAGTTGCGGAAGGGGATCTGCCAGATTGCGTTGCTCAACCTGCCCGGCGCACGGCCGCTGTGGATCCTGTAGCCCTCGTGCACCGGCTCGAGCGTGTAGCTCATCGCGTCCGCCCGAAAGAGTTGCGGCTGGCGATAGTTCGGATACCACCCCGAGCCCTTGATCCAACGTCCCATCAGGAAATTGCGCCGCGGCACCAGATAGGCCTCGTGGTCGGGCTCGCTCTCGAGCAGCGCGAGGACCTCGTCGCGCACTTCCGGCGTGCAGCGTTCGTCGGAGTCGAGGCTGAACACCCACTCGTGGGTGCAGGCGGCGACCGCGCGGTTGCGCAGCTCGCCGAAACCGTGAAAGGGGATTTGCACCACGCGTGCGCCGAGTCTTTCGGCGAGCTCCGCCGTGCCGTCAGTGCTGCCGGAATCGGCGACCACGACCTCATCCGCCCACAACACGCTGGAGATCGCGGCTTCGATCTTATCAACCTCGTTATAGACGAGAACGAAGGCGGATATCTTCTTCATGGTCTGGGCTCGAGATGGGAGGCGGGCACGATGCTGACCCTAGAGCGACGCCTATAGGCGGCGCAAGCATAGCAGACGGCCGGCGGTAGAACATCGCTCGCACCGGCCGCGGGACAGCTCGTCGAACAGTCAGCCCACTGATGCTATAGTTGAGTCGAGTCGGACATCCATACCAAGCTAAAGGGGGAGAAGACCATGAGCGTTCGACGCCTCACCATCGCACTCGCTTGCGCTCTGCTGACCGCTGGGGCAGCGACCGGATTGCCGACTGCCTACGCCGACGGCGATCTGCTGAGCTCGCTGAAGGCCGCCAAGCTCGTGGAGCTGAATTTTATATGGGACCAGAAATCGCCGGTCCTCAGCTTCAATCCGCCGTTTGCCGCAGCCTTGGTCAATACCCACAAGCAGACGAATGGCTGGATTCCGGAGCTGTCCTTCGCCGCAGACATGATGTACTTCAGTGGACAGCACGGAGCGCCAACCATCGACGCGATCGGGCATATCGGCCACAACGGCAAGCTGTTCGGAGGCCTCATCGCCGAGCAGAGCGAGGCGCCCAGCGGTCTGCTGGCGCTCGGTGTCGAGCATTATCCCAAGGAGCGGTTCATCAACCGCGGAGTACTGCTCGATGTCGCCCGTTTCAAGAACGTCGACACGCTGCCGCCCGGCGAGGAGATCACCGCGGCGGACCTGGAGGCCACCGCCCGGGCGCAGGGCGTGGAGGTGCGCGCCGGCGATTCCGTGCTGATCCGCACCGGGTACGGGCGCTACTTCGAAACGGACAAGGCCAAGTACATGGGGCTGCGCCCCGGTCCCGGCGAGAGCGCGGCGAGGTGGCTGGCGGAGAAGAAGGTGTTTCTGACCGGAGACGATCAGCTCACCTACGAAGTCTATCCACAGAAAGGCACGATCTTCCCGGCGCACCGCATTCTGCTCGCCGACAACGGGATCTACATCGTGGAGAACTTCAACCTGGAGGAGCTGTCGCAGGTGCTCGCCGCGCGCAAGAGCTACGAATTCATATTGGTGTTGAACCCTCTGCGGCTGCGCGGGATGACCGGCTCGCCGCTCAACGCCTTCGCCATCATTCCGCAATAGTCAGTTTTCCCCCTCCCTCTCCCTCCCCCGCGAGCGGGGCAGGGAGAGGGAGGGGCATCATGCTGTGGAATTGATGGATACAGGCCACCAAGACCCCGCCTGGCTAAGTAGCGCCGCTCGCGGGGCGTTCGGGTTTTTCGTTTGAAGCCCCCAGCAGAAGGAGACTTGCGTTGAGTTACCCTCGCCTCGCGACGTTAGCAATTGCTGCCGCGTGTTCGCTCCCTCTGCTGGCTCGGGCGCAGGAAGTCACGCTGAAGATGGTCAGCGCCTTCGCAGAGAATTCGCAGTACGTCAAGCGCCTGGAGGGCTTCATCGAGAAGTTCAACTCGGAAAACAAAGGCGTTGCGCAGATCAACTTCATCGGAGGCCCCAAAGCGATTCCCAGCTTCGAAACCGGTAACGCGGTGCGCTCCGGTGTGGTCGAGATGGCGATGACCACCGGCGCTTTCTACACCAACATCATGCCCGAGGCCGATGCGCTGAAAATGGCGCAGATCCCGGTGGCGGAGCAGCGCAAGAACGGGGCCTTCGAGTACATCAACAAGCTCTGGAACGAGAAGGCCAACATGGTGTATCTCGCTCGCATGGTCGAAGGCACGCCGTTCCACGTCTATCTCAACAAGAAGATAGACAAACCCGATCTCGCCGGCCTGAAGCTGCGCACCACGCCGGTGTACCGAGACTTCTTCCTGGCGCTCGGCGCACAGGTGGTGCAGACGGCGCCGGGTGAGCTCTATACGGCTCTCGAACGCGGTGTGGTGGACGGATACGGGTGGCCCATCACCGGCATCTTCGACCTCTCCTGGCAGGAGAAGACCAAGTACCGGGTGGACCCGGGTTTCTACAACGCCGAGGTGTCAATCGTCGTCAATCTCGCTGCGTGGAAAAAACTCTCCCCCGCGCAGCGCGACGCGCTGAGCAAGTGGGCTCTGTGGATCGAAAGCCAGAACGCCGGCTTCTGGGGCAAGGAGGTCGAGCGCGAAACCAAGCGCCAGGCTGAGGCGGGGATCCAAGTGATCAAATTCGAAGGTGCGCAGGCAACGCAGTTCGTCGACATGGCCTACGAAGCCGGGTGGGCGGGAATCATCAAGCAAAGTCCCGAGCACGGCCCCAAGCTGCGGCAGCTCTTGAGCAAGCGCTGAGGCTCGCCTGGTGCCCGCACGTAGCGGCAGCACGCTGCAGGCCTAACAGGCTGCAATGAAGCGCGCTTATCACCTGCTCATGCACGGCTGCGGCGTGGCTTCCGCGCTGGTCATCGGCGTTGTCGCATTGCTGGTCACCTGCGACGTCGTCGCACGCAACATCGGCCTTGGCAGCTTTCCATGGGTGTTGGAAGTCTCGGAGTACAGCCTGCCGCTCGCCACTTTCCTCGCTGCGCCGTGGCTGCTCTACAAGAACGAGCATGTACGGATCGACATGCTTCTCACCGCTCTTCCTGGCACGGCTGCACGCCGGATCGACCTCGCAGCGGACGCGATCGGGCTGGCCGTCTGCGTCGTCTTCGTGTTCTACGGGATCAAGGTGATTGGCGATTCGATGCAGCTCGGCTCGATGATCATCAAGACGCTGGTGCTTCCCGAGTGGTGGACTTTCGTGCCGTTTCCGGTGTGCTTCACACTGGTCGGCATCGAATTCGTGCGCCGGATGCTCACGGGTTCTGGCATCGTCTCCAGGCAAATCGGCTCCGAGTGACGCGGCAACCATGACCTGGTATGCGGCTTCCCTGCTCCTGTTCGGCTGCCTCGCGGCCGCCTTTGCCACCGGGATGCCCGCTGCATTCGCGTTCTTCGCGATTAATGTCGTGGGAGCGTACCAATACCTCGGCGGTGACGCGGGATTGGCTCAGCTCGTGCGCAATGGCGTCGCCTCGATCACGAACTTCTCGCTAACCCCCATCCCGTTTTTTATTCTCATGGGCGAGGTGCTGTTCCATACCGGCGTCGCGATGAAGGCGATCGACGCGATCGAGCGGCTCATTCGGCGCGTACCCGGCAGGCTCGCAGTGGTGGCGGTGGTTGCCGGCACGGTCTTCTCGGCTATCTCGGGCTCGACTATCGCCACGACAGCCATGCTCGGCAGCCTGATGCTGCCGGACATGCTGCGCCGCGGGTATCACCCGAACATGGCGATGGGACCCATCATGGCGATCGGCGGCGTCGACATGCTCATTCCGCCCTCGGCGCTCACGGTGCTGCTCGGCAGTCTCGCGGGCATCTCGATCTCGCACCTGCTGGTCGCGGGAATTGTCCCGGGTCTGCTGCTGGCAGCGACTTTCGTTGCGTACATCATCGTGCGCGCGAAGACGGACCCGACGCTGGCGCCCGCCTTCGAGGAAGAAGATCAGGTCAGCGGGTGGGAGCGTTGGCGGCCGCTCATCGCGTACGTCGTTCCGCTCACGCTGATCTTCGCGGTCGTGATCGGGGCGATGGCGGCCGGCTGGGCCACACCTACCGAGTCGGCGGCGCTCGGCGCGGTAGCCACCGTCGTGGTGGCCGGGCTCTACCGTTCGCTGAAGCTGTCGAGCTTGATGAAGGCGCTGCTCGGGACCGCGGCCATCTCGGGGATCATCCTGTTCATCATCGTCGGCGCCACCACTTTCGCACAGATCCTCGCTTTCTCGGGGGCGACCAACGGTCTAGTCGCGGCCGTTAGGGACGCCGGATTCGGGTCCTGGGGCGTTCTGCTGGGAATGATGCTGATCCTGCTGGTGCTCGGGTGCTTCATCGATCAGGTGAGCATGATGCTGCTCACCCTGCCCTTCTTCATGCCGCTAGTACAGCACTACAGCTTCGACCCCATATGGTATGGCGTGCTCTACCTGATCGCGATGCAACTCGGGTTGTTGACGCCGCCCTTCGGCCTGCTGCTATTCACCATGAAGAGCGTGGCTCCCAAGCACATCACCATGGGCCAGGTCTATCGTGCGGCCACCCCGTATGTGATCTTCGGCTTATTGATGCTGGTGATCGTCATGCTGGCCCCGCCGCTGGCCAACTGGCTGCCCGGGGTTCTGCTCGGGAAATGAGCGTGCAGCCTTCGGGTTCCGTTCCCTGATTACTGGCGGTACGGCGGGACCATCGAGGCGGACGGCTTCCAGCAGGACATCGCATATCGGTTGATCGTCGAATAGCGCGTTCCGGCCGGCCGAGCGCCGTGGAGCGTCGGTGAGTTTGTTCTTGTGCAGCGTCTGCCTGTCTCCGATGCGGACCGCGGATGAAAGGTCTTCTCATCCGATCGGCGCGGGCTGAGGCGCTGATTCGTAGCATCCCAGCACGGATTGGTCGAAATCGATGATCGAGCCGGTCATCATTCCCGATTCGTCGGAGGCGAGGAAAGCCACTGCGCGGGCGACCTCGTTTACCTTCAGCAAGCGCCCCATCGGGAGCTTGGCCTCCGCCTCCTCCTTCCAGCCATCCTGCGCGCCGTGATACAGGCGCATGATGCGGTCCTCGCCGGGCGTGTCCATCCAGCCGATGCACAGGCCGTTGACGCGGATGCGGTGGCGCATGACGCTGAACGCCACATTCTTGGTCAGGGTGGCAAGGGCGCCCTTGGAAGCGCAGTAGGCGACGATGAAGGACTGCCCTCCGTGCGCCGACATGCTGAGAATATTGACCACGTTCCCTGGGATGGACTCGCGGCGCATGATCTTCAGCGCGTCCTGCGTGAGGAAGAATGGGGCGCGCACGTTGACCGCGAACATCGTGTCGAACAGCTCGGGAGAAGTGTCGAAGATCGTGCCGCGATCGGTGATTGCAGCCGCGTTGACCAGGATGTCGACGCGTCCGAAGGCTCGATCGGCGGCCGCGACTACTTTGCGGCAGTCTTCGACCGCGCCCAAGTCCGCTTTGACGAACTCGGTCCTGCAACCGCGCTTGGTGAGGCGTTCGGCCACTGCCCGCCCTTTGTCGGCGTTGCGCCCGCAGACGACGAGGCCTTTCGTGCCGCGCTGGACGAAATCGGTCGCGATCGCCTCACCCAGCCCCTGCGTCCCTCCGGTCACGATCGCGATCCGTCCATCCAGCCGGACAGCGCCGGCGGTCTGATTGTTCATGGTTCGTTCCTCTCGTGGTGGACCAACACGCATTGCGTCCTTTCTTTATTCATTGTACGACCACCGAATCGACCGCGCCGTCGGTTGCGCAGCCCGATCAATGTTGTCATGATGAACCGCCGCTGATCGTGACAGCTGCATCCCCCACCCCAACCCTCCCCCGCACGCAGGGGAGGGAGAGGAGGCGGCGACTGCTCTGCACCTGGTCGATGCATGCAGTCCACGAGGTTCTACTAGGAGAGTCTGTGAAGACGCTGCGCATCGGACTCGTCGGCTCAGGATTCATGGGCAAGGCGCATAGCCTGGCCTACCGCACCGTGGGCGGGGTATTCCGCATGCCGGTCCAGCCTGTGCTCGAGCTGCTCGGCGACGTCACTGCGGATGCCGCGGCGGCCGCCGCGCGCGAGCTCGGGTTCGCGCGTTCGACCGGGGACTGGCGCGCGCTGGTCGGCGATCCCCAGGTCGACGTCGTCAGCATCACCACGCCGAACGCACTGCATCAGCCCATCGCGCTCGCCGCCATCGCCGCGGGGAAGCATGTGCACTGCGAGAAGCCCCTGGCTCCGACGGCGGCGCAGGCCCGAGAGATGGCTGAGGCGGCGGAAAAGGCCGGCGTGAAGACTCAAGTCGGGTTCAACTATCTGAAGAACCCCCTGCTGACCCTGGCGCGCGACATCGTTGCCAGCGGCGAGATCGGCGAGATCGTGTCCTTCCGCGGCATCCATGCCGAGGACTACATGGCGGATGCAGCCACGCCATGGCATTTCAGGATGGATCCCGCGGGGGGCGGCGGAGTGGTAGCCGACCTCGGCAGTCACATCACCGCGATCGCCCGCCATCTGCTGGGCCCGATCAGCGAAGTGTACGGACGCCTGGAGACGGTGATCAAAAAGCGTCCCGAGGCGCCCGGCAGCTCGCGCATGCGCCCGGTGGAAGTCGACGACATCGCGCACGCTATGGTGCGCTTCGCCCGCGGTTGCGTGGGTACGCTCGAAGCGAGCTGGCTGTCGCGCGGGCGCAAGATGCAGATCGAGTTCGAGGTGGTCGGCTCCAAAGGCGCGCTCGCCTTCTCGCAGGAGCGACTCAACGAGCTGCACCTGTACAAGGTGGAACGCGATGACAGCCGCAACGGGTTCCGCACCATCGTCGCCGGTCCCGAGCATCCGCCCTACGGTGCCTTCTGCCCCGCACCGGGGCATCAGCTTGGGTTCAACGATCTCAAGACCATCGAGATGCGCGATTTCCTGCTCGCCATCGTCGGCGAGGTGCCCATGGGCCCGGATTTCCGCGAGGGATGGGAAGTGCAAAAGGTAGTCGACGCCGTCATTCAGTCCTCACGCGAGCGGCAGTGGGTACGCGTGGCATGAGCCCAGACGATCGGCGACCGGCCGGAGGTTGCGGCTTGCCTCCCCTTGAACAAAATGCCCGAGCCGCTTCGCACCGCACACCCCATCGCTGCAGGCGTAACGCTTGGCGAGAGCCGCGCGCGGGTGTAAACCGCAGGACAGAGGGATCAAAGCCATGAGCGACTCAGAACCTCGCCGATTCCTTCTCGCAGTCGACGGCTCCGTCCATGCCGACCGGGCCGCCGAGTATCTCGTGCACAATGCTCCGGCGTTGGCTGTAGGGGAAGTCATCGTCTTGAACGTGCAGCCCCTGGGGGAGTACGAGACCTACACGGCGCAGGGCGAGAAGCTGGTGCGCACCGTTACCGAGTTGAGCATGCAAGCCACTGCCGTCGCGCGCCGGCTCGTGGGTGCGGCCAATCTTCCCTATCGACTGATGACCGAGCTGGGGGACCCGGCGGACGTGATAGTGCTTGTCGCGGAGACGGAGCGCGTGCACGAAATCGTGATCGGTCGCCACGGTACGACCAAGATGGCCAGTCTGGTCTTAGGCTCTGTAGCCTACAAAGTCATCCATGAATCGGCGCTACCCGTCACTGTTGTCGGTCCGCCGCCGGACGCAGCCAGACCGCCGCCGAGCGGGCCCAGCGTTGCACATCGCGTACTGCTGCCTTTCGACGGCTCGGAGCAGGCCGCTAGGGCCATCGATTACGTGCGCGCTCTCGGCCATGCGCCTGTCCCGCTCGAGGTCGAGCTTTTCCACGCGCCTTCTCCAATCCCGTCAGTTTCCTTCCCCAGCCGGGAAATGATCGACGCCTACTACCGCGAGCAAGGCGAGGCAGTGCTGGGTGCTGCTGAGGATGCGCTGCGTTCAGCAGAGATAAAGTTCAACGTCCACCTCGCACCCGGCCATCCGGCGGAGAAGATCGTCGAGGCCGCCGAACGGGAAGATTGCTGTCGGATTGTCATGGGCACGCGCGGCGTGGGTGCCGTCGCCAATCTGTTTCTGGGGTCGGTGGCCTATCGAGTCGTCCATCTCTCGCCGATTCCGGTCACGCTGGTGAAGTAGCAACAGGACGCCCTAAGAAGCGGCACCGATCCACCAACACGGCGTAGCGGGAGGATTTCCATGCGTTGGACATTGGCTGCAACACTGCTCGCGGGAGCGATCGCGTTCAGCAGCGGCTCGCAGGCGCAGCAGATCGAGAAGAAGCAATTCAACGTCGTCGGCACATGGAACTTCCTCACCAACTGGCAGAAGCTCGAGCAGCCGTTCTGGACCGAGGAGCTGCCGAAAGCTTCGGGCGGGGCCATCACCGCGAATATCAAGTCCGTGACCGAAGTCAACCTCAAGGGCACCGAAGTTCTGCGCCTCCTCAAGCAGGGCGTGTTCGACTTCGCTGCCGCACTGCCGATCTACGTCGAGGACGGCGGCGCCATCATCGAGGCGGTGGACATCGCCGGCGTCGCCAGGAGTTTCAAGATGAGCCGCGAGATCACCAACGCCTGGATGCCCGAGATGCAGAAGGTGATGAAGGAGCGGTACAACGCCATCATCCTAGCCTCCTTCACGTGGCCGGAGCAGGACTTCTACTGCAAGGGCGACATCAAGAGCGTCGAGGACCTGAAGGGCAAGAAAATCCGCGTGCAGGGCACCTCGCAGGCCGATCTTGTTCAGGCGTTCGGCGCTTCGGCGGTGACGATCACCTTCGGCGAGGTGGTGCCGGCGCTCGAGAAGGGCGTGGTCGACTGCGGGATCACCGGAACGATGCCGGCCTACAAGGGCAAATGGCCGGAAGTGACCAGCACATTGTATCGCCTGCCGGTCGGCTTCACGGTTGGCCTGTGGGTTGTGAACGCCAGCACGTGGAACAAGCTGTCGCCCGACACTCGCGCGTTTCTGGAGAGGCAGTTCAAGGCTCTCGAGGATAAGTCGTGGAAGACGATCGAGGCCGAGACCGAGGAGGGTGTGGCCTGCACGACGGGACGGGGTGGAAACTGCAGCGTCGGCCCGCCGGCAAAGCTGAAGCTGGTGCTGCCGTCGGAGGCCGATATCAAAGCGCGTGACAGGGCCCTGAACGACTTGGTGCTGAAGAACTGGGCCAAGCGCTGTGGCGATGCCTGCGCAGCCAAGTGGAACGAGATCATCGGCAAGCAGTACGGCCTGAGGGCCAAGGCCAACTGACCGGAACCGGGGCTCGGGCACAAGAGTATCCGGCCTCATTCAGAATCCTATGAATCTGCTTTGGGCAGGCGTCGCCGCGATCGCGCGCCTTGCGATTTGGTGCGGCGGCGCGATGCTGCTTGCCGCCGCGGGCCTCGTGACGGCAGAGGTTCTGTTGCGCAAGGGCCTCGGCCTCGTCTTGGGCTCGAGCTTCGTCTTCTCGGGCTCCGACGAGATCGCGGCCTACCTCTTCGCGGTGGGGACGAGCTGGTCCATGGCGCACGTTCTGGTGAACCGCGGGCACGTGCGCATCGACGCGCTCTACGGGCGCTTGTCTCCGAGAGTGCGCGCGCTGCTCGATCTCTTCGCGCTGCTGGTGCTGGGCCTGTTCGTTGCGGCACTCCTCGAGCGCGCCTGGGACATCGCCTTCACCAGTTACGTCGAAGAGATCCATTCGAATACGCCCCTGCGCCTGCCGCTGGCCTGGGCGCAGCTTCCATGGTTCGGAGGCATCGCGCTGTTCTTCACTGCGCTGATACTCGCCTTCCTGCGCTCCCTCGCGGCGCTGCTGCGCGGGGATTACGCTGCGGTGGCGGAGATTGCGGGTGCTGCCTCCCAGGACGAGGAGATCGAGAGCGAGCTCAAGGGCCTTGGCCTGCAAAGCGAGAAGCCAGCTCGCGGCGATGAAGGGCGATGCTAGCGATAACCTTGTTGCTGCTCATCGTGCTGCTCGCGTTGAGCGTCCCGGTTGCGGCCGTCATGGGGGTTCTGGGGCTGGCGCTCGACCAGTTCTTTGCGTCCATGCCGCTGCACCGGGCGATGGGCGAAATCATCTGGAACTCCTCGAGCGAGTACATCCTGATCGCCATCCCATTGTTCGTGATGCTGGGCGAGATCCTGCTGCGCGCTGGCATCGCCGAGCGCGTCTACAACGCCATTGCGCAGTGGCTTTCGTGGCTGCCCGGCGGGCTGATGCACGCCAACATCGGCTCGTGCGCCATGTTTGCGGCGACGTCCGGCTCGAGCGTCGCTACGGCTGCTACGATCGGCACCGTAGCGCTGCCGCAAATCCACAAGCGGAAATACGACGAGCCTCTGTTCCTTGGCACGATCGCGGCCGGCGGCACACTCGGCATTCTGATCCCGCCGTCGATCAACTTCATCCTTTACGGCCTGCTCACGAACTCGTCCGTGCCGAGGCTTTATCTCGCCGGCTTCATTCCGGGCTTCGCGCTGGCGTTCTTCTTCATGGTGATCGTCTTCTTCGCCTGCATCGCCGATCCGCGCAAGGGCGGGGTCCCCGTCGAGACGACCTGGGCCCAGCGGATTCGCGTGCTGCCGAGCGTGGTTCCGCCCACAGTCATCTTCCTGGTGGTGGTCGGCTCGATCTATGCCGGGATCGCCACGCCGACCGAGGCAGCCTCGCTCGGCGTGATCGCTGCACTGCTGCTTGCAGCCTGGGAGCGGCGCGTGTCGCTGTCGATGCTGCGTGCCGTGGCCGAGGGCACAATGCGAACCACCGCCATGATCATGCTCATCATCATGGCGGCGCAGTTCCTCAACTTCGTGCTGGCGGCGATCGGCGTTACCGACGGTCTGGGCAAGATCATCGAGAACCTGGGTTTGGGCAAGTACGGGACGATGGTTCTCATCGTCGTCCTCTACCTGATCCTCGGCTGCTTCATGGAAACCATCTCCATGATGATCCTGACCACTCCGTTCATTGCGCCGATCGTCTTCAAGCTCGGCTGGGACCCGATCTGGTGGGGGGTGGTGCTGACGATCCTGATCGAGGCCGCGCTGATCACCCCGCCGGTGGGCCTCAACCTCTACGTGGTCCAGGGCATGCGCGAGCGCGGCTCGATCAACGAGGTGATCCGCGGTGCGCTTCCGTTCGTATTCGCGATGGTCGCGCTGATCGCGCTGCTTATCGTGGTGCCGGACGTTGCGCTCTGGCTGCCGCACTATTTCAAGGGGTGAGGCGGCCCGCGGTCCTTAACACAGCGCGAGGCTAGTCACATCATCGGGCCACCTACCGCACGGCACGACATTCACCCGAGCGCCCTTACGACCCGCCAAACCCGGACCCGATATAATCCATGCTGCCATGCCGCCGGTATCCACCTCGAGCTCCCGTCTTATCTACGACGCGTTGAAGTCGTGTGGTGTCCGGCTGATCTCCGCGCTGCCCGAGACCTGGCTCGTGCATCTGATTCGCATGGCCGATGATGATCCCGAGATGACGCTGGTGCGGCTGGCAAAGGAAGAGGAAGGTGTGGGCATCTCCGCGGGCGCGTATCTGTCCGGCGTGAAGTCGGCCATGCTCATGCAGAATCACGGCTTCCTCGCGTCGATCAACGGCATCGTCTCCTGTGCGCAGCTGTATCGGATTCCGTTGCTCATGCTCATCAGCCATCGCGGATCGTTCGGCGAGCGCGATCCGTGGCAGACCGAAGGCGGCGGCGTGACCGAGGACCTGCTACGCGCGCTGCGCATCGCCTACGAGCGCCTCGATGAGCCGTCGCGCGTCGCGCATCGCATCGCGGAGGCGCAGACTCTGGCGTATTCGTCGAACAAGCCGGTCGCGCTCTTGTTGTGTCGCGATCTGATGTGGGAGTCATGACACGGCTTGACGCACTTCGGGCCGTCTACGACAAGCTCGCGGAACGTGTCGTCGTCACGATCATGGGCGCCGTAGCGGTCGAGCTGCAGTCGATCGGCCATCGGCCGAACTTCTTCTACCTGCAGCATGCGATGGGCTTGGCGTCCTCGATGGGGCTGGGCATCGCGCTGTCGCGTCCGGAGTTAGCGGTGGTCGTGCTCGATGGCGACGGCTCTGTGCTCATGAACCTCGGCGGGCTCACGACAATGGCGCGCTACCGGCCGAAGAACCTCTTGCATGTCGTCTTCGACAACGAAAGTCTCCTGTCGGTCGGCGGTTTCCCGACGGCGACGTCGACCGGCAGCGACATTGCGGGCATCGCGCGCGCGGCGGGCGTGCCGCGCACAGCCTCGGTGCGGTCGCTCGACGAGTTCGTGCGCGCCTTCGACGATGCGCTGGCGGCGCGGGAGTTGACGACGATCGTGGCCAAGGTCGAGGCGGCCGGGCCGTCGGGATACGTGACCGATCTCGCGTTGCTCGAAAACAGATTTCAGTTCCAGCGCTATCTGCAGAGCGCGGGCCGCAAGGCGTAAGCCGTCGAGGCGGTGCCCGTGCCGGACATTCCCGCCGCCCCGCGGTTCGCACCGGTATGAACCCACCCCAGACCAGCAACTGCTTATGCCGGTAGCAACTTGCACACACCGCTATAAACTTGTTTTTCGGTTCGCGGGGTTTATCATGAGGGCTACTTCTAGTTGGGCCTTACAGGTGCACGCGGCGCCATGATCAATCGCAGTGTTCTGATCGTTCGTCCGAAGCAGCCGTTCCTCGACTGGGCGGAAGGGCTGGATGATTCAGGCCTACTCCCTGATGTCGAGGGCGAACAGACCGTCTATCTCATCCCTGAATTCGATGATGACGAGGACGCTCAAGCGATCATCGAGAAGGTCTATCTCGAGGTATTCGAGAACGAACTTTGGGGGTGGCACACCGACGAATCGGCGTGGCCTGCGAACCGTGACCTCGAGACCTTCCGCGAATGGTTTGCGATCGAACTACACTCCGTCGTTGAAGACTTGTGCGACTACGAGATCATCGACGAAGACGATGACTGAGCGACGAGCTGTCTCTCGCCGGGAACGTGCGTGGCCCAACCACGCGATCAAGCCGACCGCTGCAAGCGTACTGCTTGCAGTAACCTCGGCGCGCTGCGCCTCGGCGGCGGCTCATCGCGAACGTTGGGCGTCATGAAAGTCCTCGCTCTCTCAGGAAGTCTTCGCGCCGCGTCCATCAACTCGGCGCTGCTGCGCGCGGCATGTCGACTGGCGCCGCCGGAGATCGTGGTCAACGTGTTCTCTGGACATCGGTGATCTGCCGCTCTTCAATCCCGACCTTCGAAGCCGATCCGCCAGGCACGGTGAACTACTTCCGTTCCCAGGTGGCCGCTTCAGATGCACTGCTTATCGCAAGTCCCGAGTACGCGCACGGGGCCACCGGAACCATCAAGAACGCGCTTGATTGGCTCGTTAGCTACGAGCCATTTGCCTACAAGGCGGTTGCTGTGATCAATGCGTCGCCCCGTGCTCACCAGCGGATGCTGCCCTTCGGGAGGTCCTGAGACAATGGCCGCCGTTATTGTTGAGCCTGCTTCGATCACGATTCCATTGTTGGGCGCTGGGCTCGATGAGGACGGTATGTCGGCACGCCATCCGTTGCCGCGGTAATTCGAGAGTCGCTTAAAGGTCTGTATGAAGCGGTGGTTCTACAGCGTCCCTCTCAATCAGCATCTTTTCCGTTGCGGTAGGCCGCCGATGACGCCCAACCTGTCGTTTCAACGGACCGCCGTTCGTGCGCCGCTGACGCCGAACGTTTGGGCGTCATGAAGAAGGCGAGCGCGAAGCTGACCGATGAGCGCGCACTGCATTCTCGCGAGGTGATTCGATGAACGGCGCTGCTCGGGGCCTCCTTCCTGCCACTGGCGATGTTCCTGATGTCGGCCTGGGCGGCTGAGGGAATCCCTGCGCAGCAGTCTACCGGCCCGCCCCACATTGGGGTCGTCGCACCGAACGTCTCCGCGCAAAGCGAGGGCGCGCAGGCGTTCCGGGATGGTCTGCGGGACGCCGGCTATGTTGAAGGGCGCAACATATTCATCGACTGGTGGTACGGCAATGGCAGCTACGACCACTTGGACGATGCGATCGCGAGCTTCGTCGAGCGCAAAGTCGACGTGATCGTAGTGGAAAGTACCGTAGCCGCGCTCGCTACGAAGCGCGCGACCAGTACGATTCCCATCGTCATGGCGACGGTCGCAGATCCCGTCGGCTCAGGCCTTGTCGCAAGTCTTGCGCAGCCGGGCGGCAACATCACCGGCCTCTCAATGATGACTACGGACCTCAGCGCAAAGCGACTGGAACTGCTTAAAGAAGCGATGCCCCGAGTAACACGGGTGGCTGTGCTATGGAACCCGCTCACACCCTGGCATCCCCGCGCGCTCGAGGACATAAAGCGCGCGGCACCGTCGTTGTCGATCGAATTGACGTTGCACGGCGCACGGAACGCGGAAGAGATTGCTGCAGCCATATCGGCTGCGAGCCGAGCACACGCTGAGGCTTTGTATGTCATTGAGGACGGCATTTTCTGGGCCCATCAAACAACCCTCCTCAAGGCGGCCTCGAATCGTCGGTTACCTGTCATTGCAGGACAGACCCGGTTCGCCGAGTTTGGCGCCTTGCTCTCGTATGGAGTCGAGGCGACCAAAGTGTGGCGTCAGTCGGCCCAGTATGTGGCCAAGATCCTGAAGGGGGATAGACCAGGTGATCTTCCGATCCAACAGCCAACCACGTTCGATTTGGTCGTCAACCTCAAGACCGCCAAGGCCCTCGGCATCACGGTCCCGCCCTCGGTCTTAGACCGGGCTGACAAGGTCGTCCGATGACGCTTGCGCTCTTCCGCGACTGTTTCATACTTGGCCTCAGCAATATTGAGCCGCCCAACCTGCGAAGAGTATCGCTCGAATGCAGGACGGACTACCTATACGTGGCATGCAGCGGACGCGGAACAGGAACACCATGCTTTGCTTGCATCCTTTCCGTGCGCCGCTGATGGCCGGCGTTGGGTGGCTCTGACACGTCGAGGTAACGCTTGTGTGTAGAAACATCAAGACCCTGTTCAACTTCGAGCCGCCTGTGACGGACGAAGAGATTCGTGCGGCCTCACTACAATTCGTGAGAAAGGTGAGCGGCTTCAACAAACCATCGAAAGCGAACGAAGCTGCATTCCTTGCGGCTGTTGACGAGGTCGCGGCAGTTTCCAGAAACCTTCTGGGCTCGCTTGAGACCAACGCACCGCCGAGGAACCGTGCAGAAGAAGCCGCGAAGGCACGAGCGCGCGCTGCTCAGAGGTTTTCCACGTGAACGGTTCACCACCCAACCCCATATTCGAGCGGAGCGCCCAACGGTGTTGCCATCGGGTTGTAGTCGCACTCCGCGTCGACGCCCGCCCAGTCGCAACGTTTAGGCCCGTCCCAAAACAAACGGAGACACGACCGTGTTCGATCATATCGGTATCGGCGTCAGCAACCTGGAAACGAGTAAGGCCTTCTTCCTCCAAGCGCTTGCTCCATTGGGCGTTGGTGTTGTGATGGACGTCTCCCATGCTGTGGGGTTAGGACGCGGACAAAAGCCCTCGCTTTGGCTCGGCGCCACAGATAAGAAGCCCGTGCCGCTTCACATCGCGTTCGCAGCTGAGGATCGAAGGCAGGTTGACGAGTTCTATCGTTCCGCTCTCGCAGCCGGAGGAAAAGACAATGGACCTCCTGGCATACGGCCTCATTACCATCCCAACTACTATGCGGCCTTTGTCATCGGGCCGGATGGTCACAATGTTGAGGCTGTCTGTCATCGACCAGAAGCCTAGCGTCGTTGGAACCACAAGCCCGTGCGTGCCGTTGCTCCCAGCCGATGAACTACATCGAGCCTGACTCCGCGTGAACCGGACCGGTTGGACATCGCAGGGGTGGACATCGCCGTGCAAGCGCTGATCAACATCGATGTCCCGGACCTGGAGCGGGCCATTCGGTTCTACGAGGAAGCCTTCGGCCTACGGCTAAGCCGCAAGCTGTTCGGAGGCAGCGTTGCGGAGATGACGGGCGCGCCTGCTCCGATCTACCTAGTCACCAAACCTGAAGGGTCCTCTCCGATTCTGCAATCAACCCAGGGTCGCACATACAAGCGGCATTGGACTCCCGTCCACCTGGACTTTGTGGTCGACAACATCCAGATGGCGATCGAGAAGGCGGAAAGAGCAGGTGCCAAACTGGAGGGGGAGCGGCAAGCATTTGCCTGGGGTAGTCTGGCCACATTGAGTGATCCGTTTGGTCATGGTCTGTGCTTGTTGCAATGGTCAGGGCGAGGCTACGATGAAGTCGCGTAGAGCGCTGCCCAACCGGTCTTGGTTCTAGAACTACCTCCTCCTCGAGAGCAATCGCCGGCGCGTTCCTCCTAAGTGGCGCTATGCAATCCGCGAAGGATCAGCGTGCAGGAGCCATCAGCCCTCGATGCCAGCGCTCACCGACAGAAATTGCTGCATGCGCCTAACCGCGAGCGCAGGATCGGTGAGCGCGCCGCAGCGGTCCGCCAGCTCGAAGACGCGCGCGTAGTGCAACACGCTGCGTGCGGACTGCAGTCCGCCGACCATGGTGAAGTGATCCTGATGGCCGTTGAGCCAGGCCAGGAACACGACCCCGGCCTTGTAGTGGCGGGTTGGCGCGCGGAAGATCTCGCGCGACAGGATCACGGTGGGATCGAGCATGCGGCGGTAATCTTGCACATCGCCCTTGGCCAGTGCCTGCAGCGCCTTCGCTGCGATGGGGGCGATCGGGTCGAAGATGCCGAGCAAGCCGTGGGAATGATGCGTGCCGTCACCGGCGATGAGCTCGCCGTAGTTGAAGTCGTCGCCGGTGAACATCTTGACGCCCGGCGGCAGGCGGCGGCGCAGGTCCACCTCCCGTTGCGCGTCGAGCAGCGACACCTTGATGCCGTCGATTTTCTCGGCATGCTCACGCATGATGCCGAGCGCGGTTTCGGTCGCCTGGTTGAGATCGGCGGTGCCCCAGTAGCCCTTCAGCGCAGGGTCGAACATCTCGCCCAGCCAGTGCAGGATCACTTTCTGTCTGCACTGGCGCAGCAGCGTTCGCGTACACCTCGCGATAGTCGTCCGCAGAGCGGCGCGATGGCTGCGAGCGCCCGGCTGGCCATGAGGATGATGCGTCCGCCCGCCGCTTCGACCGTCTCGATCTGTTCGCTGTACGCCGCCAGCACGTCTTGCAGCGTGGTGCGCTCGTTCCAGGCGAGCTGGTCGGTGCCCACACCGCAGGCGAGGTCGGCGCCGGGAATCGTTCGAGCGTGCGCAACGCTGCGGCGAATAAGCTCGCGCGCGGTGTTCCAATCCAAGCCCATTCCGCGCTGCGAGGTGTCCATCGCCTCGGCAACCTTGAAGCCCAGCCGCCACAGGTGCTCACGGAAGCGCAACGTGGCCTCCCAGTCGATCGGAGTGGGACCGTCCCACGGATCGCTGGGTTGGCGCGGGTCCGCCACCACGTGCGCGGCGGCGTAGGCGGTGCGGTTGAAAGGCCCGGGGGCGACGGATGCGAAAGGCGAGGTTTCGTGCGCGAGCGTGTAGCGCGTGAGCTTAGCGTCGGGTTGTGGCAGAGTCAGCTGCAGCATAGCGATGCCCTCAGAGTTTCCCCAGGATGTGGTCGGCGCCCTTCTCGGCGACCATGATAGCGGGCGCATTGGTGTTGCACGACGGCACGCGCGGCATTACAGAGGCGTCTGCGACGCGCAGTCCGTCGAGGCCGATGACGCGCAGATCGGGGGTCACAACGCTGGTCGCGCGATTTGCGGGACCGATACGGCAGGTGCCGACCGGGTGGTGGTCGGTCTTCGCATTGGCACAGGCGTAGTCGGACAGCTCTTGATCGCTCTTCAACTGCGCGCCAGGCAAGACTTCGGCCAGCACAAAGCGCTTCAGCGCCGGCTGATTCATGATCTCGCGTGCTAATCGGAGTCCTCCCAGCGCCAGCGCCTTGTCTTGCGGATCCGACCAGTAGTTCGGATCGAGCAGCGGCGCGGCGGCGGGGTCGGCGCTGGCCAGTCGTACCGTACCGCGCGATTTGGGGCGCAAGTAGGCGCTGTTCAGCGTGACTCCCGCGTTGCGCATCTTCGCCACGCCGGCCTCGATGCCCGAGCCGAGGCCGAGGTGGAACTGGATGTCGGGCGAGCGCGCGCGTTCGAGCCCGTTTACGTCCGCGTACCAGAAGCCGCCCGTCTCGAACAGACTGGAGGCGACCGGCCCCTTGCGAAACACCAGGTATTGAAGCCCCGCCCAGGCGGCGTGGTGAAGCTTGTTGTACTTGTCGTAGGTGTGGTCGCCCGTGCATTCGGCGATGACGAACAGGTCCAGGTGATCCTGCAGGTTGGATCCCACGCCCGGCAGGTCGTGGACCACATTCACGCCGACCGCGCGCAGATGGTCCGCCGGACCGATCCCCGACTGCAGCAGCAGCTTGGGCGAGCCGATCGCACCCGAGGCGACGATCACTTCGCGCTCTGCTCGTACCGCGCGCGGTGTGCGGTCGCTGCCGCTCACGATTTCGACGCCGACAGCGCGTCGCTGTTCGACCACCACACGCAGAACCTGCGTCTGCAGCATCACGCGCAGGTTCGACCGGTTGCGAATCGGGCTCAGGTACCCGGTCGAAGTAGATGATCGCCGCGCGTTCAACTGGGTGAGCTGGTAGTACCCCAGGCCGTCCTGCCGCTCGCCGTTGAAGTCGGGGTTGAACGGGATACCCAATTCTTGCCCGGCCTGAAAAAAAGCTTCGCAGATCGGCAGCGGACTGATCGGGTTGGACACGCCGAGCGGTCCCCCGTAGGCGTGAAACTCATTGGCGAAACGCTGATTGTTTTCGGCGCGCTTGAAGTACGGCAGCACATCGCGGTACGACCAGCCGACCGCGCCCTCCTCGCTTACCCACTCGTCGTAGTCTGCTGGCACTCCCCGCGTGTAGAGCTGCGCGTTGATCGACGACCCGCCGCCGATGACCTTGGCCTGCGTGAATCGAAGAACCCGGCCCTTCAGCTGCTTCTGCGGGACGGTCTGCCAGCCCCAGGAGCCGATGCCCTTGGTCATCTTGGCGAAGCCGGCGGGCATATGAAACAACGGGTGACGATCGGAGCCGCCCGCCTCCAGCAACAACACTCGGAGGCCCGGATCCGCGCTCAGCCGATTCGCCAGCACACAGCCTGCGGAACCACCGCCGGCGACGACGTAATCGTAGGTGTCCGTGCTCACCTCACAGCCTCGGGATAGCGAGCCCGCCGTCCACCTGCACCACGGAGCCCGTGGCGAAGGCGAACCGGCCGCTGGCGAGCCCGGCCACGACTTCGCCCACGTCCTGCGGCGTGCCCCAGCGTCCCATCGGCACCAGCCCGTCGGCGATGCGGCGCTCGTACTTCTCGGCCACCACCTGCGTCATGGACGTGCGGATCACGCCGGGCCGCACCTCGAACACGGCGATGCCGTCGGCTGCGAGGCGCAGCGCGAACAGCTTGGTGAGCATGGCGAGCCCCGCCTTCGAGATGGAGTACTCCCCGCGCTCGGGCGAGGCGAGCTCCGCGTTCACGGACGAGATGGTGATGATCGATCTCGGGCCGCTGAAGGCGCCGCGAGCATGCGCTTGGCGACGGCTTGAGTGAAGAAGAACGCGCCGCGCAGGTTCACGTCCAGCACCTGGTCGAAGGCCTCTGGGGCAAGCTCGAGCAGATCGCCGCGTCTGGGAGCGGAAATCCCCGCGTTGTTCACCAGGCAGTCGACCGCTCCTCGCCATGCAATCAGGTCGTCTATCACGCGCGCGTGGTCTCTCACGTCTGCGATGTCGCTGCGGATGAAGTGCGCCTGGCCGCTGGCGGCCGCGATCTCGCTCAGCGTTGCATCCGCACCGTCCTCGGCGACGTCGGTGATGGCCACGTCGAACCCGCTGCGAGCCAGGCTCACGGCGATGGCGGCGCCGATTCCGCGGCGGGCGCCGGTCACGATGGCAACGGGGCGGGTGCTCTGGGTCATGGTCAGAACTGGTGGAGCCGCGTTTTCAGATGAGCGCCCACGCGCAACGCTTGCGCAGCGACGGTGAGCGCCGGGTTGAGCGCGGCGGAGGAAGGAAAAAAGCTCGCGTCCACCACGTAGAGATTGTCGTGGTCCCAGGCGCGGCAGTAAGGATCGAGCACCGAGGTCGCGGGATCGGTGCCGAAACGCGCCGTGCCGCACTGGTGCGAGGGCGTGTCGGTGCCGAACGGCTTGGACAGCACGATCGGGAAGCCGACATCCTTCAGGAGTTTCTTCGCCACCTCGACCCAGCGCCGGTGCGCGCGCAGGTTGCTGCGCTTCCAGGTGAGCTGGATCGCGCCATCGTTGCGCAGCCCAACACCGCTGTCCCGCTGCGCGAGATCCTCGGACATCACGTACCAGTCGACGCTGTGGCGCGCAAGCCAGGCGCGCGACCATTTCGGTGCGTTGGGCAGCGCGCCGCGCAGCATCGGTTCCTCGATCTTGCCGAGCAACTGCAGATTGCCCAGCGGCCGATCGCTCGCGTCGCCGCCGAAGTAGTAGTCGTTGAGCGTGAGGGTCTTGGGATAACGCGTGTGGTTCGAGCGCCAGGGCGTGACCGCCATGATCGCGGTGCAGTTGTGGTTCATATAGTAGCGCCCGACCGTACCCGAGGAATTGGCAATCCCGGCCGGATTCTTCGAGTCGGCGGAGCGCAGCAGGATGGCGGCGCTGTTGATCGCGCCGGCCGACAGTACGAACAACCGAGCCCTGATCGTAAGCTTCTCGCCGTCGCGCTCGATTTCTGCCGCGACGATGCGCTTGCCCCGTTCGTCGGTGAGCAGACGCGTGACCAGGCTTCCGGTCTGCAGCTGCACGTTCGGGTGCTTGAGCGACGGATCGATCAGCCGAGTCTCGGCGTCGCCTTTCGCGCCGATCTTGCACGGAAAGCCGTCGCAGGTGCCGCAGCGAATACAGGTGCCCCCCGCATGAAAGTCGATCGCCGCCGGCATGTGCGAGGGATGCAGGCCGCGCGCTTGCATGCGCTCGAAGACCTCGCCGATGATCGGCTCGTGCGGAATCGGCGGATGCGGGAAAGGTCCCGAGCGTGCCGGCTCGGTGGGATCGTCACCCGCCTTTCCATGCACACCGAACACGCGCTCGGCCTGCGCGTACCAGGGCTCGAACTCGGCATAGCGGATCGGCCAACGAACGCGTTGTCCCCTCGGCGTGCTCGATGCCCTCGAAATCTCTCTCGCGGAAGCGGAACATCGCCGTGCCATACACCTTGGTATGGCCTCCGACGTAGTAGAACTGCCCGGGACGGAAAGGATTGCCGGCTCCGTCGTACCAGGTCTCCGCTGTGCGGTAGCGGTTCTCGACGAATACGGCCTCGGGGTCCCAGTTCTGCGGCTCGCGCGGCAGGCGTTCTCCGCGCTCCAAGATCACGATGCGGGCACCGCTATCGGCCAGGCTCAGCGCAACGCAGCCGCCGCCCACGCCCGAGCCGATGATGGCAACGTCGCAGTCCATCAGGCGACCCGCGCGCCGCTCGCAGGGTCGAACCAGACCAGCTTGGACAGGTCGATGGCGAAACGGCCACGCTCTCCCGCTTTCAGCGTGCTGTCGGGCTGCAGCCGCGCCGTGATCTCGCGCCCGCCTAGCAACAGCACTGCAAGCGTGTCCGGCCCGGTGGGCTCGGTCACCTCAACCACGGCCTCGATCACCGGGCGGCCATCCGCGCCGCCGCCGTCCAGCTTGTCGCTGATGGCCTCGGGCCGCAGGCCCGCCGTGATCTCGCGTCCGAGATAGGCACGGGTCGCTTCTGGGACCTGGGGCAAGAAGACGCGCGCGGGCGCGGCCCCCTCCGCCGTGACCTCGAGATGCAGCGCGCCCGCCTGGCTCTTCAGCGTGCCCGGAATGAGGTTCATGCGCGGCGAGCCCATGAAACCTGCAACGAAGGTGTTGGCAGGCCGGTTATAGATCTCCGCCGGTGAACCCAGCTGCAGCAGCTCGCCCGCACGCATGACCGCGATGCGCGTGGCCAGCGTCATCGCTTCGATCTGGTCATGCGTGACGTAAACAATCGTAGCGCCCAACCTTTGATGCAGCTTCTTGATCTCGGTGCGCATGTCCACGCGCAGCTGCGCGTCGAGGTTGGACAGCGGCTCGTCGAACAGGAAGATGCGCGGCTTGCGCACCAGCGCACGCCCCATAGCCACGCGCTGGCGCTGGCCACCGGAGAGCTGCGCAGGGCGGCGGTCGAGCAGATGGTCGATCTGCAGGGTTTTGGCGACCTCGCTCACCGCTTGCTCCCGCTCTGGCTTCGGCACCTTGCGCATCTCCATGCCGAAAGCGATGTTCTCTTTCACCGACATGTTCGGATACAGCGCGTAGGACTGGAACACCATGGCGATGTCGCGCTCGCTCGGGTGCAGGTCGTTTACGCGCCGGCCGCCGATGCGTATCTCGCCCTCGGATACCGTGTCCAGCCCGGCAATCATGTTCAGGAGCGTGGACTTGCCGCAGCCGGAGGGGCCGACCAGCACGAGAAACTCGCCGGCGTCCACGGAGATATCGATGCCCTTGAGGATGTCGAGCTCGCCGTAGCGCTTGCGGATTTTGAGCAGCTCGAGTGATGCCATCTTGCTTCTCCCCTGGCTCAGCCCTTCACCGACCCGGTCATCAGACCGCGCACGAAGTAGCGCCCGCCCACGATGTACACCAGCAGCGTGGGCAAAGCTGCGATCACCGCCGCAGCCATGTGGACGTTATATTCCCGTTCTCCGGTCGAGGTGTTCACGACGTTGTTCAGCGCCACGGTCATCGGCGCACTCTCCCCGGTCGAGAACGAGGCCCCAAATAGAAAATCGTTCCAGATATTGGTGAACTGCCAGATCACCGTCACCACCACGATGGGCGCCGAGTTGGGCACCAGGATCCGGAAGAAGATCGAGAAGAACTTCGCACCGTCGATCATGGCCGCGCGAATCAGCTCGTCGGGGAACGCCACGTAGTAGTTGCGGAAGTACAGCGTCGTGAAGGCCAGGCCGTACACCACGTGCACGAGGACCAACCCGGGGGTCGAGGAAGCGATCCCGAGCTTGCCGAGCAGGGTTGCCATGGGGATGAGCACGATCTGAAACGGGATGAAGCAGCCGAACAGAATCAGGCCGAACAGCAGGTCCGCGCCTTTGAAGCGCCATTTGGTAAGCACGTAACCGTTGAGCATGCCGATGGCGGTGGAGATGGTCACCGCAGCCACCGTCATCTTGGTCGAGTTCCAGAAGTAGCCTTTGATGCCATGGCAGCTCAGGCCCACGCAGGTCTGCCCCCAGGCGTCGATCCACGGCTTCACCGTCCACTCGTGCGGCAGCGCGATGATGCTGCCCGAGTAGATCTCCGGAAGAGGCTTGAGCGAGGTGAGCAGCATCACCACCAGGGGCAGCACATAAATCGCCGCGAAGAACAGAAGCAGCCCATAGATGACGAAGCGAGACCAGCGCACGCTGGTCCCCCTGACCATCTGCGGCGAATCCCATTGCTGAGCCATTGCCTTTCCTAAGCCGTCAGTGCGACCGCTGCCGTGCGCCGCGCATCTCGGAGTACAAATACGGGACCATGATCGCCACGATCGTGAGCAGCATCATCACCGCGCTGGCCGCGCCCATTCCCAGCTGGTTGCGCGTGAAGGTGTGCGCGTACATGAAAGTCGAGGGCAGCTCCGTGGCGTAGCCGGGACCGCCGCCGGTGAGCGCCACCACCAGCTCGTAGCTCTTGATGGCCAGGTGCGCGAGGATGATCAGCGCGCCCATGAACACGGGGCGCAATTGCGGAATGACGATGCGCCAGTAGATCTTGGGCAGCGACGCCCCGTCGAGCGACGCCGCTTTGATGAGGTCCTGGTCGATGCCGCGCAGGCCGGCCAGGAACATGGCCATGACGAAGCCAGTCGCCTGCCACACGCCGGCCATCACCACGCAGTAGATCGCCATCTCCTCGCTGACGATCCAGTCGAACTTGAAATTCTGGAAGCCCCACCCCTGCACCAGCTTCTCGATGCCCAGACCGGGATTGAGCATCCACTTCCACGCCGTGCCGGTAACGATGAACGACAGCGCCAGCGGGTAAAGATAAATAGCGCGCAGCGTCCCTTCTTGCCGGATGCGCTGGTCGAGCAGGATGGCGAGCAGCAGCCCCAACGCCATGCACAGCACGATGTAAAGCACGCCGAAGATCGCGAGGTTGTGGATCGCCACCTGCCAGCGCGGGTGGTTCCACACGCGCACGTACTGCAGGAAACCGACCAACTCGTGGATCGGGTAGCCCTTGGACGGCGTGAACGACAGGTAGCCGGTCCACAGAATGAATCCGTACACGAAGACGAGCGAGACGATGAGGGTAGGCGAGAGCACGAGCTTGGGCAGGCTGCGCTGCAGCCAGCGGCTCGCTGCGCTCCAGGTTACCGGTGCGGAGACCGATGCAGTGCTCGAGTCCATGTGGTCCCTCTCTGACCCCCACCCCGCCCGCGACATCAGGTGCTTGGGTCTATTGAAACCTGGCCCTCGCGGCCCCGCGAGCCTCCACGGTCGCATCCCCAAAATGGGGCCCCTGCTCCACGCATCCGACGTGCCCCTCCCCCGCTCGCGGGGGAGGGAGAGGGAGGGGGCGGGCCGCTTGCGGCCTTGCCGCTACTTCGACGCCGCCACCGCCGCGACCAGCTGCTTGGTCGCGTCGGCCGGGTTCTTGCCGGAGTTGAAGAACTTGGTGACCACGTCGATCATCGCACCCTTGATCGACTCGGGCACCGCGTGGCCGTGCGCGAAGCTGCCCACCATGGCGTTGTTCTTCAGCGCGATCTTCAAGTCTGCCATGGACTTCTTGCCGCACAGGTCGAACTTCGCGTCGGAGACGTCCATGCGCGCCGGTATGGAACCCTTCACCAGGTTGAATTGCTCCTGGAAGTTCTTGTCCATGATCGCGCTGGCGAGCGCGAGCTGCCCGGCCTGCTGTTCCTTGCCGACCTTGAACATGGCGAAGGCGTCGGAGTTGAAGGAGAAGTCGCCTTCCGTGCCCGGGTACTGGAAGCAGAGGAAGTCCACGCCCGGCTTCTTGCCCGCCTTGAGGAACTCGCCCTTGGCCCAGTCGCCCATGATCTGCATGCCGGCCTTGCCGTTGATCACCATGGCGGTGGCCAGATTCCAGTCGCGGCCGGGGAAGTTCGGGTCAACCAGGCCGCGCAGCTTCTGCATCTGCTCGAACGCCTTCTCCATGGTCTTGCTGCCCAACGCGTTCGGGTCGAGCTCGATGAGCGCCTTGCGGTAGAACTCCGGACCGCCGGCCGACATCACCGCGCTGTCGAAGATGGTGGCGTCCTGCCACGGCTGGCCGCCGTGCGCGAGCGGGATATAGCCCGCCTTGCGGATCTTCTCCGCCGCGACGAGCAGCTCGTCGAAGGTCTTCGGCGGCGCTATCTTCAGCTCGTCGAAGATCTTCTTGTTGGCCCAGATCCAATTGGTGCGGTGGATGTTCACCGGTGCGGCCACCCAGCGGCCCTTGTACTGATCGAACTTCTGCAGTGGCGCGGGGACCACGTTGGCCCAGCCTTCCTTGGTTGCGACCGGGGTGAGGTCGCCGAGCAGGCCCTCTTCGGCGTAGTCGGTGATGATGAAGCCCAGCATCTGCATGGCTTCGGGCGGATTGCCCGCGGCCACGCGGGCGCGCAGGACGGTGCGGGCCTGGTCGCCGCCGCCGCCCGCGACCGGGCTGTCCTTCCAGCCGTAGCCGCGCTTCTGCATGTCCTCCTTGAGCACGTTCAACGCGGCCGCCTCGCCACCCGAGGTCCACCAGTGGACCACTTCCACAACTTGCTCCGCGCTTGCCGTCACACTGGTCACGCCGAATGCCGCTGCGACAACGGCGACGATGGTCTTGGTTCGCATCACACTCCTCCTCTCACGTTAGTCACATGTACCCGGTCATGACCGGGCGTCCGGAACATCTACCCACATCTGTTGCGCCTCTTGTTCGTCGTCCCGGCGCAAGCCGGGACCCAGGAGCGACGTTGGGTGCCGGCTTGCGCCGGAAAGACGAGGAGGTGCAACTGCACCGTCTTGGTTAGTATTCGGCGACGAAGTCCATATCATCTCCCTTGGTAGCTCGGTGCGCGCCGCTCTCGGAAGCTGGCGAGCCCTTCGCGCGCGTCCTGCGTGGAGCCAGCGAGTGCGCCGGCCATCCCTTCGAGCGCGTAGGCAATCCCGACGCCGCTGGAAGCGTCGATCAGCTGCTTGGTGAGCTGCACGGAAATCGGCGCCAGAGCGCAGATGTCGCGGGCGAGGCGTACGGCCGCTGCCATTACGCCCTCATCGCCTGCCACCTCCTGCACCAGTCCGATGCGCCACGCCTCCTCTGCGGAGATGCGGCGGCCGGTGAGCGCAAGGTACTTCACGCGGGCGGGCCCGAGCAGACCGGTGAGCCGTTGCGTGCCCGACCAGCCCGGGCAGGTGGCGATGGATGCTTCGGGCAAACCAAATTGAGCCGAGGCCGGCGCGATGCGCAGGTCTGCGGCGGCCGCGAGCTCCAGGCCGCCGCCCAGCGCATGGCCGTTGATCGCGGCGATGACCGGCTGGCGCAGCCGCGCCCACTGGTCGAACACCTGATGCCCGCGCCTGGTCCACGTGCGCCACATGTCCAGCGGCTCGAGCGCGGACCACGCGTTGATGTCCGCGCCGACACAGAACGCGCGCTCTCCCGCGCCGGTGAGGATCACGCAGCGCACTGCGCGGTCGGCGTCGAGTTGCGCCGCGATGGCAGAGAGCGCATCGATCATCTCCATCGTCAGCGCGTTGAGCTTCTCGGGCCGGTTCAAAGTGACGGTCGCGACCGGACCATCGATGGCGAGCAACACAGTCTCAGTCACGGGGCGTCTCCGGCAGCTTCAAGTGCATCGGCGCGGCGCGGAACAGCGCCGGGTCCATCGTCTTCAAGTCAGGCGCCACGCGCAGCGGGACATCGCTCTGCGCGACCACATCGCGCTGCACGTCCACCCCTGGGGCGACCTCCCGCACCGTCATGCCGTTTGCGTCGAGGCTGAGAACGCAACGCTCGGTGACATAGGTCACGCGCTGCCCGCGGCTCCGCGCCATCTCCCCGCTGAAGGTAACGTGCTCCACAGCGTTCACCAGCTTGCGGCTCTTGCCTTCTTGCAGGATCTTCAGTTTACCGTCGCCCACCTCCAGCTTGGCCCCGGCGGTGAAGAACCCGGAAAACACCAGCCGGCGTGCGTGCGTGGTGATGTCCACGAAGCCGCCGCACCCGGCGGTGAGGTAGGGCCGGGCGCCGAGCTTGGAGACGTTGACGTTGCCCTGGCGGTCGATCTGCAGGAAGGACAGCAGGGCGATATCGAAACCGCCTCCCTGGAAGTAGGCGAATTGATTCGGAGACGGGACGATGGCGTCCGCGTTGGCCGCGCAGCCGAAGGCAAAGCCCAGCAGCGGCACACCCCCCACCGCGCCCTGCTCGATGACCCACGTGACCTGTCCGTGCAGGCCTTCCTCCAGCAAGATGCGCGGCACGTTGGAGGAGATACCGAAGCCCAGGTTGGCCGCCGCCCCGGCCCACAGCTCCAGCGCGGCGCGGCGCGCGATGACTTTTTCCGGACCCCACTGCGGCAGCTCGAAGCTGTCGTCCGGGCGGAAGATTTCGCCGCTGATGGCAGGATCGTAGTCCGTCTGCGTGGTCTGCTTCTGGTCCGGATCGACCACGATGTGATCGACCAGGACGCCGGGCACGTGCACGCGCTGCGGGGGAATCGAGCCGGCACGCACGACGCGCTTGACCTGCGCGATCACCACGCCGCCGTTGTTGCGCGCGGCCAGCGCCTGATCCAGCGCGCCCAGGAATGCGCCTTCATGCTCGTAGGATAAGTTTCCGCGCTCGTCCGCGGTGGTCCCACGGATGATCGCCACGCGCGGATAGACGGTCGGAAAGAACAGCCAGTCGTCGTCGGCAAAGCGCACTCTGCTCACCACCGGCTCGGCGGCGGCGCGGGCGTTCATGGCACAGCCCTGCAACTGCGGGTCGACGAACGTGCCGAGCCCCACTTTGGTGAGCACGCCGGGCCGCTTCGCGGCGGCGTCGCGATGCATGTCGAACAGAACGCCGCTGGGCACGTTGTAGGCGGCGATCCGGTCCTCGACGATCAGGCGCCAGATGTCGGGCATCGGCAGCGAGGAGGGGCCGCTCGGGTAGGAGCCGGCGAGCACCTTCTTCAGCAGGCCCGGCTGCGCCAGGTGATCCATGCCGCGGATGCCATACATGTCGCCGGCGGCGATCGGATGCAGCGTGGTGAGGTCGCGCGGGCGACCCTCGAGCGCGAAGCGGGCGCCGATCGCCGCCAACATGGCATCCGGGCAGCCCAGCCCGCTCGACGAACTGACGCTCACGACGTCGCCGTCACCGATCAACGCAGCGGCCTGCGTAGCAGAGATGGCTTTGCTCATCGTGCCTTGGAAAGCGTTCACTGGTACCTGACCGCGACGCGCCGACCGCTGCGCGCGGCTTCCTGCACCGCCAGCGCCACCGCCAGCGACTTCACTCCGTCCTCGCCGCTGGCAGCGGGTTGCCCCTGGCCGGCGACTGCGGCGTTGAAGGCACGTAGAGCGCGCGTGTACAGGTTCTCGTGCTCGACGGGAACGGCGGTCTCGCCGCTCGCGTTGCGCAGGACGATCTCACCTGCCGGGCGTTGCGTCATGACATTGCGCGCGACGATCGAGCCCTCGGTACCGTGCACCTCGAGCCCGGTGCCGGCGTGCTTCACCGTGAAAGCGTCGTGCAGCTGTGCCAACACCCCGCTGTCGAAACGCAGCACTGCCATGACCCCGTCCTCGAGCTCGCCCGAGGCGAGCTCGGCCTGCTGCGAGAGCGCGACGGCCTCAACCACCTCGGCGTCAAGCAGGAACCGGAGGGTATCGGCGTCGTGACAGGTGATGTCCAGGATGACGCCGCCGCCGGCCTCGGGTTTGTGGAGGCGCCAACCCTGCAGATGGGGAGGAAGGTAGACAGCGTGGAAGACGCGCGCGAACAGCGGCTTGCCGATAGCGCCCGCCCGGATCAGCTCGCGGATCTTGCGGTGCGTTGCCGCGTTGCGCAGGTGGTGGTTGGTAGCCAACACCACGCCGGCCCTGGCGCAGGCAGCCACCATCTCGCGGGCGTCCGCGAGGCTGAGCGCTGAGCGGCTTTCTCGCACAGAACATGTTTGCCGGCCGCGGCTGCCGCCAGAGTCTGCGCTTTGTGCAACTCATTGGTCGTGCTGATGTAGACGGCATCGACCGCCGGGCTGGCCAGTAGCGCGCCCAGCTCGGTGTAGCTCGAGGGAATGCCGCGCGCGCGGGCAAAGTCGGTGCCCCGTTGCGCGTCGGTGCTCAGCACCGCCACCACCTCATTCCGGGGCTGGGCCCGGATAGCGTCGATGACCCATTCCCGGGCGATGGTACTGGCGCCGATCAGGCCCCAGCGCAATGCTTGGCCCACTCTTCCCCTCCCCTGCGGCTTGATTTGGCCGTCGTGTTTGTGCTCAAATCGGCGTCGTTCGATCGTTCCAAAAGTCGTTGGAACGTTCCAAATTCACGGAGCAATATGGCGAATTCGCCGTCCCTTGTCAAGACCCCGCTCGCCAGACGCGATCATGTCCGAGCCAGCCCCAGCTAAGCCCGCGGGCCGATCTCCTACGATTACCGACATCGCCGTAGCGGCGAACGTCTCCAAGTCCACGGTCTCCCTAGTCCTGCAGGGCAGCCCGTTGATCAAGGCCGCGACTGCCGCGCGCGTGCGCGAGGCAGCCGACGCACTGGGCTACGTTTACAACCGCGGCGCGGCCGATCTACGGCGCCGGGCGTCGAACATGATCGGGACGATTATCAACGATCTGACCAATCCGTTCTTCGCCGAGCTCCTGGTGGGATTGGAACGCAGGCTGGCGCTCGACGGATACGTCACCCTCATGGCGCACACGGGAGAGGACCTGCAGACCCAGGAGCGGGTGCTGGCTTCGATGCGCGAGTACCACGCTGCCGGCCTCATCCTGTGTCCGGCCTTCGAGACCTCCCCGGCACTGCTGCAACAGATCCGCGCATGGCGTATCCCCGTGCTGATCGTGGTGCGCCCGGTCGATGACGAGAGCTTCGACTTCGCGGGCTCGGATAACGAGGCGGGGACCTTTGCGGCGACGAAGCACCTTGCCGAGCAAGGGCACCGGCGCATCGCGTTCCTGGGTCGCGTTGGCGGCGGGCCGGTGTACGAGCTGCGGCGCCGCGGCTTCGCGCGCGCGATGCGCGACCACGGGCTCACGATCGAGGACGAGTGGCTGATCGACATCCCGCCAACCCGCGAGGGCGGACGTGTGGGCATTCGCCAGGCGCTTGCCCTGCGCAGCCGGCCGACCGCGGCGATTTGCTACAACGATATCGTAGCCTTCGGCGCGCTCAGCGAGCTCGGCGAGCGCGGGCTGCGCGCAGGCCGCGATTTCTCCATCGTCGGCTTCGACGGCATAGCGGACGGCGCACACTCCAATCCGCCACTGACCACAGTCAGCGTGGACCCGGCACGTCTCGGCGAGTCCGCTGCGCAGTTGCTGCTCACCCGGCTGCGCGACCCGTCGAGTCCACCGCTGCGCCATCTGGCGCAACCGCAGCTCATCGTCCGCCAGTCTTCCGGCTGGGCCGAGGGCGCGCACGCCACGCCAGCACACGGTTAGTCCGGTGAGGGGCGGACTTAGCGGGAGCTCGAACAGCCGCGCCTGAAGCTCGGCCACCGCGAAGGGCACCGGCACGAGCAACCGCCGTCTGTTCCCCGGGTCTAACGTGTCGGGATGCTCGACGAGCATGCAGGCCTAAAGAAACGCGTGCGAGTGTTCCGGTCAAGGAATCCATAGGCAAATCAGGAGGAACAAATGTGCCCTAGGTCGACTAAGCGGCTGTGGATATTGATGCTGTGGGCGTTTTCTGCGTGGTCACTGCCAGCCTTCTCGGCCGCAGTTGAGATTGTGGCAAGTGACGAACGCAGAGACGAAATTGCCAGTGCCCCTCACGCAAATGTGATCAGAGATCTTAAGGAGAACCAACCGATAGTGCCGCGCATTGTTGGGGGATCTCCAGCCGTGGCGCCTTGGCAAGTGGGACTCGTCGTCGCCGGTACTCCCGCAGCCAAAGGTCTGTTCTGCGGCGGGTCTCTAATTGCACCCCAGTGGGTCTTGACCGCGGCACACTGCGTTGTGGACCGCCTGACCGGTCAGGTTTCCCTGTCTGACGAAATCCAGGTGATCGTGAACACGCAGGATCTGGCGATAATCGGGACCTATGTGGCCGTGGCTGAGGTCATTCCGCATGAGCACTATCAAGCCCGGACGAGCGACAACGACATCGCGCTGTTGAAACTGAGGACTGCAGTTCCCAACCCCAGTCCTATCGTTCTGGTCGCCCCAGACGACGAAGCGCAGGCCACAGCACCCGGAATCAAGGCGTGGGTAACGGGTTGGGGCGCCACCGAAGAAAATGGACTGCTATCGCGAGAATTGCTTGGTGTGCTCGTGCCGGTAATCTCCCGGGAAGCGTGCAACGCGCCCGACAGTTACAACGGCACCATCACAGTGAACATGATCTGCGCCGGCGAGAAGGGTAAGGACTCCTGCCAGGGAGACAGCGGCGGTCCTTTAGCGTCGCCAGCGGGGGCGTTCGGAGCGTACGTACAGATCGGCATTGTCAGCTTCGGAGAGGGATGTGCACGGGAGAGGAAGCCCGGCGTTTATACTCGCGTTGCCGTATATCGCAGCTGGATAGCTACGCATACGAACGCGACCCAGGGGACGGCTGGCCTTTCGTATCCGGTGAGGTGAGTGCCAGCGAATGGGTAGGATTCGCGCCGTGATGGCAAGCAATACCCGCGCGTCTCAGGATGCGGGCCTGTCACCGCCGAAAAAGAAGGGCGGGCACTTGGCCCGCCCGAACTGTGCACAGGGAGGAGACCTACTTACTGCTCTTGTGCCTCGTCGCATCGACGAGTTTGTATCCCGATCCTTGGGCAAGGGCTGCCTCGCGGTCTTTCCCGCCCGGTTGATGTCGCCATCGCGCGACACGGCGTCCCGGCCGGTTCGTCTCAGACCACTAGATCTTGTGTATGGCCGTAGCCAAGTCTACCAATTGTAGTGGTCCGGGGCGAGATGTCAAGATACCCTTCACACCGCTCGAAGGCGGCCGTAATCTAATACTCAACGTGTGGTGCGAGGCGCAGGCGCCTACGCTTCCTCGTCTTCGCGGTGCGCATGTGCAAGTTCCTCGCATCATCGTGACTTACAACTGGGAGTAGATTCAGATGTTCGCCACACTTGGACGCCTGGAAGTGTATGCGGGCCGCGACACCCTCAAGCGCGCACCGGATGCGCCTCGGGTTGAGCTGGAAGGGCCAAACGAGGGCGCGCTCGGCTGGCGCGCATGGAGCCTGAAGGTCGGTCCGTGGAAGATCGTCGTGTCGTTCAGGCGGGAGCGGCGCAAAAGGTAGCCTTCGCCCACATCCCGGAATTAGATCGCAAGCCAGCCGCTTCGCGGCCGTTCGCACATTATCAAGCCCGATCTGGAACCAGGATCAGCTTGCCGACGACATCGCGACGGCCGAAGCGCGCGAGTGCCTCGGCGAAGCGTGACAGGGGATAGGTCGCCGCGATGTGCGGCTTGATCTTCCGAGCGAGGTAGAGGTCGAACAGTTCCGCCTGGACGCGCCGCATCCACGCCGGATCGCGATCGCGGTAGTCGCTCACCTGCAGGCCGCTCACCGAGATGTTCTTCACCAGCAGGTAATTCGCCTTGACTTCCGGGATGCGGCCGGACGCGAAACCGACGACCACCATGCGGCCACGCCAGGCCAGCGCGCGCATCGCTGCATCGAACACGTCGCCGCCCAACAGCTCGATCACGACGTCGGCACCGCGCTTGCCGGTCACCGTATAGACCTGGTTGCGCAGGCTCTCGCGCAGATCCGGCTGCGAGAGATCGATCACGTGGTCTGCGCCGTTCGCGCGCGCCGGATCGGCTCGATGCGGCCCCGACACCGCCGCCAGCACCGTCGCACCGAGCGCCTTTGCTAGCTGGAGCGCCGCGAGGCCGACGCCTCCAGTGGCGCCCGTCACGAGCACGATTTCGCCAGCGCGGTACTGCCCACGATCGAGGAGCGCGAAGTGGGCGGTCTGGTACGCGAGCCCCAGCGCCGCCGCATCGGGAAAGGGAATGCTCTCCGGCAGCACGAACACTTGATTCTCTGGCGCGCGCACCTGCTCGGCGTAGGCCCCGTACTCGATCAAGGCCATCGCGCGGTCGCCAGGCTTGCAGCTCGTCACGCCCATGCCGACTGCGCGCACCACACCCGCCATCTCCTTCCCCGGGGTGAACGGCCGCGGCGGAAGGTTCTGATACTTGCCTTCGATGACGAGCACGTCGGGATAGTTGACGCCGATCGCACGCGCCTCGATGACGACTTCGCGCTCGCCGGGGATCGGATCCGGAACGTCCTCGACGCGCGGGCTGTCGTACGGCCCGTGCGTGCGAACCAGGACCGCGCGCATTACTTCATCTCGCGCAGCTTGGCTACGCGTGCGCGGCGCGCCGGAGCGTAGGCCGCGTCTCCCAGTTGTTCGTACAGCGCCTGTGTCACATCGAAGTGGTGCGCCAGGCCGGTGCGCTCCAGGAGCGAGATCGGCCCCTCCGGGTAGCCGAGACCCAGACGCAGCGTCGCGTCCATGTCGTCGGCGCTTGCCAGCCCCTCGTCCAGCCGCCGCAGCGCTGCGTTGAAATAAGGGCGGATCAGCCGGTCCACGATGCGGCCCGGAAAGTCGCCGCACACGGCAACGACGAAACCGGCTTGCTCGAACAGCGCCTTCGCTGCGGCGAGCGCGTCCGGCTTGGTCTGCGGCTGGCGCACCAGCTCGATCAGGTTGGTCGGGTCGGCGTTGCCCAGGCGGTAACGCGCAAAGCCCAGCACGTTCGAACCCTCCCTTCCGCGCGACTCGCCCGTGTGCACGCCGAGGCATTCGAGGCCCAGCTCGAGCAGGATGGCCGTGCGCGCCTCGCGCTTGGCGATCTGCGCGAGGGCCGAGCCGACCCGGCTCCCAATGACAACGATAACTTCACCCTCAGCGACCGCGGTTTCGAGGAGCCTGTGCGGACCGGGGAAGGAGCGGCTGTTGCCGGTGTCGATGATCGAGTGAGCCACGTCACGCTCCGAACATCTTGCCGCCCTTGTAGACGTGGAAGCCGCGTCCGCTCTTCCTCCCCAAATGGCCGGCAGCAATCATCCGCTTCACCAGCGGCGGGCAGGCGGCGCGCGGCTCGTTCGTCAGACCATGCATCGCTTCGCACAGCAGCAGCTGCGTGTCCATGCCGATGAGATCGAGCAGCTCGAACGGACCCATGGCATAGCCGAGCGCCGTCTTGATCGCTTTGTCGATGTCCGCCGGCTCGGCCACGTCCTGCTCCACCAGGCGGATCGCGTCGTTGTTGAACGGGATCAGGAAGTAGTTGAGGATGAAGCCGGGGCTGTCCTTCGTCTTCACCGGGTTCTGGCCCAGCGCCTTGCAAAACTCCCATGCCGAGACGAAGGTCTGCTCGCTGGTGTTGAGGCCCGGCGACATTTCCACCAGCTTCATCAGCTGCGCGGGCAGGCAGAAGTGCATGCCGACGAAGCGGTCATCGCGCCCCGAGCCGCCTGCGATCTCGGTGATCGAGATGGTCGAGGTGTTCGACGCGAAGATGGTGTGCGGCGGGCATACCTTGTTCAACTGAGCGAACAAGCCGTGCTTGACATCGAGATCCTCGAATACCGCCTCGATGATCACGTCGCACGCCGCCAGGTCCTCGATCCGGGTAGTGCCTGTCCAGCGACCCATGATGGCCGGCAGCTCCTCGGCTTTGAGCTTGCCGCGCTCCACGGACTTGCGGAAGAACGCTTCGCTCTGCGCGCGCGCCGCGGCGAGCGCTTCCCCGCGGGTGTCGTAGACGATCGTCTCGAATCCCGCGCGCGCGGCTACGATCGCGATGCCGGCACCCATCGTCCCGCAGCCGGCGACTCCGACGGTCTTGATCTCTGGCACGATCGCTCCTACTTGCGCACGAAATGCCGGCCGATGAGCTGGCGGTGGATCTGGTTCGTGCCCTCCCAGATCTGCGTGACTTTCGCATCGCGCATCAGACGCTCCACGCGATAGTCCTTGCAATACCCGTAACCGCCGTGCAGCTGCACCGCTTCCGTCGCGATGCGCATGGCGAGGTCCGAGGCGCGCATCTTGAGCATCGAGGCCTCGACCCCGAAATCGGTCGCGCCGCCGTCGATGAGCCGCCCGACGTGCCACAGCCAGGCCTCGCACTGCGCCAGCTCGGTCGCCAGATCGGCCAGCAGGAACTGGATGCCCTGGAACTCGACGATCCTGTGTCCCGACTGCCTGCGCTCGTTGATGTACGCGACGGCGTCCTCGAAGGCCGCGCGCGCGATCCCGAGCGCATGCGCAGCGATGCTCGGCCGGGACCTATTGAGCGATGCGATGAGAATCTCCAGCCCCTGCCCCGGCATCCCGAGCAGGTTGGCGCGCGGCACGCGGCAGCGGTCGAACGCAATGGCGGCGGTGCTGGCGGCGCGGTGGCCCATCTTGTCCTCGGTGCGCAGCACCGAGAAGCCGGGCGTGCCCTTCTCGAACACCAGGACGGAGACCGCGCGTTTGGAGTCGCCGATCTCGCTCCACTTGCCGAACAGCATGTACAGATCCGCCACGTCGCCATTCGAGATGAATGTCTTCCCGCCCTCGACGACAACGTGATCGCCGGCGGGAGTGAAGCGCGTCGTCATCCCCGTCGCATCGGAGCCGGCGGAGGGCTCGGTGATGGCGAGAGCAACGAGGCCGCCACCCGCAACGCGCGGCAGCAGGCGCTTCTTCTGCTCCTCGCTGCCGAAGTCGATCAGCGGCTTGATGGCGTGGAAGTTGGTGGCCCAGACGATGGCGGTGGAAGCGCACGCCTTCGCCATCTCGCGCACGCAGGCCAGCCAAGCGGTGTACGAGACCGGATGACCGCCGTACGCCTCGGGGATGAACATGCCATTCAGGCCGAGCGCGTTGATGTCCCGCACGTTGTCCCAGGGGAACTCGGCGGTGCGGTCGTAGTGCTCGGCGCGCGGCGCGATTTTCTCGCGGGCCAGCGCCTCTCACGCTATCCAGGAGCATCCGCTCTTCGTCGCTGAGCGGGATGGCGGCGTCGATGCGGTCGAAGACGTTCATCGATCTTCGAACTTCGGCTTGCGCTTGTCGAGGAATGCCGCCATACCCTCCTCGGCATCGCGCGTACGGAAAGCGAGCGTCGAAAGATCCGCTTCGTTCTTGAGCCCATTGTGCAGCGAGGTATCGAGCGCGCGCGTCACCGCTTCCCGAGCGAAGCCCAACACCGGCAAGCTGAAACCGGTGAACTCGCGCGCGAACGCCATGCCCTGCGCGAGCGCATCGCCGTCGACGATCCGGCTGACCAGCCCCCAGGCCAGCGCCGTCTGCGCATCGATCGCCTTCCCGGTCAGGATCATCTCCAGCGCGCGCGCCTCGCCCACCACCCGGGGCAGGCGCTGCGTGCCGCCGTAGCCCGGGATCAGGCCGAGCTTGATTTCGGGCAGGCCCAGTTTCGCGTTCGGCATCGCGAGCCGGAACGTGCAGGCCAACGCCAGCTCGAGGCCTCCACCGAATGCGAACCCGTTGACGATCGCCACAGAGGGCATCGGCAGTCGCTCGAGCTTGGCGAAAGTCGCCTGCCCCACCTCTACCCCGCGCTTCTGTTCCGTCAACGACCGGCCCCTCAGCTCGGCGATATCGGCCCCGGCGCAGAACGCTTTCGGCCCCGACCCGGTCACCAACAACGCGCGTGCGCCGCTCGTCGCGGCCTCGTCCAAGGCGCGCCCCAAGTCGCCGATGAGCGAAAACGACAGCGCGTTGAGCGCCTCCGGACGGTTCAGCGTCAGCACTGCGAACTCCTCGACTCGCGTCAGCTCGATGCCCACGTCACGCCTCCTTCCTGGCCGGATCCACCCAGCGGCACGGCTGAGGCTGGATCCGCCCGATCTTGGCCCACTGCACGAGCTCGCGCTTCAGGATCTTGCCGCTCGCGGTAAGCGGGAAGGCGTCCAGTGCGACGAAGTACTCCGGCATGTCGTACTTGGACAGCCCCACCGCGTGCAGATGGTCGAGCATAGCATCGGCGGGCACACGCTCGCCGTCGCGCACAATCAGCGCGAGGCAGACCTTCTCCCCCAGCCGCTCGTCCGGAACTCCGAAAGCCGCGGCCTTGAGCACGGCCGGATGCCGGTGCGCCAAGTCCTCGATGCGCGCCGGATGAATGTTATGCCCACCGCGAATGATGAGATCCTTTTTACGGCCCACGAAGCGCAGGCAGCCGCGCTCGTCGAGCGTGCCGAGATCCCCGGACATGAACCAGCCCTCGCGGTTAAACGATTCTTCGGTGGTGATCTGGTTGTCGAAGTAGCCGAGCATGAGCAGCGCGCCGCGGGTTCCGATCTCGCCCACCTCGCCGGCGGGCAGCTCGATGTCCGCGTTCTCCTGGCTGAAGATGCGCGTCTCGTAGCCTTTGGCTGCGCGCCCGCAGGTCTCGACGATCGTGATCGCATCGTCGGTCGGCAGGGTATATTGGTGCGACCCGTTCTCGGTCATGCCGTAGATGTTCTGCGGCTTGATTCCCATGTCGAGAAAGCTCTGCGCGACCTCGCGCGGGATCGGTGCGCCCGCCATGTAGAAGATACGCACGGCGCCGATCGTGCTCAGGCCGCGCCGGCGCACTTCCGCCAGCACGTCGATCGCGTGCGTCGGCACGCCCATGACGTACGTCGCACCCGTCTCCAGTATCCAGTCGAGCGGCTTGCGGCCGGCCGGAGGGTCGTTGACCACCAGCTCGAACCCCGCCGCGAGCATCTGCTCCACCGCCACCGTCCCGATGTGGTGGCTCATCGGGCTCAGGCTGAGCAGGATGGTGCGATGGTCGTGGCGCCAGTCCTCGACCATGGCGCGGCCGTTGGCGAGCAGCGTGTTGTCCGAGTGCATCACGCCTTTCGGCGGGCCGGTCGTTCCGGATGTGAACGCGAGATAGATGATCTTGTCCGGGTCGTCGTCTGCCGCAATGCTCGGCCGTAGGTCCATATCCGCCGCCGGAAATGCCCGCGCATCGAGACGCAACGGGTCCGACACCGAGTATACGGTTCGCATGAACGGCAGCGCTTGAGCCGCGGCGACGATGTCGGCCCTCTCGGCATCCGCCCCGTAGCCGGGCTGCATGATCAGAACCGCCGAGCGGCTCCGCTCCAGGAGCTGGACGATCTCGGCCACAGTGTAGTTCTGGTGCAGCGACGGATTGCACACATACCCGTTGCGAGCACAAGCGAGCAGCGTAACGACGCTCTCGGCGCGCGAGGGCAACCAGACGGACACCCGCTGACCGCATCGCACGCCGTCCAGGTGCAGGCGCTCGGCGACCGTGTCGACCCAGGTAAGCAGCTCGCGCCAAGTGAGCCGCACCCGCGCGTCTCGCAGCGCGTAGTCTCGCGGTCGCTCGGCCGCATGGCGCGACAGCAGCGAGTAGAGCGTATCGCTGCGCCACACCCCTCGTTCGTAATAGCGCTGTGCATCCCGGGGCGACAGCAAAGACAGGACTGTGGTCACAAGGCGTCAATGACCAAACTGGTCGGGGTCGGGCTTGCGTTTGGCGCGGAATGCCTCGCCCAACTCCCGGGATTCTTCGGTGTCGAGGTACCCTCTCAGCAGGAGGTCGTGCGCCATCCTCGCCAGCCCCCCGACGCCGCCGTGACGCACGTTGAATGCGGCTTTGATGGAAGCGAGAGCGAACGCACCCCGCTCCGCCACCTCCAGCGCCATCTTGCGCGTCTCTTCGCGCAGCTTGTCATCGGGCACGACGCGATTGATCAGGCCGATCGCCTGCGCCTCACGAGCGCTGAGCTTGGGATTCAGCATCCACAGCTCCTTGGCTTTCTTCTTCCCGACCAGGTCCTCCAGGTACCACGTGCCGAAGCCAGCGTCGAAGCTGCCCATCATCGGCCCGACCTGCCGGAACACCGCGCTCTCCCTGGCGATCGTGAGGTCGCACATCACCTGCAGCACGTTGCCGCCGCCAACGGCGAACCCGTTGACCGATGCGATCACCGGTTTCTGGAGCTTGTCGATTGCCTCGTACATCTCGAGCGTGGGCAGCACGCCCGCGTAAAGGAGCGTCTCCTCCATGCCCTCCTTGCGCCCGCCTATGCAGAAGAACTTCTCCCCCGCGCCCGTGATCACCAGCACTCGGGTGCGCGTCTCACGCCGGACCGCATTCACGCAATCCCGGATCTCGTGGCACATCTGCGGAGTGAACATGTTGCCGTCCTCGGGACGGTTGAGCGTGAGCCAGCCGATGGGGCCGTCTTCCTCGTACAGAATGGTCTCGAAATTCAAGGGATCCTCCGCTGGCCGATGGCGAGGCCATTATCGCGCGATCGTGCGGACGCGTGCTCGGAGGACTCATCGCTGATACGCTCGCCAAATGACCGCTATCCGCTATCCGCCGCCTGCGCCGAGCCGAGCTTCCCGTAGACACGGTCGAGCTGGCGCGCTACCTCATCGGCAAGACGCTGGTGCACGATCTCGCCGATGGCAGACTGGCGGGACGCATCGTGGAGACCGAAGCGTACGTCGTCGGCGATGCGGCTGGCCACGCGTTCATCGGACCGACGCCGCGCAATCGGTCACTCTTTCTCCAGCGCGGGCGAGCCTACGTGTACTTCGTCTACGGCTCGTCGTATTGCCTCAACGTGGCGAGCGAGTCGCATGGAGTCGGCGCCGGCGTGCTGCTGCGCGCGCTCGAACCACTGGAAGGTGTCGCTCGGATGGAGCGCGAGCGCGGAACAGCGAAGCTGCGCGATCTGGCCCGCGGCCCGGGCCGGCTGGCGCGGGCGATGCAGGTCGATCTGCGGTTCGACGGCGTGGACCTGTGCACCGACCGCCGCCTTTGGCTCGGCGATGCAGTGCGGCCTGCCGGTCGAATCGGGAGGAGCGTGCGAATCGGCTTGAGCAAAGAGGCTCACCGGCTGCTGCGCTTCTACGAGCGCGGCAGCCCGTTCGTGAGCGGACCGAAGGCGTTGCAGCCTTAGCGAGCCGCGCCGCGCAGGTACGCGTCGGGCGGGGGATGGCGGAGAGGGGGTTAGAATGCACATTCAGTTCGTAAAGGGAGGACAACATGCAGAAGGTGACCAATGTGGCGAAGGAGCGCCTATCGCAGGGGGCGCTGGCGATCGGCGTGGGAGTGCGCGTTGTGCGGGGCGTAGAGATCGCCCGCATCATGAAGACGGCCGGCTTCGACTTTCTGTTCATCGATCTGGAGCACGGCGCGACCTCGGTCGAGACGGCGTACTCGATCTGCGTGGCGGCGTTGGATGCGGGGATCGCGCCGTTCATCCGCGTGCCGCACGGCGAGCTCGCGCTCGGCACGCGTTGCCTGGATGCCGGCGGGCTCGGTCTCGTGATTCCTCATGTAGACACGCCGGACCAAGCGCGCGCGATGGTGGATGCCTTCAAGTTCCAGCCCCTGGGTCATCGCTCCATCGGCGGTGGCTATCCTCACTTCGGCTTCGCTTCGGTCCCCGCGAAGGATGTCGTCACGGCGTTGAACGATGCGACATTGGTGGTGGCCATGATCGAGACGCCGAAGGCCGTCGAAAATGCGGAGCAGATCGCTGCCGTCCCCGGCATCGATGTCCTGCTCATGGGCACCAACGACCTGTGCCTGGAGATGGGTATCCCCGGGCAGCTCGACAACGAGCGCGTCGTGGCCGCGGTCGACACGGTGGTGCGCGCGTGCCAGAAGCACAGCAAGTGGCCGGGGCTTGGCGGCGTCTACGTCAAGGATCTGGCCAAGCGTTACATCGGTCGCGGCATGCGTTTCGTCCTGGCGGGCAACGACATCAGCCTGCTGCTCAACGCTGCTCAGGAGCAGGCCGGTTTCGTGCGGGGCTGCTTGTAGCAACGCAAGCAATTCGAGGGACGAGCGTTGACTTTGATATAGTCTCCGCTAGCGATTGTCGTCGCTGCGGGGAAACCAATCTAGGACCCTTCGTAAGTCAACAATCAATGTACGAATCGCGTCTGCCCATGCTTCTATTCCAGCAGCAACACGGGGCCCCGTTGGATACGAGCTGTGAGCCCGCCGCCTGTTTTCATCACCGCCACTTCATCGCCAAGTATATTGACGGCTTCGTCGAGTAAGATGTCTTTTGCGTCCTTCCTCGCCTTTTCGGCCGCCAGTTCGTTGGCGAGTTTGCGTTCGCCAGGCTGCAGCCCATCGTCTCCAAGCGCAGCGCCCTTCTCGGACGCGTACTCCTTGCCAACAACGTCGTTGCTGGCACCCTTGTCGGCGTCTTTTCGTGTTTCACGGGACATGAGGCGAGCCTCTTCGGCTGCGCGTTCTTTGCGACGTTCTGCCTCGTTCAGTGAGATCAGGTTTTTCTTGCGCTGAAGCCTGGACTCAGCGATGTCTTCTTCTAAGTACTGGAAGGCCTTGTCTCTCTTCACGCGAGTGTCGTGAAGTGTCAACAGAACGGGCAACAAGCCTTTCAAGTCACCGGTCGGCGAATAGTCCGCGGCCTTGATCTGCGTCCAGGGAAGTGCATTGTCGAAACTGGACTCGCCAAAGCTCTCCGCATCGGAAACCGAAGGCAAGGGGATATCCGGCGTCACGCCGCGCAACTGTGTAGTGCCGCCATTGATGCGAAAGAACTGCGCGATCGTCATCTTCAGCTCACCGAATTGCGGCTTGCTATTCTTGGCGACTCGATCGAGATCGATCATGCTTTGCACGGTACCTTTGCCAAAACTCGGTTCGCCGATGATCAGGCCACGCCCATAGTCTTGAATCGCGGCGGCAAAAATCTCCGATGCTGACGCCGAGCCTCGGTTGATCAGCACACCCAAGGGACCATCCCAGGAAACACCGGCGTGGGTATCACTCTCCACCGAGATCTGACCGTTTGCGTTGCGCTGTTGCACCACTGGCCCTTGATCAATAAACAAACCGGTCAACTCGACCGCTTCCGCCAATGAACCACCGCCGTTATTGCGCAGGTCGATCAATAAGCTGTCGACCTTTTCTTTTTTTAGTCCGTCCAGTAGACGGGCGACATCGCGGGTCGCGCTCTTGTAGTCCTGTGCGCCTTTTTGTCTGGCTGCGACATCCTCATAGAAGGAAGCAAGGGTTATCACGCCAATGCGGCGAGTGACCTTTCCGTCGACGATGGAGTGGACGGATGCTTTGGCGGCCTGCTGCTCCAGACTGATCGTTTTGCGAACGAGAGAAACCAGTTTGTGTTTGCCGTCGGGGCTGGCGTCTGCCGGGAGCACGTCGAGTACGACTACCGAGTCTGCTGGTCCCCGAATCAGCGCAACGGTGTCGTCGAGGCGCCAGCCCATCACGTCTATCATGACGCCGCCTTCGCCCTGAGCAACGCCGAGGATGCGGTCCCCGGGCTTCAGTTGGCCCGAAAGACTGGCAGGCCCTCCGGGCACCAGCTCTCGTATCGTGGTGTATTCATCCAGCTCCGAGAGCACTGCGCCTATTCCCACCAGGGAGAGTCTCATCGCAATGTCGAACTCCTCCGCCGCCCGTGGTGCCATGTAGTTGGTGTGGGGGTCGATGGCCATGGTGTAGGCGTTCATGTATGTCTGAAAGGCATCTGCGCTCTTTACCCGGGCAATGCGCTTCAGGAAATTGTCATAACGCTTATCAAGTATTTCGACGATGCTCTTGTCGTCCTTCCCGGCAAGCTTTAGCCGTAGCCAGTCGTTCTTGACCCGCTTGCGCCACAACTCGCGCATTTCCGATTCTGTTTTCGGCCAGGCTTCCTTTTCCCGTGCGTATTGGTAGCTCTCATTCTGCTGAAAATCAAACCCCTTCTTGAGCAGAGTGCGCGCGAACGCGAAGCGCTCGGCCGCGCGCTGCTCGAAGAGATTGAAAATGGCGAACGGCGCGGTAAGGTCTTCCTTACGGATGGCGTCGCCGAGCTTGGTTCGATCGCCAGAAAGTTGGTCGATGTCGGCCTGAACGAAGAAGATCTTCTCGGAATCGAGCAATTTCAAATATTGGTCGAATATCTTCTCCGACAAAGCGTTGTCGAGTGGCATCGCTTTGTAGTGGTAACGGGCTAGGAGTTCAGCCGCCAAGTGTGCCGCCTGGGCCTCTTGCGGCACTGGCTTCAACTCTGGCGGATAGGTTACCCCGTCGAGGGTTGCACCTTGCACGGCCATCGACAAGGCAAGGACTAACCACAGCAGATTTCGTTTCATTCGTACTCCATCTCGCGCCTCATAGGCGCCGCCGTTTGGGTGTGAAATGCAGATCTCTTACTAGCGCCGATCGATTTTGATATGGGTGCCAAGCATTTGTTGCACCAGGGCGCAGCGAAGGGTGCTAAATGGGCCGAAGACCTTCCTCACAACCCTTCTAGAGATACAGCGCTTCTAGGACGTTGTCCGCCCGCAATGGTTCCCTTCCAAGCTGCTGACGCCGCTGCATCTCATGTGACGGCGCCCCGTTCGGCGCGCGCCAAGCCAATCAAATAGAGGATGTCCGCTGCCAGGGTGGCCCCGGCAAGGGCCGTGATTTGGCCTAGCGCATCGTAAGCCGGCGCAACTTCGACTTGATCGCCGCCTACCACATTCAGTCCGCGCAGCCCGAACAAGAGTTCGCGCGCCTGGTGGGTGGTGGGCCCACCAATAACCGGCGTGCCCGTTCCTGGGGCGTAAGCGGGGTCCAGAAAGTCAATGTCGAGCGTGAGGTAAGCTGGCCTGCCGCCCACCACGGACCGTACCCTCTCGGCCGCCGCACGCGGCCCTTGATCGAGCAGCTCGCGGGCGTCGAGTATGGTCAAGCCGTGCGTGTCGGGATTTGGCGTCCGTATCCCTATTTGGATTGAGTGGGCCGCGTCGATGATGCCCTCTTTTACCGCGTGATAGAACATAGTCCCGTGGTTGTAGTCCTCCGACGTCCAGGTATCGGAGTGGGCATCCAGGTGCACCAATGACAGCGGCCCGTGACGGGCTGCTTGCGCCCGCAACAACGGGTAGGACACGAAGTGATCTCCTCCCAGCCCGAGCAAGGAAACGCCGGCATCGAGAATACGCCCCGCAGCCTGCTCGACCGCCTCGATCATGCGTTGGGGATAGCCGACGTTGAAGTCGACATCCCCGCAGTCGACCACGCTAAAGCGTTCGCGCAGGTCGAACTCCCAAGGCCAGACACCCCACGGATACTCACCGACAAAAGCCGACTGCTCGCGCAGGGCTCGAGGACCGAAACGCGCGCCGGGCCGGTTGGTCGTCGCAAGATCGTAGGGAATGCCGAGAACGGCAAGCTCGACCCCCTGGAGGTCGCGCGTGTAAGGACAGCGCAGGAAGCTGAGCGGTCCGGCGTAGCTGCCGCCGACGGCGGATTGCGGTAGGGAGGAGTTCTGTGACACTCAGAGTCCGGACTCGTGGAAGCCCTGTGCGTGGCCGGGCGGTGGTTGGATTATGCTTGGATTTTGGAATGAACGTTCGATCTGCTCGGCGCGTAAACAAAGTGAAGCCGCAGCGAAAGCGATCGCTGCGTTGCCCGATCACCGCGCCGCCTCACCCTCCAGATACGTGTATCCATCGAGCCCCCCTACGTACTCGGCGATGAACATATTGGCTTCCTCTCGCGATAGCGCCTTTGCACCGCCTACCTTGCGCCTGAAGGTTGCAAGCAAGTTCGACGCTGTCGAACTGCACGTAGTTGAGCACCTCGGCCACTGTGTCACCATGTACGAGGTCGGTGATCTCGTACCCTTGGTCGGTGAGCTTGAGGTGAACCGCGTTCGTGTCACCGAACAGGTTGTGCAGGTCGCCGAGAATCTCCTGGTAGGCTCCCGTGAGAAAGATGCCGAGGATATAGTCGCTGCCGTCGTGGAATTCGTGGAGGGCCAGGCTCGGACGGCCGTCCTTGCCTCCCACGAACCGGTCGATCTTCCCGTCCGAGTCGCAGGTCACATCCTGCAGCGTCCCGCGGCGATCCGGCTGCTCGTCCAAGCGGTGCACCGGCATGATCGGAAAGAGCTGATCAATCGCCCACGAATCGGGGAGCGACTGGAAGAGCGAAAAGTTACAGAAATAACGATCCACGAGCACCGCGTCGAGCTCCGCGGTGATCTCCCGGTAGGCGTCGCGATCCTGCTGCGCCAGCTGTGCGATTCGATTGACCGTCGCGAAGTAGATCGTCTCCGCCATCGCGCGCTCGCGGAGCGAGAGCACGCCGCTGTTGAAGTATTGCCGAGCGCGCTCCTTGTCGAAGGTGGCGTCGTGGAAAACCTCGAGAACTTTGCGCGCCTTGGACGCCAGCTTCGGGCTGGCGAGCGTGTGAAAGTCGGCGATCATGTCCTGCAGCAGCGGGGGATCTTCGGCTGGTGATCTCGGGAAGCGGAGGCTGCACCTGCGACTCGACGTCGATGACCTTGACGAGGAGCAACGCGTGGTGCGCGGTGAGTGCACGCCCGGATTCGCTGATCAGATGCGGCATCGGCAGCTGGTAGTCGCGGCACACTTCCGCGATCGTGTAGACCACGTCGTTCGCGTACTCCTGGAGCGAGTAGTTCACGCTGGCGTGTGACGTGGACGACGTCCCATCGTAGTCGACGCCCAGGCCGCCTCCGACATCCAGGTAAGCGATGTCGACGCCTGCGCGCCGGAGCTCGACGTAGTAGCGCGCGATCTCCTGGAGCGCGGACTTGATATACCGGATGTCGGTGACCTGGCTCCCGATGTGGAAATGGATGAGCTTCAGCAGATCGAGTCGGTCCGCCGCACGCAGCCGATCGATGAGCTTCATGACCTGTGCAGCGCTCAACCCGAACTTCGACCTTTCGCCGCCGCTCTGGGCCCAGCGTCCAGCACCCTCTGACGACAGCTTGATGCGCACGCCTGCCATCGGCTGTACGCCCAGATCCTTGGCCGCCGCGAGGAGCACATCCACCTCGCTCAACTGCTCGACAACAATGAACACACGGTGTCCGAGCTTCTGGCCCATCAAGGCGAGACGCATGAACTCCTCGTCCTTGTAGCCGTTGCAGACGATCAAGTGCTCGCTCGATTCGGTAAGACCCAGCACCGCCTGCAGTTCGGGTTTCGATCCGCACTCGAGCCCCACACCGTGCGCGGCTCCGAACTGGACGATCTCCTCGACCACGTGACGCTGCTGATTGACCTTGATCGGATAGACGGTGGTATAGCCGCCGCCGTACTCGAATTCGCGAACTGCGCTTGCGAACCGCTCACTGAGAGATTCGATCCTCGATCGGAGGATGTCCGAGAACCGGAGCAGCACGGGCAGCCCTACGCCCTGTTCCTGGAGGTCTTTCGCCAGGTCGAAGAGATCGAGCGAACGCTCGGGGTGGTCACGGTCGGGGCGAACGATTACTCGACCGCGCTCGCTCACGTCGAAATAGCCGGCGCCCCAGCCCTCGACGTTGTAGAGCGCCTTGGCCTTCTCGATGCTCCAACCTTCTCTTCCGTCCGGCGGCGCGGGGGCGGCAGGAGGCGTCTCGACACTGGTCATATACGAAGATAGAACCTCGGGGAAAATGGATGGCTTCTGCGCAAAGAGTTCGCCCTCTCCGAGCGCGAATGTTTCGAAACGTCGGTCTATCGCTCTCGGCCCGAGGAACATTGTAGACCCGCTCCCGGTTGTCTGAGCACCAACTCGGCAGTGTCGCCAATCGCGCATGCAGTTGTGCCCGCGGGCAATCGTTTGAGTTCTTGGAAAAGTCGTTCCGATCAAATGAGAGCGACTTTCTTTCGGCCCAACGCGCTGAGCGTCCGCTTTGAAGTTATTGTGCGAAAGACGGCTTTTGGCCGATTTCGACGACCTACGCGCTGCGCGGCGCCGACTTCGCCAAGCTCAAAGCCGATGGCGTGCCCGATCCGGTGCTGGATTATCTGCAGCAGTCCTTCGTCGACGACCTCGATCTACAAACCCGTTACTGGGTCACGGGGGAGGCTAGCCTCGGTGGCTGCCCCTGGTGCTATCCCCAGCCGGTAGACGTGGACAAGTTGGAATCGGGGTATGGCGTGGTTCCTGCCACCGCGCCAGGTCGGTATCAGGCAGGTCGACCGATGGGCACGCCGGACTGGGTGCCGTATCCGCAACATCCCCCGTCTGGCGCGTCCATCTCGGTGTCGGACATTGAACAGATGTCGAAGGACAGCCTGCCCGAGGCCCGAATCATCGAGCGGATCAACCACTCGCCGTTGGCGCATGTGATTGGCGTGGGCGGCACCTTCACCATCCGCACGCAACCGGTTGCAGGCCTAAGCGGTTCCCAGCTGGCGCTTCTGCATGAGCAGGGCGTTGCCTACCCGGTACTGGACGCCTTGCAAGGGCAGTTCCTGGCTCAGTTCATCGAGGTCGAGCGCCTGCGCTATCAGAACATCGGCCAAGGCTCGGCATCAATGAATTGAGGCTTGGCGGCAGGCCAGCTTTGAAGTCTACCTGGTGCCATTGGAGCGCTACCAGGTTGCTCGCGCGCAGGCCATGTCGATGGGCCACTAAAAGCGGGCGCTTTGTGCGCCCGCGCGGTGACCGTGGAGTGCCCGAAACAGCTCCTGCAGCAGCTCCAGCTACTTGGGGAGCTACGCAGTGGGCTCGCTGAACTGGCAGAGAGCGCGGATGCGCCCATCTTCGCGCAGCACGAAGATGTCCAGCCCGCGGGCTTCGATCGGCCCACCTGCCTTCGGCAACATCTCCCAAAAGAACTTGATCACGTGGTGGTGCGCCCGGCTATGGCGTGATGCGCACGACCGGAGTCGGCGCCAGCCTCAAGCTGCCGGAGCTGGCGACCAGCCGCTTCGCAGTCGGGGCAAGGAGAAGACCCGCTCCACCAGAGGTGGCGGGCTCGCTCGTCACGGACACTGCCGGGCAACCCCGCGCTGACGCCGAGGGAGAATCGGTAACTCGCAGACCGGGAAAGGTGCAGCCCGCCAGCACGGCCGCGATCATCAGGCAACTCAGGGTTTTTGTTGTCATGGTCCTCATTTGGTCACCACCCGCGTGCAGCGAATCTGGTCATCGACCAGCGCGCAGCGCGAGTCACCAATCTTGAATTCGGCCACGCTCTTCCCATCTTCGATGGCGACGTGGATCGGCCGCTCGACCGCGTACACGGCGGCGGAGGCAGCCAGCACGATGGCGAGCAATAGCTGGGTTAGGGTCTTGGCGTTCATGATTTTCATCCTTTCACTTGCTTTTTGTACCATATCGCATTAAAGTACGGTCGTCAAGGAGTTTCATTCAAAATGGTACAAAAACACCAGCCCCCCAGGCCTCGAGGCCGCCCCCGCGCCTATGATCCCGACGTCGCACTTGCGAGGGTCATGAACACGTTCTGGGATGCGGGCTACGCGGGCACCTCGCTGGACGATCTGAGCGCCGCAACCGGGATGAATCGCCCCAGCCTGTATGCGGCGTTCGGGGATAAGCGCGCGCTGTACCTCAAGGCGCTGGAGCGTTATCGCGCCTGGGGCCGAGCGGCGCTGAAGGAGACGCTTGCCCTGGACCAGCCGCTACGGCAGGCGCTGCGTCAGGTCTACGCCAAGGCGCTTGCGGTGTACCTGTCCGGTGAGGAGGCAGCGCGCGGCTGTTTCACGATCGGAACCGCCGCCACCGAAGCGGTCGGCAATCCCGAGGTGCGCGCCTTTCTGGCCGAGACCGTTCGCAGTCTGGATGACGCGTTCGAGGCGCGCATCCGATTCGCTCGTGACCGCGGCGAGCTCAAGCCCGAGGCCGATCCCGCCGCCCTGGCCAGGCTCGCCTCGGCCGTTATGCACACTCTGGCCATCCGCTCGCGTGCCGGAGAGCCTCGTGCCGCACTGGAAGCCGTTGCCGAGGCGGGCGTGAACTTGATCTGCGGCCCCGCAGGCAGCGACGGGTACAAAGCGCGCATGCGTTCAACGGGGCGGGGGTCACCCAGGCGCAGCAGCAGGCCGCGTTAGCAGCGTAGCGATCAGCCTGTCGACCAAGGTCGGCATGTCGAAGGCATCGCGGCTCGTGTACAGGATCGCAAATATAGGCCAGCTTGGCCACGGACTCCAATCGTTTGTTCAGATGTGCCCGATCAGCCTGGGTTATGGTCAGGCAAGGGTGATGATGCGACGCGGCACAATCGTGGTAGGGTTCAGCCTGTTACATTACTTCTAAGGCCCCATGGAGCCAGACTCTAGAACGGGTCTGATTTCGCGACCTACAAGCTCTTAGTGGATACCCTCGCTCGCTACCTCCCAACCCCCTACGCGTTGCGGGCCGCGATGCGCTGGTAGTTCACCGGCTGATGTTGCTCTGGCAGGTCACTTCATCGGTGGCACGAACGGGATATACAGGGCGAATAACCAGCAGAGGAAGAAGACCAACGGAATGTGGAGGAACATCTGCAGCACGGTGTAGCCGGCTAGGTCCCTCGCCTTGACGTGAAGCAAGCCCAGAAGGGGCAGCATCCAGAACGGGTTCAGCAGGTTGGGGAGCGCCTCGGCAGCGTTGTAGATCTGGACGACCCATCCCAAGTTGACTTGGTGCTGGACCGCCGCCTGCAGGACGTAAGGCGCCTCGATGACCCATTTGCTTCCGCCGGAGGGTATGAAAACGCCCAGGATGGCCGAGTAGAGGGCCACGAGCAGGGAGTAAGTGTGCGGTGTCGAAATCGCCGCCAAGAGATCGGCCAGCCACTTGCTGATCCCCGTGCCGACGATCATCCCGAAGATGACAGCGTAGAAAGGGAACTGGATCAGGACGCCGCCGGTGGCGGGCACCGACTGGGCCACGGCCCGGAGGAACCGCTTGGGCCGCCAGTGCAGGAACATGCCCACGGTGATGAAGATCAGATTGTAGGTGTTGAGGTCCAGGGCGGCCAGGGGGCCCGTGGGCGACTTCTGAAATACATCCACCAAGTACCAGGCGAGCAGGGCGCCGACGAGAATGATCAAAGCGGGGCTGTATTCAAGCCACTCGCCGGGCTTCTGCCGGGCCTCGATGGTCATGTCGATGGGTTCAAATTTCAGTCCGAAAGCCTCTGCTGTCTTCGCCCTCTCGGGAACCGGGGCGGAGAAGTAGGCGATCACGATAGAAATGGCGACCAGAGCCACAATGGTCCACAAGGTGGGCCAAATGAAGAGGGTCTGGGTCAACGGTATCAAACCGCTGATCTCGTAGAGCTTGGGCGGGATGGCGCCTTTAGTGGCCATCATGAGGGCGGCCGAAGAGGAGAGACCGAGGGCCCAGACGGCACCTAGGCCGAGGTAGGCGGCTGCGCCGGCGGCTCGGTAGTCCATCCCCCTGATCGTCCGGGACATCTCGCGGACCAAAAGGGCGCTGAAGATGAGGCTGAAACCCCAAGAGATGAGCGACGTCGTCATAGAGAAGAAAGCGACCCACGCAATGGCCACCCTGGGGTTCGTCGTGATGCCGGCGAGCTTCCGGATGACCCGGTAGACAGTCGGCGCGGACGCCACGACGTAGCCGCCGATGATCATCATGGCCATCTGCATGGTGAATGGAATCAGGATCCAGAAGGACTTGCCTCCTTCAATGGCCAGCTTGGTGGGACTCTCCCCGATAAGAATACCGAATACAAAGACGGCGACTACGCCGATCAATGCAAAGACCCAGGCGTCGGGGAACCATTTCTCGCTCCACTCGGCGAGCCAGAGACCGAAGCGCTCGAATGCATTTTCTTTTTGTTCCGCATTATTCTGTGCCATGTCCCCTCACGCTCCTTCTATGTGGTTCAGACTATGTGGTTCAGAATACAGAATTTAGGATTTTGGGAATTTCCCGAACACCTGTCTTGCATTTGCCCTGCCTCGACTATTTCGAGCCGTTTATTACTGGGGGAATGGCTCTTGATTGATGAATCGGTATGGATCGATCTTGCTGCTTGAACTCGATTGGGGTCAAGTAGTTCAGTATCCGGAGACAGGATGACTATCCAACAGATGAAGACTACTCCCATCCCAATCTTGGGCCTTGCCCACATTGGCATTCGCGTGCATAACCTCGAGCGCTCCGTGCGCTTCTACGAGCTGCTCGGCTTCACGAAGACCGCTGGTCCGATCGGTCCGGAGCCCGTGGCGATCCTCGATCACCCATCGGGAGTGGAAGTGAATCTTGTTCTGAACGCGCCGAACGCGAGCGAGCCCAACGTCCTCATGGATGTACCCGAGAAGCACCCAGGAATTACGCACTTCGCACTCTTGTGCCCGGACATCCAGGCTGCGAAGCAGCGGCTTGAGGCGGCTGGCATCCCGCTGAGTGGCGGGCCCGTCCGCTTCGGGCCCGGAGCGCAGGGTATCTTCGTGCGCGATCCCGATCGCAATGTGATTGAGCTGCACCAACGCGGCTGACTTCCGACGGAGCGGAGGAGCCAAGAGCGCCGTAATGTCTTTGACCGTTGTGCAAACCCGCCGTTGCCAAGACGTTAGACGCAATGAGGATTGACTCGACGCAAATCGAGGGCCCGCTCATGGCAGCGCCGCGACGATGAACACGAACCCAAATTCTCGGCGGACACTCGCAACGTCGGCCGCGCGTGACGACAGGCGATAGCGCGGAACACCCGGCCGCCATCGAGCGGATAGCCAAGGGATCAGGTTGAACGCTCCAGCGCTAGTCGTAGCCGGATCCTCCGTCCAGCGGAAATGGCGCACAGGAGGACCAGCTCCGCGGCCCATTATTCCGCGTGCAGCGTAGGGCGCCGATTGATCAGGATCAAATGCTCCTTTGTGCGCGCGGGCTACATTGCCATCCAGACACGAGCTCGAAGAGTGGCTCAAGGCGAAGGCCGAACTAGAGGCGGAGCTGAACCGGCCGTGATGAGGGCGGTCCTCCATGACGAGACTCGTTGGAGATCCCGAGTAGCGTTGGAAAGATGTTTGACAAAGCAATACGTAAGGCCAAGGTGAGGAAGTGAAGGTCCAATCCTCAAGCAGGAGGAAATTGCTATGAAGACCGATGCGCAATTGCAGCGAGATGTTATGAATGAGCTCCAGTGGGAGCCGACCCTCCAGCCAGCGGAGATTGGTGTAGCTGTCAAGGATGGAGTGGTGATGCTTTCCGGCCACGTTGACAGCTACGCTAAGAAGTGGGCTTCCGAGCGTGCTGTCAAGCGGGTTTCAGGCGTCAAGGCAGTAGCTGAAGAGATCAAGGTCACGGTGCCTGGTACTTACATGCGCAACGACGAAGATATTGCCCGGGCCGCGTCAAACATTCTCGAGTGGGATTTCTCGGTACCGCATGACCGCGTCACGGTGATGGTGCAGAACGGTCGAATCACTTTGAGTGGCGATGTGGATTGGTATCACCAAAAAGTGCATGCGGAGGATGCCGTACGTCACTTGACAGGGGTTTTGGGAATCGTCAACTTGATCACGATCAAACCGCCAATGCTGACGGTGAAAGCGCTCGAGGTGAAGGACAAAATCGAAGATGCACTTAGGCGCAATGCCAGATTGCTTCGAGATGCCGAAAAGATTCAGGTGGAAATTTCAGGTAGCAAGGTGATTCTCCGTGGCAGCGTAGGCTCCTGGGCAGACCGTGATGAAGCCGAATACGCCGCTTGGTCAGCTCCCGGCGTGTCTCAAGTCGAGAACAAGATCGTGATTGCGTTCTAAAACTCCGCGACAACGCCGCCGCGAAAGGAGTATCGGATGAAGCGATGAACTGATGTCGTCGCGGCACCGCTGATCGGTGTGTTAACTTTACCCTCACTTTTGGGACAACCTTGCGTTCTTCTACGATAAGCGCGTCACCGCACAACCCCTATTCGCTCACAGCCTAGCCTCCACTTTTGCGCAGTCCTGACCTTGTCGCAGATTTATTTCCTGCTACGGTTGATCTGCATCAAATCGCCGCACGCTTCATGCAACTATCCTTGTAAAAGTAGTATCGGATCTAAGGTCTCCGGTGCGGGAACGGCACGTTCATTTACCAGGAGAAAAGCCATGGGAAAAGACTCGCAATTGCAAAGTGCAGTTATGGATGAACTGAGATGGGAACCGAGCATCAACGCTGCGGACATCGGTGTCGCGGCCAAAGAGGGTGTGGTGACGCTTACCGGATTCGTTCGTAGCTATCCTGAAAAACAATCCGCGGAACGCGCTGCCAAGCGCGTCGCCGGCGTGAAGGCAGTCGCCGAAGAGATCGAAGTCCACCTACCGGGCATCTATGAGCGCACGGATGCCGATGTAGCGAAATCAGCCGTCGCGGCGCTGGCATGGAACGTCACAGTGCCCCGTGACTCGGTCAAAGTCATGGTTGAGCATGGATGGGTCACGCTGGAAGGTGAGGTTGGTTGGCAATACCAAAGAGAGGCGGCGGAAGATTCCGTGAGGAATTTGTTGGGTGTCAAAGGCGTCTCGAATCTTGTTCAAATCAAGGCAATAGTCGATACCGTCCATCTCAAGGCGAATATCGAGCAGGCCTTGATTCGGAACGCGCAGTTTGATGCCAGGCAGATCAATGTCGAGGCGGTGAATGGTAAGGTTATCTTGCGCGGGCAGGTCCGTTCATGGGCAGAGAAAGAGGAAGCTGAGCACGTCGCCTGGTCGGCACCGGGGGTAACGAAGGTCGAGAACGCTGTCACCGTAAGCGGATTACTCTAGCGGGCGGCGCATTGGAGCCAGGAATATTGCGTAAGACACTTACAACACGCCCGATACCCCTTTAGCACCGGGTCCGCGGCCAGACCCGGAAGAGAGGCTCCTCACACATCGTTGCGCGTACAAGGGTCCCAGACCAGGGGGAACCGGCGCCGGCCCGGTTGCACCCTCTGCCGACCGACACGTGGTCTAATGCCTTCATGCACACCGCACCGGACCTCTTCTCCCACCGGAAGTTCTGGGCTGCGCGCTTCGGGCCGGCCCCTTTCCTGCCGATGTCGCGCGCCGAGATGGACGCACTCGGATGGGACAGCTGCGACATCATCCTCGTCACCGGCGACGCGTACGTCGATCACCCGAGCTTCGGCATGGCGATCATCGGGCGTCTGCTCGAGGCGCAGGGCTTTCGCGTCGGCATGATCGCGCAGCCCGACTGGGAACTCGACCGAAGACTTCAGCAAGCTCGGCGCGCCGAACCTCTTCTTCGGCATCACCGCCGGCAACATGGATTCGATGGTCAACCGCTACACCGCCGACCGCCGCATCCGCTCCGACGACGCCTACACGCCCGGCGGCGAGGGCGGCAGGCGTCCGGACCGCTCGGTGATCGTCTACGCGCAGCGCGTGCGCGAGGCGTTCAAGGACGCGACGATCGTCATCGGCGGCATCGAGGCGAGCCTGCGCCGCATCGCGCATTTCGACTACTGGTCGGAGAAGGTGCGCCGCTCGATCCTGCTCGACGCACGCGCGGACATCCTCGTCTACGGCAACGCCGAGCGCGCGATCGTCGAGATCGCGCATCGCCTCGCGAAGCGCGAGCCGATCGCGAGCATCACCGACCTGCGCGGCACGGCGTTCGTGCGCCGGGCGCTGCCCGAAGGCTGGATCGAGATCGACTCCACCTCGATCGACGAGCCCGGGCCGCTTGCGCCGCCCGTCGATCCGTATGCGCTCGAGCCGGCGAGACCCTCGCCTCCCCCGACCGGCGCACCTGCGACCGTGCGCGTCGTGCGTTTCGAGCGCCAGGTGCCGAACGCGATGCGCGACAAGAGCGTCATCCGCATGCCCTCTTACGAGACCGTGCGCGACGATCCGGTGCTCTACGCGCACGCCTCGCGCATCCTGCACACCGAGTCGAATCCCGGCAATGCGCGCGCACTGGTGCAGCGACACGGCGACAGCGACGTGTGGCTCAATCCGCCGCCCATTCCGCTCACGACCAAGGAGATGGACGCGCTCTACGAGCTGCCGTACAAGCGCGTGCCGCATCCAGCCTGCGGCGACGCCAAGATTCCCGCGTACGAGATGATCCGATTCTCGATCGCGATCCAGCGCGGCTGCTTCGGCGGCTGCACCTTCTGCTCGATCACCGAGCACGAGGGGCGCATCATCCAGAGCCGCTCGGAGGAGTCGGTGATCCGCGAGATCGAGACGGTGCGCGACACCGTGCCCGGGTTCACCGGCGTCATCTCCGATCTGGGCGGCCCGACCGCGAACATGTATCGACTCGCCTGCAAGAGTCGCGAGATCGAATCGGCCTGCCGCCGGCCGTCGTGCGTCTATCCAACGGTGTGCAGCAACCTCAACACTGATCACTCGCCGCTGATCCGCCTGTATCGCCGGGCGCGCGAGCTTCCTGGCATCAAGAAGGTGCTGATCGCCTCGGGCGTGCGCTACGATCTGGCGATCAAGTCGCCGGAGTATGTCAAGGAACTCGCGCAGCACCACGTCGGCGGCTATCTCAAGATCGCGCCCGAGGCGATCTCCGAAGGTCCGCTGCGGTTGATGATGAAGCCGGGCGTGGGCGCCTACGACCGCTTCAAGGCGTTATTCGACAAGTACTCGGCCGAGGCGGGGAAGAAGCAGTACCTCATCCCCTATGTCATCGCGGCGCACCCGGGCACCACCGACGAGGACATGCTCGAGCTCGCGCTCTGGCTGAAGCGCAACAGCTTCCGCGCTGACCAGGTGCAGGCCTTCCTGCCGGGCCCGATGGCGACCGCCACCGCGATGTATCACTCCGAGCGCAATCCGCTGCACAAGATCACGCGCGACAGCGAACGGGTTCAGTTCCGAAGGGCTTGCGCGTGCGCCGTCTGCACAAGGCTTTCCTGCGCTATCACGACGCCAACAACTGGCCGACCCTGCGCGAAGCGCTGAAGCGCATGGGCCGCGCCGATCTCATCGGCCCGGGCAAGCACCGGCTCGTCCCCGCGTGGCAGCCGGCGGGACGGGAGATGTACACGAAGGCAGACCGCGGGCATTTGGGGTGCGATCGTCGGCAAAGCCCTTCCGCACGCAGCATACCGGGCTGCCGGATGGGCCCAAGGTACCGCGCAGAAGCGCGCGCGAGCAGGACCAGCCACCGGCCTCGAAAGCACGCGCCGGAAGACCCGCCAGCCGCAGGCCCGGCAAGTAGTGCGCCGCATCTTTGCTGAAACGGTGAGTCGTCACTTTCTCCGTGATAATCAACTGCCAGGTAGCTACAAGGCGGCGTCCCGCAGGGGTCGAAAAAAACTCCACTGCTTGGGCGAGCTGCTCTTCCGAAAGGTTGTGTGCGAACTGAAAGACAAACCGATCGAGGTACTCATCGCTGTACTGAGTCTAGATCGTTGTGTTGAATAACCGGTCTCGCCACAGCGGCCGTTCGAACAGCGCTAGATTCCCAAGCGTCATCGGCCTTTTTTGCGGGCTCGAAGAGGCATCGGTTTAGAGGGCAAGAGTCACGGTTTATCAAATGCTGCGGGCCAGACGCCGCAGGGCGACCAGGGCGAAGAACAGGCCAATCTTGGCCCGGGTCAGCGGCGATGGCCGCCAGTTGCCGGCGAGCACCGATACGATCGCCCCGTAGATGCCGAACCCCTTTTTGGGCGTGAACCACACATCGCGGAACGCTGGATCGTAGAAGCCGATCGCGAACCGCCGGAAGTGGTGGTAGCGTCTCCGAACGATGTCCTCGTACCGGGTGAAAGCTCGCGCTGACAGGTCGCCGGTCCGCAGTCCGGCTTCGATCGCTTCGGCGGCGTCCAGTCCTCCTTGCATGGCCAGGAAAACGCCGGTCGAGAAAATAGGGTCGAGGAACGCGGCGGCATCGCCCACCGCTACCCAGCGGTCCCCGGCCATCCGGGTGGCGAGATAGGAATAGTCGACATCGATGCGCGCTGGAGAGATCTGTCGCGCTCCCTCGAGCAGCGCTCCGGCAGGTGGCGTACACGTGAGGTAATGGGCAAGGCTTTCATCCGCGGTTTGCTTCGCTTCGCGCTGATGTACTGCTTTGGGAATCACGGCCCCCACGCTCATTACCGTGTCCGATAGCGGGATTAGCCACAGCCAGCCCATATCGTGGCGCGTGAACATTCGGATGTCGCCGGCCCGGCGTCCCTCCGCGCGCGGGATGCCCTCATATTGCGCATGAACGGCAATGTTGCGTAAAAGCGGGTCATACTCGTGACGGCCAAAACGCTTCGCAAGAAGGCCTGCTCGCCCCGAGGCGTCGACGACGACCCCGACGCGGGCAGTCTGCTCGATGCCACCTTGATCCGCAAAGCGAAGCGCGACAGCGTCGGCCTCGAACGTCGCATCCAGAAGACGATGCCCTTCGCGCACGTCCACTCCGCACCGCTCCGAATGGCGTAGTAATACCTCGTCGAAGCGCTCTCGCAGTACCTGGAACGTTTGCGGCGTCGGTGTCTCCACTGCGGCTTCGAAGTCCGCATACTGCTCGGTTGTGCTGCCGGGCGGACGGAAGCTCGCGCCCCATTTCTTCACGAATCCAGCGTCCGCGATCGCCTGGTCAACCCCGAGGGCACGAAACACCTCGTTGCTCCATGGAAGCTGCGATTCGCCGATGTGGAAGCGAGGAAACCGCTCGCGCTCCAGCAAGAGGACGCGCTTTCCGCGCCGCGCTAGTGCGGTCGCTGCGCTGGAGCCGCCCGGCCCGCCGCCCACGACTGCTACGTCGAAATCCCACCCGTTCACGGTCATGCTCTCGAGTTTCCTCCAACGAAATTTGCCGAGAGTCTACATGGGACGAGAGGGCCGGGCCCTCGGCGCTCTCTCCGGCCGCTGGAGCATCTCTTGTCGGCTATCATGCGCGTTTTCGAGCCGAACATTTCTCTCATGCCTGCCTTGACTTTGTTGCTGCAGCTCATCGTTATTCTTGGCACAGCCCGTATCTGCGGATGGTTGCTACGCTTCGTTGGACAGCCGAGCGTAGTCGGCGAGATGGCGGCTGGCATGGTGCTCGGTCCGGTCGTGATGGGCGCGCTCTTTCCGGATCTGCACGAACAAATCTTCGCCAAGTCTTCGCTCGCCGGTTTGTCCGCATTGTCCACCATCGGGCTCGTGCTCTTCATGTTTATCGTCGGACTCGAGATGAGGGGCACGCGCGGTGTCGCACACCAGATCAAGTCGGCGGGCTACGTCGGCGTGTTGAGCGTCGCTGCGCCGCTCGTTCTCGGTCTCGCCATCGCGCCCGCACTGCATCCCACGCTGGCTCCTCCCGGCGTCGGATTTTGGCCTTTTGCATTGTTCATCTCCGCAGCGCTTGCTATCACGGCATTTCCGGTGATGGCGCGCATCCTCAAGGATCGCAGGATGACGCAAACCGCTTTTGGCCAGCTGTCGCTCGGTGCCGCCGCAGTCGTCGACGTATTCGCGTGGATTCTGCTGGCGTTCGTGGTTGCAATGGTCGGTAGCGGCGAAGGCTATGTGGGGTTTCTGAAAAGCGTCGTCGGCACGGTGGCGCTTGCTGCGCTCGTCTTCTTCATCCTCAAACCGATCTTCGCGCGCCTGCTGCGCTTGCACGGGTCGTCACAGGGTCTTTCCACAACGGTACTGGCCGCGTTAATGATCGGGTTGCTTGCGTGCGCAGCGCTGACCGACTGGTTGCACCTGCATGCGGTCTTCGGCGCGTTTTTGTTCGGTGCTTGCCTGCCGCGCGACGACAGACTCCTGCGCTTACTGACGCAACACATCGAGCCGCTATCGATCGTCGTGCTGATGCCGCTTTTCTTCGCACTGGCAGGACTAGGCACCACGCCGAGTGCCTTCAGCGGTGCAAGCTTCGGCGCGATGATGCTCATCCTTGCTGTCGCGGTGGCCGGCAAAGTGCTCGGCGGCGCTGCCGGCGCGCGCCTCGCAGGCTATGGTTGGCGCGACAGCTTGGCGACTGGATCGCTGATGAACGCGCGCGGCCTGATGGAGCTAATCGTGATGAAGATCGGGCTTGACGCAGGACTTATTGGGGCCGAGCTGTTTACGATGCTGCTCGTCATGGCGCTCGTTACAACCGCGATGACAGGTCCGTTGATGACCCTGTTCGCTGGCTGCAACACTTCGGATGCAGAAGCGAATGATGCAGCCGCAGCCCAGACAGAATCGCTCAGTAGGTAGCGAACGGCGGGTTTAGTGTGAAGCGCAACTCGAAGCTGAAGGTCCGCTACGGTCGAAAGCCGCAGTTCGCGAAGGGATGGTAGCACGCCGCAGTGCGGGTCCAGGTTCGCCTCATCGGCCTATACCCCGTAGCCTCTGCCCATGGGAGCCCTTTCTCATGGGTCCGAAGGAAATAGCTTCTCAGGTTTGAACCTTATCTCAACCATGAGACATTTACCGTGCACCTCAATAAAAAGGAGATCGATCATGCGTCGCATCAGTCTTACTGTACTTATCCTGCCGCTGCTGGCAGTCGATCCCACGCTTGCGCTTGCTATGGTAGAACGACCCGGTCGGCAGTAGTCACCTCACACGCACGCTCGCCGCCGCGGGCTAGATTGGCGGCGGAGCGTTTGCGAAAGCCATATGAGGACCCTCCCGACCCGCGCTAAGGCTGTGATGGTACCGTCTCTCGTATGATGGAGGCAGCGAGCTTATCGGTGCGCAAGGAAACGTACGAGGGATGGCGGATTCGTCCCTCAGGCGTCCACTCCGAGAATTCCACTTCCGCAGTTGAAAGCTGCATCACAAGCCACTGGTCGTCGGTGTGATACACACGAAACAAAAAGGCCTCAACGGCGAAATCTGCGCAATACACACCCTCAATAGACTGCGCAAACTGGCGAGATAGCGGCCATACGGTCGAGGCCTGCGCTTCGCGCCCACGTGTTCGATCCTTCTGAATGGTGCGCCAGGGAACAAGGTAATCACGTCTTTGGACCAATCGAACCTCTTGCGATGCGGTGGGATTTACTAAGAGCGCTTCACATGAGCATGCATGAGTACCAGCTGATCACCGATCCTATGCGGCTCAACGCCTCCGTGAGGACCATCAAGGGCGCTGCGTGACAGGACAGTAGGCTCGTCTCGCACGACGAGAGAGTGTCCAGGAGGACTATCACGAATCCACTTTGGTGGCGATGCGTCGTACTGATGACAATCACACTTGCCTCGCCTTGCACCCAAGGTCAAGAAGTGAGTGTGCGGGCGAGCCGCGAAGGCGACGCCGTAGTTTTGGAAGCGCAAGCGCTCGTCAAAGCCGAGGCGCGTCTGGTCTGGGAGGTGGTCACCGGCTACGATCATTACGCCGAGTTCGTGCCAGATCTGGATTCGAGCCACGTCCTGATGCGCTCAGGCGATACGGCCATCGTCGACCAGCGCGGCAGGTTGGGATTCTTCCTGTTTCATTTCCCGCTGCAGGTGCGCCTAGTGGTCACCGAAACCCCGTTCGAGCGCGTGAACTCCTACGCTATCTCAGGCAATGTCAAGGAGATGACTGGGACCTACACGCTCGTCCCTGAAGGAACCATGCTCAGGTTCCTCTACAGCGGGCGCATCGTGCCTGCCTTCCAGCTCCCGCCGCACATCGGCGCGGCCGCGGTACGACACGCGGTTAAGGCGCAGTTTACCGCGCTGGTCAAAGAGGTCCAGCGGCGCGAAGCACTCGCGCGCCAGGCGCAGCAGTAAGGATGCATGGGCTCCGATCGCTGGACTGCCGAACAGGGACCCCTTTGCCTGCTGGAAAAAGAAGCCCACGTGGGATGCGGGCGAAAGGGGGCTACGTCGACACTAGGTCGCTCCAGGAGGGTACTTGAGGATGGCCCGATGCGCTCGCGCAGCAGTCGGTAACTTTCCGTCTTCTTGAGCGATGGCGCTGACGCCCACACTACCGCCCGTCCCATCGTTAGTGTTGCCAGTCACTGCTTCCATGCGGCCCATACGCCCTCCTCCACAGCCTCCTACGAGCGCACGCGAGGGAGCAACTGTCAGTAGCGACACGGCGGCTAGGACCAAGCCGATGCGATACATTCTTAATCTCCTCTGCAAGGGCACACAGTCAGTGGCTTGAATGCAGAAAATGGTTCAAGCGGACCACGCAGGAGAGAGAATTTTTCAACAATTTAAGCGGTCGTGATTCGAGGGCTGCCCTCGGCCAATTCGAGTCATTCGAGCCTGATTAAGGTGTTTTCCTGAAAGCAGTCAGTCGCGACACCCGACTGCCCCATCCGCGCGGGAGCGCTTGGCACCTAACATGTCACCTATCCCTGCCACCGCTCAGCCCACAGACTGTTGTCATCGTCAGGTCCGTCTCGAGCGGTACAGCGCTTGTCCGATCCACGCCGGCCAGATACGCTGGCCGCCGCTGATGACGAATGCATTCGGGTCCGATCATTCGGCGACTCGCGGCGCTCCGCGCACCCAGTCTGCCAGCACTGCAATACAGCCGCTCTCGACTGTGCAGCGCGGTTGGGTAATCGCGAGCTAGTAGCCCTCCTGTTAGGGTACCGGTAGCGTCCCGATGGTCGGGTCCACGTATCGTCTGAACCGACGGGCGGAGAGCAAAAGACACCTTACGTAGCGATGCGGGCGTCCAGCAGCGGCACGGAGCAGGCGAGCGCTACTCCACCGGCGCGAACTTGCCGTTCTTCACGATCAAGATGACACCGCCGTAGTTGGCTCCGCGGTTTTCGTCGAAGGAGAACTCGCCTCGACCCAGGATGACCCGCAGCCCCTTGACCTTCAAGAGGGCCGCGCGAATGCTCTCGCGACTCGGTTGCGGTCCGGCCGCCTTGATCGCCGCCGCGGCGATCTTGATGGCGGTATATCCCAGCGCCGCGCCATTGTCCGGCAGACGGTTGTACCGGGCTTTGTAAGCTGCCACGAAACGTTGGTTCTCCGGTGTCTGCAGGCCGGGGAAATAATCGGCGACGAAGATCGAGCCCTCTACCGCTTTCCCGCCGATGGTAATGAACTGTTCTGCGCCCATATTGGGGACGCCCACGAAGCGAACGTGCGGGTCGATGCCACCTTGCCGCGCCTGAATGATGAAGCTCGCCGCCTGCTCGGCGGTCAGCGCGAGAAAGATCGCTTCGGGATTGAGCGAGGTGATTTTGGTCAGCAGGGCGAGGAAGTCGGTGTCCGTTGTGAGCACGGATTCCTCCGCGAGCACCTTGACGCCATGGTTCTTGAAATAGTCGAGGGCGGTGTTCTTCTGACCCACTTGCCCGTCGTTGTCCCGGCCGAACACGAGCGCCGCGCTCTTGATGCGCAGCTTGTCGACCGTGTACTTGGCCACTTCGCCGATAATCACACTTGGGCTGGCTGGCGTCTTGAACGCCCACGGGCCGCTCCGGTTGATCGCTTCCGATACGGCGGTGGTCGTGAGCAGGGGGATCTTGAGGTCGTTCGCGACCGGGCCGATCGCCACCCCCTCGCTGCTCGAGCTGGGCCCGAGGACCATGAGCACGTTGTCGCGCGCCTGGAAGCGGTTGATAAGCGTGATCGCCTGCGCCTTGTCGCTGCCGGTGTCCTCGATCGCGAGTTTGATCTTCGCCGCTCCCAGCATGCCGCTGCCGTTGACTTCGTCGAGGCCGACGAGCAGCCCTTCGTGGCTGGGGACGCCAACCCAGGCGTAGGTCCCGGTCAGAGCGAGCTCGGCTGCGACCGTGTATTCCTGGGCTGCGGCGGGTCCCGAGAGGCTTGCCGCGGCTAGAACCGCGAAAACGGCGGTGGTATTACGGGTCCAGAATGTCATCGCGCTCCTCCAGTGTTTTTATGGCGGCGCGTCGGCCGCCGCAAAGCGTGAACAACGCCGCGCGGCCTGTGGCCGCGAAGCCCTTTCCAACAAACCGAATAAACCAAGTGGCCGCCATGGGGCTGACTCACATCGAGCCGACTGCGTCTCGGTCCCCGAGATAATGAGCCAGTATCTTGGGGTCGGCCCGCAAGCGCTCGCACGGCCCGCTGTCGACGATCGTCCCGCGCTCCATGACGTAACCTTCGTGTGCGATCTCGAGCGCGCGGCGAGCCTTCTGTTCGACCAGCAGGATGGTCAATCCGGCATCGTTCAGTGCCTGCAGCGCGGCGAATACCACCGCCACCATCTTCGGAGCGAGGCCCAGGCTCGGCTCGTCCAGCAGCAGGATCTCGGGGCCGCCCATCAGCGCGCGGCCGATTGCCAGCATCTGCTGCTCGCCGCCGCTCAACGAGCCCGCGAGGTTGTCCGCTCGCTCCGCAAGCCGAGGGAACAAACGGTAGACGTCCTCGACGTCGGCTTCCAGGGCGCGCGATCGATGACCGCGTGCAAGCCGCCCCAGCTCGAGGTTTTCCCGCACCGACAGCGGGCCGAGGATCTGGCGACCCTCGGGGACGAGCAGGATTCCACGCCGCGCAATCGCGTGCGTCGGCATTCCGACCAGGGATGCTCCGTCGAATCGGATATGGCCGGCTTGCGGCCGGCAAACTCCGCAAATCGTGTGCAGCAACGTCGTCTTGCCCGCCCCGTTTCCTCCGAGTAGGGCAACGATGCGGCCCCGTGGCACATGCAAGCTGACGCCACGCACGGCGACAATTCCGCCATAGGCCGTGGCGACGTCTTCCACCGCTAGCAAGCTTCACCTCCCAGATACGCTTCGATGACGCGCGGATCGTTGCGTACCTGCTCCGGCGTGCCGTGGCAGATCAGCTCGCCGGACTCGAGGACGTAGACTTCGTCGCAGAGGGTCATCACCAGCTGCATGTTGTGCTCGATCACAAGCACGGCTAGGCCACGGTCGGCGAGGCGCCGGAATATTACGCTGAGCGCATCGGCCTCGACGTCGTTCATCCCCGCTGCTGGCTCGTCGAGCAGCAGTACGCTGGGTTCCGTGGCCAGAGCCCGCATGATCTCGACGCGCCGCTGGTGCCCGTAGGAAACTTCACCGGCGAGGCACGGGGCATACTCAGCCATCGAGAACTCGTGCAGCAGCTCGCGCACGCGGTCGACGAGCGCGGCGCGCGCGCGTCGCACCGAGGGCAAGCCTAGAGCCTGTGCCGCGAACGACGTACGATCCTGCCCATGAGAACCGACGACGATGTTGTCGAGAACGCTGGCCTCCTTCAGCAAGCGAATGTTCTGGAACGTTCGCGCTACGCCGAGCCTCGCCACTTCGTGCGGCGGCAGCTCGCCGATGTCGCAATCCTCCAGCCGGATGCGGCCGCCACTCAGCTTCAGCAGCCCGCTGATCAGATTGACCACCGTGGTCTTGCCCGCGCCGTTGGGCCCGATCAGACCGGTGACGCGGCCGGCGGGCACGGTCATGGTGAGACTACGCACTGCCTCGACGCCGAAGAAACGACGCGACACGCCCTCGAGACTAAGCCGAGCCATTTGCGGCTTCCTTGGTGACCAGGGGCGCGCGCGCGCTGGCGGTCAACCGCCTGCGCCGGGCGATCTGGAGCGTGTCCACGATACCGTGCGGAAGATAGATGATCACCAGCATCAGAACCGCGCCGTGAACGATCAACCGATTGTCCGCCAACGGGCGCGCCAGTTCCGGCAGCAGCCTTAGAATCGATGCTCCGGCGAGCGGGCCCAGCACCGAGCGCCGTCCGCCGAGCACGACATAGCTCAACACCGTGACCAGCATGCCGAAGCCGAACTCCTCGGGAACCACGCTGCGGTTGTGGTATGCCATCAAGCCGCCGGTCAGCCCGGCGATCGCGCCGCTCAACGCGAAAGCGAGCGCCTGATGCCCCGCGGCCGAGATGCCCAGCGTGACCGCGACGGTTTCGTCCTGTCGGATGGCGTCGAAGGCGTAACCGATCCGCGCCCGTCCCAATGAGCCGAGGACATAGACCCCGGCGGCGATGAACAGAAGCAGACCCGGCGTATCGACCAGCCTCGGGATGCCGTTCAGTCCGTTGGCGCCGCCGGTCAGATCGGTTGCGTAGAGCGCGAGCGACAGCACGATCTGCACGAGCGCCACGGTCGCGATCGCCTGGAACACCCCGCGTAGGCGCGCCAGCGGCAGCGACAGCAGCAGGGCCGCTATCGTGCCGACGAGCGCTGCAGCCAGCAGCCCCGCTGCGGTGCCGGCGCCGAAGCGCAAGGTCGCCAACCCGGCGGTGTAGGCGCCGATCGATGCGAAAGCCGGTGTCGCCACCGAAAACACCCCTGCGCGCAGCACCACGAACTGGCTGAGCGCGAGCCCGCAATTGAGAATGACCAGATTGAGCAGCGCCTGATAGCCCGCGAGTGCGCCAGTCATTCCCGCGCCACCCGTCTCTCTCTGCGCAGCGTGCCGAAGAACCCGGTCGGACGCACGAGCAGGATCAGGAACAGCAACGAGAAGATGATGGCGTCGCTTAGATCGGTCGACACGTAGGCGATCGTCATGGTCTGAATCAGACCGAGCAACAGTCCGGCGATCACCGCGCCCGCGACGCTGCCGAGCCCGCCCAGCACGATCACGACGAAGGCTCGCAACATGTAGGGCTCGCCCATCAGGAAATGCACCGAGTTGAACGCGATGCCGATCAGCACGCCGGCTGCACCGGCCAGTGCGCCGGAGATGAAGAACGTCTGGAAGTAGACGCGCTGGGGATTGACCCCCAGCAGCGACGCCGTGCGCTCATTGATCGCCACCGCGCGGATCTGCCGACCGAAGCTCGTGTAGAACAGATAGAGGAACAGCAACGTCACGATCACCGCGACGCTGCCGACGATGGTGAGCTGGAGCAAGGTCACGCGCAGTCCGAACGCCGAATACACCTCGATCGGAAAGGTGCCGAACGGATAGCGCATCACCCGCGTCTGCGACGCACGCTGCGCGATGTTCATGAGGATCAGCCCGGCACCGATGCTGGAGATGATGGCCGAAAACTCCGGCGCGCCGCGTTTGCGCAGGGGCCGGAAGGCGATCCAGTCGAGTCCCACGCTAAGCAAGCCGGCGACGAGTGCTGCACAGACCAGCGCGATGGCGAAGGGCGCGTGCAGCCAGGTCACGGCGTACAGCCCGACGAACGCACCCCACATGAACACCGCGCCGTGCGCGAGATTCAGGATATGGTGCACGCCGAAGATCAGCGTGAATCCAAGCGCGAACAGCGCGTAGACGCTGCCGACGACCAGCGCGTTTAGCAATTGCTGCGCGATCATGGCTCGATCATCAGGGTGCGACCAAGATTGGAGGATGAATCCTGTGGCATGCGCGGTTGCGGCCTTGTTGTAAGAGCCGCCGCCTCCGGCTCGTCTTGTCAGGCCGATCTTATCGTAATTATTGTCCTACAGTCCGCTCGTTTCTTTCAAAGGATGATCATGGCTGGCCCTCCTGTTCGACAAAGGTCTTGCGGTGCGCAAGGACGTGCTCGGGGCCGTATACGTGGAGGCTTCGATCAAGAACGCCGACGACTCCAATCAACCGCTGCAGGAGCTAGTCACGGAATATTGCTGGGGTGCGATCTGGATCCGTGAGGGCGTGCCGCGAGACGCGCAGTCTGCTCAACCCGGCGATGCTGTCGACGCTGAACCGCGGGTACGAGCTGGAGCTGCATCTGCGCGCTGCGTTGCGCGACGGTTGCACCAAGGCCGACATCCGCGAGGTGCAGACTTGCGCATGCGGCTGCAACTCGGTGCCGATGGCGTCAAACAGCCTGCTGACCCAGTCGGGTGGAAAGTTGAGCGGAGCCACCACCGGCTCGCTGATAATCTCGACTTGCGTCTGGCTGTCGGAAATCTTCGTTACGAAAATGGCTATCCGCTCGCCCCAGCTCCACGGAGCCATTCCATGTGACAGGAGGATCTGACCGCTGCTCTTATCGGCGCTGGTCAATGTCAATCCCTGTTTGCTGGCAGCACTGAGTGTGGCTTTGTAGACCGCCTCATAGTCGGCACCGAACGTCCGCTTCTCGCCTGTTCCCTTCGCTTTCTGAACGCTCTCGGTGGTGGCGCAAGCGCCGAGCAGCAGCACTGCGAATATTGTTAATGGAAGACCCCTCATTTGTTCTCCCCCTTTCAACTCGTGCGGCCCGAACCGGTCGGCGGCATCCGCAAACAGTGCCAGCCGAGTGAGTTTTCGGCAAATCTGTGGGCATGGGAAAGTAACTCAATAGAATGGTATGCGTACCGCATGTGGCCGGGTCTAGTCCGATTTCCTGCACCTGAAGGCCGAGCGACGAATCAGCTAGCGCGTGCGACGCTGGCTGCAACTTCCCAACACCGTTCAGGTTCCGTTCAGCACCCCCTGTGTAATCTGCGCCTAAACCAGGACAGAACTTGGTTGGAATCCAAAGGAGGTTGACCATGAACCGGAAACTTTTGAGCGCAACGATTGGTGTGCTGATTCTAGCCAGCAGCAGACTCGCGCTGGCCTTTGGAGCGGCCTACCGCCCTTGCCGGGGGCGCAGCTGCCAGGACTACGCCCGGGCAGCGAACTGAAGGACGGACGTGCTTGCCTCAAGCCGGCCATGTCGCGGGTCCGGTACTTGCTAGACCCGCACCGTCGAATCAGTCGCTAAAGAGGACCTGGAACCATGCAGACCACCAACAGCCTCCCTGCTGTGGTCCCGAAGTACGAAGACGCAACTCCGACAGATGCTCGCTTAGTCGCACGCGCGATGAGTCTGCACGAGCTTTTCATGAAGGCCCGCCCCACCGCAAGCCCACCGACCAGGGTCGAGGTGATGCGCGACACCGGGGACGGCGACGTTGAAGTTCGCATGTACGATGAGAATGATGGGCTCGTCGCTCGATACCGGTGGGACAGCGAACGCGACAACATGCGCAAGGTCGCTAGTCATGACCAGTAAAAAAAGTTGGTCATGGTCATGGGAACGGCAAGAGCCACAAGGACGACTAAATGCTGCCTCCGTGCGCAGCGCCGAATCGTCAGGGTCAGCCAGCAGTGGGCGTCGGCCTGTAGTGACAGCCGGTCAGACGCCAACCCAACGGGCGTCTGCGGGCGCTTCTTGGGCTAAGTGCGCATAGGCGCGCGTCGTTTGCACCGACTTGTGCGCGAATAGCTGTGACGGCGGGCTAGCCACGCCACGCATCACTTCTGACCAAGGCATCGTGGAAACCCGGCGTCTTCAGGAGATTGTAAGTGGCCTCGATCAGCGAATCGCTAAGCGTTTCGTAGTAATTTTCGTCCTTGTACGAGCGCCCGAAGTGGGTGGCGCTGCCGCCGGTCACGCCGTTCCACACCTCCTTGCCGGCCGCGTTGGTGACAGTGACATGGATGCGGACGTCGCCTTTATAGGTGTCGGTCTCGGCCACGAAGAACTGCTGGATCTCGCCCTTGACGGTCGCGCTGCCGCCGCTGTCCACCACGTTCAGGCCGGCTCCTTTCATGAGCGACTTCATGTGATCGGTCACAAAGCCAGCTACGTCGTCCGGCGTGGTGACCTTGCGCGGCGGCTGCTTCTCGATATTTTGGCCGATCAAGCCAGGGGCGTCGCGCTTGTCGCCCAGACGATCGACCTGCACTTTGATGTTGGTCAGGCCGGTCAGGTCGACCGCGCCGACGGTCGCTACGTTGGTGGTGGGTTTCCACACCAGCGGAATGCCCTCCAGCTTGTCGCGTTTCGCCGCCGTGGCGGGCGCAGCGCTCGGTGCAGGTGTGGCACTCGGCTTAGCAGCGGGGCTCGAAGCCGGGCCGGTGCTGGTGCCGGTTGTCTCACAGCCGACAAGGAATACCAGAACGAATAACAGGGGCTTACGCATGATGCTTCCTCCAAAGAAGTGACCTGCTCGACTTTTTCGAACCCGTAGTTTCTGGAAAGATGGCTCTCCTACTTGTTGCTCTTGTCCCGATGCTCCCGCGTACCCGGTGCACCGAGCAGCACCCCGTCGACCTCGCGTCCGTAGTAGTCGTACTCGTGGTCGCTATGGTACAGCGCGCGAGTCTTCTCGACGCTCTCGGTAAAGCGTGGATCCTGCGGTCGGGGGCGGCTGTTCACATACGCAGCGACGTCCCACGCCTCCTGGTCGGTGAGCGTGCCGCCTGCGCCGTAGCGGCATGCTGGTCTTGATGAAGCCGGCGGCGCGGTCGACCTGGTGCATGCCCGCACCCCAGTTGAACGACTGCGGCCCCCACAGCGGTGGAAACACCTGCTCGCCACCGCCGCTGCGACCAAGCCCATTATCGCCATGGCATAACGCGCAGCGCGTTGCGTAGACCTTGGCTCCGCGTTCCGGGCTGGGTGTCGCGTTGGGCGGATCGAGCTTGGGATATCCCGCCGCCTTGGGCTTGACGCCCACCGGCAGGCCGCTCGCCATCCAGTAGAAATAGCTCACGAGCGCGGTCAGCTCCCGGCTGTCGGCGTCTGGCGCGGTGCCGTTCTGGCTGTACCGGAAGCAGCCCTGGATGCGCATCTGAATCGTGTTGACCACGCCGTCTTTCTTGCGGTACTCGGGGTAATGCACGTAGGCCGCCCACATCGGCGACGATGACGCGTCCCGGCCGCGATCGAGGTGGCAGTTGCGGCAGCTCAGCGTGTTGCCCGCGTAATGCGCGGCATGCTTGGGCGTGTCCTCGAAGATGCTCTGACCGAGACGAACGAGGTCGCCATAAGGTCCAGCAGGAATGGCGGACTCGGGCGGCGGCACAAACGCATCGGGTGACTGCGGTTTCGCGGTGTACGGTTCCGGTGTCGCGGGTCGCGGCGATCTCGGGCGCGCGCCGGGTCGCAGGCTCGCGACGTAGAGCGCGACGTCCTCGATGTCCTGGCTGCTCATCCCGCGTGCGATACGGCCGCATCAGTTCGACCGGACCGCGGCGCTCGCTGTCCGCTTCTGATACGCCCTCGAAGCTGGGCCGACAGGTATTGCGACGACTGTCCGGCCAGGCCGGGATCGCCGGTCCGACGCCCTGCAAAGCCGCGCCGTGACAGCTCGTGCAGGCCGGGACTCCTTGCTCCCAGCGTCCGAGAGTGACCAGGCTCTGCCCCTGCGTCAGCTGAGACGGCTCCGCCTTGGGCGGCACGAGAAACGGCGGTTGCTGGCGCTCGAGATAAGTCGCGATGGCGCTGATGTCGGGATCGGTCAGCCCCGTGGCCATGGGGGACATCAACGGGCTCGCGCCGCCCGCCATCCCTGAACGCCTTGAGCTGCGTCTCGATATACGCGGCCGGGAGGCCGGCGACGCGCGGAAAGACACCGTCGCCGCCGCCTTCGCCGTGCGCGCCGTGACAGGTTGCGCAAGCAGTCATCTTTCCGGGAACGCCCTGCACGATGGTTTCGCCGGTATCGGCGGCCCAGCCGTTGGACAGCATGCCGCACAGGCCGATCGTCACCGCAGCGAACTTCTGCGAGGGCCGACGCATCTGCTGCTCACTGCGCTCCAAATCTTGCTGTTCGCCGGTTCGGGCTCGCTACAAAGGATAGATGACGAAACCCTGTTGCTCCAACATGACGATATCGGTGATCGCAGACAGCGTGATCCCTACCTGCGGGTCGACCCCGTCGCGAGGCAGACCGTTGTGAGCCAAAGCTTGCGCGCAGACGACGACCTTCACGCCCACCTTCTCAAGTTCGCCAATCAGCTTTACGTTCGGGTTGTCAATGCTGAACTTCTGGCGATAGTGCGCGTTGTCCAACACCGACGGTGTTGCCGGTCCGTGGACCACGACCACAAAGTGCAGATGGGACAGCGGCACGCCAGCCGACGTGAACAGGTTCACGGCACGGGCGACGCGATCCAGAGAGGCATTCACCTTGTCCGCATCGCCACCGCCGGTCATGCTGAATACGACCTTGTACTCGCTGTCCTTGCTCGGCTGCATGGCCGCATCGGGTACCGGCACGATCTTGCCAAACCCCTGGATCGTGGGGTAGGTCCATTCGGGATCCGCGGCGTGGACGGCAGCACCGACCACAACGAGGGCGACGCCGCACAGCGCGGCGCTCAGAGATACGAAGATCCGCTTCAACATCATGTGTTCCTCCTTTAGTCAGGCAACGGCATTTTCGGCCGACTTCCTGGATTACGCTTCACTTCATCCAGGCTACATTGATATGTAGCCGGGGATTCACCGATGCGCCGTCTTCAGATGCCCGTACCGCTGCACGCGCAGATCCGCCTGCGCCTTGTGTCCGGCGAAGCCCTCGATCGCGCACAGCCGCGAGCAGTACTCGCCGATCATCGCCGAGGCCTCGGGCTTGACCTTCTGGTAGGTGCAGGTCTTCAGGAACTTGCCCACCCACAGCCCGCCCGTGTAACGCGCCGCCTTGCGCGTGGGCAGCGTGTGGTTGGTGCCGATCACCTTGTCGCCATAGGAGACGTTGGTCTCCGGCCCCAGGAACAACGCGCCGTAGTTGGTCATGTTGTTCAGGAAATAGTCCGGGTCCCTCGTCATGACCTGCACGTGCTCGGACGCGATGCGGTCGGCCTCCTGGACCATCTCCTCGTAGGTGTCGCACACGATCACCTGGCCGTAGTCTTTCCAGGCCTGGCCGGCGATCGCGCGGTCGGCAGCGTCTTGAGCTGCTTCTCCACCTCCGCCATGGTCTCGCGCGCGAGCTTCTCGGAGTTGGTCAGCAGGATCGCCGGCGAGGTCGGCCCGTGCTCGGCCTGCCCGAGCAGATCCGTGGCGCACATCTGCGCGTCGCAGCGTGTCGTCGGCGATGACCAGCGTCTCGGTCGGGCCGGCGAACAGATCGATGCCGACGCGGCCGGCGAGCTGCCGCTTGGCTTCGGCCACGTAGGCGTTGCCGGGCCCGGCCACCATGTCGCAGGCCGGTGATCGATGCCGTGCCGACCGCCATCGCGCCGATCGCCTGCACGCCGCCCAGACAGTAGATCGCGTCCGCGCCGGCCAGATGCATGGCGGTGACGATGGCCGCCGCCGGCTTGCCCTGGAAGGGCGGCGCGCAGGCGATGACGCGCTTGACGCCGGCCACCTTCGCGGTGAGGATGGTCATGTGGGCCGAAGCGAGCAACGGATACTTGCCGCCGGGCACGTAGCAGCCGACGCTGTTCACCGGGATGTTCGGTGGCCCAGGATCACCCCGGGCAGGGTCTCGACTTCGACATCCTTCAGCGCGTCCTTCTGGATCTGCGCGAAATTGCGGATCTGCGCCTGCGCGAACCTGATGTCGTCGACCTCGCGCGGCGACATGGCCTCGACGCAGGCCTGGATCTGCGCCGCGCTCAGCTCGAAGGCGGGCGGGTCCCAGTTGTCGAACTTGCGCGAGTACTCGCGCACCGCCTCGTCGCCGCGCTTCTCGATGTCGGCCAGGATGGCCTCCACGGTCTGGCGCACCTTGGCGACGTCGGCGGCATCCTGCTCGGCGCTGATGCCGGTCTTGAGAAAGCGGATCATGTCTTCCCCTCGCCGCGACGATACTGGGGATACACCACCCCATCGGGTGCCTAAGCCGGCATGTAGAGCCACGGGAGACGATCCGCCCGTACGCGGGTCGGCTGCCTCCCGAAAACGACCTGTCGATAGCATCGCGCATCCATCGGACGGCGCCGGAAGAGAGCAGGTCGGCGTGAAGGACCCCGATTGGGCAACCTCCCACCGCAGCATCGCGAGCACACGACCCGCGGCCATGCCCGGAGCGCTGGCTCGGCCTGACGGGCATGGGCACGGGCGTGTTCATGTTCACGCTCGACGCGAGCATCGTGAACGTGGCATTGCCCACACTGGTGGCCGCGTTCGGCACGACGTTCTCAACCGTGCAATGGATCGTACTCGGCTATCTGCTGATCGCGACGGCGCTGGTGATGGCCGCCGCGCGCCTCGGCGATATCCACGGCAAGAAACGGGCTTATCTCGCCGGGCTCGCAATTTTCACACTGGGGATCTCTGCTGTGCGGTTTTGCGCCGACGGTGGGCTGGCTGATTGCGTTTCGCGCGCTGCAAGGATTGGGGGCGGGTGTTCTTGAACTCGCGCTGGGCGCGGCCATCGTGGGTGAAATGTTCGGGACCAATGAGCGGGGCCGCGCGCTGGGCATGATCGGCGCTGCGGTGCTGCTGGGTGTCGCGCTGGGGCCTTCGGTGGGTGGGTTCATCATCGAGCTGGCCGGGTGGCGCTGGATGTTCTTCGTCAACATCCCAGTGGGCATCGTGGCCATGTCGGTCGTCTATCGCTTCGTGCCCGACACTCCGGGACGGCCCGCCACCGCGGGACTGGATTGGCCCGGCACGCTGCTCGGGTGCGTCATGCTAGGCGGATTGGCGCTCGGCCTCACCTGGGGTCAGCGCGACGGGTTCGAGACGCCGCTCGTCGTGGCGCTGCTGACAACAGCAGTCGTCGGGTTCGCCGCTTTCCTGTACGTCGAATCACGCGTCTCCAGCCCCCTCCTCGATCTGCGGGTGTTCCGCAACAAGCCCTTCGCCAGCGGACTATTGATGGGGTATCTGGTTTTCCTGGTGCTCGGTGGACGGGCTTTTTGCAGCCCTTTTTCCTCGAGATCATCGCCCGCTATCCCACCGCCAAGGTGGGTCTGCTCCTCGCCATCTCACCGATCGTCGGCGGTGTGACCGCACCGATGGGCGGTGCGCTCGCCGACCGCATGGGGCCGCGCGGAGTCGCGCTGACCGGCTTGCTGGTGGTCGCGTTCGGGTGCCTGCTGTTTGCCACCATCGACGAGCACGTGACGGGCTGGGGATTTGCTTGGCGGGTCGCGCCGGTGGGCTTGGGGATGGGCCTGTTCAATGCTGCGAAACAACAGCAGCGTGCTCAACGCGGTGCCGCGCGAGCAGTTGGGCATCGCTTCCGCGCTGCTGTCGCTCATGCGCACGCTGGGACAGACCACAGGGGTGCCGGCCATCGCGTCGATTTTTTCCCTGGTAGCGATGGGTCAGACCGTGGGCGGGCGTCACCACGCCTTGCTCACCCTCCCTGCAGAATCGCTGCTTCGCGGACTACACTGGGCGTTCATCGCGGCGACGGGGCTGGCGCTGCTGGCCTTCGCGGCCGGTGCGTGGGAATTGAAGCAGAGGCGCGCGGCGGCCGCGGCGAAGACGTAG